>DASVBC010000003.1:0-32802 GCA_036376035.1 Caulobacteraceae bacterium | reverse complement strand
CAGACCGTCGGCTGGCCCACCTCGATGCGCGGGAAGCAGAAGGTGCACTTCTCCGACTTACCGGACTCCCAGTTGTAGTAGATCTTCTTGTAGGGGCAGGCCGAGACGCACATGCGCCAGCCGCGGCACTTGTCCTGGTCGATGAGGACGATGCCGTCCTCTTCGCGCTTGTAGATCGCGCCGGATGGGCAGGCGGCCACGCAGGTCGGGTTGAGGCAATGCTCACAGAGCCTCGGCAGATACATCATGAAGGTATTTTCGAAGGCGCCGTAGATTTCCTTCTCGACGCCTTCGAAGTTGTAGTCGGCCGAACGCTTGGAATATTCGCCGCCAAGAATTTCTTCCCAGTTCGGGCCCCACTCGATCTTCTCCATCCGCTGGCCGGTGATCTGGGAGCGCGGCCGGGCGGTCGGAAAGGCCTTCATCTCCGGCGCGGTCTGCAGGTGGCCGTAGTCGAAGTCGAACGGCTCGTAGTAGTCGTCGATCTCGGGCAGGTCGGGGTTGGCGAAGATCTTGGCCAGGATGCGCCACTTGGCCCCCATCATCGGCTCGATCTTGCCGTTGGCCTTGCGGACCCAGCCGCCGTTCCACCGCTTCTGGTTCTCCCAGTCCTTGGGAAAGCCGATGCCGGGCTTGGTCTCGACGTTGTTGAACCAGGCGTATTCGACGCCCTTGCGGTTGGTCCACACGTTCTTGCAGGTCACCGAGCAGGTATGGCACCCGATACACTTGTCGAGGTTCAGCACCATCCCGATCTGGGCGCGCACCTTCATCAGACTAACTCCTTGGCGGCGGGCTGATCCAGCCAGTCGACCTTCTTCATCTTGCGGACGATCACGAACTCGTCGCGGTTGGAGCCGACGGTCCCGTAGTAGTTGAAGCCGTAAGCCAGCTGGGCGTAGCCGCCGATCATGTGCGTCGGCTTGAGCACGGTGCGGGTGCAGGAGTTGTGGATACCCCCGCGCAGGCCGGTGATCTCGGACCCCGGCGTGTTCACGATCTTCTCCTGCGCGTGGTACATGAAGGTCGTGCCCTCACGGATGCGCTGGGAGACCACGGCCCGCGCGGTGAGCGCGCCGTTGACGTTGAAGACCTCGATCCAGTCGTTGTCCTCGATCCCGACCTTCTTCGCGTCCGTTTCGGAGATCCAGACCACCGGGCCGCCGCGGTTCAGCGTCAGCATCAGGAGGTTGTCCGAGTAGGTCGAGTGGATGCCCCACTTCTGGTGCGGCGTGATGAAGTTGAGGACGATCTCGGCCTCGCCGTTGGGCTTGAGGCCCTTCACGTGCGTGGTCTTCAGGTCGATCGGCGGCCGGTAGACGCACAGCGCCTCGCCGAACGCCCGCATCCACAGATGGTCCTGATAGAGCTGCTGGCGCCCGGTCAGGGTCCGCCAGGGGATCAGCTCGTGCACGTTGGTGTAGCCGGCGGTGTAGCAGACCTTCTCGCTCTCCAGCCCCGACCAGATCGGCGAAGAGATGATCTTGCGCGGCTGGGCGAGCAGGTCGCGGAAGCGGATCTTCTCGTCCTCCTTGGGGATGGCCAGGTGGGTGTGTTCGCGGCCGGTCTGCTTCTCGAGCGCCGCCCAGGCCTTCACCGCCACTTCGCCGTTGGTCTCCGGCGCCAGCATCAGGATCGTCTCGCAAGCGTCGATGTCGCTGTCGATGCGCGGCATCCCCTCGGTGGCGCCGGTATCCAGAACCCGGCCGTTGAGGTCGCCCAGCAGGCCGACCTCGTGCTCGGTGTTCCAGCCCAGCCCCTTGCCGCCGTTGCCGACCGTTTCCATCAGCGGGCCGAGGGCGGTGAAGCGCTTGTAGAGGTTGGGGTAGTCGCGCTCGACGACGGTGATCTGGGGCATGGTCTTGCCCGGGATCGCGTCGCATTCGCCCAGGTACCAGTCCTGCACGTCGAAGGGCTGGGCCATCTCGCCGGCGCTGTCGTGCTGGATGGGGGTGAGGACGACGTCCTGCTCCACGCCCAGCACCTCGGGCGCCACATCGGAGAACTTCCGGGCGATGGCCTTGAAGATTTCCCAGTCCGACTTCGACTCCCACGCCGGGTCCACGGCTGCGCTCAGCGGGTGGATGAAGGGGTGCATGTCCGAGGTGTTGAGGTCGTTCTTCTCGTACCAGGTGGCCGTCGGCAGCACGATGTCGGAGTAGACCGCGGTGGTCGACATCCTGAAGTCGAGGGTGACCAGCAGGTCGAGCTTGCCCTCCGGCGCCTCGTCGCGCCAGACGACGTCGACCGGCTTGACCATGCCCGACTGGCCGAGATCCTTGCCCTGCACGCCGTGGGCGGCGCCCAGCAGGTGCTTGAGGAAGTACTCGTGGCCCTTGCCCGAGGAGCCCAGCAGGTTGGAGCGCCAGACGAACATGTTGCGCGGCCAGTTGGCCGGGTCGTCCGGGTCATGGCAGCTCATTTCGAGCTTGCGCGCGTTGAGCTCGCGCACGGTGTAGAGCTTGGCGTCGACCCCCTCGCGGGCGGCGGCCTTTGCCACCTCCAGCGGATTGGTCTTAAGCGCCGGCGCCGACGGCAGCCAGCCCATCCGCTCGGCCCTGGCGTTGAAGTCGATCATCGCCGCCTTCCACGGGCCTTCCGGCGCCGTCGGCGAGACGATTTCCGAAGCGTCCACCGTCTCGTACCGCCACTGGTCGGTGTGGGCGTAGAAGAAGGACGTTGAGTTCTGCAGCCTGGGCGGCCGAATCCAGTCCAACGCGAAGGCCAGCGGGGCCCAGCCGGTCTGCGGCCGCAGCTTCTCCTGGCCGACGTAGTGCGACCAGCCGCCGCCCGACTGGCCCACGCAACCGCACATCACCAGCATGTTGATGACGCCGCGGTAATTCATGTCCATGTGGTACCAGTGGTTCATCGCCGCCCCGATGATCACCATCGACCTGCCGCCCGTCTTCTCGGCGTTGGTGGCGAAGCCGCGGGCCACGGCGACGATCTGGTCGCGCCGAACCGTGGTCACCGCCTCGGCCCAAGCCGGCGAGTAGGGCTGCGGGTCGTCGTAGTCGACCGGCATGTGGTCGCCGCCGAAGCCCTGGTCGACTCCGTAGTTGGCGAGGAAGAGGTCGTAGACGCTGGCCACCAGCGCTTCGCCGTCCTTCAGCTGCAGCCGCTTGACCGGCACGTTGCGGGTCAGGACGCCCGGGTGGTCGGTCGAGGCGAAGCCGTTCGAGGCGGTGTTGGCGAAGTAGGGGAAACGCACGCCCACCACCTCGTCGTGGACTCCCTTGAGGCCGACGCGCAGCCGGGTCTTGCGGCCCTTGCCGTCACGCTCCTCCAGGTTCCACTTGCCGTCCTCGCCCCAGCGGAAGCCGATGGAGCCGTTGGGGACGACGATCTCGCCGGTGGCCTCGTCGAGGCCGACGATCTTCCAGTCCGGGTTGTTGTCTTCGCCGAGCACATCGGCAAAGTCGGCCGCGCGCAGCAGGCGTTCGGCGACCAGCGCGCCCTCCTGGGGCACGAGGCGGACCAGCATCGGCAGGTCCGAGTACTTGCGGATGTAGTCGCGGAAGTAGGGGACCTCGCGGTCGACGTGGAATTCCTTGAGGATGACGTGGCCGAAGGCCATCGCCAGCGCCGCGTCGGTGCCCTGCTTCACCGCCAGCCACAGGTCGGAGAACTTGGAGGCCTCCGAGTAGTCGGGGCAGATCACCACCGACTTGGCGCCGCGGTAGCGGGCCTCGGTGTAGAAGTGGGCGTCCGGCGTGCGGGTCTGGGGCACGTTGGAGCCCCACAGCAGCAGGAAGCCTGAGTTGTACCAGTCGGCGCTCTCGGCCACGTCGGTCTGCTCGCCCCAGGTCTGGGGGGAGGCCGGCGGCAGGTCGCAGTACCAGTCGTAGAACGAGCCACAGACGCCGCCGAGAAGCTGCAGGTAGCGCGCGCCGGCGGCGTAGGAGACCATCGACATGGCCGGGATCGGCGAGAAGCCGAACACACGGTCGGGGCCCCAGCGCTTGACGGTGTGGGCGTTGGCGGCGGCGACGATCTCGGTGACTTCGTCCCATGTGGCGCGCACGAAGCCGCCGGAACCCCGCATCCGGACGTAGTCGGCGCGCTTGGCCGGGTCGTCCTGGATCGAGGCCCAGGCGGCGACCGGCGACATAGTGGCGCGCGCCGCCCGCCACAGCTTCAGCAGCCGCGAGCGCACCAGCGGGTACTTCACCCGGTTGGCCGAGTAGAGATACCAGCTGTAGCTGGCCCCCCGCGCACAGCCGCGGGGCTCGTGGTTGGGCAGCTCCGGCCGGGTGCGCGGATAGTCGGTCTGCTGGGTCTCCCAGGTGACGATCCCGCCCTTGACGTAGATCTTCCACGAGCACGAGCCGGTGCAGTTCACCCCGTGGGTGGAGCGCACGATCTTGTCGTGGCGCCAGCGGGAGCGGTAGGCCTCCTCCCAGCTGCGGTCGTCGTCGTTCATTACGCCGTGACCGTTCGAGAACGGCTCGGTCTTGCGGGTGAAGAACGCCAGGCGGTCCAGGGTATGACTCATGACGCGGATCCGATGGTGGCGGGTTTCTGGGAAGCGTGGAGCATCGAGTTGCGGCGGCTGTAGAAGAGCCAGTTCACCCCGACGCAGCTGAGGTAGAAGCCGAGGAAGACAATGAGCGCGATCTCGGGACCGCCGGTGGCCTTGAGCGAGTCGCCGAACGCCATGGGGATGAAGAAGCCGCCGTAGGCGCCGATGGCCGACGAGAAGCCGACGATGGCCGCCGACTCCATCTCGGCCGACTTCAGGCGCGTGGCGGGGTCGGCCGTCGGCATCAGCCGGGGCATGTCGCTGCGCATGATCGCGGGGATCATCTGGAAGGTGGAGGCGTTGCCCACGCCGGTCCAGAAGAACAGCCACAGGAAGGCGCCGAAGAAGAGCCCGAAGGACGGCGCCGCGCCGGTTGCGCCGACGGCGTGGAGGACGGCGAGCACACCGGCCGCAAGCGCCATGAAGACATAGTGGGTGACGTGCTGCCCGCCCCACTTGTCCGACACCCAGCCCGTGAGCGCCCGCGAACAGGCGCCGGCCAGGGGCCCGATGAAGACCAGCTGCATGGCGTGGACCTCGGGGAACAGGGTCTTCATCAGCAGCGGGAAGGCCGCCGAGAAGCCGATGAACGAGCCGAAGGTGCCGATGTAGAGGTAGCACATCACCCACGTGTGCAGCCGCTTGAACACCACCGCCTGGCTCGAGAACGAGGCGCGGGCCGAGGCGATGTCGTTCATCCCCACCCAGGCGGCCACGGCTGCGGCGAGGATGAAGGGAACCCAGACGAAGCCGGCGTTCTGCAGCCACACCTGGCTCTCGACGCCGCCGTCTGCGGCGATCTGCGGCGCGCCGACCACCGGCGCGAAGGCGCCGAGGGTCACGACGATCGGCACCAGGAACTGCATGACGCTGACGCCCAGGTTGCCGAGGCCCGCGTTGAAGGCCAGCGCATTGCCCTTCTCGGCCTTGGGATAGAAGAAGGAGATGTTCGACATCGAGGAGGCGAAGTTGCCCCCGCCCAGGCCGCAGCCGAGCGCCAGGGCCGCGAACACCCAGTAGGGCGTCTGCGGGTTCTGCACCGCCACCCCGATGCCGATGGCCGGGATCAGCAGCGACAGCGTCGACAGGGTGGTCCACAGCCGGCCGCCGAGGATCGGCACCAGGAAGCTGTAGAATATCCGCAGGGTCGCCCCCGACAGCGCCGGCAGGGCCGTCAGCCAGAACAGCTGCTCCGTGGTGAAGGCGAAGCCGATCAGCTTCAGCTTGGCCACCACCATCGACCAGACCATCCACACCGAGAAGGCCAGCAGCAGGTTGGGGACGCTGATCCACAGGTTCCTGGACGCGATCGACTTGCCCGTCATGCGCCAGAAACCGGGATCTTCCGGGCGCCACTCGGTGAGGATGTGGCGGGCGGGTCTCTTGGACGACATGGTCTTCCCTCCTTCTATTCGGCAGCGTGCAAGGGGCTGGCCGCGCCGGGGGACTGCGCAGGCATCGGGTCGGGGTTCATGCCGGCCATCTCCGGCAGTTCGGGCAGGTCGCGCAGTTGCGGGCTGGCCTGTCGCTCCATCCGGCGGATGGCGAAGTGCATCCAGGTGAGCGCTGCGCCGACCAGCAGGAAAAGCAGCATGAAGCAGCTGGTCCACACGCCGGTGAGGTCGTTGAGGAGCCCGAACGCAATCGGCAGGACAAAGCCGCCAAGGCCGCCGACCATCCCGACCAGGCCGCCCACCGCGCCGACATGGTCGGGGTAGTAGACCGGGATGTGCTTGTAGACCGCCGCCTTGCCGAGGCTCATCGCAAAGCCCAGGCAGAACAGGATGGCGACGAAGGGGATCAGGCCGATGGCGAGGCGGAACTCGATGGGCCCGCGGATGCCGTCGACGACGTAGCTGGTCGCCGGATAGGAAAGCAGGAAGGCGCAGACCACGCTGACGTTGAAGGTGAGGTACATCACCTTGCGCGCGCCGATGCGGTCCGACAGCCAGCCGCCGAAGACTCTGAACAGCGAGCCGGGGATCGAATAGGCGGCGGCCAGCATGCCGGCCGTCCTGATGTCGAGATGATAGACGCCGACGAGGTAGTGGGGCAGCCACAGCGCCAGCGCCACGAAGGCGCCGAAGACGAAGAAGTAGTAGAGCGCGAAGCGCCAGACCTGCAGCTTGAGCAGCGGGGTCAGCTGGGCGGCCGCCGCCTTGGGCTTTGCGCCGGTCACGCGGCGGCGCACGAGGTCGGGGTCGTCCCGGGTGACCAGGAAGGAGACCACGGCCAGCAGCGCCAGCGCCACGGCCCAGCTCTGCGCCACCATCTCCCAGCCGAACGCCAGCATGACGAAGGGCGCGGCGAACTTGGTGACCGCCGCGCCGACGTTGCCGGCGCCGAAGATGCCCAGCGCCGTGCCCTGCTTCTCCTTGGGGAAGAACTTCGAGACGTAGGTGACGCCGACCGCGAAGCAGCCGCCCGCCGCGCCGACGCCGAGCGCGGCCAGCAGGAACTGCGGGTACGTCTGCGCATGCGACAGCAGGAAGGTCGCCGCCGCCGCCGCCAGCATCACCGCGAGGTTCACCAGGCGGCCGCCGTACTGCTCGGTCCAGACGCCCAGCGCCACGCGGATCAGCGATCCCGTCAGGATCGGCGTGCCGACCAGCAACCCGAACTGCGCCTCGGTCAGGCCGAGTTCATGTTTGATCTGAACCCCGATGATCGAGAAGATCGTCCACACCGCAAAGCAGCCCGTGAAGGCGATGGTGCTCATCCAGAGCGCCGTGCGGGCGCCCGGTTGAAGCTGTGAGGATGCTGCGGTCACAGGGTGGCCCCCGGTGGGTCGGCGAGGCCCCGATGTCCTCACCTGCGCCCCCGTATTGCCGCGCCGCCCGTCGGTGCGAATTGATCAACGTCAAATATTGCCGGCGGAGTATTGGAATTGAGCCGAAAAGTGCGCGACTGAACCGCGCAGGCTAAGTAGTTATACTTAGCGTTTATTCGAATTCGGCTGCCGTCTTGACCTTCGTCAACCGCCGAGCTGGGCCAGGTGGCGGGTGTCGCCCGAGTTGTTCTCGTGCAGCCGGTGGCCGGCGGGCTTGCCAGCCAGGGCCCTGACGATTCGGCCGCGCAGCGCCTCGGGATCGTCCCTTTCGAGCAGATCGCGCAGGTTCACGCCCAATTCGCCGAACAGGCAAAGCCGCAGCTGCCCGCGCGCCGTCACCCGCAGGCGGTTGCAGCTGTCACAAAACCCCGGGGCATAGGGGGCGATCAGCCCGATCCGCCCGGCGTGGTCGGGGTGGACGTATTCGACCGCCGGGCCGTCGTCGAAGTCGCGCGCGCGCGGCTTCCAGCCGCGGCTTTCCAGCCACTGGACGAGCGTCGATCCCGGCACATGCTGGTCGGCGAAATACTCGGCGTTGTCGCCGGTGCGCATCAGTTCGATGAAGCGAACCGCCACCGGCCGTTCGCGTACGAAATCGGCGAAGGCCTCGAAACCGCCGGCCGCCGTGTCGCGCAGCAGCACGCAGTTGACTTTCACGGTCGGCATGTCCATCGCCAGCGCCCGGTCCACCCCCGTCACCACCTGCCTGAGCCGGTCGTGGCCGGTGATGCGGCGGAAGGTCTCGGCGTCCAGGGAATCGATGCTGACGTTGAGGTTGGTCAGGCCGGCCTCGCGCCAGGTGGCGACCTGGCGGTCCAGGTTCCAGCCGTTGGTGGTGATGGCGACCTTGGCGATGCCGCGGGTCGCGGCGACCCGGCCGATAATCTCGGGCAGGTCGCGGCGCACGCTGGGCTCGCCGCCGGTGAGGCGGATCTTGGACACGCCGAGGTCGGCGAACGCGGCGGTCAGGCGTCCGACCTCGGCCGGGGTCATGAACGACAGCGGGCCTGACTTCCTGAAGCCGTCCGGAAGGCAATAGGTGCAGCGGAAATTGCAGACCTCGGTGACCGAGACCCGCAGGTAATGGAAGCGACGGCCGAAGCCGTCGACGAGACGTCCCAACGCTGGGCTCCTTTCCAAGCACGGGAGGCGGCGGGGTTTCCCTCGACACCCTTCGCCGGCTGACCGGCGCGGCCCGCGGACCCTGGCGCGGAGGCGCTTTAGGTCCGAAGGCTCGGAGCGGGCGCCGCCCGGCGACGGCCAGGCGACATCCAAGCCCTAGGGCATGTGGAGCTACGCGGCTTTGATACCTGTCAATTGGCCGCCGCGAGCCGACGGCTCGTCAGCATCGACCCATAGACCAGGGCGAACCCGCCGAACGCCGCGGTCCACAGCATCGCCGACAGCGCCAGCGCGCTGGACTGCGCCTCACCGGCGAAGGGGGCGGCCACACGGACCAGGGCGGCGGTGTTGATGGCGATATAGATGGCCAGCGTTCCACCGTCGGCGGCGAGCGGCCGTCCGGTGTGGCCGCGTGTGGCGCGTGTCATCACCGCCAGGGTCATCACGCCGATGGCGCCGGCGGTTAGGGCATGTACTCCAGCGGTGCGCGGGACCAGCGGGTCGAGCACCGAAAGCCCGATCAGCAGCAGCCCTGCGCCGAGCCAGCCGTAGCCCAGGTGGAGAATCCACACGAGCGGCTCGCGCCCCGTCAGCCAGCCGCGCCAGCGCGCCAGTCGCGCCAGGTTCGCGCCACCGGCCACGACCAGCAGCGCCCCAGAAATGGTCGTTGCCGGCAGCGCCGTCCATGTGGAGGCGGCGGCCGCTGTCAGGGCCAAGGCCGCGCGGTCGACATGGCCAAAGACGGCAGGCTCGGCGGCGATCGCCTGTTTGCGCATCCAGTTGCGCGTGAAGCTCGGCACAATCCGCCCGCCGATCAGGGCGATCAGGACTGCCGCGACCGCCATGGCCATGCGCTCGCCGACCGCCGGATCCCAGACCCCGCGCGTCATGTGGAAGGCGACGTTGGCCAGCGCTAACACGCTGACCAGACCGCAGACGGGCAAGTTGCGCCAGTTGCGCCCGGTCAGCACCTCACGCCAGATCACCGCAGCCAAGACCAGCAGAAAGGCGCTATCCACCACCGCCGCCAGCTGAACGGGAAAGCCCGGCGCGGCCATGGCGGCGCGCCCGGCGATCCACAGCCCCGCCAGCCCCACCAGCGGCAGACCGATCACCGGCATACGCCCCGTCCAGTTCGGAACCGCCGTGGTCAGAAACCCGGCGACGATGGCCGCCAGGAACCCGAACAGCATCTCGTGCGTGTGCCAGTCGCGGGTGAGCGCTAGCGACCCGCCGTAGTTCAGACTCAACAGCCACAGCGGCACGGCGAGCGCGGCCCACGCCGCTCCCAGGAGGAAAAAGGGGCGGAAACCGAAACTGAAGAGGGCGGGGCCGGCGTAGGCGCGGCGGGCGGCGGCTGTGGGCATGCCTCAGAAGCTGCCCCATAGCCCCGCCGCCGGCCTTGACCTCGCTCAATCGGCGCTCACCCGCACTTGGAGTAGCCGCAGCTCGTGCAGGAGTCGCACCCTTCCTTGCGGATCAACGTGAGGGCGCCGCAGCGCGGGCAGGCGGCTCCGGCGAAGGGCCGCACGGACAGGGCGGCGTCGGGGCCGGCGTCCTGAGCGGCGGTTTCACCCTGCGCCCGGTCGCCCTCCAGGTGGCGTTCGATCACCCCGCCGATGGCCGCCAGCAGCGAGGGCACATAGCGCCCGTCCAGCCAGGCCCCGCCGCGCGGGTCGAACACAGCCTTGAGCTCCTCGGCCACGAAGGAGACGTCGCCGCCGCGCCGGAACACCGCCGAGATCATCCGCGTCAGGCCCAGCGTCCAGGCGTAGTGCTCCATGTTCTTGGAGTTGACGAAGATCTCGAACGGTCGGCGCCCGCGCCTGTCCTCGACGTCGTTGAGGGTGACATAGACCGCGTGCGCGCTGTCGGGCCAGGCGATCTTGTAGGTCTTGCCTTCCAGCGCCTTGGGCCTGGGCGTCAGGCGCGGCTCGGCGTCCGCGACCTCCGGCTCGGCGACGGCGACCGACAGCACCGACCCGGTCACCGCGTTAGGCCGGTAGGTGGTCATGCCCTTGCACCCCAGCCGGTAGCCTTCGAGGTAGATGTCCCCGAAGTCCTCAAAGGAGATGGCCTCGGGGCAGTTCACCGTCTTGGAAATCGAGCTGTCGACGTGGGCCTGGGCCTGCGCCTGCATGCGGATGTGCTCGGCCGGGGCCAGGGTCTGGGCGCTGACGAAGATGTCGGTGGGCGGCGGCGCATCGCCGTTCAGCCGCTTCCATACCGACAGGGCGTAGTCCTCCACCGCCTCCTCCCGGGTCGAGCCGTCCGGCTGGCGGACCTTGCGCGTGTAGGAATAGGCGAATACCGGCTCGACCCCCGACGAGACGTTGCCGGCCAGCAGCGAGGTGGTGCCGGTGGGCGCGATCGAGGTCAGGCAGCCGTTGCGCAGGCCGTGGCGGGCGATCATCTCGCGCGTGTCGTCGTCGAGATCGACAAGATTCGGCCGGTCGAGGATGGCGGCGTCATAGAGCGGAAACGGGCCCTTCTCCGCCGCCAGCTCGGCCGAGGCGCGGTAGGCCTCGCGCTTGATCAGCTGCAGCCAGCGGCCGGTGAGCTCCACGGCCCGGTCGCCGCCGTAGGCCGCCCCGCAGAACACCAGGGCGTCGGCCAGTCCGGTGACGCCCAGCCCGATGCGGCGCTTGGCCTTTGCCTCGCCCTCCTGCGCCGCCAGGGGGTAGCGCGAGATGTCGATGACGTTGTCCAGCATCCGCACGGCGGTGCGGGTGAGCGCGGCCAGCGCCTCTTCATCCAGTTCGGCGCCCGGCTCGAAGGGGTGCGGAACCAGCCGCGCCAGATTCAGTGAGCCCAGCAGGCAGGCCCCGTAGGCCGGTAGCATCTGCTCGCCGCAGGGGTTGCTGGCCAGGATGGTCTCGCAATAGCTAAGGTTGTTCCTGGCGTTGACCCGGTCGATGAAGATCACGCCCGGCTCGGCGGCGTCGTAGGTGGCCCGCATCAGCCGCCGCCAGATGTCGGCGGCCCGCGCCGTCCGCACGACCTCGCCTTCGAACACCAACGGCCAGTCGGCATCGGCGGCCAGGGCCTCCATGAAGGCGTCGGTGACCAGGACCGAGAGGTTGAAGTTGCGCAGCCGCGTCGGGTCGCGCTTGGCGTCGATGAAGGCCTCGATGTCGGGGTGGTCGATGCGCAGGCAGCCCATCATCGCGCCCCGCCGCTGGCCGGCCGACATGATGGTTCGGCACATCGAGTCCCACACGTCCATGAAGCTCAGCGGCCCGGAGGCGTCGGCCGCGACCCCCTTGACCGGGGCGCCGCACGGGCGGATCGACGAGAAGTCCATGCCGACCCCGCCGCCCTGCTGCATGGTGACCGCGGCCTCCTGCACCTGACCGAAGATGCCGTTCAGGTTGTCGGGGATGGCGCCCATGACGAAGCAGTTGAAGAGGGTCACGTTGCGCGCGGTGCCGGCGCCGGCGATGATCCGTCCGGCGGGAAGGAACCGGTAGTCGCTCAGGGCCTCGAAGAACTGTTCGCGCAGGCCCGCGCGCAGCTCGGGGGCCTCGGCTTCGGCGATGGCGTCCGCCACCCGCGCCCAGGTCTCGTCGACCGAGTCATCGCCGTCCCCGCCGGAAGGGGCGAAACGGTACTTGCTGCTCCATATTTCGCTGGCGAGCGGATTGTCGAAAGCCATGACGCGTCTCCTGAGTGGGACGCATGAGGCTCGGTGATTCCCAGCGGACCACGCTTGCGGAATATCAATCGGCTCAAAAATCCAGCACGTCGGCCACCGCACCGGCCGCAAGCGCGGGCGCGCCGGGAGGCCTGCGGATCAGCACGTCCGCCCGGGCCAGCTCCTTCTGGGCGCTGGAGTCCTGGCTGGCGACTGAGGCGACGCCCGCCGGATCCTGCCGCGCGCGCTCGAAGCTCTCGCGCTCGCCGCCGGCGGGGAGCGGCGCGGCGAGGGGGGCGGCGCGCCAGGCCCATGCCTCGGCGGCGGACCGGCCGCCCATGGCCGCGAGGATCGGGGCGAGGAACAGCCGCGCCGTCACCAGCGCGGAGGTGGGGTTGCCGGGGAGTCCGACCACGACGCGCCCCTGGGCCCGGCCGACCCAGATCGGCTTGCCGGGCTTCATGGCCACCTTGTCGATCGCCACCTCCAGGCCGAAAGGCGCGAACATCGCCCTGGCGAAATCCTTCTCACCCACCGAAGCGCCGCCGGTGGTGAGTACGACGTCGGCGGCTTGCAGCGCCTCCCCGGCCGCCACGCTGAGCGCCGACAGGTCGTCGCCCAGCCGACGGCGGCCGGCCACCTCGGCCCCCCAGAGGCGGGAGAGGGCGGCCACGCCCAGCGAGACGCTGTCGGGAATGGTGCCGGGACGGCCGGCGGCCTGGCCCGGCTCGACCAGCTCGTCTCCGGTGCTGAGGATGGTCACGCGCGGGCGGCGGAACACCTCGAGGGACGCCGTGTCGGCGGCGGCGGCGGCGATCATCGCCTGGGGGGTCAGGCGTTCGCCACTTTGGAGCAGCACCTCGCCCGCCGCGAAGTCCGAACCGGCCGCGCGGATGTGGCGACCGCCGGTCGGGGCGGGGATCACGGCCATGTCGCCGTCGCGCCTGACCACCTCCTGGACGACGACACGGTCGGCGCCCTCCGGCACGGCGGCCCCGGTGAAGATGCGTACACAGCAACCGGGCTCCAGCACACCCCCGAAGGAATGCGGCCCGGCGAACGATTCGCCGACCACCCGCAGCGCCCCGCCGCCCGGCCCGAGGTCGGCGTCGCGCACGGCGTAGCCGTCCATGGCCGAGACCGAGAAGGCGGGCGCGGCGCTCGCCGCCGCCACCGAGGCCGCCAGGACGCGGCCGTAGGCCTCGTCGAGCCGGACCTGTTCGGTTCCCAACGGCCCGGCCAGGCCGCCGATGACGGCGCAGGCTTCGTCGAAGGTGTTCACGCGCACAGCCCGCGGTAGCGGGGCACCTGTCCGACCAGCGAGCAGGGCCGGTAGCGGCTGTCCAGCTCCTGGCCCAACACCAGGTCCCAGGCGTCGCGGCAGGCGCCGGTCGAGCCGGGGACGCAGAAAATGAAGGTCTCCTCGATCTGGCCGGCGAGCGCGCGCGACTGGAGCGTGGAGACGCCCACGGTGGTCTGGCTGGCCTGGTGGAACACTGTCGAAAAGCCGTCCATCTCGCGGCGGAGCAGGGGGCGGACGGCCTCCGGGGTGACGTCACGCGGCGAAAAGCCGGTGCCGCCGGTGCTCAGGATCACATCGACGCCGGCGTCGGCCACCCAGGCCAGCACCTGCGCCTGGATGGCGGGAACCTCGTCGGGCACGATCGCGCGGCCCGCGAGCGTATGGCCGGCCTGTTTCAGCCGCTCGATCAACAGCCCGCCGGAGGTGTCCGTGATCTCGTCGCGGGTGTCGGACACGGTCAACACGGCGACATTCAGGGGATGGAAGGTCAGCGTCTCGTCGATGCCCGCCTTCATCGTCAGCCCCCGGAGAACATCGACAGGAAGGCGACTTCCTGACCGGGCCGCACGCGCGCGTCCTCGCCCACGAACTCCAGGTCAACCGCCACCTTGACGCCGCGCTCGCCCAGCGCCTCGGCGGCGCCCTCCACAACCTCCTCCAGGCGCTGGCGGAGTTCGGCCACGGTCACGCCTTCGGCCGGCAGCGCTATCTGGCAGCGGGATCCCAGGATGTCCCCGACCTTGCCGAAAAACAGCACCTCGGCGGTCGAGGAGCAGGGCCTGCGGGCCTGTTCGACGTCTGGACCGATCATGCGCTTTCGACCTCCTGCGTTGCGTTCAGCGAGCTATATCGGGATGGCGCGGCGTAGTGATTGACCGAGGTCAAAGCCTTCGAGCGGGGAGCGGGCGAGTATCGCTCCGGTAAAGATTTGCGACCGCCAGGCGCCCGCAGACGTCAATGACACGATCACCGACACCGGCGCAGCTGCGTCACGCGCAGCGCAACCTGCCGCGCTACACCAGCTATCCGACGGCGCTCGCCTTCGTCGAAGCGGCGGCAGACCCGGAGGCCAGCAGCTGGATAGCCGGCACGCGAGCGGGCGACACCATCTCGGCCTACGTCCACGTCCCGTTCTGCCGGCGACTGTGCTGGTACTGCGGTTGCCACACCACCGTGGCCCACGAATACGATCGCATCGGCGTCTTTCACGCCAGGCTCGAGCGCGAAATAGACCTGATGGCCGATGCGCTGGGCCCGCACGCCGGAGCCGCCCACCTGCATTTCGGCGGCGGCAGCCCCAACGCGCTGTCGCCGGAACACTTCGTCTCCCTGACCAGGCGGCTGGCCGATCGGTTCGCGCTGCGGCCCGGCGCCGAGGTGGCCGTCGAACTCGACCCCGGGCTGATGAGCGACGCCTTCGTCGATGGGCTGGGGGAGGCGGGCGTCACCCGCGCCAGCCTCGGCGTGCAGGCCTTCGACCCCGTCGTCCAGGACAAGGTCAACCGCATCCAGCCCTACGAGCTCGTCGCGCGCGGCGTGGAAAGGCTGCGCGGCGTGGGTATCGACGCCATCAACTTCGACCTGATGTACGGACTGCCCGCGCAGACGCCGGAGAATGTCGCCGCCACGGTCGCCGCAGCAGTAACCCTGCAGCCCGACCGCATCGCTGTCTTCGGATACGCCCATGTGCCCTGGATGAAGAAGCACCAGGTGATGATCAAGGACGCCGACTTGGCCGACACGGCGGGCCGGTGGGAGCAGGCCGAGGCCGCCGACGAAGCGCTGGCCGCCGCCGGCTACGTCCGCATCGGCCTCGACCACTACGCGCGGCCCGACGATCCGCTGGCCAGGGCCGCCGCTTCGGGCGCGCTGCGGCGGAATTTCCAAGGCTATACCGACGACCCCGCGCCGGTGCTCATCCCCATCGGGCCGTCCGCCATCGGCTGCTTCAGGGAAGGCTTCGTGCAGAACGCCATCGCCACCGACGCCTGGGGCGCCGCCGTCGACGCCGGCCGGTTGCCGCTGGCCCGCAAGCTCCCGCTCCAGGGCCAGGACCGGCTGCGCTCGGCGGTGATCGAGCGCCTGATGTGCGACCTGCGCGTGGACGTGGGCGAGGTCTGCCGCACCAACGGCTTTGCGCCCGACAGCCTGGACGATAGCCTCGACCAGGCGCGGCGGCTGGAGGCCGAGGGGCTGTGCGTCGTGCGTGGGCGGACGGTGCTGGTCGACGAGCGTGCGCGCCGGCTGGTTCGCGCTGCCGCCGCATGCTTCGATGAACGCCTGCCCGCCGCTCCCGCGCGGCATTCGAGGGCGGTCTGAGGGGGGGCGATGACGATTTCACCTGGCAATGAACTGGCGCTTGTCCGCGCCGCCCATGTCGCGGCGGTGGTGATGTGGATCGGCGGCGTCGCCTTTGTGACCACGGTGCTGCTGCCCGCCGTTCGCCGCGGTCAGCCGCCGTCACAGAGGTTGGCGGCCTTCCTTCGCGTCGAAGGCGGCTTCGCCTGGCAGGCCCGGATCACCGTGCTGATTGCCGGCGCCAGCGGCTACTGGCTCGTCCACCGCCTTCAGCTTTGGGACCGCTTCGCCCTGGCGGAGTACTGGTGGATGCATGCCATGGTGGCGGTCTGGGCGGTGTTTGCGCTGATGCTGTTCGTCATCGAGCCGCTGTTCCTGCACAGGGCTCTCGAACGCGCCCGGCGGCCGGAGCGAGCCTTCCGCGCGATGGAGGTTCTGCATTGGCTCCTGTTGACGATCAGCCTCGTGACCGTGGCCGGCGCCGTCGCCGGCAGCCACGGGCTATCCTGAGCCGCGCCCGCGAAAGGCGCGGCCCTGGTGCGTGAACGCCGGTTCCGGCCTGGGCGCGGCGCCGCTCTCGCCAGGTCTCGCCCGCCAACGGTCCCGGAAATCCCGGGCAGGTTCTCCACCCGGGATTTCCTCAACCCGCGAGACCTGAGGGATGTAGCGCGTGACGATGCGTTCCACGCCGGCCTTCAGGGTGTTGCGGGCTGACGGGCACCCGCCGCAGGCGCCCTCCATCCTGATCCACAGGACGCCGTCTTCGGCATCGAACCGCTCGAACAGGATGTCGCCCCCGTCCTGCCTGACGCTCGGACGGACGTGCAGGCCGAGCACCTCGCGGATGGCGTTCTCGACCGGGTCCGGATTCACCGCTGCGCCCGTCGTTGCGGTCCCTATCGCGGGCTCACCGGTTTCCAGGTGGTCGGCGATGGCGGCCACCACCTTGATGCGCAGCGTGGTCCAGCCTTCGCCGTCGGGACGCCGGTGAACCGTCACGAAATCCTCCGCGACGTAGACCTGCCGGACCGCTTCGAGCTCGAAGATGCGGGCCGCGAGCGGGGAGCTTGGCACGGCCTCCGCGACGCCCTCGAAGGTCCAGCCCTGGCCCTCCGTCAGGCGGACGTGCGGAATGAACTTCAGCGCGTCCGGGTTTGGCGTCACTTCAATGGCTATGAACATCGGGCCTGAGGGTTGCGTCGGCGGCGTCCGCCGGGAGCAATCCTAGCGGTCCGGGCCCGCCGCGCGGTTGACGATGATCAAGCCCCCCGCTTGCGCCGGCGCAAGGACGTTGGGCCGCACAGGCGCGATACTTCCGACATGATGTCCGATTACCCCGTCGAACGCGCGTCCTAGTCCATGGAGATCCCTGCAGTGGTGATCGCGGCCTGCGGCCTGGAGCAGCCGGCGGCGTCGTCCGCACCCGCCAGGGAGAGGCGGGACCTAGCGTTCAACCGCGTCGCGCGCGGCCCCATGAAGCTGGTGCTGCGGACGCTGGGTGTCGCCGCCGCCGGCGTCGGCTTCGTCGGCGTGTTCGTGCCCCTGCTGCCCACCACGCCCTTCCTGCTCGTCGCTTCGTGGGCCTTCCTGCGGTCGTCGCCGGAGCTGACGCGGAAGCTCCACGAGCATCCGCTGCTCGCCCATACCTGAGCGAATGGGCCACACGCCGCGCGATTCCGCGGCCAGTGAAGGTGATGGGGCTGGCTTCGATCGGGGCGAGCCTGGCGGGAGTCTATCACTTGGCCGATCCCGGCGTGGCGTCGGTGCTGGGCGGCTGGACCCTGATCGCGGCGGCCGGTTATGTGGGCTCGCGTCCGTCCTGCTGACTCAATCGCACAGGCCGCGCAGCTTTTGTGGACTGCGGATGTGGACGTGGCGGCGATCGGCCAGCGCGATCACACCGTCGCTCTCCAGGTGCGTGAAGGTGCGCGAGACCGTTTCAATGGTGAGGCCGAGATAATCGCCGATTTCCTGGCGCGACATCGGCAGGTCCACCAGGTTCGCGGCCCCGCACCGCTGGGCGAAGTCGACGAGGAATGCCGCCACCCGCTCGCAGGCCCCCTTGCGGCCGAGCATCACGCAATGCTTCTGGCTGCGGGCGAGCCCCGACATCGTCAAGCTGAGCAGGCGCCCGGCGACGGCCACGTCGCGCGTGGCCAGTTCGGCGAGGGAGCTGCGGCGCAGCAGGATCACCGTCGCGGGACCGACCGCCTCAGCGGTGCAGCTGTACTCGGAGCCCAGCTCCAGGCCGAAGTAGTCGCCAGCCAAGTGGAATTCCTCGATCTGGCGCCGGCCGTCGCCCAGAAAGCGGCAGGTGCGGACGACGCCCTCCTGCACCTGGTAGACGTGCTCGGCGGTCTCGCCCTCGCCAAAGATCTCGGCGTCACGCGCATAGGTGACGCGCGGGCCGATGGCGGGGAGGTCGGCGACGGCCGCGCCGCCGCGTGAAGCCGGTGCTGGCGACCAGGCGTCCGATACGGCAAGGGCGATCTGCGGGGTGGCCATCGGGGCGCTCCATGGTGTCGTTACGCCATGATCGGTAGCGGCCCGCGGGGGCGGTTCAAATTCGGGTCGAACCCATAAGGGATTCTACATAGCCTGGGGTCAGCGACTTGGGGGATGGCGTGGTCAGCGATTTGCCGACGACAAGGCCGGCGGACGGCGGACGGCGGCCGATACGAGGAATGGGCGGCCTGGTCGTTCGCCGCCGCCGCCGCCGGGGTTGCGGGGCTTTTGGTCCATGGTCCCCTGGCTGGGCTGCACGAGCGCCCCTTTCTGCTGATCGCCGCAACGCCATCGAAGCCATGGTCGAGGCCAACAGCGAGCCCGCGAGCTGCTCATCGCCAGCGCCCCCGACGCCGACGGCATGGTGCGCGTCAGCATCGCCGACACCGGCCCCGGCATCGTGGTGGAGGTTCTGGAGCGGCTCTTCCAGCCCTTCGATACGTCCAAGCCTTCGGGTATGGGCGTGGGGCTTTCGATCTGCAGGACCATTGTGGAATCGCATGGCGGGCGCATCTGGACCGAGCCCAACACGCCCGCCGGCACGGTCTTCCACTTCACCCTGCCGGCCGGGTGACGGGGGAGGCAGGGGTTATGGCGCAAGAGGCGCTCGTGCACGTCATCGACGACGACGAGGCGATGCGAACGTCGCTCAGCTTCCTGCTGGCCGCCTGCGGCCTACCCGCGCGGACCTACGAGTCGCCCACAGGATTCCTGGATATCGCGCCGACGCTGAATGCCGGCTGCATCATCACCGACGTCCGCATGCCCGAGATGAACGGACTGGAGCTGGTTCGCCGCGTGCGGGCGATGAGCGTTCGGCTGCCCATCATCGTCATTACTGGCCACGGCGACGTTCCGCTGGCCGTGGAGGCGATGAAGGCCGGAGCTGCTGAGTTCCTCGAAAAGCCGTTCGTGGACGAGGTGCTGCTGGCGGCGGTTCGGGAAGCGCTGAAGCCTCCAGCTACCGGCTGCGGCCAACTCCAACCGCGGCTTGACAACCTTTCGGTCCGCGAGAGGCAGGTGCTTGAGCGGCTCGTCGCGGGGCACAGCAACAAGCTGATCGGGCGCGACCTGGGCATCAGCGACAGGACCGTGGAGATTTATCGCGCCAAGGTAATGGACAAGATGGAGGCCGAGACCTTCGCCGAACTTGTCCGCATGGCCATGAAGGCCAGCATAACGGCGGACTCTATCGACAGCTGATTGCGCCTGGTCAATGCGCCACCGGCCGCGACGCCCGCTTATGGGCGTTCGGAGCCGAGCAAGAATGTCCCTGCCAGCACAAACGTCAGCGCGCGCGCCACACCTCATCGCCGTCGTCGACGAAGATGCGCCGCTGCTGAACGCCATCAGGTTTTCGTTGGAAGCCGAAGGCTACAGCGTGCTGACCTTCAAGGACGGGGAAGGCCTGCTGGACGCCGACCGGCTGGAAGAGATCGCCTGCTTCGTCGTCGACCATCGGTTGCCGGCGCTCGACGGACGGCGCGTGATCCGGGAGCTGCGCCGCCGCGGTGCTACGGGACGCGTGGTAATGATCACCACCCGTCCGCAGGCCGACGTCCGCGAGGCCTGCTGGGACATGGGGATTCCCATCGTCGAGAAGCCGTTGCTGGGCGAGAGCCTCAACGCCTGCATCCGCGGCCTGTTGGCCGGCCGGGGCGGTCGGGCCGTCGGGTAGATCAGGCTCCCTGCCGGGTCTCTACGCAGCGGTGGCTTGCCCTGAAGGAAAGCGCTGACTAACGTCATCAGACGCTGTCCCGGTCACGGGGGGCATCGCGGAGTCAAACTTTACGCCACCCGCAGCTCCAGACCGCACGAGACAGGCTTTTCAACACCAGCAAAATCCTGGGGAGGACACATGAGCAGCACCAGAAAACTCTGGATAGTCCTGGCGACGCTGCTCGTCGCATCCTTTGCAGTCCTTCTGTGGACCGGCCGGGAGATCGACCTCAAGGCCCCGCCGATGCCCGAGCGGGTGGTCTCGCAGTCCGGCCAGGTCGTCTACACGCGCGCCGACATCGAACGGGGCCGGCAGGTCTGGCAGTCGATGGGCGGCATGCAGCTGGGCTCCATCTGGGGCCACGGCGGCTACGTGGCGCCGGACTGGAGCGCTGACTGGCTGCACCGCGAGTTGGTGACGCTTCTTGACGTCTGGGCCCGCCAGGAAGGCGCGGCGAACTTCGCCGCCCTCGACGCGGAGCGGCAATCGGCCCTTGAGGCCCGCCTGCGCGAGCGCATACGCCGCAACACATACGATCCGGCGACCAGGACAATCACGATCAGCGATGAGCGCGCCGCAGCCGTGGCGAAGGTCTCCGATCACTACGAAAGCCTGTTCGGCGCCGACCCGGCGACGGCGGAGCTGCGCGAAGCCTACGCCATGAAGAACGGCACCGTTGCGCGGGCCGACCACCGCGAGGCGCTGTCGGCCTTCTTCTGGTGGACGGCCTGGGCGGCCTCGACGGAGCGGCCGGGCGGCCAGGTGACCTACACCAACAACTGGCCGAGCGAGCCGCTGATCGGAAACCGCCCCCCGGCGACGACCTTCCTTTGGTCTGCCTTCAGCGTGACCTTCCTGCTCGCGGGCATCGCACTGCTGGGCTGGCACCACGCCGTCACTCACGACAGGGACCGTGAGCCGCACAGGCTGCCGAAGACCGACCCGATGCGCACCATCGTCGTCACCCCTTCCATGAAGGCGACGGCCAAGTACTTCTGGGTTCTCCTGGCGCTGTTCCTGGTGCAAATCCTGCTCGGCGCCATGAGCGCCCACTACCAGGTCGAAGGCCAGCTCGTTTACGGCTTCGAGATGGCCAACGTGCTGCCCTATTCCATCACACGAACCTGGCACACGCAGCTGGCGGTCCTGTGGATCGCCGTCGCCTGGCTGGGCACCGGCCTCTACATCGGCCCGGCCATGTCCGGCCACGAGCCGCGCTTCCAGCGGCTCGGCGTCAACTTCCTGTGGCTGAGCCTGCTGATCATCGTCGTCGGCTCGTTCGCCGGCCAGTGGGCGGCGGTCATGCAGATGCTGGGCCTGGAGCAGAACTTCTGGTTCGGCCACCAGGGATGGGAGTACGCCGACATGGGCCGCTTCTGGCAGTGGTACCTGTTCATAGGCCTGATCCTTTGGCTGGTGCTGGTCGGCCGCGCGCTGTGGCCGGCGCTGCGGGAGCGCAACGAGTCGCGCTCCATCGTCGCCCTGCTGTTCCTCTCGACCGTCGCCATCGGCCTCTTCTTCGGCGCGGCGCTGATGTGGAACGAGCACACCCACCTGTCGATCGTGGAGTACTGGCGCTGGTGGCTGGTCCACCTGTGGGTCGAGGGTTTCTTCGAGGTGTTCGCCACGGCGGTCATCGCCTTCCTGTTCACGCGGCTTGGCCTCATCCCGGTGAAGACGGCGACGGTTGCGGTGCTGTTCGCGACCATCATCTTCATGGCCGGAGGCGTGCTCGGCACCCTGCACCACCTCTATTTCAGCGGCACGCCCACGCCGGTGCTGGCGCTTGGGGCCAGCTTCTCGGCGCTGGAGGTGGTGCCGCTGGCCTACATCGGCTTCGAGGCCTACGACCACTGGAAGCTCAGCGGCTCGACGCCGTGGATGCGGCGCTACAAGTGGCCGGTTATGTTCTTCCTGGCGGTCGCCTTCTGGAACCTGGTGGGAGCGGGCTTGTTCGGCTTCCTCATCAACCCGCCGCTGTCGCTCTACTACATGCAGGGCCTGAACCTGACGCCGCTGCATGGCCACACGGCGCTGTTCGGCGTCTACGGCATGCTGGGTATCGGCCTGGTGCTGTTCTGCCTGCGCGGTCTGAAGCCGGACCTCGTCTGGCACGAAGGTGTCCTCAGGGTCAGCTTCTGGTCGTTCAACATCGGCCTGGCCATGATGGCGCTGCTGACGCTGCTGCCGCTGGGGACGCTGCAGCTGCTGGCCGCCATCAACCATGGATACTGGTACGCCCGCTCCGAGCAGTTCATGCAGCAGCCGCTGGTCGACCTGCTGGTGTGGATGCGGGTGCCGGGCGACACCGTGTTCAGCATCGGCGCGCTGGCGCTGACGCTGTTCGTCGCGGGGCTGTGGATCAGGCCGCGGCGGGAGCCGCCGGAAGAGACCGCCGGGGCCTGAGCGGGCCGATGGAGGAGTTCTACGCGCAGATCAGGGCGGTCCACATTTGGTCCGTCGCGGCCAGCGGCAGCCTGTTCCTGCTGCGCGGCGCGGCGCTGAACCTGCTCGGCGCGGGTTGGGTGAAGGCGCTTCCCGTGCGCCTGATGAGCTGGACGATCGACACCACCCTGCTGACCGCGGCGCTGATGCTGATGACCATCGTGCGGCAGTACCCGTTCGTCCACGGCTGGCTGACCGTGAAGGTCGTGCTGCTCGTCGTCTACATCGGTCTGGGAACGGTCGCGCTCAGGCCCGAACGGCCCCGAAAGGTGCGCCTGATCTTCTGGCTGGCGGCTCTGGCGGTGTTCGCCTTCATCGTCACCGTCGCCCGCGCCCACAACCCGCTCGGCTTCGCGGCGTGGCTCTGACGGTCGCGCACCGGCTGATCCAGCTTGGTAGGGGATGATGGGTGGTCCGCGAGTGGGCCGACAATTGGCGACGCCGCTCCGAGGAATACGGCGACCGCCAAGTCCAGGACATCGTGCGCGCGTTGAACTCACGAGAATCGGACATGGCCGCTCTCCGTGTCCCGGGACCGTCAGGTCGCTGTCAGATCCTCGGTCGGAGCATTCGGTGAATTGGCCTTGATGCTCTCGATGGCGCTCTTTGCGGAAGCTTTCGACGAATAGCCTTCCGTCGAGAACATAACCTCCGAGTTGTACTTGAACCTCACACGGAACTCGCCGGCCTTGTCTTTATAGATTTCGAACTTGTGGGCCATGGGGCGCCTCCGCTGGCTTCGATAGCCTGACTGCCCACCTTAACAATTGAGCCGTCAATGACGGCCGCTCTAGGTGGCGAGACCCTCGCCTGAGTCATGCTCTCGACGTGGCTAAGCGCGGCCCGTGCGCTTCAGCACGGCCTCGGCCAGTTCATCGAGGTTGAACGGTTTCTCGATGAACACGCTGTTAGGAACGCCGAACGCCAGGAAAGATTCGTGCGTGGCCCTGCCGGTGACGTAGATCACCGGCAGGGCCGGAATGGCCTGCCTCGCGAAGCGAGCCACATCGAAGCCGGTCGTTCCGGCGCCCAGGTTCACATCGACAACGAGCGCCTCTATAGGCTGCGGAGAGGACAGGATCTCGTAGGCTTCCTCATCGCTGTTGGCGCACACAGTCGCCAGCCCGACATGCTTGAGGATATCGACGACCACCTCGCAGGTATGCGGATCATCGTCCACGACCAGCACGCGTGACATCGCCATTCCCCCGACGGCTCTAGCCTTCCCACAATCCACTTTCGACCGTCGGGTTCCCGACTCATGCACGCCGAGCGCCGATCGACTCTGCTGACCGCGCATTGCTGAGCCCTGTCCTGTTGGACGGTGCAGGCGGGGCCATCGCGGCCTCATGCGGTTGATCAGGGGGCCGCCCCAAGCAGGACTCGAACCGTATTCTGGCCAAAAGTTTTCGCTAACGCGCAAGCAGGGGGCAATGACTGCCCCTTCTCTATCCCCTTTAGAGGTGATCTTACGCATTTCGGGTGGGAAGGGCCCCTGGCTCCCCGGGCAGGACTCGAACCTGCGACCCGGCGATTAACAGTCGCCTGCTCTACCAACTGAGCTACCGAGGATCAGGGCCGTCGAAGGATGGTGCGTATAAGACGAACCGGCGGGCTCGCGCAAGCACCGCCGGGCCGCAATCGGCGCGGCAAAAAAGAAGCCCGGCGTCGCCGCCGGGCTGAAAAGAAAGTGGTGATGGTGGGCGGCTTCGAAATGGAAGCTGCAAGGCAAGGAATGGGTAGCTTTGGTTAATGGGCGCTTAACGCCGCGCGGTGGCGGCGCGCCTCATTGAACGACACCAGCCGGCCCTTGGCCTCGTCCCAGAGCGCCAGGCGCACGGACCTGAAGCTCTCCCAAAAGCCGACCCGGCTCATCTCGTCGAGTTCGGGGTGGTCCTTCAGGACCTGCGGCAGGCGGTAGTAGGGGATCTTGCTGCCCACGTGGTGGACGTGGTGGACGCCGATGTTGGCGGCGAACCAGCTCAGCACCGGCGGCAGTTGCAGGTGCGAGGAGCCCTTCAGCGAGGCCTCGTGCAGGGTCCAGTCGTCGTTGCGGGCCCAGAAAGCGCCCTCGAACTGATGCTGCACGTAGAACAGCCACACCCCGATGGAGGCCGACAGCAACAGGATCGGCAGGTGGACCATCAGGAAGGGCCCGGCGCCGCCGAAGTAGATGGCGGCGAAGACCAGCGCGGCGATGCCGAGATTGGCGCCCATCACCGAAATCCAGGCGCTGCGCTCCTTCATCAGGCCGATGGGCAGGCGGTGCTGGAGGATGAACATATAGGCCGGGCCGATGACGAACAGCACGACCGGGTTGCGATAGAGGCGATAGCCCAGCCGCTTGATCGGCGGCAGCGCCTGGTACTCCTCGACGGTCAGCGTCTCCACCGCGCCAAGCCAGCGGCGGTCGAGATTGCCCGACGTCGCGTGGTGGATGGCGTGGGTGCGCCGCCAGTAGTCGTAGGGCGTCACGGTCAGGATGCCGATGATCCGGCCGACCCAGTCGTTCAGCGGCTTGTGCCTAAAGAAGGCGCCGTGCCCGCAGTCGTGCTGGATCATGAACAGCCGCACGAGGAAGAAGGCGGCGGGAACGGTCAGCAGCACGCCCCACCACTGATGGCGGTCGACCGCGAACCAGGCCAGTCCCCAGAGGACCGCGAGCGGCCCGGCGGTGATCAGGATCTCGACGAAGCTGCGGCCGTGGCTGGGCCGCTGGTAGGTCGCAAGCGCCTTCTTCAGCGCGCGCGGGTCTTGGGTGATGGAGCTCAAGGCGTTGGACTTTCGGTGCGGATCATTCGCTGGTTCGGGAAGAACCTTGCAGGAGGCCGGAAGGCTCCATTCTTATGCGCGCAAGGTGTCGGAATTGCGAACAACCGCTCCCCCCGAAGCTGTCAGGAGACCGAGCTTAGCCGGATTCGCCGATGGCTGGAGGTTGGAGGCCCGACCCGGAATCGAACCGGGGTGCACGGATTTGCAGTCCGCTGCGTAACCACTCCGCCATCGGGCCACCGGGCGGGACGGCTAACAGATGGGGCGGCGGCGGGCAATTGCATACTCCGCGCGCTCGGACCTATAAGCGCGCCCTCACCCTTGCTTCCCCCGAGGCCTTCATGAGCGCCGACTTCGCGACCGCCCGTCTGAACATGGTCGAGGCGCAGGTGCGCACCCAGGACGTGACGGACGTGGCGATCCACGACGCCATGCGCGCGGTCCGCCGCGAGGACTTCGTGCCCGCCGACAAGGCCTATGCCGCCTATGCCGACGCTGACGTGGCCTATGCGCCGGGGCGCTACCTGCTCAATCCCAGGACCATCGCCAAGCTACTGAACGAGCTTCGCCCGCAGCCGCTGGAGCGGGCGCTGGCCATCGCCGCGCCATACGCCGCCGCGGTGCTGGAGCACATCGGCTGCAGCGTCGAGCGACTGGACGGTGAGGATCTGCGGGCGGTCGCCGGTAATGACTACGACATCATCGTCTGCGAAGGGGCCGTGGCCGAGGCGCCGCGCGAGTGGCTGGCGGCGCTGGGGCCGGGCGGGCGCCTGGGCGTGGTCGAGCGCGACGGTCCGGTGGGCAAGGGCGTCATCTATGTCCGCGCCGCCGACGGCGTCGGCCGCCGGACGCTGTTCGACGCCACGCCACCGGTGCTGCCCGGGTTTGAGCGGGTGCGGCGTTTCGCCCTCTAAGGCTTTGGCAACGCTGGCGTGAATAAAGCTTAACTGGCCGAGGGGTGGCGGCGGGGACTAGAGGCGTACATATAGAAAACCCGCGCTCCCCCGAGCGCGCGAGGGATAAGGCTTGATGTTCAACACCCGCCGCGCGGCCCTGCTGGCCGCCGTCTCCAGCGCCGGGCTCCTGGCCGCCGCCGGCGCCGCTCACGCAGAGACCCTGGCCGACGCCATCGCGCTGGCCTACCAGACCAACCCCACGCTGCAGGAGCAGCGCGCCAGCCAGCGCGCGCTCGACGAAACCTATGTGCAGGCGCGGACCGGCCTTCGTCCGACCGTCGATGCGACCGCCTCGGTGAGCGAGCGCGAGATCCGCACCGCCGCCGGGGAGACGCAGGTCGATACCGACAACAACGGCATCCCCGACACGACCATCCCCGTGCCCTCGTTCACCAGCCGCACCAGCGCCAGCGCCGGCCAGATCGAGGTGACGCAGCCGATCTACACGGGCGGGCGGGTGACTTCGCAGATCAGCGCTTCCGAGGCCGATGTGCTGGCCGGGCGCGAGGGGCTGCGGCAGGTCGAGGCCGGGGTGCTGCTGAACGTGGTGCAGGCCTATGTGGACGTGCGCCGCGACCAGGAGCGGCTGCGGATCGCCCAGGAGAATGTATCGGTCCTGAACCGCCAGCTGGAAGAGGCGCGGGCGCGCTTCGAGGTCGGCGAGATCACCCGCACCGACACCGCCCAGGCCGAGGCCCGCCAGGCCGCCGCCCGGGCGACGCTGGCCTCGGCGCAGGCCGCGCTCGCCATCAGCCGCGCCAACTACGCCGCCGTCGTGGGCCAGAACCCGGGCGAGTTGGCGCCGGAGCCCTCGCTCGCGCCGCTGCTGCCGGCGACCGTGGACCAGGCGTTCGAGCGGGCGCAGGAGAACAACGGCGCCGTCCGCGCGGCCGGCTTTGAGGAGCGCGCCAGCAGCGCTCGCGTGGCCGCGGCGAGGGCCAAGCGCCGCCCGACCGTGGGTCTGCGCGGCACGCTCGGCTACAGCGCCGCCGAGGTGAACGACGTCGGCAACCGCTTCGGCGACTACGACCGCGACATCACCGGATCGGTGGTGGCCTCCATGCCGATCTTCACCGGTGGGCTGACCAACTCGCAGGTCCGCCAGGCCTCGGCCCGCAACACCGCCGACCGTATCGCCATCGAGGGCGCGCGGCGCGACGTGCTGCAGGACGTGGCGCGGGCCTGGAATCAGCTGCTGGGCGCCAGGGCCAACCTGGTCGCCAACCAGGAGCAGGTGAACGCCGCCCAGATCGCCTTCGAGGGCACCCGCGAGGAGGCCCAGGTCGGACTTCGCACCACGCTGGACGTGCTCAACGCCGAGCAGGAGCTGCGCAACGCCCAGCTGGCGCTGGTGACCGCGCGCCGCGACGAGTATGTGGCCGCCGCCCTGGTGCTGGCCGCCATGGGTGATCTAGAGGCGCCGAAGCTGGTTCCGGGCGTCGAAGCCTACGATCCGGCCGCCAACTTCAACCGCGTCAAGCACAGCTGGGGCTGGGTTCCGTGGGAGTATGGCGTGGAGATGATCGACCGCGTCGGCGCGCCGCCCATCGGCAAGGCGCCCGAGAACTCCCCCGTCGCCGGCGAGAAGTAGCCGCTCGCGTTGCAAGCCATCGGTGCGATGCGTAGGGTGTGAGGCTAGCGCTTCGCACCCCTTTCGCACGGCTGAACCATGCCCGATCCGACTGCTCCGGAACCCACGATGGAGGAAATCCTGGCTTCCATCCGCCGCATCATCTCCGAAGATGACGCGCCGGAGGGCGAGGGCGTATCCAACGAGGCCGCCGCGGTCGAGGACGACGACCCGGACTACGCCGTCGAGCCGGACGAGCCGGCCGCGGGGGGCGATGTGCCCTATCACGTCCAAGCCGAGCGCCAGCCGGAGCCGGAAGTCGAGTATGCGCCGCCCGCGCCCGAACCCGCGGTCGCCGCGGCCCGTGAAGACGACACCCTGCTGAGCCCTCGCGCCGCCAGCGTCGCCGCCTCGGCCTTCAGCCAGCTGTCGGCCGCCGCCTCGCAGCCGCGCGAGAGCCGCACGCTGGAGGATGTCGCCAAGGAGTTGATGGCCCCGATGCTGCGTCAATGGCTCGACGAAAACCTGCCGCGCATCGTCCAGGCCGCCGTGCGCGACGAGGTCGAACGCATCTCCCGCGGCCGAGTAGGCTGAAATAAACCGCTCATTCCCGCGAAGGCGGGAACCCAGGTTTTTTCTGCCGGCTCCGGAGCCTTCCGATAAAACACCTGGGTCCCCGCCTTCGCGGGGATGAGCGGATGAATGTGCCGTACATCCGCCTCACACCAACCGATTGCCAATGCTCGAAAAGACCTTCGATCCCAAGTCCGTCGAACCTCGCCTTTACAGGGCCTGGGAGGAGTCCGGCGTCTTCTCGCCCGACGCGGTGCTGGAGAAGAACCCGGAGGCCGAGGCGTTCACCATCGTCATCCCGCCGCCGAACGTGACGGGCTCGCTGCACATCGGCCATGCGCTGAACAACACGCTTCAGGACGTGCTGACGCGGTTCGAGCGGATGCGCGGCAAGGCGGCGCTGTGGCTGCCAGGCACCGACCACGCGGGCATCGCCACCCAGATGGTGGTCGAGCGTCAGCTGGCCGAGCAGGGCAACATCGGCCGCCGCGACATGGGCCGCGAGGCTTTCGTCGAGAAGGTGTGGGAGTGGAAGGCCCAGTCCGGCGGCCAGATCGTCAACCAGCTGCGCCGGCTCGGCGCCTCCTGCGACTGGAGCCGCGAGCGGTTCACGCTGGACGCGGGCCTGTCGGCGGCCGTGCGCAAGGTCTTCGTGCGGCTCTACAAGGAAGGACTCATCTACCGCGACAAGCGGCTGGTGAACTGGGATCCGCACTTCCAGACGGCGATCAGCGACCTGGAGGTCGAGCAGCGCGAGGTCGACGGCCAATACTGGCACTTCGCCTATCCGCTGGACGACGGCACGGGCGAGGTGGTGGTGGCCACCACGCGGCCCGAGACCATGCTGGGCGACACGGCGGTGGCCGTTCACCCGGACGACGAGCGCTACACGAGCCTGATCGGCAAGCTGGTCCGCCTGCCTATCGTCGGGCGGCTGATCCCCATCGTCGCCGACGACTACGCCGACCCGGAGAAGGGCTCCGGCGCGGTGAAGATCACGCCGGCGCACGACTTCAACGACTTCCAGGTCGGCAAGCGCCATGACCTCGAGGCCATCAACATCCTCGACGAGTTCGGGCGGCTGAACGCCAACGCGCCGGAGGAATTCCGGGGTCTCGACCGCTTCGACGCGAGAAAGCGTATCGTCGAGCGGATGGAGGAGCTTGGCCTCCTGCGCGGCATCGAGAAGACCCGCCACATGGTGCCGCACGGCGACCGCTCGGGCGCGGTGATCGAGCCCTATCTGACCGACCAGTGGTACGTGGACGCCCACACGCTGGCCCAGCCGGCGTTGAAGGCGGTGGAGGAGGGGCGCACGGTCTTCGAGCCACGCCACTGGGAGAAGACCTACTTCGAGTGGCTGCGGAACATCGAGCCGTGGTGCATCTCGCGCCAGCTCTGGTGGGGCCACCGCATCCCGGCCTGGTACGGGCCTGACGGCCACCTCTTCGTCGAGGAGAACGAGGAGGAGGCGCAGGCCGCCGCCCAGATCCACTATGGCGAGGAGGACGTCAGCCTGCGCCGCGACGAGGACGTGCTGGACACCTGGTTCTCGTCGGGGCTGTGGCCGTTCTCGACGCTGGGCTGGCCGGAGGAGACGGACGACCTCAAGCGGTTCTATCCCACCGACATCCTGGTCACGAGTTTCGACATCATCTTCTTCTGGGTCGCCCGGATGATGATGATGGGCCTGCACTTCACCGGCGAGGTCCCCTTCGAGCGCGTGTTCATCAACGCCCTGGTCCGCGACGCCAAGGGCCAGAAGATGAGCAAATCGAAGGGGAATGTCGTCGATCCGCTCGGCCTCGTCGACAAGTACGGGGCCGACGCCCTGCGCTTTACGATGGTGGCGCTGTCGGGGCCCAACCGCGACATCAAGCTCTCCGAACAACGCATTGAAGGATATCGCAATTTCGGAACCAAGCTGTGGAACGCCGCGCGCTTCTGCCAGATGAACGAGTGCGTCCGGGTGGAGGGTTTCGACCCGGCGGGCGTGACGCAGACCATCAACAAGTGGATTCGAGGCGAGACGGCGAAGACGGCCGCCGAGGTCACCCGCGCCATCGAGGCCTGCGCCTTCGACGACGCGGCCGGGGCGCTGTACCGCTTCATCTGGAACGTGTTCTGCGACTGGTACCTGGAGCTCGCCAAGCCGATCCTCAACGGCGATGACGGCGCCGCGCAGGAGGAGACCCGCGCCACGGCGGCCTGGGTCCTGGATGAGTGCCTCAAGCTGCTGCACCCGGTCATGCCCTTCATCACCGAGGAGTTGTGGGACAAGACCGCCGAGTTCGGCGGCCCCCGTAACGGCTTCCTGATGACGGCCCAGTGGCCGCGGTTGCCTGACAGCTACATCGACGCGGCGGCCGAGGCGGAGATCGGCTGGCTGATCGAGCTGGTCAGCGAAATCCGCTCCATCCGCGCCGAGATGAACGTGCCGCCTTCCGCGCGTGCGCCTCTGACGCTCAGCGGCGCCAGCGAAGCGACCCGTGCGCGTCTGACCCGCCACCGGGACCTGATCGTGACCCTCGGGCGGCTCAGCGAAGTGCGCGAGGCCGATGAGGCCGCCGCCGGGACCGTGCCGTTCGTCGTCGGCGAGGCGACGGGCGCGCTGGCGATCGCCCAGTTCATCGACCTCGCCGCCGAGAAGGCCCGCCTGACCAAGGAAATCGCCAGCCACGCCGGCGACATCGAGCGCACCGCCAAGAAGCTCGGCAACGCCGACTTCGTCGCCCGCGCGCCCGAGGAGGTCGTCGAGGAAAACCGCGAACGGCTGGCGGAAGCGGAAGCCGCGAAGGCCAAGCTGGAAGCGGCGCTGGCGCGGTTGGCGACGGTTTCCTGAAGTCTCCCTCCCCTTCCTGGGGAGGGTGGCTCGCGAAGCGAGACGGGTGGGGTGGCGGACGAACTCCCCCACCCGATGGCTGCGCCGTCTTCCCTCCCCATGAAGGGGAGGGAGAAGGATTCGAACACCTGTTTGCATCCAATCCCGCCGTGTGCTTTCAGGGAACTCAAGGCGCCTGCCCCCCACCTCAAGAGCGCCGGTTCTGAATTCGGGAGGATTTGATGACTGACGCCAGCTGGCCCGCCATGTCCATTGAGCAGGCGCATGCGCTGCTGACCGCGCCGGGCATGCCGATGGAGATCGAGGAAATCGAGATCCGCGGCGTGAAGACCAAGGTGTGGAAGAACCTCCCGCCCAACCTTCGCTCGATCGTCCAGATGGGCCGCGCCTTCGGTGAGCGCATCTTCCTCGTCTATGAGGACGAGCGGGTCAGCTTCGAGGCCTTCCACCGCGCCGTCGCCGCCTTCGCCGCGGAGCTCGAATCCAAGGGCGTCAAGAAGGGCGACCGCGTTGCGCTGATCATGCGCAACCTGCCCGAATGGCCGGTGGCCTTCTATGCGGCCCTGTCGCTGGGCGCCATCGTCACGCCGCTGAATGCCTGGTGGACCGGGCCGGAGTTGGAATACGGCCTGACCGACAGCGGCTCGAAGATCGCGATCATGGACGCCGAGCGCGCCGAGCGGCTGCGCGAGCATCTGCCCAATTGCCCCGACCTGCGCCACGTCTATGTCAGCCGCGAGACCGAGGAAGTCACCCACCCGCACGTGACCACGCTGGAATCGGTCATCGGCGATCCGACGACCTGGAAGGACCTGCCGGACCGCCCGCTCCCGACGGTGGAGATCGGGCCGGAGGACGATGCGACCATCTTCTACACCTCGGGCACCACGGGTAAGCCGAAGGGCGCGCTGGCGACGCAACGCAACGTCCTGACCAACATCTTCTCCTCGATGAGCTCGGGCGCGCGGACCTTCCTGCGCCGGGGCGAGCAGCCGCCCGAGCCCGATCCGGAGGTGCAGCGCGCGTCGCTGATCAGCGTGCCGTTCTTCCATGCGACGGGCTGTTTCGCGGTGCTGAACCCAAGCCTCGCCACCGGCGCCAAGCTGGTGATGATGCACAAGTGGGACCCGGTCCGCGCCTTCCAGCTGATCGAGCGCGAGAAGGTCAGCCAGGCGGGCGGCGTCCCGACTATCGCCTGGCAGCTGATCGAGCACCCGGCGCGTAAAGACTTCGACCTCTCTTCGCTGGAGAGCGTGTCGTACGGCGGCGCGCCCTCCGCCCCGGAGCTGGTGCGCAAGATCAAGGAAACCTGGCCCAAGTCGGCGCCGGGCAACGGCTGGGGGATGACCGAGACCAGCGCCACCGCCACCCAGCACGGCGGCGAGGACTATGAGCATCGCCCCGACAGCTGCGGCCCGGCCGTGGCCGTGGGCGAAGTGAAGGTCATGTCGCTGGACGAGGAGCCCAAGGAGCTGCCGGTCGGCGAGGTCGGCGAGCTGTGGTTCAAGGGCCCGCAGGTGGTCAAGGGCTACTGGAACAAGCCAGAGGCCACGGCCCAGACCTTCGTCGACGGCTGGGTGAAGACCGGCGACCTGGCGCGGATGGACGCCGAGGGCTTCGTCTACATCATCGACCGGGCCAAGGACATGCTGATCCGGGGCGGGGAGAACATCTACTGCATCGAGGTGGAGAACGTCCTCTACGACC
>DASVBC010000001.1:0-30508 GCA_036376035.1 Caulobacteraceae bacterium | reverse complement strand
CAAGATAGTTGCCGTAAGGCGATACCGCTGAAATCAGGGTCAGAGAATTGATGAAGACATAATATTTGTCTTCCGTATCGTAGCGCAGGAAGTTGGCGCCGAGGCTGAAGTTGAACGGGCCATCGTAATCAGACGCAAGCCGGAACTCTTGGCTAAACTGCTTTGACTCGCCGGTGGAGAGGTCAACGGCCACCAGACGATCCGCCCAGCCGATCTGCGGATCGAAGAATTCCCAGTAGCCGTCATCGTTCAGTCTGGCGAGATTCTCGCGAGGAAACTGAGCCGTTGCGGGATCCCGCCAGGCGCCCTGCTGGGTGTTGAAGCGGTTGTAGTCCTGAGTCGAAAAGACCGAGTTGGAGGCCCAGCCGGTTTCCGACGAGAGGGTCAGATCGTCCGTCACATCGAAGCTGAGCTGAAATTCGACGACATCGGAATCGGCCAGGTAGTGCGGATCGACCGTGGACTCGATGACCCGCAGATCGCGCGACTGGGTGCGGCTTTCGTAGGGATCCAGGAGCGCCCGCGGCAATCCGATGGCGCCTAACACCGTGTAGTAGGGCAGGGAAAGTCCGTTCGGCGTCTGGAACGAAGCCGCGTCGTAGAACGAGTTCGGCGCGCAGCCCTGGCTGGTGGTCGCCTGGCTGCCCTGGAAGATGGTTCCCTGATTCAGCCCCGGGGGCACATCGAAGTGGCTGGTCTCGAATCCCGCGATGCTGGTGACCTCGTCGGTCATGCAGAGCTGCTTGCCCGAGCGGATGCGGTCGTCGTCTTCCTGGAAGTGTTCCCAGATCAGGTTGGCGTCGAGGCGGTCGTTGGGCGTGAAGCGCAGCGAAACCCGCGTCGACCACAGGTCACGGCCGTCGATCGGATTGCCGGTGATCTCGTTGGTGGCGTAGCCGTCGCGCTTGGTCCAGGCGCCGGCCAGGCGCAGGGCGACCGTGTCCTCGACGAGCGGAATGTTGACCATCCCCTCCAGCCGCGTCGTGCCGTAGTTGGCGACGTCGGCGCCGAGCTTGGCCTCGAAATTGAATTTCGGCTTGGCGGAGATGAGGTTGACGACCCCGCCCGTGGCGTTGCGGCCGTAGAGGGTGCCTTGCGGCCCGCGCAGCACCTCGATCCGCTGCAGGTCGTAGAACTCCTGCTCGAAGAAGCGGTTCTCGACGAACGGGGTGTTGTTGAAAGCGATAGCCACCGCCGGGTCGGTCGTCGCCGAGATCGCCTGAGTGCCGATGCCGCGGATCTGGATCGAATAGGAACTGAAGTTCGTCTTCGTGAAGGTCATGTTCGGGACCTGGGTCATCAGGTCCGGACCGCCGGCGACTTGAGAATTCTCCAGCTTCTCCTGCGTGAACGCGCTGATCGCGATCGGCACGTCCTGGATGTCTTCTTCCCGCTTTTGCGCGGTGACGATCAGCGCTTCGACCTCAGCGCCGCCCGCCGCGGCGCCCGACGACTGGGGGTCAGAGGCGGCGCTCCGGATGGTGACGACGCCGCCCGGGGTGCGGTCGGCGGTCAGGCCGCTGCCGGCGAGGAGGAGCGAGAGGGCCTGCTCGGGCGAGTATTCGCCTTTCAGCGCCGGGGCGGTGCGGCCCTGGACGAGGCGTTCGGAATAGATCAGCTGCTGGTCGGCGGTGGCGCCATAGGCCTTCAGCGCCTGGGTCAGGGGCTGGGCCGGCAGGTCGAAGGTGACGGCTTGCGCCGCCGCGGCCGCGGGCGTGGCCAGCGAGGCGACGCTGACGATGGCGCTCGCGCCAAGAAGCGCATTGCGGAAATACGTTGAACGGCTGGACATCGTGGCCCCCTCCCCAGGATCCGTGGGGGCCTTGTTGGTTCGCCCCCTCATGGGGTCAGGACGCAGCGGTTTCAAAATTACGCCGATCCAGGTTGAAAAAATTTATCCCGAGACGGCCTCGCCTCGCAGAACGACCTGCTTGCCGGTGACCGACGCCTTGACGGGCAGGTAGTAGGTCACCGCTTCGACGAAGGCGTCCACGTCGCCGGCGTTGAACACGCCGCTGACGTGCTGGGCGCGGGCGGACGGGTCGACCACGACCTTGCGCTCCGAATAGCGGTTCACCCGCTCCACCGCCTCGGCGAGCGGTTCGTCGTCGAAGATGATCTTGCCCTGCTGCCAGGCGGTGGCTTCGGTCAGGTTGGCGCGCTCGACCACGGGCCGGGCGGCGGCGATCAGCTGCTGGCCGCTCTCCAGCTCGGTGGGTTTGGCGTCCTTGTGCAGGACGAGCAGCCGGCCCTCGATCAGGGTGACGCAGACGTTGGGCGCCGAGGCGTCGATGTTGAAGGCCGCGCCCGTGGCCGCAACGGTCTGGCCGCGCGCCTCGACCTTGAAGGGCCGCAGCGGGTCCTTCGCCACATCGAACCGCGCCTGGCCGGAGACCAGTTTCAGCTCGCGGGCGCCCTTGCCGTAGTGGACGATCAGCTTGGTCTCGCCATCCAGCGAGATCTTGGAGCCGTCGGCCAGGGTGACCATGCGCCGCTCGCCGAAATCGGTCCGGTAGACGTCCTTGCCGTCGACCAGCGGATAGACCCCGGCGCCCAGCACCACGGCCGCCGCCACCCCGGCCGCGATCCGCGCCGGCGCCGGGGCGGTCCAGCGGCCCCAGCGGCGGCCGGCCTTCCTCTGGGCCCGGTCGATGGCGTCCCGGCGGGCGCGCATCATCTCGGGCGCGGCGGCGTGCTCGTCGAAGAAGTCGAAGACATCCCCGGTCGCCTCGAAGGCGGCCTCGTGCGCGGCGTCCTCGGCCAGCCAGGCGTCGAGCGCGGCTTCGTCTGCCGCCGACCAGCCCGGCTCGTCCATGCGCAGGCGCCAGGCCGCGGCGGCGTCCAGCACCGCGTCGGTCAGGTCAGGCCGGGTGTTCGTCACGCTCATCGCTCACCGAACAGCCGCGCCAGATGGGCGGTCGCCTTTCGCACATACTTCTCCACGGCGCTGGCCGACAGGCCGTACAGCGCCCCGATCTCGCGATGCTTCATCTTCTCCAGCCGGTAGAGGATGAAGATATCGCGCGTCCGCTCCCCAAGCTCGTCCAGCGCGCGCAGGACCTCGGAAAGGGACTCCTGACTCATAAGGACGCGGTCGGGGGCGCGAGCCTCAATGAGGCTTGGAGAAATCGGCTCGTCCGAGGGGGCGTCGAGGCTCTGGTGGGCCCTGGCATGGCGCGTCGCCGCCCGCCGCGCCCGGTCGCGCAGCAGGTTGCCGGCGATGGTGAACAGAAAGACCTCGGCGTTCTCCAGCTCCTGCGCCGGCCGCTGCACGATGCGCAGGAAGACCTCCTGCGTCAGGTCCTCGGCCTCGGCGCGGTCGCGCACGCGGCGCAGGAAATAGCTCATCAGGGCGGTGCGGTAGCGCGCGTCGAGGCGGGCCGCCAGATCGGCCGTGCGGTTCTCGTGCGTATGCGTGCGTGGCGCGCCCATACGCGTAAGGCTCGCCGCGATTACGGGGCTGTCAAGCCGCCTGCGCCGTCACGAAGCCCGGCCACTGGCGCATGTATTCGACGAACCGGGGCGAGAGGCCCTCCGCCATCAGATATTCGGGGGTCACCGGATTGGCGATGGGGGTGAAGTCGGGGTCGGCCCGCACCTTTTCCGGGAAGTCGTGGTGCAGGATGGCGGCGCGGCCGATCAGGACGTAGTCGGCGCCCCGCTCCAGCGCCAGCGCGGCCTTGGCGCCGCTGTTGACCTTGCCGGCGACGCCCAGGCGCGTGGTCCCGCGGTCGAGCTCGGTGAAAAGCTGCATCAGGCTCTTGTCCGCCAGGCTCTCGTCGATGGGCGCCTTCTGGAAATCCCACAGGCTCATGTCGAGGTAGTCGAGCTTGCCGCTCGTCATCACCGCCTGCGCCACATCGACGATCTCGGCGGTGACGAGGTCGAACCGCTCGGGCGACAAGCGCAGGCCCAGCTGGAAGTCGGGACGGCACCGCGCGCGCACGCCGTCGATGATCTCGTGGATGATGCGGGCGCGGTTTTCGGGCGAGCCGCCATAGCGGTCCTCGCGCTTGTTGATGCCGGGCGAGAGGAACTGGGCGAGAATGTAGCCGTGGGCGCCGTGGATCTCGACGCCGTCGAAGCCGGCCTGCTCGGATCGCACGGCGGCGGCGACGAAGTCCTCCACCAGTTGCTCCACCTCGCCCAGCGACAGCGCCCGCGCCCCGGTCTCCGGATCGTCGGAAGGACAGACCGGCTGGCCGACAATCTCCTTGGGCGAGCGATTGCCGGCGTGGTGCATCTGCAGGGCCGCGATGGAGCCTTCGGCCTTGATGGCGGCGGCGAGGCGCGTCAGCCCCTCCAGATGCTCGTCGCCGAACACGCCCAGCTGGCCGGGAAAGCCCTGCCCCACCGCCTGGACATGGGCCGCGCACGTCATGGTCAGGCCAAAGCCGCCCTTGGCGCGCATGGTCAGCCAGTGGAACTCTTCGTCCGACAGAACCCCGTCCGGATGGCTCTGGGTGTTGGTCAGCGGCGCCAGCATGAAGCGGTTCTTCATGGCCGGGCCGTGCTGGAAGCTGAGCGGATCAAAGAGGCTGGTCACGCGGCGCGGTCTCCGTTTCGAACAATCGTTTGACACAAGGTGGGCGTCCGCGCCCGCGGCGCCAAGTCCCAAATGAGGGGCTACATTAAACTGTCATGCTAGGCGCGTATGAGCAGGCCGACCGCTCGATGGCAGCGGCGCATCACGAGGGGTGTCTGATGAACAAGAAAAACATGATGATGGTGAGCGCCGCCGCGGCGGTGCTGCTGACGGCGGGAATGGCCTCGCCGGCGCTGGCGGCGACGTCCGATGCCGCCCAGCAGGCGGAAATCGATGCGCTCAAGCAGCAGATCCAGATCCTGAACGATCGGCTGAACGCGCAGGAAGCCCGCCAGGCCGCCGTCGAGGCGCAGGCCTCGCAAGCCACGGCGACCGCCGAGGCCGCGCAGGTGAAGGCCGCGCAGGTCGACACGATTCCGGCGCAGGTAAAGACCGCCGTCGCCGACAACACGCCCAAGCCGACCAAGAGCTGGGCCGACGACACCAAGATCAGCGGCCGGATGTACTACAACATCAGCCACATCGAGCAGGAATCGAACGGAAACAAGGTCGCGCCGACCGGCACGGGCTTCGACATCAAGCGCTTCTATGTGGGCATCGACCACAAGTTCAACGATGCCTACTCGGCCAACATCACCACCGACATGAACTACGTCTCCAACGACGGCGAGACGCAGGTTTATCTGAAGAAGGCCTACCTTCAGGCCAAATTCTCGGACGCGCTGACGCTGCGCCTGGGCTCGGCGGATTTGCCGTGGGTGCCGTTCGCCGAAGATGCTTATGGCTACCGCTTCATCGAAAACGAAGTCGTGGACCGGGTGAAGTTCGGCACATCCGCCGACTGGGGCGTGCACGCCTCGGGCAAGGTCGGGATGGTCAGCTACGCCGCCGCCGTGATCAACGGCAACGGCTACAAGAACCCGACCCGCTCGGGCTCGGTCGATTTCGAGGGCCGCGTCAGCACCAATATCCAGAACGTCATCCTGGGCGCCGGGATCTATAGCGGCAAGCTCGGCAAGGCCGTGGAAGGTGTAACCACCTACCACACCGCCACCCGCTGGAACGCCCTGGCCGCTTACAAGACCGACACGTTCCGCATCGGCGCCGAATACTTCATCGCCGACAACTGGACGCGCGTGACCAGCACCACGGGCGACAAGGCCGACGGCTGGTCGGTGTTCGGCTCCTACAACTTCATGCCGAACATGAGCGCTTTCGCCCGCTATGACTCGGTCAATCCCAGCAAGGACATCAACTCGGCGCTGGACGACCAATACTACAACATCGGTGTTTCCTGGACGCCGGTGAAGATCGTCGACTTCGCGCTGGTCTATAAGCACGACGCGGTCGATGGCGGCACGCTCGGCACCTCCAACGGCACGATCGGCGGCTCCACCGACGGGACCTACGACGAAATCGGCCTGTTCGGCCAGCTGCGCTGGTAAGCCTTTAAGTAAATCCCCCACTCAAAGGGCTCCGCACCGCGCGGGGCCCTTTTCCTTTGGGAGCGTTATGCTTACGCTTGACTGCACTAATTCCAGCGTGCGGATCAGCCGTACGAGGTCTCGAAGCCGGTGGTGAACTAAGCGCCACAGACGGGGCTCGAACCGTTGAGCGCGTTACACAGTGCCATCGTTAAGCCTAGTGGCAAGGTGGCCCATGAACGCGCGGGTCGCGTTCAATATCTCCTCGGCCTTTTCACCATTGTAAGAGGAATGGCGATGAGCGGCGTAGTTTCGCCACGCATTCTTGAAAAATGTGAATTGGGTTGCTGCCTCAGAATACCATTGCTCGTCAGCGGCTCCAGCAGACTGTTTCCTAATGGTCCCGATCTTTTTTTCAATTTGATCGATAATGCCACCCCAGTTTTCCTTCGGCCTCTCCACCTGGACCGCAGCCTGCAAGGCGTCTAAACCAGCTTCAAGTATGCGCATGCAGTGACAAACGGCCGCGGTGTGGCGCTCAAAAGCCATACACTTGCAGGCCTCTTCCGCATCGGCTTCGGTGGTTGGAAATTGGACTAGAGAAGCCTTGAACAATTCTCGGTAGCCGTTAAAATACCTTTGCGCGCTCCCGCCCAGAATAAAGACCGGCTTGGCTTTAAATTCATCGATAAAGGATCTCGCGAGATATTCTAAATATCCGAAGAATTCCTGCACGACCTCGCGTCCAAGACGGAATTGACGGCCAACCATTCCAGAAACAACCTCGCCGGGGTCTTTTTCTAAGATTCCTAAAGCATAGATAAGGTTGGCACAGGCCTCTTTTGAAGCGCCGAACTCAAGATCCTCCGCGACCTTACTCAGGTGCTCGACCGCCTCTTTCAAGTCAGCTACCGTCCGCACATCCCAAAGCAATGATTGCCCAGGTGGCGCGGCTAGCGCGGCCCTGAAATGCTGATAGACCGTGCCGGCAAGATGGAAGTTCGCTACCAGCTTACTATTGCTAACGATCAGCATATCCCAAAGACTCCAGACGAAGCCCGGCGCGACTCGACTGGGCGCGCTCATTTAGCACGCCCCCGGCAGTTGGGTACGCGGGTAAAATATGACCGTTCCACGGAATTGCCGCCCACTGTCACGAAAGCTGCACAGGACTGTCAGCAGACTGGCGCCCAACGCGCGTATCCCAACCTCACGAGCGACGACGCAGAACGCGCGCTCTGACAGGAGATACGCATCATGTTGAGAAAACTGGCCACGGCCATCGCCCTGACGCTCGCCGTCGGAACCGCCGCTCAGGCCGCTTCGATCACCGGCGCCGGCGCGACCTTCCCCGCCCCGGTCTATGCCAAGTGGGCCGAAGACTACAAAGCCGACACCGGGACCGCCCTGAACTACCAGGCCATCGGCTCTGGCGGCGGCATCAAGCAGATCAAGGCCAAGACCGTCGATTTCGGCGCCAGCGACAAGCCGCTCAAGCCGGCCGACCTCGAGGAAGCCGGGCTGATGCAGTTCCCGGCCGTCATGGGCGGTGTCGTGCCGGTGGTGAACATCCCCGGCGTCAAGGCAGGCCAGATCCGCCTGACCGGCGCGCAGCTCGGCGACATCTACCGCGGCGTGATCAAGCGCTGGAACGACCCGCTGCTGGCCCGCACCAACCCCGGCATGAAGCTGCCCAACCTGCCGATCACGGTGGTCCACCGCTCGGACGGCTCGGGCACCACCTTCCTGTTCACCTCGTATCTCGTCCTGCAGGCCCCCAGCTGGGCCAGCCAGGTCGGCGCGAGCGACGCGGTCGAGTGGCCGACGGGCGTGGGCGGCAAGGGCAACGACGGCGTCGCCGCGATGGTCCGCCAAACCCCGGGCTCCATCGGCTATGTCGAATATGCCTACGCCAAGCAGAACAACCTGACCCACACCCTGCTGCGCAACAAGGCCGGCAAGTTCGTCGCCCCGACGGCCGCCAACTTCGCGGCCGCCGCGGCCGGCGCGGACTGGTCCAAGGCGCCTGGCTATTACCTGCTGCTGCTCGACCAGCCGGGCGCCGCAGCCTGGCCGATCACCGGCGCGACCTTCATCCTGATGTACAAAAAGCAGGACAATCCGGCCGCCGCCGCCGAGGTGCTGAAGTTCTTCGACTGGGCCTACAAGAACGGCGACGCCGACGCCCAGAACCTCGACTACGTGCCGATGCCCGCCAAGGTGAAGGCGATGGTGCGCGGCGCCTGGGCGGCCCAGATCAAGGGCGCCGACGGCAAGGCGGTCTATACCTCGCGCTAGCAACCCCCACCCCGCTGGCGCAGAGCCTCCCGGGCCCCGCCCCCGGGAGGCTCCTTCTTTTCCACAGCCTTCCCGGCGGCTGTAATCCAACTGTCGTCAAACTGTCATCGCCCGCCGCTAGGGTCGCGCCGACCTTAGGAGGACTTCGATGATCCGCACGATTCTGATCGGGCTGGCCGCCAGCCTGACGCTCGTCGCCTGCAACAGCGGGCAAGAGACCGGCGCGAACGCTTCGGCCACCGCGCAGATTTCCGGCGCCGGGGCCACCTTCCCCGCGCCCGTCTATGCCAAGTGGGCCGAGCAGCAGAAGGCCGACACCGGCCTGCAGCTGAACTACCAGCCCATCGGCTCGGGCGGCGGCATCAAGCAGATCAAGGCGGGCACCGTCGCCTTCGGCGCCACCGACAAGCCGCTGAAGCCGGAAGACCTGGACGCCGCGGGCCTGGCGCAATTCCCGACCGTCATCGGCGGCGTGGTCCCCGTCGCCAACCTGCCAGGGGTGCAGCCGGGGCAGCTGAAGCTGACCGGGCCGCTGCTGGCCGACATCTACCTTGGCAAGGTCAAGAAGTGGAACGATCCGGCGGTGGCGCAGGTCAATCCCGGCGTGAACCTGCCCAATCTGCCGATCACCGTCGTCCACCGCTCGGACGGTTCGGGCACGACCTTCCTCTTCACCTCCTACCTCAGCGCCGTCGCGCCGCAGTGGCAGGCGGTGGGGGCGAGCGATGCGGTCGCCTGGCCCGCCGGTCAGGGCGGCAAGGGCAACGACGGCGTCGCCGCCTACGTCAAACAGACGGCCGGCGCGATGGGCTACGTCGAATACGCCTACGCCAAGCAGAACAACATGACCTACGCCCTGCTGCAAAACGCGGACGGCCAGTTCGTCGCCCCGACCGCAGAGAACTTCGCCGCCGCCGCGGCCGGGGCCGACTGGTCCAAGGCGCCGGGCTTCTACCTGCTGCTGCTGAACCAGCCGGGCGCGGACGCCTGGCCGATCACGGGGGCAACCTTCATCCTGATGCACAAGCGCCAGGACGACGCGGCCACCGCCAAGGCCGTGCTGCGCTTCTTCGACTGGGCCTACGTCAAGGGAGACGCCGCCGCGCAGGAGCTGGCCTATGTGCCCTTGCCTGCCGACCTGAAGGACCGCGTGCGGGCCAGCTGGAGCCAGATCACCGGCCCCGACGGCCAGCCCATCTACGCCGGTGCGCAGTAGCGACGATTTCCCGATGACGAGCGCCTACGCCGAGGCCGCCGCCGCTTCGCCGCCGAAAAAGGCGCGCGGGGCGGCGCTGGACAGCGTCTTCGAGGCGCTGTGCTTTGGGGCCGCCACCCTGATGCTGACGGCGCTCGGCGGGCTGATCGTCTCGCTGGCCATCGGCGGCTGGCCGGCGTTTGCGAAGTTCGGGTTCGGCTTCTTCCTGACCGACCGTTGGGATCCGGTGGCCGAGGTTTACGGCGCGCTGGGCGCCCTGACCGGCACGGTGGTGACCTCGGCGCTGGCGCTGGCCATCGCCCTGCCGCTGGCGCTGGGGGTGGCGATCTTCCTGGTCGAGCTTTGCCCCCCGCCCCTGCGCCGTCCCATCGGCACGGCGGTGGAGCTGCTCGCCGGGATTCCGTCCATCGTCTACGGCATGTGGGGCCTGTTCGTGTTCGCGCCATGGTTTGCGAAGCACATCCAGCTGCCCGCCATGATGGCCGCGCCTCCCGGCACGATCTGGGAGACGATCACCACCGGCGTCCCCAACGGCGCGGGCATCCTGTCGGCCTCGGTGATCCTGGCCATCATGATCCTGCCGTTCATGGCCGCGACGCTGCGCGAGCTGCTGCTGACCATCCCGGCGCCCGTGCGCGAGAGCGCCTATGGCCTTGGCTCCACCACCTTCGAGACGGTCAGCAAGGTCTCGCTGCCCTATGTGCGCACCGGCGCCATCGGGGCGGTGATGCTGGGGCTCGGCCGCGCGCTGGGCGAGACGATGGCGGTGACCTTCATCATCGGCAACGCCCACGGCCTGCCGACCTCCATCTTCGCGTCCGGCTCGACCATCGCCTCGACCATCGCCAACGAGTTCGCCGAGGCGACGGGCGAGTTGCACACCGCCTCCCTGATCGCGCTGGGGCTCGTCCTCTTCCTCATCACCTTCGCGGTGCTGGCGCTCGCTCGCCTGCTCATCTCGCGGCAGGCGCACGCATGAGCCGCGCCCTGACCCGACGCGCCGGCGAGATCGCCTTCCGCGCCTTCTGCTGGGCGGCGACGGCGCTGGCGCTGATCGCGCTGGCGGCCATCCTGTGGTCGCTGGTGCGCCAGGGCGTGGCGGGGCTGAACCTCGCCGTCTTCACCGAGTCGACGCCGGCGCCGGGATCGAAAGGCGGCCTGCTGAACGCCATCCTCGGCTCGATCATGATGTGCGCGCTGGCCATGTTGGTCGCGGTCGTCATCGGGGTGCTGTCGGGCACCTGGCTGGCCGAATACGCGCGCGGTAGCCGCTATGGGTCGGTCGTGCGGTTCATCAACGACGTGCTGCTGTCGGCGCCGTCGATCCTGATCGGCCTGTTCGTCTATGAGATCATCGTCGCCCCGACCAAGGGCTTCTCCGGCTATGCCGGGGCCGTCGCGCTGGCCCTGCTGGCCGCGCCGGTGATCACCCGCACCACCGAGGACGTCCTGCGCCTGCAGCCGGTCGCCCTGCGGGAAGCCAGCGTGGCGCTCGGCGCCCCCGTCTGGCGCACCGTCATCGCCATCGTCTGGAAGTCGGCGCAGGCCGGCATGCTGACCGGCGCCCTTCTGGCCTTCGCCCGCATCAGCGGCGAGACCGCGCCGCTGCTGTTCACGGCGCTGAACAACCAGTTCCTGAGCCTGGATATGGGCCAGCCGACCGCCAGCCTGCCGGTCGTCATCTTCCAGTTCGCGCTCAGCGCCTACGACGACTGGCGGCGCCTGGCCTGGGCCGGGGCGCTGCTGATCGCCGCGGCCGTCCTGGCCGTCACCATCATCGCCCGCCTGCTGACCCGGGAGCCCCGCCGCTCATGACCGCCATCGCCGAGGCGCCGCCGACCTCCATCCTCGCCCTGCCGCCGCAGGACGTGAAGATCGAGCTGCGCGGCCTCAACTTCTTCTATGGGACCAAGCAGGCGCTGTTCGACGTCAACGTCGGCCTGGCCCAGGGCGCCGTCACCGCCCTGATCGGTCCGTCGGGCTGCGGCAAGTCCACCCTGCTGCGCACCATCAACCGCATCTACAGCCTCTATCCCGGCCAGCGCGCCGAGGGCGAGGTGCTGATCGACGGCGACAACGTCCTCTCGCCCAAGGTCAACCTGGCCGCCCTGCGCGCCCGCGTGGGGATGGTGTTCCAGAAACCCACGCCCTTCCCGATGTCGATCTTCGACAACGTCGCCTACGGCCTTCGCCTCTATGAGCACCTGCCCAAAAGCGAGCTGGCGGGCCGGGTCGAGCAGGCCCTGCGCCGCGCCGCCCTGTGGAACGAGGTGAAGGACAAGCTGAAGGAGTCCGGCTTCTCCCTCTCCGGCGGCCAGCAGCAGCGGCTGTGCGTGGCCCGGGCCATCGCCGTGCGCCCCGAAATCCTCCTGCTGGACGAACCGGCCTCGGCGCTCGACCCCATCTCCACGGCGCACCTGGAAGAAACGATCGCCGAGCTGAAGAGCGACTACACGATCGTCATCGTCACCCACAACATGGGCCAGGCCGCGCGGGTCTCCGACCAGACCGCCTTCATGTATCTTGGCGAGCTGGTGGAGTTCGGCCACACCGAGCAGGTCTTCACCAACCCGGCCACGGACCGCGCGCGAGACTACATCACCGGGCGCTTCGGCTAGGAGGACGCGGACATGAGCGACCACATCGTCAGATCCTTCGACGAGGAACTGGGCCAGATCACCGCCGAGGTGGCCCGCATGGGGGGCCTGGCCGAAGCCCAGATCGCCGAGGCGCTGGACTGCGTCCTTCGCCGCGACGTGCGCCTGGCCGAGCAGGTGCGCGAGCGCGACAAGACGCTCGACGCCATGGAGCAGGACATCGAGAAGAAGGCGATCCGCCTGATCGCGCTGCGCCAACCCATGGCCAACGACCTGCGCCACGCCGTCGCCGCGCTGAAGATCGCCTCCAACCTCGAGCGTTGCGGAGACCTGGCCAAGAACATCGCCAAGCGCTCGCTGGTGCTGGCGGGGTCGGAGGCCGCAACGCCCCTCTCCCGCTCCATCGATCGCCTCGGTCGCCTCGTCGCCGCGCGGCTGAAGGAGGTGCTGGACGCCTACACCTCGTCCGACGTCGAGCGCGCCGTCACCGTCTGGCGGCGCGACGAGGAGATCGACAGCCACTACGACAGCCTGTTCCGCGAGCTCCTCACCTACATGATGGGCGATCCGAAGATGATCACGCCCGGCGCGCACCTGCTGTTCATCGCCAAGAACCTGGAGCGGATCGGCGACCACGCCACCAACATCGCCGAGATCATCCACTACGAGCTGACCGGCCAGGACATCGGCGCCGAGCGGCCGAAAATGGACGAGATCACGCCGTGAGCGTGAAGGTCCTGGTGGTCGAGGATGAGGACGCGCTGGCGACCCTCCTGGAATACAACCTTTCCAAGGAGGGCTACGCCGTCACCCTCGCCGCCGACGGCGAAGAGGCCCTGCTGCTGGTCGACGAAAACCAGCCCGACCTCGTCATCCTCGACTGGATGCTGCCCAAGGTGAGCGGCATCGAGGTCTGCCGGCGCCTGCGCCAGGGCCAGAAGACCAGGAACCTGCCCATCATCATGCTGACCGCGCGCGGGGAGGAGAGCGACCGTATCCGGGGCCTGGACACCGGCGCCGACGACTACGTCGTCAAACCCTTCGCCATGAGCGAACTGACCGCGAGGGTGCGCGCGGTTTTGCGCCGCGTGCGCCCCGCCCTCACCGAAGACGTCATACGCTACGCCGACATCGTGTTGGACCGCGTGGCGCATAGGGTGCGGCGCGACGGCAAGGACATCCACCTGGGGCCGACGGAATACCGCCTGCTGGACCATTTCATGCGGCATCCGGGGAGAGTCTTCAGCCGAGAACAGCTGCTGGACGCCGTCTGGGGCTCCGAAGTCTACGTCGAAGCCCGCACCGTCGACGTCCACATCGGCCGCCTGCGCAAAGCCCTAGGCGACGGCGACCCCATCCGCACCGTGAGAGCCGCCGGCTACTCGCTGGACGCCGAATAAGAAAAGAGGCGGCGGATATTTCCGCCGCCTCAGTAATTCCGGTTCAGAGGGGACCGAAGCCGGAGAACCTATCCGCCAAACCCGACGGCGATCTTGAAGTAGGGCCCGTCGATGGTGCGGTCCTCGGACTCGCGCTCCTCGAAACCGCCGTCGATCGCATCGAAGTAGCGCTCCCAACGGTAGCCGGCGCCGATGCTTACTCGGTCAACCTCGTAGGACAGGCCAAGGCTCGCACCCACCACGGGCACAGTGACATCGTTCGAGCGGCGGTATTCGACCGGCGTGACATCCGGGCCATCGATCGGAGGCTGGAGATCATCCACCTCAAAGCCGGTAAAACGCTCGAACGTCGCCGTTGTACTACCGGTCACGATGGTCTTGCGCTTGCCGAACAGCGCGCCGCCAGAAAGCGCCCAATCGACATTCAGCTTGCCCGTATCGGGACCTCCGAGGAGTTTTTGCGATGCCTCCCAGGACAGCATCGGACCCACGCCCTGGAATTCCCGCCGCGCTTCGACGTCCATTTCGTAGCGGTGAACGAGAGCGCCCGCGTACTTGGCGTCGCTTAGATCCCAATCCGGCAGGCCATAGCCATCGATGCTCGTCCACGAATTGAGCGCAGCATAGCGAAGGCCCGCGCTAACCGTCGACGAGAGACCAAGCCCCGTGCCACCCATCCCGACATCGCGCCCAACGGCGAAGTCGACGACCGTATGATCCTCGCGGTTGCGAACTTCGGAGCTCGAACTGTTGTGCCGGATACTGTAGCCGTACTGCGGGCCGCCTCCCTGCTCAGCGTATTTCGCGCATATGCCGACATAGTAGGGTGGAAGATCGAGTACGCACCCAAGGTGCGCCTCGGCTTCGCTGCGTAGCGCCTTATGTACGCCGTTTGTCTTTCCGAACCGCGCGGCCAATGAAACTTGCCAATTCGCATCGGGCGCATAGGTGATCTTGACGTCGCGACCGTCTCCCCAATCGAGGTTACCGTCCTGGTCGCTGAACGGCTCTATCTCATCCGAGAATGCACTCGCGAAGTCCGGCCGGAAGATTGCATCCGGCGCATCCCAACGCTGAACTTGACCGCCCACTTCAACGGTCAGCGGATAGGGCCCTTCCCGTCGCGCCCCAAATCCGCCAAGCAGCGGCCCGCCTTTCCACTCCTTGGTGACGCGGAGACCGTAGAGCCTCGGCTCGGTCAGGAAGACGTTCGTGGTCAGGCCCGTGTCGTCACTGTTCAGGAACGCACCGGTTATAGCGGTCTCGTCGGTGACATTCTTGATGTAAGCCATGATGTTCCAGCCGGCCTCTTCGTTGGTGAAGATGGCCGCCAGGTTCATGGTGAAGTACTCGTCGAGCTTGTCGTACTCGTGATCGTCGAAGATCCGCCAGTATGATTCCGCCTGCCAGTGCAGATCGGTATGCAGCGTCGCCAGCCAGTCGTTAGGCAGCGGCAGTGTGTAGTCAGCAGTCAGCGTAGCCGTCCACTCCGGCGCGTTCGGCAGCGGGTTGCCGCCGAGCTTCTTCATGATGCCTTCGCCGTTGTTGATCTCCGGGTAGTCATCGGGATCAAAGCCCGTGTAGCCGGGCGGCTGAGGGACGCCAGAAAAGGAATAGAGCATGTCGCCTTGGCCAAACAGGTAGAGCGCGTCGCAGATGCCGGGCCCGCCCCCGGACGAATTGCCCGGTATGTGAACCTTGGGAGCACTTTCGCTCGCGGCCTGGTAGGCGAGCATGTCCGTACGGACGATGCAGTTCTGCGTGAAAGTCGGGAACGGTTTGACCACGGTCCACGCGGGATCGCCCGCCGTGCGATCCATCAGGTCGATGGCCTCCTCGCCATCGGCGATACGCGTCTTCTCATAGCCGCCCTTGATGCCGAACCGCAGGTTTTCCAGGGGACGCCAGTCCGCTTCCCATTCAATGCCCCAGACGGTCGCGTCATAATTATAGTTATAGGCGGCACGATCGACAATCGCGGAGACCTGATAGCCGGTGTAGTCATAGTAGAAAGCTGCCAGGTTCAGCGTAAGCGCGCCATCGAGCAGGGTGTTCTTGGAGCCGACTTCGAAGGCATCGATAAACTCCGGGTCGAACCGCTTGGGACGGGTGGCGGAATCATCGGCAAGGATTTGGCCCTGTCCGCCGCTGAGGCCATACACCACGATGCCCGCCGACGGCGGATTGGCGCCGCCGGCTTTGTAGCCGTGGGCGTAGGATGCATAGAGCAAGGTCTCGTCGGTCCAGGCGAGATCCGGCTTCCAGTCGACAGTCAGGCGCCCGGTGGGCTCGCGCCATTCCTGCTCGATCACCTCGGCTACCGGCAGACCAACTGTGTCGCCGGCGAGGACCCAACTCGGAATCCGGGGGGCCTCCTTCTTATCGACTGTCCAGCGCAGGCCCGCGGTGATTTTCAACGCGTCGGTGACGTTGTAATAGGTCTCGCCGAAAACGGCGTATGAGATCAACTTGTACGGGTTTCGGCTGAGAAAATAATTGTGCCCCTGATCGTTCAGATTGCCAATCGGATTAGGGTCGATGTACTGGCAGCCGCCAACGGCTTCGAATTGCCAATTCCATAGCGGTTGCATCGGCCCATAGGGTAGGCATCCGCTGTTGTCCGTGACATTTTGAACGTAAGGTCCCGGCGGCGTCGTGTTCGCATAAGGGGAGATAGCGGCATAGAGCGTGAGCGCGTTGATGAAGACATAATACTTGTCTTCACTGTCCGCCCGCATGAAGTTGGCGCCGAGGCTGAAATTGAAGGGGCCATCGAAGTCAGATCCAAGCCGGAACTCCTGGCTGAACTGACGAGCCTTCGCCGTCGAGATATCCACGGCCACGAGGCGGTCCGAGCAGCCTATCTGCGGGTCACAGAATTCCGCATTCCCTTGACTATTTATCTCAAGGATGCCGCGATTGATGAGACTAAAATTGGGCGACCACGCTCCTGGCGCCGTATTGAACCTGTTGAAGTCCTGGAAAGAGTAGACGAGGTCGCTCCCATACGCCGTCTCCGAAACGAGCGATAGATCATCGGTGAGGTCGAAGCTGATCTGGGCTTCAACGACGTCCGTCTTCGCGCGGTATTCCGGATCAACCGTCGATTCGATAACGCGAAGATCGCGCGATTGGAAATTGTTCACATAGGGATCTTTGCCCGGCACCACCGGCAGGAAGATAGCGCCCAGCGGATGGTAGTAGGGCACCGCGTACCCGTTCGGCGTCTCGAAGGAGTCAGGCGAATAGAGCGATTCCCGGACGCACCCTTGGCTGAACGTCCCTTGGGTGCCCGCAAAACCGGCGAGGCCGCCGCTCGAATCGACGGCGACGCCGCCGACTTCGGTAACGATGTCCTTCTTGCACAACTGCTTGCCCGAACGCAGACGATCGTCGTCCTCCTCGAAATGCTCCCAGATCAGGTTGGCGTCGATCCGGTCGGTGGGAGCAAATCGCAGGGACAGGCGGGTCGACCACAGGTCGCGTCCGTCGATGGGATTGCCGGTCAGCTCGTTGGTGGCGTAGCCGTCGCGCTTGGTCCAGGCGCCTGCCAGGCGCAGCGCCACCACGTCTTCGACCAGCGGGATATTGACCATCCCCTCAATACGGCTGGAGCTGTAGTTCGATACGTCGCCGGACGCGCGGGCTTCGACAAGAAACTTCGGCTTGGCCGAGATAATGTTGACGACGCCGGCGGTGGCGTTGCGGCCATAGAGGGTGCCCTGTGGCCCGCGTAGAACTTCCACGCGCTGCAGATCGTAGAACTCCTGCTCGAAGAAACGATTTCGGGTGAATGGCGTGTTGTTGAAGGCCACCGCCACCGCCGGGTCCACGGTCGCGGAAATGGCCTGCGTGCCGATGCCGCGCAGCTGCACCGAGTACGAGCTGAAGTTCGTCTTCGTGAACGTCATGTTCGGGACCTGGGTGATCAGGTCCGGCCCCCCCGCGACCTGGCTCCTCGTCAGGTCTTCCTGCGTGAACGCCGAGATGGCGATCGGGACGTCCTGGATATCTTCTTCCCGCTTCTGCGCGGTGACGATCAGGGCTTCGACCTCAGCGCCGCCCCCCGCGGCGCTGCCGGACTGGGGGCCGTCGGCCCTCACGACGAGGAAGGTGTCGCCGTTGCGGCGGTAGGTGAGGCCGGTGCCGTCGAGGAGGGCGGTCAGGGCCTGGGCGACATCGACCTCGCCGCTGACGCCCTTCGAGGCCTTGGCGGCGGCCAGGTCGGTGGTGAACAGGACCGACTGCTTGCTCTGGACCGAAAATTCGTTGAGGGCCGAGGCGAGCGGCTGGGGCGCGATGCTGAAACTGGCCTCTTCGGCCGCGGCCGCGCCGCTCCAGGCGATGGCGATACCCGCCGCGCCGCCCAACAGCCACGCCTTATTCAACCGTCCCCGATACCCCATAGTCTCCCCCTGTTCTTTGGCCGGGAAGACTTCGCGCCTCCCCCTGACCAGCTAGAGGGGCCCTCGCGGGCAAAACCCCAGATCACTCCGCGCAAAAATATTCGTCATCCCGGCGCCACCAGTTCGACGCGCTCCTTCGTCTCGGCGCCGACGCGCGCCAGGCCATAGCCTTCCACGGCGCGCACGAACCCTTCCACATCGCCCGTATCGAAGCTGCCGGAAATCACCGCGCGGCCGACGGCGGGGTCGTCGATGACGATCTTCTTGTCGGATCTGGCGTTGAGCTCGGCGGCGACCTGGGCCAGCGACTTGCCGGCGAAGACCATCTGCCCGGCGGCCCAGCTGACCTCCTGGCTGGCGTCGACCTTGGCGAGCTTCCACGAGCCGTCCTCCGGCGCGACCAGCTGCGAGCCGGGCGTCATCTCGGTCGACTGCACCTTGCGCGGGGCCAGCGGCGTGGTCGGGGTGGCGACCTTCACCTTGCCCTCCAGCAGGGTCACCTTCACCCCGCCGTCCCGCAGCGACACATCGAAGGCGGTGCCGAGCGCGGTGACGGTCTTGTCGCCCGCCGCCACCACGAACGGGCGGCTGGGGTCCTTCGCCACGCGGAAGAAGGCCCGCCCGCGCACCAGATCGAGGCTGCGGCGGTCCTTGGTCTCATGCGCCCGCACCACCGTCTCCTCGTCCAGCGTCACCTTGGAGCCGTCGGGCAGGGTGATGGTCGAGGTCTGGCCGTCGCTGGTGGAGAAGGTGCGCGGCCCCGGCGTCAGCGGGTCGAGCCGCTGGGCGTAGATGCCCCCGCCCAGCGCCATCGCCGCGACGCTCGCCGCAATCGCCCCGCCGACCAGCCAGCGCGGGCGTTTGCGGCCTTTGAGCGCCGCCTCGCGGATCGCCAGCACCGCCGGCTCGCCGCGGATGGCCTCGGAGGCGGCCCACATGAGTTCGACGCTATCGAGCGCGATCTGGTGGTCGGCGCTTTCGGCGAGCCAGGCCTCCAACTCGGCGGCCTCGGCGAGCGTCATGGCGCCCGAGCGCTTGCGGGCGAACCAGTCGGCGGCGGTCTGGCGGATGGAGGTCTGGGTCATGCCCGCTCCTCCATGGCCGCCGTCAGCCGCTCCGAGGCGCGCGAGATCAGCTGCTCGATGGCGCTGACCGACACGCCCATGTGGGCGGCGATGGCGGCATAGGTCATCTCTTCGAAGCGGTGCAGGGTGAAGGCCTGCCGCGCCCTCGGCGGCAGCGCCTGGAGCGCCACGACCAGCCGGCTCAGCGCCTCACGCCCCAGCAGCCGCCGCTCCGGCGACAGCTCATCGGCCAGCGAAAAGCTCTCGGGGATCGGCTCGCCCGCCCTGCGCGCCGGGCGTTTGGACAGCACCCCCGCCGCCACGCGGAACAGATAGCCCTGCACGTTCTCGATGGGCGTGTCGTCGACCCGCCGGTGCATGGCCAGGAACACCTCCTGCACCAGGTCGTCCGCCTCGGCCGGGTCGGCCCGCCGCTGGAAGTAGCGGCGAAGGCCCGGCCCGTACTGCGCCATCCACGCGCGAAACTCCTCCCCCGAAGGCGAGGAGGCCTCAGCCGCGGAACTCTCCGAAGGCGCAGCCATTGGACCGTTCACCCAACACGCCCTCCCCCGACGCGGAGGGCTCCTAAAGCCCTAGAGGGGCTTTCGCCGATCATACCCCAGATCGGCGCGATAAGTTTTTTGGGAAAAGCTGGAGCGGGCGGCGGGAATCGAACCCGCACGAAAAGCTTGGGAAGCTTTCAGGCTACCACTACATCACGCCCGCGGTCGCCCGCGCAAAATAGCGATTGCCGCCCTGCCCGCAAGCGCCGTTGACGCAGAGCCGCCCCCGCCGCACTGTCGGTCCAACAGCTGTTTGAACCAGAGGGAGGCCACCATGGCCGATGGGGCGCACACACCGGAGGACCGCGCGAAGTTCCACGCCATGGTGGACGGCACGGCCGAGGACTGGATGACGATCGCCCGCGCCTCCAACCACTATGCGCTTGAGTTGCCCGACCGCATCATCAGCCACCTGAAGCTGCTGCGGGGCGACTGCGGCGGGTTCGCCGTGGACCGGCTGGAGCACAGCCTGCAGACCGCCACGCGAGCCCACAAGGACGGCCGCGACGAGGAGTACGTCGTCTGCGCCCTGCTCCACGACATCGGCGATGTGCTCGGCCCGCGCAACCACGCCGACGTCGCCGCCGCCATCGTCCAGCCGTTCGTGTCCGAAGAGAACCACTGGATGGTGGCCAACCACGCCATCTTCCAGGGCTACTACTTCTTCGAGCACCTCGGCCTGGACCGAAACATGCGCGACCAGTTCCGCGGCCACCCCTCATTCGAATACACCGCCCAGTTCTGCCACCTCTATGACCAGGCCGCCTTCGACCCGGCCTACGAGAGCATGCCGCTCGAAGCCTTCGAGCCTATGCTGCGCCGGGTGATGAGCGCGCCCAAGCGCTCGATCTACATGCGCAAGGCAGAGGCGGCGTAAGGCCTTCTCCTTTCGGCGCGCACGGCGTAAAGACCCGCACAAAGCGGGGAATTTACAGCGATGTTCATAGTGAAGGGCGGCGTGGCCGTCGTGACGGGGGCCGCGAGCGGGATCGGGGCGGCGCTGGCGGCGCAGCTGGCGGCCAAGGGGTGCGACCTGGCGCTGGCGGACCGCAACGGCGAGCCGCTGAAGCTGGTGGCCGCCGAGGCGCGCGGCTACGGCGTCAAGGTCACCGAGCATGTGCTGGACGTCGCCGACAAGAAGCAGCTCGCGGCCTTCGTGAAGGCGGTGCTGGCCGAGCACGGGCGCGTGACGCTGCTCATCAACAACGCGGGCGTGGCGCTGATGGGCCGCTTCGATCAGCTGCAGCTCGAGGAGTTCGAGTGGCTGATGGACATCAACTTCTGGGGGCCGGTGCGGCTGACGCACGCCTTCCTGCCGACGCTGCTGGCCCAACCGGCGGCGCACATCGTCAACGTCTCCTCGATCTTCGGCATCGTCTCACCGCCGGGGCAGACGGCCTATGTGGCCAGCAAGTTCGGCGTGCGCGGCTTTTCCGAGAGCCTGCGCCATGAACTGGACGGCACGGGCGTGGGGCTGACCGTGGTGCACCCGGGCGGGGTCCGCACCGGCATCTCGTCCAGCGCCCGCATCGCCGGCGCCGTCGATCCGGAGCTTGGCAAGGAGGCCACCGCCGCCTTCAACAAGATGCTGCGCACCTCGCCGCAAAAGGCCGCCGAGGTCATCCTGCGGGCGGTGGAGCGTCGCCAGCCCCGCGTCCTGATCGGGCCGGACGCCTCGGGCGCCGAGACGGTTCAGCGCCTCGCCCCCGGCCGCTACTGGAGCCTGATGAAGCCGCTGATGGGCTCGATGGGCAAATACATCGGCAAGCCCGGACAGCCCTAGGGGCGAACCGCCCCCACTGAACGCAAGCTTGCCCCAGCGGTTACCATCCCATGGCGACCGAACGGCGACGGCTGCGCACGCTGCGCGAGTTGGAGGCATGGATTGAAAAACCCATGCTGGTGCTCAGCGCGATCTGGCTGATCCTGCTGGTGATCGAGCTGGCCTTCGGCGGCGGGCCGCTGGTTCAGACGGCCAGTATGGTCATCTGGGGCGTGTTCATCGCCGAGTTCGTGCTGCGCTTTGCGCTGGCCCCGCGCAAACTCACCTTCCTGGCCCAGAACGTCATCACCGTGGCGGCGCTGATCGTGCCCGCCTTCCGACTGCTGCGCGTGGTGCGGGTGCTGCGCTTCGCCCGGGTGGCCAGGGGCGCCAGGCTGGTGCGCCTGATCGGCGGCCTCAATCGCAGCATGAACGCCCTTCGCCGCAGCATGGGGCGGCGGGGCTTCGGCTATGTGCTGGCGTTCACCGCGGTCGTCTGCGTGCTGGGCGCGGTGGGCATGCGGGCCTTCGAGTCCCAGGGACCGAACCGCGAGGCCTTCTCGACCTTCGGCGACGCCTTCTGGTGGACGGCGATGATCCTGACCACCATGGGCTCGCAGGCCTGGCCGGCGACGGCGGAGGGCCGCGTGCTGGCGGTGCTGCTGTCGGTCTATGCGTTTGCGGTGTTCGGCTATGTGGCCGCCACGCTGGCCAGCTTCTTCGTCGGCCGCGACCAGGAAGCCAGCTGGCCCGATCGCGACGAACTCAATGAACTCAAGACCGAGATCCACGCCCTGCGGGAGGAAATGGCGCGGCTGGCGCCCGTGCGCCCGCTCGACTCCCGCTGATGCCGCGCAACCATGGCGCCGCTTGCCAACCAGCCGGCGCAAAGCCGAAACTGGCCCCGCTGGGGGGTCAGCGAGGTACGTGTGAGAGTCTACACCTTTTTCTACTGCAAGCCTGACGGGTCGGCCCCGTCCTTCGAGGCCTACAAGTTCGCCTCCGACGACGACGCCGTTCAGCGCTCGCACGCCCTGCTGGAGGAGCACGAGAGCTGCTCGCACGTGCTGGTCTGCGACGGCGACCGCGAAGTCGCCGCCACCCCCCGGCCGGGGCTGGAGCCCCCCGCCGCCCCGCTCGCCCCACAGCGGCGCCAGGAGCTTCCCGCCGGCCTGCGCGATATCCTGACCAGCGATGAGGTAGAGGCCGCCGGGGCGGCGCTGATCGCCACGGCCCACGACGGCACGGTCGTCTACTGGAACGCCGCCGCCACGCGCCTCTACGGCTGGGACGCCGAGGAGGCGCTCGGCCGCAACGTCGTCGAACTGACCCCCGCGCTGCAATCGCGCGAGGAGGCGCTGGACATCATGCGCCGGCTTCAGCGCGGCGAGTCCTGGGAAGGCGAGATCATCCTTCGCCGACGCGACGGCACGCCCTTCAAGGCCTTCGTGGCCGACGTGCCCGTGGTGGCGGAGGGGGTGATCGTCGGAGCCTCCGAGGTCGCTTCGCGCCGCGAGGCGGTGGGCCGGGTCATGCCGCTGCTGAGAGCGGCGCGCGGGGTTACTGAACCCGCTCCACGCTGAACCCCCGCGCCTTCAGCAGCGCCGGGAGCCCGTCGCGGCCGACCATGTGCAGGGCGCCGACATTGACCAGTTGCACCCCGTTGCCGCGCATCTCCTTCGTCAGGGTCCGCGCCCAGGCCTCGTTGCGGTCCTTCAGCAGCACCTCATAGAGGCGCGGCTGGTGGCGGCGCATGTCGTCGACCAGTCCCCTGGCCAGCGCGTCGAGGTCGCCTTCCGCCCACGCCTGGTCGAGACCCCGGCCGGGCCGCGTCTGGGTGTCGATGACGCTTTCCAGATACTCCTCGCCCACCTCGTCGGGCAGGGCGGCGAGCATGCGGACCTGATCCTCGACGGTCTCGAAGGTGCGGACCGTCTTGGCCGAGACGCTGGCCTGCCCGGCCACCATCGCATCGGCGCCGCGCTCCACCGAATAGCCCCGGCTCTGCAACGGCTGGACCGACAGCACCATCGCCGCCGCCCACGGGCGCAGCGAGTCCACGGCCGCATAGCTGATCTGCTCGCGCTGGAGGAGCGGTGTGAGGCGCTTCATCAGGCGCGGGCTGAGCTTTTGCGTCAGCCGGCGAGAGGGATCGACGCCGTAGCGGGCAAACACCGCCCTCGCCGCCGCCGGATCGCCCGTGACGTCCGCCTCGAACCACACGCAGCGGGCGCGGTCATAGACGTCCTGGAACAGCGGCGTCTGCCAGGCCGTGCGGCCGTCCAGCATGTGCACCGTGCCGAAGAGGTAGATTTCGCTGTCGGCGTCGCGGACCACCCACATGGCCGGCATCGCCGCCGCCGCGCCGCTGAACGCACACCAGAACACGGCCGCCAGCGCGGCCAAGAGCTTCCCCACCGACGTCCCCCGACGTACGCGGTCATCTCCGGGCTAGCCGGAGTTCAGCGCTACCAGGCGCTGAAGTGCTTGGATAACTTGAGCCCCTGCGATTGGTAATGCGACCCGCTGTCACCGTAGAGGCGGCTCGGCCGCTCGGTCAGCGGCTCATAGACCAGCCGCGCCACCGTCTGGCCGTCCTCCAGCAGGAACGGCGTCTCGTGGGAGCGCACCTCCAGCACCCCGCGCGAGCCGAGACCCCCGCACTCGGCCGTACCGAAGCCGGGGTCGAAGAAGCCTGCATAGTGGACGCGGAATTCACCCACCGACGGGTCGATCGGCGTCATCTCGGCGGCCTCCAGCACCGGGATCTCGATGCTCTCCTTGGAAGCCAGGATGTAGAATTCGCCGGGGTCGAGCACGAGTTCGCCGTGGCGCGCGTGCAGCGGCTCCCAGTAGTCGTGGGGATCGTGGACCCCAACCTTGTCGAGGTCGATGATCCCGGCGTGGCGCCGCGCGCGGTAGCCGACGATGTCGAGAGTCAGGTCCACGCCGACGCTGGTCGTGCGGCGAACCGCGTGGGCCTCACCTCGCCGCATCCGCAGCTGGTTCAGCCGCGTGCCGGTGCGCGCCAGCACCGAAAACGTCTGCGGCGCGATCTCCAGGAAGAGGCGCCCCGCATAGCCCTCCGGCACATCGTCGAACGTGCCGCCGGTTTCGGTCAGCAGGCGCACGAAGACATCCACCCGGCCGGTCGAGCTCTTGGGGTTGGCCCGGGCCGCGACGCCCGCGGGCAAGGCCAGGCGCTCCTGCACCTCGGCGATATAGACGCAGCCCTTCTCGAACACCGCGCCGCGCGTCAGGTCCAGTTCGTGCATCTGCACGCGGGCGAGGCGGTCGTCGATGCTGTGGCCCGCGCCCGGCAGGAAGGAGGCCCGCACCCGCCAGGCCTTCTCCCCCAGCCGCAGGTCCAGGCTCGACGGCTGCACCTGGTCGGCGGCCCAGGGGCTCGCCGACGCGAGCGCGCCGTCGCCGATCAGCGCCTCGATGGACTGGCTGGGAAGGATGCCGCTGGTCATGGGACGCCGACACTCGCGAGGAAGCTTGAGTCTGGCAAGGCTTGAGAGCATGTGCGCCCTCCCCTATTCATGCCGCCTTCCTTGAGGGGGCATCCCATGGCCGAAGATCCGAACGACTGGAAACCCGCGACAAAGCTGGTGCGCGGCGGCCTGATGCGCTCGGCCCATGGCGAGACGGCCGAGGCCCTCTACCTGACCCAGAGCTTCGTCTATGACAGCGCCCAGGGCGCCGACGACCGCTTCAGCGGCGCCGCGCCGGGCTTTGTCTACAGCCGCTACGCCAACCCCACGACGGCCATGTTCGAGCAGCGCCTGGCCCTGCTCGAAGGCGCCGAGGCGTGCCGGGGGCTCGCCTCCGGCATGGCGGCCGTGCACGTGGCGCTGCAGGGCCTGGTGCGGGCGGGCGACCACATCGTGGCGGGACGAGCGCTGTTCGGCTCCTGCCGCTGGATCCTGGCCGAGCTGCTGCCGCGCTTTGGCGTGGAGACGACCTTTGTGGACGCCCCGGACCTCGACCAGTGGCGCGCGGCCATGCGCCCGAACACCAGGGCGGTGCTGATCGAAACCCCGGCCAATCCGCTGCTGGAGGTCACCGACGTGGCGGAGGTCTGCAAGATCGCCCACGCCGCCGGCGCCAAGGTGGTGGTGGACAACGTTTTCGCCACGCCGATCTTCCAGAAGCCCCTGGAGCTCGGCGCGGACGTCGTCGTCTATTCGGCCACCAAGCACATCGACGGCCAGGGCCGGGTGCTGGGCGGGGCGATCCTCGGCTCGGCGGCGCTGCTCGAAGAGGCCTACCGCGATATCCTGCGCCACACCGGTCCGGCCATCAGCCCGTTCAACGCCTGGGTCCTGCTGCATGGGCTGGCGACGCTCGACATCCGCGTGCGCCGCCAGTCGGACACCGCCGCGCTGCTGGCCGAGCAGATCGCCGATCATGCGAAGGTCAGCCGCTGCTTCTACCCCGGCCGCGCGGATCACCCGCAGGCCGCGGTGGCGAGGAAGCAGATGAGCGGGTTCGGCAACCTCGTCGCCTTCGACCTCGGCAGCCGCGAAGCCGCCTGGCGGTTCCTCGATGCGCTGGAGATCGTCGATATCTCCAACAACCTCGGCGACGCCAAGTCGATGGCCACTCACCCCTCGACCACCACCCACCGCGCCATGCCCGAGCCCAACCGGCTGGAGATCGGCCTGACCGAGGGCTGCGTGCGCATGTCGGTGGGGCTGGAAGACCCCGCCGACCTCGCCCGCGACGTCGCCCGGGCGCTGGACGCGGCCAAGAGCGTTAAATGAGGCGACCGCGCCGCCCGGCCCCGCCGGAACGCGCCGTCTATCAGGCGGTGACGCGCTCGATCCTGGTGCGCGTCGCCCCCTCCTACCTCGCCGAAGACTCCGACCCGGAGAACGGCCGCTACGTCTGGGCCTACACGGTCGAGATCGAGAACCACGGCGAGGAGACGGTCCAGCTGATCTCCCGCCACTGGATCATCACCGACGCCATGAACCGCGTCGAGGAAGTGCAGGGCGAAGGCGTCGTCGGCGAACAACCCGTCCTCGGCCCCCGCGAAGCCTTTCGCTACAGCTCAGGTTGCCCCCTCCAGACGCCCTCGGGGACGATGCGCGGCAGCTACCGCATGATGACCGACGCGGGCGAGCCGTTCGACATCGAGATTCCGGAGTTCTCACTCCACCTGCCCGGCGCGGCGAGCAAGGCGCACTAGGAAGCAAGCCGCTCCAGGGCCTCGGCGACCAGCCGGTTGAGGCTCTTGCCTCGGCGCGCGGCGGCGGCGGCGGCCTTTCGGTGCAGGTCCGGCGCGACGCGAACGGTGAAGTGACCCGAGAACGGCCGCTCCGGCTCCTTGCCGCGCTCACGGCACCAGTCGAGGTAGTCGGCGATCGTATCGGCGAAGGCGGCCTTCAACTCATCGACCGTCCGGCCCTGAAAGGTGAGCACGTCGCGCGTGTTCACCACCTCGCCGTGAAAGCGATCGGCTTCGTCGTCGTAATCGACGGTCGCGATGTAGCCATCGTGGGTCATCGTCGTCATGCCGGACCGGGCTCCACGCCCGCCTCCTTCAGAAACCTTCGGACCGACTTGAGCGCACCCTTGTCGGTCTCCTTACGCGGGTGCGGCCGGTGGAAAACGGCGTCAACGCCGTTGAGGCTGACCCTCATCCGAGACCCGCGCCCGTCCGAAACTTCGGCTCCCGCGGCGTGGAACAGAGCTTCCACGTCCGACCAGAGCACGTTCGACCGAACCGGCTCGGCGAAGACCGCCCCAAGCGTCTTTCCGTGCTTCCCCCTCATCAACGCCTGATACCACTAAATGGTATCAGGCGGAAGGGGTGGCGACTAACTCGTACGTCCGCGAGCAGTATTCGCATTTCACGTGGATTTTGCCGTCGGGCTCGGTCATCTCGGCCTTTTCCTCGGGGGTGAAGGTCTGGATGACGGTGGCGGCGCGCTCGGCCGAGCAGCGGCAGAAGGCCTTCAGCGGCCTCGCCTCGAACACCCGCACGCCGTCCTCGTTGAACAGGCGCCACAGGAGGGTCTCGCCCGGCAGCATCGGGTCGATCAGCTCATCCTCGCCCGTCGTCGCGAACAACGCCTGCGCCCGCTCCCACACGTCTTGCGTCGATCCCCGCGCCTCGTCGGCCGCGATGTTCTGGATGAGGATGCCGCCGGCGCGCCACCTCGGGCCCTCGCCGGTGTCGACCTGGCCGACGGAGAGGCGCACCCGCGTCGGCGTCTGCTCGGACTGGGCGAAATACTGCTCGGCGCACAGGGCCAGGGTCTCGCCCTCGATGGCGGTGATGCCCTGATAGCGGTCGGTATCCGGCCCCTGATCGATGGTCATGATGAAGACGCCCTTGCCGAGCAGCGTCTGCGCCCCCGGCCGCGCGAACCCCGTCGAAGCGGCCGCGACCGCCTCGGCGTCGAAGCTGCAATAGCCGCGCAGGCCCCCGCTGGTGTCGTAGTCGGCGACGACCAGCGACACCGGCCCATCGCCCTGCGCCTGCACCACCAGCTTGCCGTCGAACTTCAACGACGAGCCGACCAGCGCCGCCAGCGCGCAGGCTTCGCCCAGCAGGTTGGCCACGGGCTCGGGATAGTCGTGGCGGCTAAGCACCTCATCGATGGCGGCGCCCAGGCGCACGATACGCCCGCGCAGGGGCCAGCCCTCGATCTGGAAGGCGGCGACGAGGTCGTCGGTGGGAGGAGGCGTATGGGTCATGAGCGGCGCTAGATAGGAAGTGAAGGGGCGAGGGTCGAGGGGCGAGGGGCGAGACGACGCGCCGTCCCCTGCTCGTCCCTCGTCCCTAACCCCTCGCCCCTAGATGGCGCCAAAACACCAGGCCAGGATCGACTTCTGGGCGTGGATGCGGTTTTCGGCTTCGTCCCAGACCAGCGAGCTTGGGCCGTCGATGATCGAGTCCACCACCTCCTCGCCGCGGTGCGCGGGCAGGCAGTGGAGGAAGACGGCGCCGCCCTTGGCCTCGTCCATCAGGCCCTCATCGACCTGGTAGCTTTCGAACGCCTCGACGCGCTCGTCATGGTCGGTGTCGCCCATGGAGACCCAGGTGTCTGTGACGACCACGTCCGCCCCGCTCACCGCCTCGCGCGCGTCATGCACCATGGACACACGGCCCTGATGCTCGGCCGCGCGGGCGAGGTCGAGGAGGTCGGGGTGATAGACGGCCGGGCAGCCGATCTTCAGCTCGAAGCCGAACTTGGGGGCGGCGTGGATGAAGCTGGCGCAGACGTTGTTGCCGTCGCCCACCCAGGCGATGGTCTTGCCGGCGACCGGACCGCGATGCTCCTCGATGGTCATCAGGTCGGCCATGATCTGGCAGGGGTGCGACTTGTCGGTCAGCCCGTTGATCACCGGCACGCTGGCGGCCTGGGCGAACCGCAGAACGTCCTCGTGGCTGTTGGCGCGGATCATCACCGCATCGACCATGCGCGACAGGACACGCGCCGTGTCCTCCACGGTCTCGCCGCGGCCCAGCTGCATCTCGGCGGCGGTGGAGACGATGCCCTGCCCGCCCAGCTGGCGAATGGCGGCGTCGAACGAGAACCGCGTGCGCGTCGAGTTCTTCTGGAAGATCATCGCCAGCGTCCGGTCGCGGGCCGGCGCGTCGGCGTCCACCCGGCCCTGGGGCCAGCCCTTGCGGGCCGCCTTGCGGGCGTGGGCGTCATCCAGGATGGCCCGAAGCTCGGCGGCCTCGAGCTTCCAGAGATCGATGAAATGCCGCGGTGAAGTCATTGGAACCACTCCCCCTTCCCCCTCGAGGGGGAAGGGTCGGAGGGAAATGAGCTGCTCATACCGTCCCCTTCGCCCGGAAGGCCTCGCAGGTCTTCTCCAACCGCTCGATGGCTTCGCGGGCCTCGTCCATGGTCATGTTGAGCGCGGGCAGCAGGCGCACGCAGTTGTCGCCGCCGCCGGCGACCAGGAGGTGCGCCTCGTCACGGGCCATGGCCATGAACTCGCGGTTGTTGGGCTTCACCTTCAGGCCGATCAGCAGGCCCTTGCCGCGGATGTCCTCGATGACGTCCGGATAGCGGTCCTTCAGGCCCGTGAGCTGCTGGTTGAAGTAGCCGGCGACCTCACGGACGTTGGCCAGCGTCTCGGGTTTGTTGATCTCGTCGAAGGCCGCGATGCCGACGGCCATGGCCAGCGGGTTGCCGCCAAAGGTCGAGCCGTGGACGCCGACGGTCATGCCCTTGGCCGCCTCGGCGGTGGCCAGGCACGCGCCGATGGGAAAGCCCCCGCCCAGCGCCTTGGCCACGGCCATGACGTGCGGCTCCGCGCCCTCCACCCACTCGTGGGCGAACAGCTTGCCGGTCCGGCCCATGCCGCACTGGACCTCGTCGTAGATCAGGAGGGCGCCGTGCTGGTCGCACAGCTCGCGCAGACGCCGCAGCGAGGCGTCCGGCCAGGCCCGCGCCCCGCCCTCGCCCTGCACGGGCTCGGCGATGATGGCGGCGATGTTGGGGCCCATGGCCTTCTCGATGGCCTCCAGGTCGCCGAAGGGCAGCTGGATGTAGCCCGGCAGGCGCGGCCCGAAACCCTCGACGTAGTTGGGGTTACCCGCCGCGTTGATCGCCGCGTAGGAGCGCCCGTGGAAGGCGCCGTCGAAGCCGATGATATCGATCCGCTCGGGTTCGCCATTGGCCGAGTGGTACTTGCGCGCCAGCTTCAGCGCCGCCTCGATGGCCTCGGTGCCCGAGTTGGTAAAGAAGACGACGTCGGCGAAGGTCGCGTCGGTCAGCTTCTTCGCCAGCGTCTCCTGGCCCGGGATGCGGAAGATGTTGGAGACGTGCCAGAGCTTCTCGGCCTGCGTCTTCAAGGCCTCGACCAGCACCGGGTTGGCGTGGCCCAGGCCCGTGGTGGCGATGCCGCCGACGCAGTCCAGATACTCCTCGCCTTCAGCCGTATAGAGGCGCACGCCTCGCCCGCGCTCGAACGCCAGCGGGGCGCGGTTATAGACGCCCATGATGTGGTCGTTGGAGGGGGTGTTAGACGGCGCGTTGTCGGCCAAGGCTGCCTCCCGGAAAAGGATAATCCCCGGACGGTCGGTCCGGGGACAGGAAGGCCCGGACTTTTCGTCCGTTAGCGGCGCTGTGTCAATGAATCGCACGGTCCGTGCTACGAGTTTCTCGCTCTATGCGAGGGTTGGTCATGCTCAAGGCGAGGTTGGCGGCATTCACGGCGGTAGCAACGCTGCTCGTCGCCTGCACACCGCCCTATGATA
>DASVBC010000048.1:0-5952 GCA_036376035.1 Caulobacteraceae bacterium | reverse complement strand
AAGGGGTATCCCGAAACGGGCACGATCAACCAAGAGTGGGGCGAATGGACCGGCCGTCTGGTGTTGGATTGGAAGCCGGAGTTATCCTTTACCGACAACACAATGGTCTATGGTTCCTTCTCGCGCGGCTATAAGGGCGGTGGTGCCAATCCGCCGCGCCCAGGCTTCGCGACCAAGGCCGAGCTTGTACAGATCGCATTGGATCAAGGGGTGCCTCAGAGCCTTCTTGATCAAATAGATCAATTCCTGCCCAATCTTTTTCCGGTGTTGAAACTCACTGCCGATGAGTATGGCGACACCTTCGCGCCCGAGTTCGTGAACGCGTTCGAGGTGGGAGCCAAGAACACCCTTCTGGGCGGCGGCCTGACTCTGAATTTGACGGGATTCTATTACGACTACACCGACTACCAGATTTCGCAAATTCGCGATCGCACCGCGGTCAATGAAAACTTCGACGCCACGATGGGCGGGCTGGAGTTGGAATCCATTTTCAGTCCGACCCCGGACCTTCAGTTCCTCGCCAACGTCGGATATCTCCATACCCGGGTTGCCGATGGCGAAACCTCCATCGACATCATGAATCGCACCCAAGGCAATCCGAACTACACCTTGGCAAAGCCTTGGGTTCAGTTGCCTTCGAACTGCGTCGTCCCGACGGCGGTAATTGTGAACAATCTGACCAATGGCATCTACAACTATACAGGATTCTGCGGGGTAGGTGGTCTATTGGGTAGCGCAATAACTCCCGTCCTTGATCCGAATTTTGGCAATACGAAATACGACCCGGCCAACTATCCCGAATTGCACGGCGGGGCCGGCCTGCTGGCCGACCTCGGCGGCAACGAACTGCCGAACGCGCCTCACTGGACCGTCAACGTCGGCGGTCAGTATACCTTCCACCTACGGGACGAGTGGGCGATGGTTGTCCGCGCGGACGCCTACTGGCAGTCCCAGTCATGGGCGCGCATTTACAACTCCGATCCCTACGACAAGCTCCACGGCTGGTACAACGCCAACCTTTCCGTGTGGTTGGAGCAACCGGACAAGCAGCTGAAGATTGAATTCTACGTCAAGAACCTGCTCGACACGACGCCGATAACCGGAGCCTTCCTGAACTCCGATGACACGGGCTTGACAACGAACGTCTTCACGCTCGACCCGCGCCTGATCGGCCTGTCCATCCGCAAAGGCTTCTAACCCCGCTTCGATCCCCTTCGAACCGGATCAACTGAAGGCGGCGGGCCGGACCCGCCGCCTTTTTCTTTGCCCCCGGGCCCGGCTAAAGAAGGCCCATGCGCAGGATCACCTCGATCTACCTGGCGGGCCCGGAGCCCTGGCTGCCCGACGCGGAAGGCGTCGCCGCCGAGCAGCGGGCGCATTGCGAGCTGGCGGGCTTCGTCGGCCTTACCCCCGCCGCCCTGCCGATCCCGCCCGGCGCCGGCGAGCTTTCCGCCCGCGAGCTCTACGCCGCCCGCATGCAGTTGATGCGCAACGCCGACGCCGCGGTGGTCAACCTCACCCCGTTCCGCGGCGTCTCGGCCCACGCTGACGCCGCGTTCGAGGCGGGCGTCTTCTCCGGCCTCGGCAAGCCGGTGTTCGGCTACCTCAACCTCACCGACGAAGGCGACGCCGAATACCGCGACCGGGTCGAGGCCGTGGTCGGCGGCCAGCCGGACGAGGCCGGCGCCTGGCGCGACGGCGACGGGGTGCTGATCGAGGACTTCGGCCTGCCCGAGACCCTGATGCTGTGGTCCGAAATGCGCCGCCTGTTCCTGATCGTCACCGACGACCCCCTCGGCGACCTGACCGGCCTGCAGCTCTGCCTCGAAGCCCTGCGGCTATACGCCGACTAGCCCAGCAGCAGGCCCGCCCGCCCGCGCAAGATGTCCTCCACCCGCGCCGTGTGCTTGGGCCCGTCCCGCTCGTGCAGCACCAGCGGCGGCAGCAGCACCAGCGGCGCCTTGCCCGTCTTTACCGCCCGCACCAGCACCCGCTTGGCCGGCTCGTCGGCGAAGGGGTGGACCGGCAGCACCCGAAACGACCCCGCCTTCTCCCCCAGCCGCTCCAGCAGCTCGCCCAGCCGATCGGCGCGGTGGATCACGGTGATGGTCCCGCCCTCGCGCACGCTCTTGAGCAGAAAGCCGCACCACCCCGCCAGCCCCGCGTCGGCCATCCACGCGCCCGTCTTGGCCGGGGAGGGGCCCCGCAGCTCGCCCGGATCGTCGAAGAACGGCGGATTGCACAGGGCGTGGTCGAACGGCGCCGGCCCCAGCGCCCGAAAGCCCGCGCCGACATCGCCGCCCACGGCCTCCATCCGATCGCCCAGCCCGTTCAGCGCGATGTTCTCCCGCGCCAGGGCCAGCGCCCCCTCGTCGCGCTCCACACCAACAAACCGCGCCCCCGGCCGCCGCGCCGCCGCCGCCAGCATCGCCGCGCCGACGCCGCAGCCGACGTCGATGACCCGCTCGCCCGCCTTCGCCTCGCAGGCGGCCGCGAGCAGGGCCGCGTCCACGCCCGCCCGATAGCCCGCGCGCAATTGGCGCAGCTTGATCTTGCCGTCGAGCAGGGCGTCTTCGGTTATGTCCATATGGGCGTGGCGGGCCTTGTCCTTTGCTTGACCCTGACCTATCCCGCCAGCATTGTCGCCCGCAACGGCCGCGGGCGGGGATGGCCACGAGCAGGAGCCCTATGGCCTACGAGAACGCCACCGCCGCGCCCGCCCGCACCGAAGGTTCGGTGGACCGGCTCGTGCGCCTGGCCGAGCCCGACATGGCCGGGGTCAACCGCTTCATCGCCGACCGGATGCAAAGCCCCGTGGCCATCATCCCGGCCTTGGCCGACCACCTGATCAATGCCGGCGGCAAGCGGCTGCGGCCGCTGGTGACCATCGGCGGCGCGCGCCTGGCCGGCGCCACCGACGACGCCTGCCAGAAACTCGCCGCCGCCATCGAGTTCATCCACACCGCCACCCTGCTGCACGACGACGTGGTCGACGCCTCGGAGCTTCGCCGCGGCAAGGTCGCCGCCCACCTGATCTGGGGCGGCACGCAGTCGGTGCTGGTCGGCGACTACCTGTTCGCCCGCGCGTTCGAGCTCATTGTCGAGGCGAGCTCGCTGAAGGCGCTGGAGATCCTGGCCCGCGCCAGCCGCGTCATCGCCGAGGGCGAGGTGATGCAGCTCGCCAACTCGCAGGACCTGGCGCTGAGCCAGGCGACCTACCTGCACATCATCTCCTCCAAGACCGCCGAGCTGTTCGCCGCCGCCGCCGAGGCCGGCGCCGTCTCCGCCGGCGTCGCCGACGACAAGTGCGCGGCGCTGCGCGACTATGGCCTGAACCTCGGCCTCGCATTCCAGCTGGCCGACGACGCCCTCGACTACGGCGGCGACACCGGCACGCTCGGCAAGAACGCGGGCGATGATTTCCGCGAGGGCAAGGTCACCTTGCCGCTGCTGCTGGCCATCCAGCGCACCGGCGGCCGCGAGCAGGCCTTCTGGGAGCGCACCATCTCCCGCCGTGAGCAGGTCGAGGACGACTTCCGCCGCGCCCGCGAACTCATCGCCATGACCGGCTCGCTGGAGGCGACGCTCGACCTCGCCGCCGACTACGCCCTGCGCGCCAAGGCCGCCCTGACGGCGTTCCCGAGGAGCGACTGGCGCGAGGCGCTGGAGGCCCTCGCTGACTTCGCGGTGAGCCGCCGGGTCTAGGCACTACCCCAATCCGCTCACCCGGGCGAAAGCCGGGGCCCAGGTCTTTCTAGCGGAGTGCTGACTGGACAGTCCTGGGTCCCGGCTTTCGCCGGGATGAGCGGGTTTATTGAGCCGAAAGGTGTGAACGGCCAGCCTCTGCCCTGCGCCATGGATTGGCTGCAAGAGCGGCTCGCCAGTCCTCGCCGCGCTCCATAGCCGCGAGAGCGACCCTCAGTGCGTGCTCCAAAATCTCCGCGATCGGCAGGTTAGCCGCTCTGGCTTGCTCCAAGAGCAGGCTGTCGACCTCGAGAACGACTTCCGTCTTCGCCATCTCACTAAGCTACACCCTAACAAATCACCCCGGCGAGATCATCTTCTCCGGGCGGACGTACTCGTCGAACTCTTCGTTGGTCACATAGCCGCCGCCGACGGCTTCGTCGCGCAGGGTGGTGCCGTTCTTGTGGGCGGTCTTGGCGATCTTGGCGGCGTTGTCGTAGCCGATCTTGGGGGCGAGCGCGGTGACCAGCATCAGCGAGCGCTCCAGCGCCGCCTTGATGTTGTCTTCGCGCGCCTCGATCCCCACCACGCAGTTGTCGGTGAAGCTCACGGCCGCATCGGCGATCAGCCGGCACGACTGGAGGAAGTTGTAGGCCATCACCGGGTTGAAGACGTTCAGCTCGAAGTGGCCCTGGCTGCCGGCGAACGCCATGGTCGTCTGGTTGCCCATCACCTGGGCGCAAACCATGGTCATGGCCTCCGACTGGGTGGGGTTGACCTTGCCCGGCATGATCGAGGAGCCCGGCTCGTTCTCCGGCAACGCCAGTTCGCCCAGGCCCGAGCGCGGCCCCGACCCCAAAAACCGGATGTCGTTGGCGATCTTGAACAGCGCCGCCGCGGTGCTCGTCAGCGCCCCGTGGCTGAACACCATGGCGTCGTGCGCCGCCAGCGCCTCGAACTTGTTGGGCGCGGTGACGAAGGGCAGGTGGGTGATCGCCGCGATCTTCTCGGCTACCTTCTCGGCGAACCCGGCCGGCGCGTTCAGCCCGGTGCCCACCGCCGTGCCGCCCTGCGCCAGCTCATAGAGGCCGTACAGGCTCTCCTTGATCCGCCGTACGCTCATGGCGACCTGGTGGGCATAGCCGCTGAACTCCTGGCCCAGCGTCAGGGGCGTGGCGTCCTGGGTGTGGGTGCGGCCGATCTTGATGATGTGGTCGAACTCGGCCTGCTTCTTCTTCAATGCGGCGTGCAGGTGCTCCAGCGCCGGCATGACCGACCGCGCCAGCTCCTCGGCGCAGGCGATGTGCATGGCCGTCGGATAGGTGTCGTTCGACGACTGGCTCATGTTGACGTGGTCGTTGGGGTGGACGGGCTTCTTGGAGCCCATCTCCCCGCCGAGGATCTCGATGGCGCGGTTCGAGATCACCTCGTTGGCGTTCATGTTCGACTGGGTGCCCGACCCCGTCTGCCAGACCACCAGCGGGAAGTGGTCGTCCAGCTTGCCGTCGATGACCTCCTGCGCCGCCTGCACGATGGCGGCGCCGATGGCCGGGTCGAGCCGGCCCAGCTCCATGTTCGCCTCGGCCGCCGCACGCTTGACGATGCCCAGCGCCCGGATGATCGGCTTGGGCTGCTTCTCCCAGCCGATCTTGAAGTTGCCGAGCGAGCGCTGCGACTGCGCGCCCCAATAGACGTCGCTCGCCACCTCGATGGGCCCAAAGGTGTCGGTCTCGGTTCGGGTCGTCGTCATGGCTCGGTCCTGCGGAATTGTGCGCAACGGGTTTAGCGAGCGGGGTGCAGACTGCAAGGCTCCAAGCCATTACACATAGGCCGTGGACAGCGAATGGACAGGTCGGGGGAAGGTGCGCGCTCGGGAGACGGGCGAGGTGCTGGAGGTCATCGTCGATGGCCTGACCACCCAGGCGAAGTACTACAAGCCGCTGATCTATGAGTTCTTCCGCAAGGAGTGGCGCGGCCGCCGCCCGGCGTGGGGCGAGTTCGCGGTGGAGATCTACATGGACTTCACCGGCGATCCGCCGTGGCTCGACCTCGATAACCTGGCCAAGGCGGTGCTCGACGCGCTGAAGGGCTACGCCTTCCACGACGACGCCCAGGTCGCGCGCCTGCTGGTCGAGCGGCGGCCGGGTGAGCGCGAGCGGATCGTGGTGCGGGTCGAGAAGCTCGCCAGCGTCAACTTCGCCGGCTAGCCGCTCCAGGGCGTCAGCGCGCCCCAGTAGCCCAGGTCGACCGCAAAGGCGGTGAAGATCA
>DASVBC010000042.1:0-19723 GCA_036376035.1 Caulobacteraceae bacterium | reverse complement strand
AAGTACTACAAGCCGCTTATCTACGAGTTCTTCCGCAAGGAATGGCGCGGCTCGCGCCCTGCCTGGGGCGAGTTCGAGGTCGATATCCGCATGGAATACCAGGGCGACCCGCCCTGGCTCGATCTCGACAACTTGGCCAAGGCGCTGCTCGACGCCATCAAGGGCTACGCATTCCACGACGACGCCCAGGTCGCCCGCCTGCTGGTCGAGCGCCGGTCCGGCGAGCGGGAGCGGATCGTCGTGCGGATCGAGCGGCTGGCCTCAGCCGCTCCAGGGAGTCAGCGCGCCCCAGTAGGCGAGGTCCGCCGAAAAAGCCGCGAAGATCAGGACGGTTAGCGTAAAGCGAAGCTTGCGGCCCAAAGTCCAGCTGTCCACCCGCCGCCCGCCGCGCCAGATCACCGGCGCCAGCCCCACGGTGATCAGCGTCAGCACCGCCGCCACGAGCGCGCAGGCGCTGGCCAGCACCAGCGAAACCCCCGGCCAGTTATAGACCACGTTCGCCGGGTCGCCCGTCCCCGCCGCCCAGCTGCCGAACGTCGCCAACGCCGCCAGCCACAGCACCGCCTGCGTGGTCTGCATCAGGCTGGCCCTGGCCTGGGTGCTCGTCTGGCGGAAGTCGCGGCGGCTGCGGAAGGCGAGGCCAATCAGCACCGCCAGCGAGGCGATCGCCGTCAGCAGCGCCAGGATCGCCAGCAGCGTCGGCCCGGCGAAGTCGCCGCGCTTTTGATAGGTCACCGCCCCGCCGGCCGCGAAGAACCGCGTCGCCTTGCCGTCCTTGACGTCGAAGACGATGGTCTGCGGCCCGTCGATGCCGCGGAAGACTCCCGGCTTGGGCGTCGCCGCCCACAGCCGCACGCCGTGGCCGGGATCGCTGGTGCGCAGATAGCCGCTCGGCGTCACCTTCACATCGGCGAACCCGATCAGCGACATGATGAAGCCTTCCATGCCGCCGTAGGCCCGCCGCGTGGTCAGATAGGAGCCCTCATAGAGGTCACGCTGCTGCTTGAGGCTCGGCGACCCCGGCGGCGGCGCGGGTGTGTGCGGGCCGTAGAACTGCGCCACCACCTGCGCCGGCAACCGCTGGGCCAGCGAGAACCCGGTGTCGGTGTTGGTCGAAATGAAGATGCCGAGCCCCAGTTCGGGGACCAGCACCATGTTGGAGTGGAAGGACAGCGTCGCCCCGTCGTGCCCGAACCCGCGCCGTCCGCCCGGCAGCAGGATGTCCTCGAACCCATAGTTCCAGCCGCCCGACCCCGCCGCCGGCCGATACAGCGTCGTCCTCATGTTCCGCGCGATGGTCGGCGAGAACACGCTCACCCCGTCCAGCGTCCCGCCGTTCAGCAACAGCTGCATGTAGCGCGCCATGTCGCCGGCGGTGGACGAGGCCGAGGCCGCCGGCGCGATCTGGCCCACATACTCGAACGGCCGCTCCTCATAGCCGTTGGGCGTCCAGCGCAGAGGATCGGCCAGGTTGCGCGCCAGCGCCGGCGACATCGGCGCGGGGATGCCCGCCTTGGCCGGATGCGGTTCGCGGAAGGTGGTGTGGGTCAGACCGAGCGGCCCGATGATCTGCTGCTCGACCAGCGCCTCGAACGTCTTGCCGGTCACCGTCGACAGCGCCGCCCCCGCCAGCCCCGCGCCATAGTTGGAGTAGGACGGGATCGCCCCCGGCTCGCGCACCCGCTTTGGCCGCTCCTGACGCAGGTACAGGTTCAGCGGGCGCACCCGGTCGAACTTGCGCTCGAACAGCTGGCCCAGCACCCGGTCCTCGAACCCGGCGGTATGGGTCATCAGGTGGCGCAGGGTGACCGGCTTGTCATAGCCCTGGTCCTTCACCTGCACTTTCTGCGGCAGATACAGGTTCACCGGCGCGTCCAGCCGCATGCGCCCGGACTCGATCTCCTTCATCAGCAGCGTCCAGGTGAAGGTCTTGGAGATCGATCCGATGCGAAACAGCGTCTGGTCCGGGTCCACCGGCCGCACGGGGCCGAGCGTGGCGAAGCCGTACCCCTTCTTCAGCACCACCTGGCCGTTCTGGACGACCGAGATGGTGACCCCGCCGATGTGGTCGCGCGCCATCGCCTCGCGCACCAGCCCGTCGACATAGGCCTCGAGCTGCACCGAGGGGATCGGCGAGGAGGCCGTCAGCGCCTGGAACGGCTCGGCGGCGGCCGGCGCCGCGGACCGCACGGTCGTCGTAACGCCCGTGGCCGCCCTCGAAGCAGCGCGTTTCGGCGCCGCCGGCCTGGCGCTTTTGGGGCGGATAGTGGTGTAGGGGATCGGCGCCTTGGGCAGGGCGACAGGCCCCGCGGGCGCGGCTTCCTGCGCGGCCGCCGGCGCCGCGAGCGAGAGGCTCAGCAGACAGGAGAGGGCGGCCTTCAGGACTTTACGCATCGGCGGGCGAACTCTCTCTCTGTCTAGGGCGCTTTGGACGGCGGGGCGGCCGCGGTCGGGAAGATGTAAAGCGGCAGCATGGGCTTGAGCCCCGCGCCGATATAGAGCTGCGGCTCCGAGGGCGGCCGCGCGCCGGTCTCGATCTCCCGCGCCCGAACGCAGGACTGCACCGCCGTCCCCAGCGCCTGGAAGTCGCGCGCCAGGCCCGAGGACTTCAGGAAACAGTCGTCGAAGAAGGGGTACTTATCGCCCTCGCCGCAGCCGAAGGAACTGCGGTCCGGCCGCGCGGCGGTCAGGATCATCCGGTCGCTCTTGGCCATCACCGGGATGAAGACGCCCGAGAAGCAGGCCGAGATCACCACCACCGTCGGGCGGTTCGGACAGGCCTGATCGACCAGCTCGGCCATCACCTCCGGCGGCACGATCATCTGCTCGCCGTCGTTGTCGAGCACGACGCCCGGCGGCCCCCCGTGGGAGGTGTAATAGACCAGGCACCCGCCCGGCGCGCGCTGCGCCAGCCGGCTCAGGGTCTCATAGATGGGCTCCAGCCCCGCCCGCGCCGGCTTGGTGTCCGGATAGCGCTGCGGCCGGGTCGAGAACTGGCCGATGTTGTCCTTGTCGAACCCAAGGCTCGGCAGCGTCGCGGCCACGTCGCGCCGGGCATTGTCGAAGGCTTCCGTCGGACCGCCGGAGTGGGCGTGCCAGTCGCCGGCGATGACCACCGCGGCCCAGTCGGCGAAAGGACTCTTGGCGGACGCGGCCGTCGGCGGTGCGGCGAGCATCCAGGCCGCCATCAGTCCCGCGATCGTGCGCCACGCCCCCATGGTCGGCCCCCTTATTTCTTGTACCTCGCGAACGGCGTCGGCATGGCCGTACCCGTGGCCTTGGCCAGCAGCCGGCCCTCGCCATCGTAGAGCTCGCCTTCGGTGAAGGCGATGGTCTTGCCCCACCGCAGCACCCGGCCGACCCCGCGCAGGGGGCCGGGCGCGGCGGGGCGGAAGAAGCTCGTCTTCATCTCCAGCGTCGGCGCCACGCTCGTCATGCCCGAGGCGACCATGCAGGCCACCGACATGCACTCATCCAGCATGACGCACAGATAGCCGCCCTGGATGTTGCCCATCGGGTTGCAGAACTGGTCAGAGGCGTCGAAGGCGACCTCCACCTCCCGCTTCTCCTGGCTGAGCGCCAGCATCCGAAAGCCGACCAGCTGGCTGCCCTTGGGCGGGTTCTTGGTCGCGTGGAAGCGCGCCAGGATGGCCTCATCGGTCAGCATCACGGGCTCGGGCGAGGCGACGTCGCTCACTTACTTCTTCCGGAACTGGTCTAGGGAGACGACCTTCGGCCCCTCCTCGCCCGCGGGGGGAGGGGGCGCCCCGGCCTCCTGCGCCTCGGCGATCTCGGTGAGTTGGTCGGCCAGCGCCTCGGTCAGGTCGTCCTCGGCCGTCTCGAACTGCAGCAGGAACTGCACGCTCGGGTCATAGAACCGCGTCACCGCCGCATAGGGGACGATCAGCCGCTTGGGCTGGCCGCCGAACTTCAGCGTCACGGCGAACCCGTCCTCGTCCACGTCCAGGTCCCAGAACTGGCGCTGCAGGACGATGGTCATCTCGTCCGGGTACTTGCCGAGCAGGTCGGAGGGGCCGGACACGCCCGGGCCCTTGGTGCGGAAGGTGATGTAGAAGTGATGCTCGCCGGGCAGGCCCTGCGGGCCGGCGGCCTGGCGCAGGGCCGTGCGGATGACGCCGCGCAGCGCCTCCTGCGCCATGGCGTCGTAGTGCATCAGGTCCTGCGGCGGCTTCTGCTGGGCCATGGCGTCCGTGAGCGTATCGTCGGGAGAGCCGAACCTAGCGGCTCGCGAACGCCCCGCAAAGGCGCTGAAAGGGTGAATCGGAGAGGAAAGTGGAGGGGTTCTGTTGCCAGGCCCCCTCCGAGCCCCGCCTGGGGATCTGAACCCCCAGGACTTTAGGTCGAGTTCGCTAGCACCGCATTACGCGGCGATCGCATACTCTTCAGCGAAGTTATCGTTCGCAGTTAGTTTAACGGCCCGAAACGGTGAGCCACGCCGGGACAAAGCTACGCCTTTACACGTCTGTCGATGCTGATCGGCCCCTCACACCCCCGCGATAACTGGGGAAGATTTGGTGGAGCCGCCGGGAATCGCACCCGGGTCCAGTCCGCTTATTACGCGCGCGTTTATGTCCATAGTCCGAGCAAGCCCGAACGGACGGAATATAGGGCTTTTGGGCGGCGTTCGCTAGGGCCTATCCCAAGCGCTTGGGTTTTGGTATGGGATGGCTGTGCCGACGGTCATGACTATCGATGGCTTGCGGGTGGTGATCTACCCGAACGATCACGAGCCCGCCCACGTTCACGTCATGGGCGACGGCAACGAAGCGCGCTTTGCCCTGGAAGGCCCTGGCGGCGAGGTCACGCTGATCGAGAACTACGGCTTTCGAAGCCGCGTGATCTCGACCATTGAGGCCGCGCTGAACCGGCGACGCGAGGACCTGATCGGGCGTTGGAGAGAGATTCATGGCCAAGACTGACGAACTGAGGCGGGCTGAAGCGGTCGCACGCGAGCGTCAGGCCCACTTCCCGCGCGTGACCGGCGTCCACTATTCGCCCGAGCTCGATCGGCTGGTGGTCGACCTCTCCAGCGGCCTTGGGCTGCTGGTCAACTACAGAGAGGCGCAGGGCTTGGAGAGCGCCACGCCAGAGGACCTGCGTGAGGTGGAGGTCAGTCCCTCCGGCTTTGGCCTGCATTTTCCCAGGCTGGACGCCGACGTGTATGTGCCCGCACTGATTGAAGGCCGTCTCGGGTCCGCCGCCTACATGGCCGCCAAGCTCGGGGCCGAAGGCGGCCGCGCGCGCTCGACCGAAAAGACCAACGCTGCCCGCCAGAACGGCCGCCTCGGGGGCCGGCCGAGGAAGGCTGCGGCAGGCTAGGGCGTCGGCAGGTCTCCGACGGCGTTCGATTTGGCGGTTTCGTCCGGTTCGCCGAAGTCGACCAGGCCTTTCCATTCGCCGTTGGCGTTCTTGCGCCAGACGGTGACGTAGCGGCCCGTGCGGACGGGGCGGCCATCCTTATAGGTGCGCCGCCAGTCGCCGGTGGTGACGCCCATGTCGCCGCCTTTAGAGCCCCACCATTGCGTCGGGACCCACTCCAGCACAACGGGCGAGGGCGCGGCGCCGCCCATCGCCTCGAAGATGGCTTCACGCCCTATGACGGGGCCGGAGAACATCATGCCCTCCTTAGCGTCCATGAACTCGGCGAAGGCCTGCGCGATGGGGACCACCTGCGCCCGCTGGGCGAAGGCGACGTCGGCCTGGCGGACCTCCTCGGCGACGGCGGTCGGGTCATGGGCGAGGGCGGGCGTCGCAAACACGAGCGCCAGCGCGGCGATGAGAACTTTCATGCCGCGATGATGCGGCGGCGGCGGTGGTTCGGCAACGCTTATGGCGTCGTCGGCATCGCCGGGGCGTCGAGCGGGGCGGGGTCGATGTCGGCGGGGTCGGGCTGCAGCACCAGGTTGGGCTGCACGCGGTCGTTCCGCGCCGGCTGCAGCTGCCCGCCGCGGGCCAGCAGGGCCTCGTAGTCCGCCCGGTCGGCGGCGAAGGCGCCCACGCCGCGCGGGAAGACCACGTCGAAACGCTGGTCGTATCCCAGCGCCGCCGACAGCAGTGCGGTCAGCACCGGGGCGATGGAGCCGACCTGCTCGCCCGAACAGGCGCGGTGTAGCGAGCGGGCGCCGTTCGGCAGCACCAGGCTCACGTCATAAGCCACGCCGTTCACGCACAGCGGATCGACGGTCATCCCGTCCTCGACTACCTCGGCCCAGCCGGGCTGGTTCCACAGCGGGTCGTTGATGACGGCGCGCACGGCGGCGGCGCGGTCGACTGAGAGCTCCTCGTCGAACCACATCAGCCGCTCGATCTCGGGCTCGCAGCAGCCCAGCCCCGCGCGGCCCTGGACGAAGGCGCGCCCGTCGCCCCGCAGCGTCACCCGCACCACGGCCTGGCGGACGGTCTCGGCGGGCCTGGCCCACATCTCGACCACCGCTTCGCCCCGCCGCACCAGCTGGTCCTGCAGCGGCGGCAGCCGCCACAGGCGATAGAGCAGGGGCTGAACGCCGTTCTGGATATTTTCGGCCGGCGGATGTTCGCCCCGGCGGATGCGGCGGCGCAGCGGGTTGGCGGCGTCGGGTTTGGCCGGCCACTTGTCGGTCCACCAGGCCTGCGGATCGGGCGGGGGCAGGGCGGCCGGGTTGACCGCCACCGTCACCTGCTGCTCGCCGGTGATCACCTGGGCGTCGGCCGCCGGCGCGGCGATGGCGCTGGCGAGAAGGACGGCGAGGAAGGTGCGTTTCACGCGAAGCGCTCCCGGGACGGTCACATCCCTTCAGCGCCCCTTTCGATCGAAAGGACGCCGGTGCGGGACAGCTCCACAAGACCCAGCGGGCGCATCAGTTCCACGAAGCTGTCGATCTTGGACGGCGCCCCGGTGATCTCGAAGACGAAGCTCTGCGATGTCGTGTCGATGACCTTGGCGCGGAAGATTTCCGCCACCCGCAGCGCCTCGACCCGCTCGGCGCCGGCGCCGCGCACCTTCACCAGGGCCAGCTCGCGCTCGATGCCGTTGGGATCGCGCGTGACGTCATGCACGCGCCGCACGCTGACCACCTTGCGCAGCTGCGCCTCGATCTGTTCGAGCACATGCGGCGCCCCGCGCGTGACGATGGTGATGCGGCTGGTGTGCGCCCGCCGGTCCGTTTCGGCGACGGTCAGGCTCTCGATGTTGTAGCCCCGCCCGGCGAACAGCCCGACGACGCGGTGCAGCACCCCCGGCTCGTTGTCCACGAGGAGCGCAAAGGTCGCGATATTTTCCACCTCCGCCTCATGGGCCATGTCATAGGCGGAAGCGGGCTGGGTAAGGTCTGTGTCGTCCATCTAGGCTCGTTTCTTCAGCTTGAGCTGCTCCTGCATGTACCGGCGAAGAGCCTGATTCATGCGCGTCTGGTAACGCCCGCCTTCAGCCTCGCGCTTGAACCAGTCGAGGACGTCGGCATCGAGTCGGATGGTCACTCGCTCCTTGATCGGGCGGAAGTGGCGACCAGGCCGGCGCGTCGCCCACTGCTCGTCGGTTATTTCAGGAATGTCGCTGAGATCGATCTCCTCGTCCGGCAGGGCAGCTAGCCGTTCCAACTCGATCCTTTGGCGTTCGCGCTCCGCATCGGTGATCTTTGAGGGATCAAAGGTCACCATCCTCGTATTTTCTGCGCTCATGTCTGGTCGCCTTTCGGGCGCTGATCAGTCTGACAAGTTCCTCGTCCCACACACGAGATGCGACCTCGAACGAAACGCCATGTTTGGCCCGGTTCAGCCGAGCCTTCTCGGCATCCCACTCAAAGCGCATTGTATGCACAATAGTGTATGTACATTCCCCCCCCCCCGGATCAAGCGTCTACACCAGCTTCCTGCCCGCGGCGTCGATCACGTTGGAGAGGTCCGCCTCGTCGCTCGGCAGGATCATCTCGTTGTGCGCCTTGCCCGACGGGATCATCGGCAGGCAATTCTCGCCCTTCTCGACGCGGCAGTCGAAGATCACCGGGCGGGGCGTGTCGATCATCTCGCGAATCTTGTCGTCCAGCTCGGCGGGGTCTTCGCAGCGGATGCCGACGGCGCCGTAGGCTTCCGCCAGCTTCACGAAGTCGGGCAGGCTCTCGCTGTAGGAATGGCTGTAGCGCTCGCCGTGCAGCAGCTGCTGCCACTGGCGGACCATCCCCATCCACTCGTTGTTGAGGATGAAGATCTTGATCGGCAGGTTGTACTGAACCGCCGTTGAGATCTCCTGCATCGTCATCTGGACGCTCGCCTCGCCGGCGATGTCGACGACCAGCGAGCCAGGGTGCGCCAGCTGCACGCCGACCGCCGCCGGCAGGCCATAGCCCATGGTTCCAAGGCCGCCGGAGGTCATCCAGCGGTTCGGCTCATCGAAGCGGAAGAACTGGGCCGCCCACATCTGGTGCTGGCCGACCTCGGTGGTGACATAGACGTCCTTGTCGCGCGTCAGGGCATACAGCCGCTCGATGGCGTACTGCGGCTTGATCACGCTCTCGGAGGGGCGATAGCGCAGGCATTGCCTGGCTCGCCACTCGTCGATCTGGCGCCACCAGACGTCCAGCGCCTGGCGGTTGGCCGAGTAGCCCTTGGCCTTCCACACCGCGATCATGTCCTCCAGCACGCTGGCGCAATCGCCGACGATGGGGACCTCGACGCGGACGTTCTTGTTGATCGAGGACGGGTCGATATCGATGTGGATCTTGTGCGAGCCGGGCGAGAAGGCGTCCAGCCGCCCGGTCACCCGGTCGTCGAACCGCGAGCCGATGGCCACCATGACATCGCAGCCGTGCATGGCGCTGTTGGACTCATAGGTCCCGTGCATGCCGACCATGCCCAGCCATGACGGGTCCGACGCCGGAAACGCCCCCAGCCCCATCAGCGTCGAGGTCACCGGCGCGCCGGTCAGCGCCGCGAACTCACGCAGCAGCTCGGCGGCGCGCGGGCCCGAGTTGATGACCCCGCCGCCGGTATAGAAGATCGGCCGCCGCGCCTGGGCGATCATCCGCACGGCCTCGGCCACGCGCCCGGGATCGCCCTTGGTGCGCGGCGCATAGGCGTGGCTGAACGTCACTTCCTTGGGGCCGTAATAGTCGGCCTTCGAGAACTGCACGTCCTTGGGGATGTCGATCAGCACCGGCCCCGGCCGCCCGGTGGTGGCGATGTGGAAGGCCTCGTGGATGATGCGCGGCAGGTCGGCGGCGTCCTTCGCCAGGTAGTTGTGCTTGGTGCAGGCGCGCGTGATGCCGACCGTGTCGGCCTCCTGGAAGGCGTCGGTGCCGATCAGGTGCGTCGGCACCTGGCCGGTGATGACGACCATCGGGATGGAGTCCATCAGCGCATCGACGATGCCGGTGATGGCGTTGGTCGCGCCGGGACCGGAGGTGACCAGCACCACGCCGGGCTTGCCCGTGGAGCGCGCATAGCCTTCGGCCGCGTGGGTCGCGCCCTGTTCATGGCGGACCAGCACATGGCGCAGGCGGTCGCCGTGCGCTTCGGTTTCCTGAAACAGCGCGTCGTAGATCGGCAGCACCGCCCCGCCGGGATAGCCGAAGATGGTGGTCACGCCCTGGTCGATCAGGCCCCGCACCACGATCTGCGCGCCCGTCATCTCGCGGGCGGCGGCTTGGGTCTTGGCGATGGTCTTGTGGGCGGTCATCGGATTTCTCAAAGGCTGCGGAGCAATAAAAAAGGCCCGCTGGGGGCCTGGGCGTGCGGACGGTCGGGCGGTGAGCTTCAGCTCACGCCGTTACGGCCGCTCCGGGAAGTACGAGGACGCTGTTGCGCACGAAGTTTGCTCCAAAACGAGGCGAAGGTGAGATGCCACGCTAAGGGGAGGGCGTCAAGGAAGGGTTTAGAGCAAGAAACTGCCTCCACTGGCCCTCGGCGTCCGCGCCGGTCACGCGCGGCCAGCCGCCGGTCTGGTTGCGGAACCAGGTCATCTGCCGCTTGGCGTAGCGCCGCGTCTCCTGCTGGGCCGCCGCCAGCGCCTCATCGATGCTCGTTTCGCCCGCCAGATGCGCCGCCAGCTCCCGCACCCCGACCGCCTTCATCGCCGGCAGGGCAGGGGAGAGCCCTCGCGCCGTCAGCGCCCGCACCTCCTCCAGCGCCCCGTGCTCCACCATCTCCACCAGCCGCGCATCGCACCGGGCGTAGAGTGCATCGCGCGGCGGCTCCAGCACCACGCCGCGCCAGTCCGCCACCGCGCCGGACGTCTGAGCCTGCCAGTCGCTCAGCGCCTTCCCAGAGGCCTCGAACACCTCCATCGCCCGCACGAGCCGCTGGCGGTCCCCCGGCGCGATCCGCTGCGCCGCCGCCGGATCGACCCCGGCCAGCGCCGCCCGGAACGCCGCCTCGCCCTCGGCGTCGAACCGCGCCTCCGCCGCCCGCCGCACCTCGGCCGGCACGGGCGGTATCTCCGCCAGCCCCTCCGTCAGCGCCTTGAAGTAGAGCCCCGTGCCGCCGACGAAGATCAGCGGCCGTTCCGCTCGCGCGATGACTTCCCGCGCCGCCGTCAGCCACCGTCCGACCGACCAGCCGTCCGCCGCATCGGCCACGCCGAACAGGTGATGGGCCGCCTGCCGCGTCTCCTCATCCGAAGGCCGAGCCGTCAGCACGCGCAAATCACGATACAGCTGCAAGGCGTCGGCGTTAACGATCTCCCCGCCGATCTGGCGCGCCAGCCGCAGCGCCAGCGCCGACTTGCCGCTTGCGGTGGGACCCGCGATCAGCCAGATGGCGGGCGCCTTTTCAGGAACTGCCATGCTTCTCGCGCTCACCCTCGTCAGCCCCGACCGACTTACCACAACGGACCCCGTCGTCGATCTCGCCCGTCAGGGCGTTGCATGGGCGGGAGGCGACGTAAAGGAGCCGCGCATTCTGGGCCCAAACGCCGTCGACCTCCTCGTTGAGGGCCACGACGCCATGGCAGTGCGGGCGAATGTCGACCGTGCTTTGCAAGGGCAGGGCATCGATCACTGCGTGCAGCCCTGGTCGGGCCGCAAGAAGCGTCTGTTCGTCGCCGACATGGACTCCACCATCATCAATGTGGAGTGCCTGGACGAACTGGCCGACTTCGCCGGGGTGAAGGACAAGGTCTCGGCCATCACCGAGCGGGCCATGCGCGGGGAGCTGGAGTTCGAAGGCGCGCTTCGCGAGCGCGTGGCCATGCTGAGGGGCCTTAGCCTCACCGCCCTGCAACAGGCCTACGACGAGCGCGTGCGTCTCAATCCCGGCGCCAAAACCGCCGTCGAGACCATGGCCGCGAACGGCGCCCGCTGCGTGCTGGTCAGCGGCGGCTTCACCTTCTTCACGAGACGCGTCGCCCAGGCCGCCGGCTTCCACACCCAGCGCGCCAACACCCTCGAAGACGACGGCGCCGACCTGCTGGGCACGGTGGGCGAACCCATCCTCGGCCGCGAAGCCAAGCTCGCCGCCCTGCGCGAGGAAGCCGCCGCGCTCGACATCCCGCTCTCCGAAACCCTCGCCATCGGCGACGGCGCCAACGACCTCGCCATGATCGAAGCCGCCGGCCTTGGCCTCGCCTACCGCGCCAAGCCGGTGGTGGCCGCGAGAGCCGACGCCCGCATCGACCACTGCGACCTGACGGCGGTGCTGTATTTCCAGGGCTACCGGGCGGAAGAGTTCGCCAGCTAGCGCGCCCCCGGCCCGCGCTCGAAGTACTTGAAGAACTCGCTGTCGGGCGAGAGGACCATCGTCGTGTCGCCCTTGCCCATCGAGGCTTCATAGGCCTGCATCGAGCGGTAGAAGGCGGCGAACTGCGGATCACGCCCGAAGCTGGAGGCGAACACCTTGGCCCGCTCGGCGTCGCCTTCGCCCCGGATGGTTTCGCCCTGCTTGGTGGCGTCGGCGACGATCTGCTGGCGCTGCTGCTGGCCGATGGCGCGGATTTCGGCCGCCTCCTGCAGGCGCGCGGTCTTCATGCGTTCGAACACCGCCGCCTCGTTGGCGCTCGGCAGGTCGGCGCGCCGGATCCGCACGTCCAGGATCCGCACGCCCATGCGCGAAGCGACCACCCGCCGCTGCATGTCGGCCGCGATCTGGCGCGTCAGCTCGCTGCGGCGCTTGGAGACGATGTCTTCCGAGGGCGCGGTGCCCAGCGTCTGGCGCAGGGAGGAGATCACCAGCCGCTCCAGCCGGTCGGCCGCCGTCTGCTCGTTGCGCAGGGCGGTGTAGAAGCGCAGCGGATTGGTGATGCGGTAGCGGACGAAGGCGTCGACCACCAGGCGCTCCTGGTTGCCGGCGATGATCTCTTCCTCGCTGGCTTCGAAGGCCTGATTGCGGCGGTCGAACTGGATGACGTTCTCGATGAAGGGGATCTTCACCTTCAGCCCAGGATGGCCGGCGTCGCCCAGGGCGTTGACCACCCGCACCGGGTCGCCAAAGCGGGTGACGATGGCCTGCTGGCGCTGGTCGACGACATAGAAGGTCTGGCCGATCACGATCAGCGCGGCGATGGCGATGACCGCATAGCGGATGAGGCGCGACTGGTTCATTGGCTCGCCCCCGTCGCGGCTTGCGGATTCTTCGGCCTGAAGGCGTCCGGCGGCAGGATGATCGGGGCGCTGGTGTTCTTGCCGTCCACGATCACCTTGTTGGAGTTGGCCAGCACCCGCTGCATCGTCTCGATGTAGAGCCGTTCGCGCGTCACCGCCGGGGCCTGCCGGTACTCCTCGTAGATTTGGTTGAAGCGCGCCGCCTCACCGGCCGCCTCGCGGGTGACCTGGGCGCGATAGCCGATCGCCGCCTGCACGATCCGCGCCGCCTCGCCCTTGGCGACGTTGACGGCGGACTCGGCGTTCTGCTGGGCCGTCGCCACCTCGCGGAAGGCCTCGACCACCTGTTTGGGCGGACCGGCGTTGCGGATCTGCACCTCGTCCACGCGGATGCCGGCGCCGTAGCTGTCCAGCATCTGCTGCATCAGGGCCAGCGCCTCCTGCTGCACTTCGCCCCGTCCGGTGGAGATCAGCGGCTGCAAGGCGGTGTGACCCACGACCTCGCGCATGGCGCTCTCGGCGACGGCCTTCACCGCCCCGTCGGGGTCCTTGATGTTGAAGACGTAGTCGACCGGGTCAGACACCCGCCAGGTGACGGAGAACGACAGGTCGACGATGTTCTCGTCGCCGGTCAGCATCAGGCTCTCGTCGGTCTGCTCGGCGCCCGGCACCCCGCCCACGTCGGTGCGCTGCAGGGCCGTGACCGGCACCTTCTGGACCCGCTCGATCAGCGGCAGGTGATAGCGCAGGCCAGGCCCCGCCGTGCGGGTATAGGCGCCGAAGGTGGTGACCACCGACTGCTCGTTGGGCTGCACCACATAGGTCCCCGACAGCACGAACAGCCCGACCGCTCCGGCGACGAGCATGGCGATGGCGCGCGGGCGCGGCCGTCCGCCGCCCGGTCCGCGCAGCCAGTCATTGAACCGCCGCTGGTACTCTTCGAAGCTGAAGCCAGGCCCCGGCGGGCGCGGGGAGGGGCCGCTCGGGCGCTTGGGGCCACGGCTTGCGCCGCCGGGTTTTTCCGGCGGAGGCGAGCCCCACGGGCCGGGGTTGGCGTTGTCGTTCCAGGGCATGGGGGTCGCGTCGGTCCTTCTCGGCGCGGCCGCGGCAAGGCTTGTAAAGCGGCGCAGTCAGCCGGATATGAGACCCCGCCCCGCTTAACGCAAGCCGAACCGGACAAATGCCGACCCCGCCGCCCGCCGACCGCGACGCCGCCCTCAAGGCGCTCGACACCGTCATCGACCCCGTCAGCGGCAAGGGCCTGGCCGCCGCCGGGCTGGTGCAGGGACTGGTCGTGCGCGAGGGACGCGCCGGCTTCATGCTGGAAGTCCCCGCCCCGCAAGCCGGCGCCTATGGCCCCGTGCGCGAGCAGGCCGAGCAGATGCTCGCCGCCCTGCCCGGCGTGGAAAAGGCGCAGGTCGTCCTGACCACCGCCGCCGCCGATCCGCAGGTCAGCCGTGTGCGCAAGGGCGCGCGCGTCTCCGCCGATCCCCAGGCCGAGCCCCGCCCGCCCGAAAGCGCCCAGCGCCCCGCCCATGTGAGGCGCGTCCTCGCCGTCGCCAGCGGCAAGGGCGGAGTGGGCAAGTCGACGGTCTCGGTGAACCTCGCCTGCGCCTTCGCCGAGATGGGCCTATCCGTCGGCCTCCTCGACGCCGACGTCTATGGCCCCTCGGCCCCGACCATGCTCGGCGTCGACGGCGAGCCCGTCTTCACCGACGGCAAGCTCCAGCCGCTCCGCGCCCACGGCCTGAAGGTGATGTCCATCGGCTTCCTTGTGGACGAAGGCGCCCCGATGATCTGGCGCGGGCCGATGGCCTCCAGCGCGGTGCGCCAGATGGCCAATGACGTCGCCTGGGGCAGCGAGGCCGAACCCCTCGACATCCTGGTGGTGGACCTGCCCCCCGGCACCGGCGACATCCACCTCACCCTGGTCCAGAAGCTCGCGGTTGACGGCGTGATCCTGGTCTCGACGCCTCAGGAAATCGCCCTGATCGACGTGCGCCGGGCCGCCTCGATGTTCGCCAAGACCGCCACCCCGGTCCTTGGCCTCATCGAGAACATGGCCTTCTTCCCCGACCCCGCCACGGGCGATCCCATCCACATCTTCGGCGAAGGCGGCGCCACCGCCGAAGCCAGGCGCCTCGGCGTCCCCGTCCTCGCCGAAATCCCGCTGGACATCGCCCTGCGCAAGGCCGGCGACGCCGGCCGTCCGCTGACCGCGCAAAAGCAGGACAGCGCCGCGGCAGAGGCGTTCCGGGCCGCGGCGAGGGCGCTTATCTGATCCTTCTCCCCTCGCGGGAGAAGGTGGCCTGCGAAGCAGGTCGGATGAGGGGGTTCACAGACATCTCAGCAGCCAGAAACAGTTGAGGGGGCAGTGCGCCCCCTCATCCGTCAGCCTTCGGCTGCCACCTTCTCCCGCGAGGGCAGAAGGGACAAAATCTAGCCGCCCATCATCTTCCTGAAGAACTTCTGGCCCTGCTCCGACCCGGCGAAGTAGGCCTTCTGGCCGTCTTCGTCGCTGATCTTGGCGAACTGGTCGCGGACCTGTTCCACCGTCGGGTTCTCACCGAGGAAGACGCCTTCGGTTTCGAAGATCTTGGCGACGGCGAAGACGCCGGCGCCGGCGGTCAGGATGGTGCCCGTCGGGGCTTCTTCTGAGGCCAGGTAGACGACGCCGGGCGTCACATACTCGGGCTTGAGCTTCTCCAGCATCGCCGGCGGCATCAGGTTCTCGGTCATGCGGGTGGCGGCGACCGGGCTGATGGCGTTGATGTGGATGTTGTTCTTCTGGCCCTCGAGCTTGATGGTGTTCATGAAGCCGAGGATGCCCATCTTGGCCGCGCCGTAGTTGGACTGGCCGAAGTTGCCGTACATGCCCGACGAGGAGGTCGTGACCACGATGCGGCCGTAGTTCTGCTCGCGCATGATCTCCCAGACGGCCTTGGCCGGCTTGACCGTGCCCATCAGGTGGACGTTCAGCACCAGCTCGAAGTCGGCGATCTCCATCTTGGAGAAGGATTTGTCGCGCAGGATGCCGGCGTTGGCGATCAGCACGTCGATGCGGCCCCACTCGCCCATCGCCTGCTGGATCATGTGCTGGACGCCCGCGTCGTCGGTGACCGACGAGCCGTTGGCGATGGCTTCGCCGCCCAGCGCCTTGATCTCTTCCACGACCGCGTTGGCCGCGTCGGACGAGCCGCCCGAGCCGTCCATCGAGCCGCCCAGGTCGTTGACCACGACCTTCGCCCCGCGCCGCGCCAGCTCCAGCGCGTGCTGCTTGCCAAGGCCGCCCCCGGCGCCCGTCACGATGGCCACCTTGCCGTCAAAGCGGATGTCCGCCATGCCACTCTCCCCAATTCGCCCGAGCCGGGCCGTTCGCGTTCGGCGCGCCTTTTGCGTCTCGCGAGGGGAGGCGTCAAGCTAAGGGCAAAAGACAGAGAGGCCCCAGATGAAACTCTACGACAGCTTCAGAGCCCCCAATCCGCGCCGGGTGCGCTGGTTCATGGCCGAGAAGGGCATCGACGACATCGAAGTCGTCGACGTGAAGCTCTTCGAGGGCCAGCACCGCACGCCCGAGTACCTGGCCAAGGCCGGCATGGCCAACGTGCCGGCGCTGGAGATGGACGATGGGACCTGCATCACCGAAAGCGTCGCCATCTGCCGCTATCTGGAGAGCCTCTATCCCGAACCGAACCTGTTCGGCCGCGACCCAAAGGAGACGGCGATCATCGAGATGTGGTCCCGCCGCGTGGAGATGCTGCTGGCCAACCCCCTGATGATGACCGTCCGCCACAGCCACCCGGCGCTCGCCGCCCTCGAAAAGCAGATCCCCGAGATCGCCGAGGGAAACCGCCGCACCGCCGAGCGCTCCCTCAAGGTCTTCGAACGCCGCCTCGCCGACAGCGACTTCATCGCCGCCGACCGCGTAACCATCGCCGACATCCTCGCCGCCACCGCCATCGACTTCTCCCGGATGGCGAAGTTCTCCATCCCCGACGACTTCCCGAACGTGAAGCGCTGGTACGACGCCATGATGAGCCGCGAGGCCGCCAAGGCTGGGGTCTAGTTCTCCCTCCCCTTCATGGGGAGGGAAGATCGCGTAGCGATCGGGTGGGGGAGTTCGGCCACAGCCCCACCCGGCCCTTCGGGCCACCCTCCCCATGAAGGGGAGAGAGATCAGTCGGCGATGAGTTCGAGAGACCGCACCCGGCTCTCCAGCGTCGGCCCGGACGCCATGACGAACAGCTCATCGGCCCCTGTCTCGCCAAGCTTCCGCTCCAGCGCCCCCCGCACCGTCGCCCCATCGCCCGTGATGCACTGGCTGATCAGCGCCAGCGTGGTGGGGTTGTCCTTTTCCCGCTCCAGCCGCGCCACGGCCTCTTCCACCGTCGGCGCCGGACCCTCGCGGCCCTGCAGGAAGCTCAGCATCGCCGCCTTGCGCACCGCATCCAGCCGCTCGGCCTCCTGCGCGGTGTCGGCCGCCAGCGCGATCAGCCCCACCCCCGCGAACGGCTCGGCCCGGAACGGCGAAGGCTCGAACGCCTCGCGGTAGGCGGCCACCGCCGGCCCCGCGTCAGCCCGCGCGATGAACTCCGAGAACACCATCCCGACGCCCGCCTGACCGGCGAACCGGGCGCTCTCGACCGAGCTCACCAGCAGGAAGAGGTCGGGGTGCGAGGGCCCTTGCGGCTGAGCCCGGATGCCCTTCGCGGGATGCTCATCGGGAAAAGGCTCCACCCCCGCCGCATCCAGCAGCCAGGCGCTGAGCAGCGCGAAGTACTGCGGAAACGCCTCCGGCCCCGCCGCGCGCAGCGCCGCGCCGGTCCGCATGTCGGCGCCCAGCGCCCGCCCGACGCCGAGGTCGATGCGCCCCGGCGCCAGCGCCTCCAGCCCCATGAACACCTCGGCGACCTTCAGCGGCGAGTAGTTGGGCAGCATCACCCCGCCGCTGCCCAGCCGGATGCGCTGCGTCACCTGCGAGATCGCCGCGATCAGCACCTCCGGCGCCGTCCCCGCCAGCGCCGTCATCGAGTGGTGCTCGGCCAGCCAGTAGCGGTTGTAGCCGAGCCGCTCGGCGGCCCTGGCCAGCTCTATGCTCTCGCCGATCGCCTGCGCCGGCGTGTTCCCCGCGCTCACCGGCGACAGGTCGAGCACCGACCAGCTCACGCCCGCTTCCTCATCTTCTTGATGACGCCGGAGAAGGTCATCAGCACCCGCCCGCTCGTCGATAGAGTGCCCCGCAGGAAGATCAGGGAGCCGCCCGCCTTCACCACCTCGCCGGTCGCCTCGACCAGGTCGCCGACCGCGCCGGCCGAGACGAACTCGCTGTTGAGGCTGACGGTCACCGCATGAACCTCCTTCAACTCGCGCCAGGCCAGGGCGAACAGGGCGAAGTCCGCAAAGGTCATCATGCAACCGCCGTGCATGAAGCCGCCGCCGTTCATGTGCTTCTTCTCGGCCCGGAAGGCGCAGCGGATGGCGCCGCCCTCTTCCTCGCGGAAGAAGAACGGCCCCGACTGCGCCTCGAACGGATCGCCGTCGCCCCAGTAGTACCAGCCCGCCCATTCACCTTCGGTGAGCAGCCGTGGGCCGCTGCTCATCACCTCGTCGCCGCCGTCCATCACAGATTCCGCTTCATTCGGGGGAGGGGACACATATACGGTCCCCGCCTCGGTTCGCTATCGCAACTTTGTCGGCCATGACCTCACCCATCGAAGACGCCATCCTCGACGCCCTCGCCAAAACGCCGCCCGGCAAGACCATCGATCCCGCCGAGGTCGCCAAGGCCCTCCAGCCCGAGCGCTGGCAGCGACTGCTGCCCCAGGTCCGCGCCACGGCCGTGGGCCTGGCCCGCATCGGCAAACTCGTCATCACCCGGCACGGCAAGCCCGCCGACCCGGACACGTTCAAGGGCGTCTGGCGCATGCGCCTGCCCACCCAGGGAGAAGACCAATGAGCATCATCGTCTATGGCGCGCCGCTGTCGCCCTACGTCCGCAAGGTCCACGCCGTGGCCGCCGAGAAGGGCATCGCCGTCGAGCTGAAGATGTCGCCGCCCGGCAACCCCGACCCCGACTTCGTCGCCTGCAGCCCCTTCCGTAAGATCCCGGCCATGCGCGACGGCGACTTCTCGATCTGCGACTCCAGCGCCATCGTCCACTACTTCGAGGCCATCAAGCCCGACCCCGCCATGATCCCCTCCGAAGCGAAGGCCAGAGCCCGCACCATCTGGCTGGAGGAGCTGGCCGACACCATCTTCGTCTCCGCCGCCGGCGCCATGTTCTTCAACCGCGTCGTCGCCGGCCTCATGGGTCTGCCGGGCAACGAGGAAGCGGCCGAGAAGGCCGAGCGCGAGGCCCTGCCGCCCGTCATGGATTACCTCGAAAGCATCGTCCCCGCGGCCGACGGCTACCTCGTCGAGGACCGCCTGACGCTGGCCGACATCGCCGTCGCCAGCCCCTTCATGAACCTTCGCCACATGAACACCGACCTCAGCCGCTGGCCGAAGACGAAGGCCTACATCGACACCATCCTCGCCCGCCCCTCCTTCACCAAGCTGGCGCCGCTGGAGCAGCGGATTCTCGGCAAGTAGAACCCCTCCCCCTCGATGGGGGAGGGGCAGGGGCGTTAGGCGGTCAGCGTCTCGTACAGGTCACGCCACGTGGGGTTCCGCTCCTCGATCAGCCGCAGCTTCCAGGAGCGCCGCCACTCCTTCATCTGGCGTTCCGTTCGCTTGGCGCCCTCCCGCGTCTCGAACTGCTGATACCAGACGAGCATCCGCACGCCGTACTTGTCGGTGAAGCCGCGGCGGATGCCGTCCTTGTGCTCCCACATGCGGCGGCTGAGGCTGTCGGTAGAGCCGATGTAGAGCGTCCCGTTGCGCTTGCTGGCCATGATGTAGACGTAGAACGCCACGCCCAGTTCTCCCACTCCCTACAGCCGATCGCCCCGGCGAAGGCCGGGGTCCAGATGGAATAGCGCAGACGCGGGCTCTAGCCAGCACTGAGCTGATCCCGCCAACGTCTGCGCTCGAGGCTGGACCCCGGCCTTCGCCGGGGCGGTCGGAAGAGGGCATGGGCCGCGCCTAAACAATCAATCCAAACCAGCGTAACAGCACCGCATGCTCTTCATCCCCATCACCCTCGCGGCGGCCACCTTCCAGGTGGCGCGGAATGCGACGCAGCGGAGCTTGATGGG
>DASVBC010000019.1:0-64630 GCA_036376035.1 Caulobacteraceae bacterium | reverse complement strand
GCTCACGTCTTCGCCGCCGCTTCGGCTTCGGCGCGCAGGTTGGCGAGCCCCACCGACAGTTCGTTGCGCAGGAAGGTGCGGACCATCATCCCCGGCGCCGGGAAGGCCGGCTGCATCCGCATCTCCTGACTGACGCGCGAGCCGCCGCCGGGCAGGGCCTGCAGCCGCCATTCGCCGTTGATGATCTTCAGGTCGCCGTCGACGCGGGTGATGAGGATGCGCTTTCCCGGCTCGAAGTCCTGACGGAAGACGGTGTGCAGGTCGGGCATGATCGGGGTGTTGATGATCTGCTCGACCACCTCCGAATTGCCCTTGCGCGAGACGACCTTGCAGCCGCGGTTGGAGGGCATGATCCGCCGGATCGCGGCGCAATCGGTCATCAGCTTCCAGACCACGGCGGGCGGCGCGTCGATGTCGACGACGGCGCGGCCGAGCTGGGCGCTGCTGTTGGGATCGGAACGGACGTCCAGCCAGACCTTGCCGGACTGGGCGGCGGTCACGGCCTCCGGGGTCGGCGACCATGCGCCGAGCAGGAGGGCCGCGCCGACGGCGGCGATTACGGTGCGAAGGGGGGTCATGAGGCGCTCCTTTGAAGGGCTCACCACCTCACATACGACTTCGTATGTCAATTGTACGGCGCGGCCGTGTTCAGGCGCCCAGAATGTATCCGCAAAGCGCCGCAATCAGCACCGCCAGCAGGGCCAGCCCGATCAGGTCGCCGGTTCCCGGCTTGCCGCCCGTTTCGCCCCGCGACAGGGCGATCTCGCGGGCGATCAGGAACAGCGGGAAGGTGACGCTGATGGCGATCAGCAGGCCGCCGACGATGTAGGCCCAGACGAACCGCACCTTCAGCCTGCGCGCCTCGACCACCATCAGCACGGCGGCGGCGTAGAGGAACAGGCTGATGTCGAGCGAGATCGAGCGCGCGGCCGGCGTCAGTCGCAGGTCGGACAGGAAGGGCCCGAAGGCGCCCAGCGGCCCGCCCGCGTCCGCGCCGCCGAAATAGGCGAGGTTCTGGCTCCAGGTCGCCACCAGGGCGATCAGCGCAATCAGGCCGTAGAGGCCGCACAACAGACGCCGGGAACTTGTCATCTCCGCTCCTCCCCGATGCGCAGGCGAGGCGGAGCCTATCAGACTTCGCCGGTCGCCAGCCAGCGGGCGCAGTCTGGGCCGAGCTTGTCGACCGCCATCTGCTCGTAGGCGGCGTTGTCCTGCGGCGTCAGCACGTCGCGCCAGCGGCCGTTGGTGCCCTTGTTGATGAACTTGCCCGCGCCGCCGTCGAAGATGGCGCCGCCCAAGGGCGCGACGTTTTCGGCATGCGCCTTCATCCAGTCGAAGCCGCAGTGTTCGACCAGCACCGGCCAGCGGTCCTCGTCGATGTCGACCTCGAGGAAGTCGGCCAGCTTGCGCATCTCGCCTTCGAGATCGGCCTTCAGGCGGTTGAAGTGGATCAGCCGCACGTTGGGCAGGTGGCGCGCCTCCCACCAGGTCGAGATGTTTTCCCAGAACGGCCAGAAGGGCACACCGTCCTTCTCCAGCCAGTCGAGGAAGTACTGACGGATGTCGGGGTTGGGTTTTTCGATCGGCGGGCCGACCAGCCCGGGCGTCAGGTTGAGCGCCTGGTACCAGAACTCGTTGGCGCTGGCGTGGTGGTTGTACATCGACCAGACGACGTCGCGGCCGTCGCGGGCGATGTAGATGTATTTGGCCTTGGGCGAGAAGACGAGGGCGTCCAGCGGCAGGTGGGTCTTGATCACCCGGCGGTGGGTCTGGGCGGCCAGCTTGTCCTTGGTGTCGGGCGGCATGATCCGCAGGTCGAGCCAAGGCGAGATGTCATGGACCGGCACGTTCTCGTCGCCGTCGAACAGCAGCTGGCCCACGATCTGCTGGGTCCAGGTGGTGCCCGACTTGGCGTAGGTGGCGACGATCACGTCGTCGTCACGGAAGGCGAAGTCGTTCCACAGGGTGGAATCCATGTGATGGTTGTGCAGCTCGCGGGTCTTTCGCGGCCAGGCGATATCGGCTTGCGTCATGCGGGCGTTCCCCAGGGACCTTGCAGCCGCGATATAGGAAGCAAGCGCGGCCGTTCCAGATGGATTTGCGCCGGGATTGAAGCGATGGACAGACACATAGCGCTGGTCGCCGAACCGCTGGCCGACATGATCGAGCAGGCGCGCCGCGTGGCGGTGTTCACCGGGGCGGGCATCTCGACCGAATCCGGTATCCCCGACTTCCGCAGCCCCGGCGGGGTGTGGAGCAAGATCAAGCCGATCTACTTCCAGGATTTCGTCGATGACGAGGAGAAGCGCCGCGAAGCCTGGCGACGGGTGTTTTCCGGCGCGGCGGGCTGGGTGGGCGCGGCCCCCAACGCCGGTCACCGCGCGGTGGCGAACCTGGTGGAGCGCGGCAAGGTCGCCGCCGTCATCACCCAGAACGTCGACAACCTGCATCAGGCGTCCGGCGTGCCGCCAGAGCAGGTGATCGAGCTGCACGGCAACGCCAGCTACGCCAAGTGCCTGACCTGTGCGGCCCGCCACGAGCTGGAGGATTTGCGCGAACCGTTCCTGGCCAGCGAAGCGCCGCCGCTGTGCGCGCGCTGCGGCGGCTTGCTGAAGACCGCCACCGTCTCCTTCGGCCAGTCGATGCCGGAGAGCGAGATGATCCGCGCCGAGGCCGAGACCCTGTCGTGCGACCTGTTCCTGGTGCTGGGCTCGTCGCTGGTGGTCTATCCGGCGGCGGGCTTTCCGATCATGGCCCGCGACAACGGGGCGATGCTGGCCATCGTCAACCGCGAACCCACCGACCTCGACCGCATCGCCGACCTCGTGCTGCACGAGGAGATCGGGCCGGTGATGAGCGCGGTGGTGGGAACCGGCTAGGCCGCCGGTTCGACCTCGGCCTGGGCGGTGCGCAGCCCCGCCTTCGCCTGCGCGTCATAGTCGACGACGGCGCGCGCGGCGTCGCGGAACAGGGCGATGCGCTGGCCGACCGGCGCGGTGGTCTCGGCGATCATTACCGCGACGGCGTAGGAGTGTCCGTCCGGCGAGGTCAGGATGCCGACGTCGTTCCAGCCGGTGACGCGGTTGAGGTGTTCCTGGCCGGTGCCGGTCTTGTGGGCGATCTCCCAGCCCTCCTTCAGCCCCGCGCGCAGGCGGCGATTGCCCGTGCGGGTCTGGGCCATGACGCCCAGGAAGTGGTTGGTGGACGAGGCCGACAGCAACTTGCCGCGCTTGAGCGCCGCCAGCGCATCGACGACGGCGTAGGGCGTCGCCCCGTCGGCGGGGTCGGCCAGATAGGCGTCGAGCTTGGCCGCGCGATAGTCGTCGGGCAGCTCGGCGCGGGCGAACTGGAAGTTCCAGCCGACGGTGTATTCCGACTTCCAGGTCATGCCGGCGATCTTGCTCTGCAGCAGCCGCTCTTCCATGCCGCCGCGGATGCCGCCCAGATGGCGCTTGTCGATGGCGTACTGGACCACCGAACGCCCGCCGACGCGGCGCGTCAGGGCGTCGTTGGCGGCGTTGTCGCTCTTGGCGATGGCGTCGAACAGCAGCTCCTCGACGGAAGCGTCATAGCCGTCCCGGGCGCGAACCACCTTGGCGCGGATCGGCTGGTAGAAGACCGACAGGTCATTGCGGTGGAGCGTGATGGTGTCGTCCAGCGACATCTCGCCCCGGTCGATGGCGTCATAGACCGCCAGCGCCACCCACAGCTTCGAGACGCTCTGCTGCGGGAACAGGTGGGAGGCGTTGTAGGTCGCCGTCCAGCCGCTATCGATGTCGCGCACCGCGATCCCGGCGCGGCCGTCGAAGTCCTCGCCCAGCGCCCGGATCGCCTCGGTCAGCTCGCGCGGCGCGGGCGGCGGGGCGATGACGACATGCTTCGGCGCGCCCGCCAGCGGATGCACCGGCTCGGGCGCGGGCGCGAAGGTGGCGGTCAGGATGGCCGTCGCGGCGGCCAGGACATGGAACAGTTTCACAAACACGGCTTCGTACGCACTCGCCTGTCGGAGATGATTCGCCGAATCCTAGCGCATACCAAGCTGCGCCAGTTCCCCTTAACGAACCGGCGCCAGCATGAAATCGAGGTTGGGCGACAATCAGGCGGCGGCTTCAGCCTAGGCGGTCAGCCAGGCGTCAACGGCCTCGGCGCACTGGCGACCCTCGCGGATCGCCCACACCACCAGCGACTGGCCCCGGCGCATGTCGCCGCAGGCGAAGATGCGCGGTGAGGAGGTCTGATACTCGCTGGTGTTGGCCAACACGTTGCCGCGCGCGTCCAGCTCGACGCCCGCCTGTTCGACGGCGCCCGCCGTGCGCGGACCCAGGAAGCCCATGGCCAGCAGCACCAGGTCGGCCTTGAGCTGGAACTCGCTGCCCTCGACCTCGCGCATGACCACGCGGCCGTCCTCGCGGACCCATTCGACGCGGCAGCATTCCAGCGCCTCGACCTTGCCGTTCGATCCGACGAACCGCTTGGTCAGCACGGCGAAGTCGCGCTCGCAGCCCTCTTCCTGTGAGGAGGAGGTGCGCAGCTTCAGCGGCCAGTCGGGCCAGGTCAGGCCCTTGTTCTCGCGCTCCGGCGGCTGGGGCATGATTTCCAGCTGGGTGACCGAGGCCGCGCCATGGCGGTTCGAGGTGCCGATGCAGTCCGAGCCGGTGTCGCCGCCGCCGATGACGATGACGTGCTTGTCCTTGGCCGTAAGGGTTCCGGCGGGCGCGGCGACCTCTTCCGGGTCGCCGGCGTTGCGCTTGTTCTGCTGGGTCAGGAAGTCCATGGCGAAATGGACGCCGTCGAGCTCGCGGCCCGGCACTTCCAGGTCGCGCGGCAACTCGGCGCCGCCCGCCAGCACGATGACGTCGTAGTCGTCGAGCAGCCGCTGGACGGTGACCGTCTTTCCGACGTCCATCTTGGTGCGGAAGATCACCCCTTCCGACTCCATCTGGGCGATGCGCCGGTCGATGTGGTGCTTCTCCATCTTGAAGTCGGGGATGCCGTAGCGCAGCAGGCCGCCGATGCGGTCGTTCTTCTCGAACACCGTCGGCGCATGACCGGCGCGGGCCAGTTCCTGGGCGCAGGCCAGACCCGCCGGGCCCGAGCCCACCACCGCGATGCGCTGGCCGGTGCCGCGGTCGGCGACCATGGGCTGGACCCAGCCTTCGTCCCAGCCGCGGTCGATGATCTCGCACTCGATGGTTTTGATGGTCACCGGGTTGTCGTCGATGTTCAGCGTGCACGCCGCCTCGCAGGGCGCGGGGCAGATGCGGCCGGTGAACTCGGGGAAGTTGTTGGTCTGGTGCAGCGCATCCAGCGCCGCCTTCCAGTCGTCGCGATAGACCAGGTCGTTCCAGTCCGGGATCAGGTTGTTCACCGGACAGCCGGAGTGGCAGTAGGGAATCCCGCAATCCATGCAGCGCGCGCCCTGACGGCCCGCCTCGCCCTGCGGCAGCGGCTGGACGAATTCCTTCCAGGTCTTCAGACGGTCCTCGACCGCGTCGTAGTCGCGGTCATGGCGGTCGATTTCGAGAAAGCCCGTCGGCTTGCCCATGGCGATACTCCGGAAATCTATTCGGCGGCGACCGTGACGGCGGCTTGCCGTTCGGCCTCCAGCTCGAGCAGGGCGCGCCGGTAGTCCTTCGGCATCACCTTGATGAAGCGGGAAAGCGCGGCATCCCAGTTCTGCAGGATGTCGCGGGCGCGCGCGCTGTCGGTATAGAGCAGGTGGCGCTCGATCAGGATGCGCAGCCGCTCGGCGTCGAAACGCAGCATGTCGCCCATGCCGGCGTCGGAGGCGCCCGGCGCGCGCAGTTTCGGCGCGCGCGCGTCGTCCGGATCGCCCTCTGCGGGCGCGACCTTCTCGAGGTCGACCATGGCGGTGTTGCACAGGCTCTCGAAGCGGCCGTCGGGGTCGTAGACATAGGCGATGCCGCCGCTCATCCCAGCGGCGAAGTTACGGCCGGTCTCGCCCAGCACCACGACCACCCCGCCGGTCATGTATTCGCAGCAGTGGTCGCCCGCGCCCTCGACCACCGTCACCGCGCCGGAGTTGCGCACGGCGAAGCGTTCGCCCGCCACGCCGTTGAAGTAGGCCTCGCCCGCGATCGCGCCGTAGAGGACGGTGTTGCCGACGATGATGTTCTGCGTCGGCTCGCGGCCCACGCCTTCCGGCTGGCGCACGACGACGCGCCCGCCCGACAGGCCCTTGCCGACATAGTCGTTGGCGTCGCCGGTCAGCTCCATGGTCACCCCGTGGGCCAGCCAGGCGCCGAAGCTCTGGCCGCCGTTGCCGGTCATGGCGATGGAGATGGTGTCCGACGGCAGACCCTCGTGGCCGTACCTGCGCGCCACCTCGCCCGACAGCATGGCGCCGACGGAGCGGTTGACGTTGCGGGCGACGGCGTCGAAGCGCACCGCCTTGCCCTTTTCGAGCGCGGGCCTGGCCTGCCGGATCAGCTCATGGTCGAGGGCGGCGTCGAGGCCGTGGTCCTGCCGCTCGCAGTTCCACAGCGCCAGGTGCGGATCGACCTTCGGCACATAGAGCAGTCGCGAGAGATCGACGCCGCGGGCCTTCCAGTGATCGACGACGCGGCGCGTGTCGAGCCGGTCGGCGCGGCCGATCATCTCGTTGACCGTCCTGAAGCCCATCTGCGCCATGATCGCGCGCAGTTCCTCGGCCACGTAGAAGAAGTAGTTGATGACGTGCTCGGGCTGGCCGGTGAAGCGGGCGCGCAGCACCGGGTCCTGCGTCGCCACCCCGACCGGGCAGGTGTTGAGGTGGCACTTGCGCATCATGATGCAGCCGGCCGCGATCAGCGGGGCGGTGGCGAAGCCGAACTCGTCGGCGCCGAGCAGAGCGGCGATGGCCACGTCGCGGCCGGTGCGAAGGCCGCCGTCGGCCTGAACGGCGATGCGCGAGCGCAGGCCGTTGAGCAGCAGCGTCTGCTGGGTTTCGGCAAGGCCGATCTCCCAGGGGCTGCCGGCGTGGGTCAGCGAGGTGAGCGGCGAGGCGCCCGTACCGCCCTCGAAGCCCGAGATGGTGACGTGGTCGGCCCGCGCCTTGGCGACGCCCGCCGCAACCGTGCCGACGCCCACCTCCGACACCAGCTTCACGGAGATGCGGGCGGCGGAGTTGACGTTCTTGAGGTCGTGGATGAGCTGCGCCAGATCCTCGATCGAATAGATATCGTGGTGCGGCGGCGGCGAGATCAGCCCCACGCCCGGCGTCGAGTGGCGGACGCGGGCGATGTTCTTGTCGACCTTGTGGCCAGGCAGCTGACCGCCCTCGCCGGGCTTGGCGCCCTGGGCGATCTTGATCTGGATGTCGTCGGCGTTGACCAGGTACTCGGCGGTGACGCCGAAGCGGCCCGAGGCGACCTGCTTGATGGCCGAGCGCATGGAATCGCCGTTGGGCAGGGCCACGAAACGGTCCGGCTCCTCGCCGCCCTCGCCCGTGTTCGAGCGCCCGCCGATGCGGTTCATGGCGATGGCCAGCGTGGTGTGCGCCTCGCGGCTGATCGAGCCGAAGGACATGGCGCCGGTGGAGAAGCGCTTGACGATCTCGGCGGCCGGCTCGACCTCGTCCAGCGGCACGGACTCGCCGGGCTTGAACTCCATCAGGCCGCGGATCGTCAGGAGGCGCCGGTTCTGGTCGTTGATGGCCTGCGCGAAGGCGGCGTACTCGCCGGGCAGGTTGCCGCGCACGGCGTGCTGCAGCTTGCCGACGCTTTCCGGCGTCCAGGCGTGCTCCTCGCCCTTGATGCGGAAGGCGTAGGCGCCGCCGACATCCAGCGCGTCCTTGTAGAGCGGGCTTTGGCCATAGGCGTCGCGGTGACGGCGGACCGTCTCCTCGGCGATTTCGGCCAGGCCCACGCCCTCGATGGTGGTGGCGGTGCCGGTGAAGTACTTGTCGACGAAGGCCGACGACAGGCCGACCGCGTCGAATATCTGGGCGCCGCAATAGGACTGGTAGGTGGAGATGCCCATCTTGGACATCACCTTCAATAGGCCCTTGTTGACGGCCTTGATGTAGTTCTTCTGGACCTCGTAGGCCTTCAGCGGCAGCTCGTTGCGGACGCGGATCGCCTCCAGCGTCTCGAAGGCGAGGTAGGGGTTCACCGCCTCGGCGCCGTAGCCGGCCAGCACGCAGAAATGGTGCACCTCGCGCGCCTCGCCGGTCTCGATGACGAGGCCGGTCTGCATGCGCAGGCCCTGGCGGATCAGGTGATGGTGCACCGCGGCGGTGGCGAGGGCCGCCGGCATGGCGATGCGGTCGGGACCCACGGCACGGTCCGACAGGATCAGGATGTTGATGTCGGCCAGCACCGCCTCGGTCGCTTCCCAGCACATGCGCTGGAGGGCCGCTTCGAGACCGGCCTCACCGGCGGCGGCCGGCCAGGTGATGTCGATGGTCGCGGTGCGGAAGGCGCCGTCGAGGAGCTCATTGATCGAGCGGATCTTCTCGAGGTCGGCGTTGGTCAGCACCGGCTGGTTGACCTCCAGCCGCTTGTGGTTGCCGGCGTGGTGGCCAAGCAGGTTCGGCCGTGGGCCGATCATCGACACCAGCGACATGACCAGTTCCTCGCGGATCGGGTCGATCGGCGGGTTGGTGACCTGGGCGAAGTTCTGCTTGAAGTATTCGTAGAGCAGCTTCGGGCGCTTCGAGAGCACGGCGATGGGCGTGTCGGCGCCCATCGAGCCGATGGGATCGTCGGCGGTCACGGCCATCGGGGCCAGGAAGAACTTCAGGTCCTCCTGGGTGTAGCCAAAGGCCTGCTGGCGATCGAGCATGGTCTCGGGCTCGGACTTCACCGTCTCGTCGGCGGTGACCGGCAGCTCTTCGAGCTTGAACTGGGTCTCGCTCAGCCACTCCTCGTAGGGGTGTTCGCCGGCGAGCTGGGCCTTGATCTCCTCGTCCTCGACGATGCGGCCGGCTTCCAGGTCGATGAGCAGCATCCTGCCCGGCTGGAGGCGCCACTTGCGGACGATCTTCTCCTCCGGGATCGGCAGCACGCCGCTCTCGGAGGCCATGACCACCAGGTCATCGTCGGTGATCAGGAAACGCGCGGGGCGCAGGCCGTTGCGGTCGAGCGTGGCGCCGATCTGGCGGCCGTCCGTGAAGGCGATGGCGGCCGGGCCGTCCCACGGCTCCATCAGCGCGGCGTGGTACTCGTAGAAGGCCCGGCGCTTGGCGTCCATCAGCGGGTTGCCGGCCCAGGCTTCCGGGATCAGCAGCATGACCGCGTGGGCCAGCGGATAGCCGCCGGCCAGCAGCAGCTCGAGCGCGTTGTCCAGGCACGCGGTGTCCGACTGACCATGCGGGATCAGCGGCCACATCTTGTTGAGGTCGGGCCCCAGCAGCGGGCTTTCCAGCGTGCGCCGGCGGGCGTTCATCCAGTTCACGTTGCCGCGCACGGTGTTGATCTCACCGTTGTGGGCGATGAACCGGTAGGGGTGGGCCAGCTTCCACGAGGGGAAGGTGTTGGTCGAGAAGCGCTGGTGGACCATGGCCAGCGCCGACTGGGTCAGCGGGTTTTGCAGGTCGAGGTAGAAGGTCCCCACCTGGCCGGCCAGGATCATGCCCTTGTAGACCACCGTGCGGGTCGAGAAGGACGGCATGTAGAGCTGGGTGATGCCCGGCAGGTTGCGCTTCTTCGCCAGCTCGGCCAGCGGGTTCTGGGTCTGCTTGCGGATGGACAGCAGCTTGCGCTCGAAGGCGTCCTGGTCCTTCACGTTGGGTCCGGGCGTGACGATGGCCTGGCGGATGACCGGCATCTCGTCGAGCACGGCCTGACCAAGGCCGGTCGGATCGATCGGCACGTCGCGCCAGCCGAGCAGGTTCTGGCCCTCGACGCGGATGAAGTGTTCGAACTGGCCGACCACGGCTTCGCGGGCGGCCTCGTCCTGCGGCAGGAAGCACATGGCGACCGCGTAATCGCCGAGCGGCGGCAGGCGCAGGTCGTTGCGCACGGCCCAGTCGCGCAGCAGGGCGTCCGGCATCTGAATCAGGATGCCCGCGCCGTCGCCCACGAGGGGGTCGGCCCCGACCGCGCCGCGGTGGTCGAGGTTGACCAGGATCTGCAAGCCCTGGCGCACAATCTCGTGCGATTTCAGGCCCTTAATGTTCGCGACAAAGCCGACGCCGCACGCGTCGTGCTCGTTTCTCGGATCATAAAGGCCTTGCCGGGCGGGCATGGTCATGGGGCATCTCGACGGCTACTTCGCACCCGCAACATACGCGGGAGGCGTCTTCTTGCCTAAAAGGCGCGAAAAGTCGACCTCTGCGCAAGCCAAACCATCGAGATTTGGTATCTCACGCAACAACATGCCGTGTGGCGTCCTCGCCGGCCTCCCAAGGCCGATGGCCCTCTTGCGACGACAGGACGCGGAGGCGGAGGCGGTTGCGGTCCTTCAGGCCTTCTCGCGGCGGGCGGCGTCGAGTTCGGCGGCCAGCTGCTCGATGCGGTAGGGCTTGACGAGCACGCGGATGCCGTCCTGCTGCGCCGCGGCGGCGGCTTCGGAAAAGCCCGTGGTCAGCACCACCGGCAGGGCCGGCTTGCGGCGGGCGATCTCGCGGGCGAGACCAAGGCCGTCGATCTCGCCCGGCATGACCATGTCGGAGAAGACGAGGTCGAACTTGCCGTCCTTGAGCTTCGCCAGCGCATCGGCGGCGTTGGACACGCGGGTCGGCTCGTAGCCGAGCTCCCCCAGCATATCCTCCACCAGGCCCGCCACCGCCTCGTCGTCCTCGACCAGCAGCACCCGGCCCCGGCCTCGCGGCACGATCGCCTGCGCCGGCTCCTCGGCGGTCAGGCTGCTGAGCGGCTTTTCCTGGCGCGGCAGGTAGATGGAGATGGTGGTGCCCTCGCCGACTTCGCTGGCGATGCGGATCTCGCCGCCGGAGGCGCGGGCGAAGCCATAGACCTGGCTCAGCCCAAGGCCGGTCCCCTGCCCCCGCTCCTTGGTGGTGAAGAAGGGCTCGAACACCCGGCCGACCATCTCCGGCGGCATGCCCTTGCCGGTGTCGATGACGCACAGGTGGACGTAGTCGCCCTCCAGCGCGCCGTCGGCCATGCCGGGGTCGTTGGAGGCGGCGATGGTGATCTTGCCGCCGTTCGGCATCGCGTCGCGGGCGTTCACGGCCATGTTGAGGAGAGCCACCTCGAACTGATGGGGGTCGATCTCGACCGGCCACAGGTCGGGCGGCAGGTTTATCTCGATGGTCACGTCCTCGCGCAGGGAGCGGTCGAGGAGGACGCGCATGCCCTCGATCTGGGCGGCGAGATCGACGACCTGCGCCTTCTGGGCCGTGGGCCGCGAGAAGGCGAGCAGCTGGCGGGTCAGGCTGGAGCCCCGGTCGACGGCCTGGCGGATGCTGTTCTTCAGCATCTCGCGGCGCTTGGGGTCCTCGGTGCGCTCCATCAGGTCGAGCCCCGAGGAGGCGACCATCAGGAGGTTGTTGAAGTCGTGGGCCACCCCGCCGGTCAGCTGGCCGATGGCTTCCATCTTCTGGCTCTGGCGCAGCGCCTCCTCGGCCTTTTCACGTTCGGCGATCTGGATGCGCAGGGCTTCGTTGGCTTCGGCGAGGTCACGAGCCTGGCGGCGAAGCTCGCGGTTGGCCCGGGCCAGCGCCGCCTGCGCCGCTCCCAGCACGCCCACCAGCAGCGCGGCCATCCCGACCAGCAGGGTCGCGGCGCCATAGCGCATGAAGCGGCGGACGACCGGCTCGGTGATGGTGCGTATCTGGACCGTGCCGATGCGGGTGCCGCTTTCGGTCACGGGCGTGGTGACGACGAGGTGACCCTTCTCGAAGAAGGGATCGGGCGCGGTGGTCAGCTGCAGCGGCAGCGGCGCGCTGGCCCGCCCGTAGCCGGCCATCAGCCGGCCGGTGTCGCGATAGACGCCGGCGGCCTCGACCTCCGGGTTGGCGCGCAGGGCGTTGACGTATTCCTGCGCGGCGGGGGCGTCGTCGAAGGCGACGGCGGCCGAGACGGTGGCGGCGAGGATCTGCGCCTGGACGGTGACCTCGCGGACCTTCTGGGCGCGGTAGAGCTGCTCGCCGTAGAGGGCGGCGCCAAGCCCCGCCAAGGTGAGGAGCAGGGCGCCGCCGATGGCGATGGCTGGAATGAAGCGCCACAGACGCCCGGGACGCCCGGCCCCCGCCATCAGCCGCGCACCCGGCGCTTCACCGTCAACGCCAGGCTCATCAGCTTGGAGCTGAGGGTGACCCCGTTGCGGGAGGCCGCGCCGTCATCGATGTGGAAGCGCACGCGGTTGTCGTGAACCACGAAGTGGATGGCGCCGCGCGCCGAGCCCATCGACTGGTCCGTAACGGTCAGCACCGGGGCGCCGCGCACGGCGGCGAGGCCCTCCGCTACGGACTGGGCTTTCGAGCCGCCGAAGTAGGCGATCTGGCAGGGCGAGGCGGCGGCGATGGTGTCGATCCGCCGCGCGACGATGGGATGGTGGTTCAGCTTCTGCCCGGCGACCACCTGGTCCAGCGTCGAGCCGAAGGGGTCGTGGCCGACGATGCAGATGGTCAGCGGCGAGGCGTCGCCGTCAAAGGCGCGCGGCGGCCACTCCACAAACGGGGCGAACTTGTAGAGGAAGGCGGCCTTGACCGGGTATTCGAGCGAGTGGGCCTGGGCGCGCGCCGGCGCCGCCGCCATCGCGGCGGCCGCTCCCAGCGCCAGAGCGCATATGACGCCCGTTGGCCGCATTCAGAATGTCCAGCGCAGGTTGGCGTACACGCTGCGGCCGAAGTAGCGCTGACGCTGAGGGTCGACCGTCTCCTGCCGCAGGTCGTCAATGAGGTTCTGGCCGGTGACCGCCAGCTCCACGTCCTCGCTGATGCGCCAGCCGACCCGGGCGTCGGCCTCGACGTAGCCGTCGAGCCCGGTGCGGTCGAGTTCGTCCACCGCGCGCAGGCGAAGGTCGAGTTCGACGTTGTCGGCCAGTTCCGATTGGGAGCGCAGCAGCACCTGGTAGTGGGGGTCGTCCCCCCCGGAGGCGAGATTGGCCAGGTCGCTTTGCCCCGGCTTGACCTTAAGGTCCTTTTCCAAGGTGCTGATCCCAGCGCTAACGCGCCAGCGCGGGCGCACGTCCCAACTACCCCAGGCCTCCACCCCGTAGGTGGAGCCCTGGGCGTCGTTAGCGAAGGCGAACGGCAGTATTGTGACCGGGGTCACCCTCACCGTCCGCAGGTTGTCGTACTCGTTATAGAAGGCCGAGATGGTGATGGCGGTGTTGGGCGTGGGGTTGGAACGGTAGCCCACCTCGTAGGCGGTCAGCAGCTCCGACTGGAAGTCGCCGCCGACGAGCACGCCCGTGGCGCGCAGGTCCCGTTCGATGCGGTTGGGCGTGCGCGAGGCGCGCGAGACGGCGCCCCAGAAGAGGTCGCCGTTGTCCCGCCGCCAGGCGAGGCGGACGTTGGGCAAGATCTCCTGCCCGCTGAAGCTGTTGTTCTCGTACTTGGCGCCAAGCGTGAGCGTCACGGCGTCGGTGACGTCGACCTGGTCCTGCACGAAGAGGTTGCCGAGGGTGATCGTCCGTTCCTCCGGATCGAGGAAGGTGCCCGGCACCGCCGAGGTGAGGCGGGTCATCACCTCGCGATAGCCGCCGCCCCAGACGATGTTATGGCGGCCGCGGGTGAACGCGTGCTGAAGATGGATGTCGTAGGTGTTGTTGCGCTCGGTGATCAGCGGCTCGGTGAGTTCGACATAGTCGTAGTAGGCCTGCGCCTGCAGCTCGCCCGACTCGCCGAGGTCACGCGTCCAGCGCGCCAACACATTGGCGCCGTCGGCGTGGGTGCCCTCGCCGGAGAAGTCCTCGTTGACCCGCATACGATTGCGGAAGAGCTCGGCATGGGCCGTCAGGGCGCTCTCGCCGAAGGTCCAGTCGGTGCGAAGGCCGCCGCGCACGCCGGAAGTGTCGTCGGTGGCGTCATCGCCATTGGCGCGGAAGCTGGTGTCGCGGTCGAAGGCGTAGAACCAGGCCCGCGCCGCCCCGTTCTCGCCCAGGCTCCAGCCGTGGCGTAGCGACAGGGTCTTGTCCTCACCGCCGAAGCCGACGTTGAGGAGTTCGCCTTTCGTCTCGGCGGCGGAGCGGGTGATGATGTTGATGACCCCGTTCACGGCGTTGGCGCCGTAGAGGACGCCGCCGGGGCCGCTGACGACCTCGATGCGGTCGATATCCTCCAGCATGGGCGTGCGGATGTCCCAGAAGACGCCCGAGTGCAGGGTCGAGTAGACGCTGCGGCCGTCGATCAGGACCAGCAGCTTGTTGGACGTCTCAAAGCCGTTGAAGCCGCGGGCGCTGATCGCATAGTCGGCGGCGTTGACCCGCTGGACCTGGAGGTTGGGAGCCAGGCGCAGGACCTCCGGCAGGCTGGTGACGCCCGAGCGGCGGATGTCCTCGGCGCTGATCACATAGACCGAGGCGGCGGCGTGGCCGATGCGCTCGGGACGGCGGGAAACGGAGGTGACCTCCACCTTCGACAGTTCCTCCAGCGACAGGTCGCTGAAGTCCACATCGGTGGTGACGGCGGCCGCGCGGCCGGCCATGGCGCTGAAGGCGCTCGCGCAGAGGAGCACGGTGCGCAGACGCGCCATGTGTCGAAGCTTGCTCATGTCCACTTTCCCCATGGCGGCGATGCTAGAACGAACCGCCGCGACCCGCATGTGTCGATAGCTTGACCACACAACGCGGCAGTCAGGCGTCGGCTCCCCCGCGGTTCACCCGCGCCAGCAGGGCGCCCTCGCTGACCTGGTCGCCGGCCGTCACCAGGACTTCGGCCACCGTGCCGTCGAAGGCGGCGGTGAGGGTGTGCTCCATCTTCATCGCCTCCAGCGTGACGAGCGGCTGGCCCCGCGTGACGGCGGCGCCCTGTTCGGCGGCGACGGAGACGATCTTGCCCGGCATGGGCGAGCGGACCGCGCCGTCGCCGACGGCGCTGGCCTCATCCGCGCCGACCGCCGCCGGGGTGGTAAAGACGAAGGCCTCGCCGCCCGCGAAGGCGACTACTTCTCCGTCGTCCGTGATGAGGAGGTCGGCTTCGAGGTCGCCGCCGAGCGGCGCCTCATAGAGCTTGCCGTTGCAGGCCACGCGGGCCCCGGCGCGGGGCGCGTTCAGGCGAAAGCCCGCCAGCGCCTCGCCCGCCGACCAGGGCGAGCCGTCGTCGGCAGCGGCGACGTTGAGCGCCGCGGCGGCGGCCTCGATGGTCTCGGCGGGAGGCTCGCCCGGGACGGTGAGTTCCTCCAGCCGCGCCTCGATGAAGCCGGTGTCGACGGCGCCCTCGACAAAGTCCGGATGGGCGGCGCAGCGGGCGAGGAAGGCGGCGTTGGTCTTGACCGGCCAGATCTCGACCTCGCCGCACGCCTGCGCCAACGCGGCCGCGGCGGCTTCGCGAGTGTCGGCATGGACGATCAGCTTGGCGATCATCGGGTCGTAGTGGGGGCTGACCTCGTCGCCCTCCTCCACGGCGCTGTCGATGCGGATGCCGCCTGGCAGGCGGAAATGGTCGAGGGGACCGGTCGAGGGCAGGAATCCGGTCGCCGGGTTCTCGGCGTAAAGGCGCGCCTCCATGGCGTGGCCGGTCAGCGTGATTTCGTCCTGCGTCAGCGGCAGGGATTCTCCGCTGGCGACGCGGAGTTGCCATTCGACCAGGTCCTGGCCGGTGACCGCCTCGGTGACCGGGTGCTCGACCTGCAGGCGGGTGTTCATTTCCATGAACCAGATGCGGTCGGCACGCAGGCCCTCCGACGCGTCGGCGATGAACTCGACCGTGCCGGCGCCGACGTAGTTCACCGCGCGCGCTGCCTTCACCGCCGCCTCGCACACGGCGGCGCGGGTCTTGGCGTCCATGCCCGGCGCCGGCGCCTCCTCAATCACCTTCTGGTGGCGGCGCTGGAGCGAGCAGTCGCGCTCGAACAGGTGGACGACATTGCCTTGCGTGTCGCCGAACACCTGCACCTCGATGTGCCGGGGCGTGCTGGCGTATTTCTCCAGCAGCACCCGGTCGTCGCCGAACGCGGCCTTGGCCTCGCGCCGGGCGGCGCCGAGGGCGGGGAGGAAGTCCTCGTCGGTATCGACCTTGCGCATCCCCTTGCCGCCGCCGCCGGCGATGGCCTTGATCAGCACCGGCCAGGTGATCGAGCGGGCCTCCTTCAGCAAACGCTCCTCGGACTGATCGTCGCCCATGTAGCCCGGCGTCACCGGCACGCCCGCCTGCGCCATCAGCCGCTTGGCCGAGTCCTTCAGACCCATGGCCCGGATCGCTTCGTGCGGCGGCCCGACCCAGATCAGCCCCGCCGCGACCACCGCCTCGGCGAACTCGGCGTTCTCCGACAGGAAGCCGTAGCCGGGGTGGATCGCCTCGGCGCCCGTCTCCTTGGCGGCGGCGAGGATCTTCTCGGGCACAAGGTAACTCTCGCGCGCCTCGGCCGGGCCGATGGCGACCGCCTCATCGGCTTCGCGAACGAAGGCGGCGTCCGCGTCGGCCTCCGAATAGACCGCGATGGCCCGCACCCCGAGCCGCCGGGCCGTGCGGATGATCCGCCGGGCGATCTCCCCCCGGTTGGCGATAAGCAGACTGGAAATGAGCTTCATAACTGGTGCTTACTTTCTCCAGCGCGTCAGCGGATGGGCTCACACTCAGAGCGTCCGTCGAACACATCCTGCGGGGTCAGGCAAGCAAGAGCGCGCTGCCCATCTCGCGAACCTTGGGGCAGCGCTTGTAATACATAACTGTACCTTTCACAGAGATCCGGGATGCACACGCCGGCTAGCCGCATCTCTTCTCTGGCGTCGGCCACGCTAGGAGCGCTGCTTACGAGGTAATATGAAAACAGTCCCGTAGGATCTCTGCCAAGGTCTTCCGCCCAGTACTTCACTTCCTCCGCGTAATCAGAGCCCCACTTGGCGCGCTCTCGCGTCGCCTTTTCAAGTTGAAACCACGTTTCTTCGACGTAAAAGATCGCCTTGGACCAATGATCGGAGGAACTGGCGTTTACTCGCAGGCAATGGTCCGAATCGTAATGGCCATAGTTATCGTATAGGCAACGGATGTTTTCATCGGCCATTTCGTAGTCCAGAAGACCAGAGCCCTCCTGATTTAACTCCACCTCCGCAGATAGCTTCAGCTGGTTCCGAAAGGCACTGTACGCGACGAAGGCTCCTACGATCACCACAAACACCCCATAGAGACCAATCGCGCGGTCACGGCGAATCTTCCTTAATTCAAGGGCACGAGCGTCCCCTCGTCGCCACCTGACTGGTGTTACCTCGACTCGCCACAGGTAGAGACAAAGGCCAACGAACGAGATCAACAGGCCAATCATGAGCCAGTCGATGAGCCAAACCGACCAAAGCCAACTGGTGTAGCGGCCTTCCGTCAGGCCAGCCGCGACCGCACGGCCCGCTAGAAGCAAATTCATTACCCCCCTCCTCGCTCACTTACATGCGGAATACCCCGAACTTTGTGTCGGTCACCGGCGCGTTCAGCGCCGCGCTGATGGCCAGGCCCAGCACGTCGCGGGTCTGGGCCGGGTCGATGACGCCGTCGTCCCAGAGGCGGGCGGTGGCGTGGTAGGGGTTGCCCTCGTCCTCGTAGCGCTGGCGGATCGGGGCTTTGAAGGCTTCTTCTTCCTCCGTCGTCCACTTGTCGGCGTCGCGGTGTACGGTGGCCAGCACGGAAGCTGCCTGCTCGCCGCCCATGACGCTGATGCGGCTGTTGGGCCAGGTGAAGAGGAAACGCGGCCCGAACGCCCGCCCGCTCATCCCGTAATTGCCGGCGCCGAACGAGCCGCCGATCAGCACGGTGAACTTCGGCACGCTCGCGGTGGAGACGGCGGTGACCATCTTGGCCCCGTCCTTGGCGATGCCGCCGGCCTCGTACTTACCCCCGACCATGAAGCCCGAGATGTTCTGCAGGAAGACGAGCGGCGTCCTGCGCTGGCAGGCGAGCTCGATGAAGTGGGCGGCCTTCAGCGCGCTCTCTGAGAACAGCACCCCATTGTTGGCGAGGATGGCGACTGGATAGCCCCAGATGCGCGCAAAGCCGGTGACCAGGGTCTTGCCGTAGAGCGGCTTGAACTCGTGGAATTCGGAAGCGTCGACGATGCGGGCGATGACCTCGTGCACGTCATAGGGCGCGCGGACGTCGGTCGGGACGATGCCGTAGAGTTCCTCGGCGTCGTACTTCGGCGGCACGGGTTCGGCGACGTCGAGGTCGATGGTCTTCACCGTGTTCAGCCGCGCGACGATCGAGCGGACGATCTCCAGCGCGTGTTCGTCGTTGGCCGCGACGTGGTCGACGACGCCCGACCTGCGGCCGTGGGTCTCGGCCCCGCCCAACTCCTCGGCCGAAATGATCTCGCCGGTCGCGGCCTTCACCAGCGGCGGGCCGCCGAGGAAGATGGTGCCCTGGTTAGCGACAATGATGGTCTCGTCGCTCATCGCCGGGACGTAGGCGCCGCCGGCGGTGCACGAGCCCATGACGCAGGCGATCTGGCTGATCCCCCGGCTGCTCATCTGCGCCTGGTTGAAGAAGATGCGGCCAAAGTGCTCGCGGTCGGGGAAGACCTCGGCCTGGTGGGGCAGGTTCGCCCCGCCGCTGTCGACCAGATAGACGCACGGCAGGCGGTTCTCCAGCGCGATCTCCTGCGCCCGCAGGTGCTTTTTCACCGTCATCGGGAAGTAGGCGCCGCCCTTCACCGTGGCGTCGTTGGCGACGATCATGCACTCACGGCCCGAGACACGGCCGATGCCGACGATGATGCCGGCGGCCGGCGCCTCGCCATCGTACATGTCGCAGGCCGCGAGCTGGCCGATCTCCAGGAACGGCGAGCCGGGGTCAAGCAGCCGCTCGACGCGCTCGCGGGGGAGGAGCTTTCCGCGGGCGGTGTGCTTGTCGCGCGACTTCTCCGGCCCGCCGAGCGCGGCCTGGGCGACCTTGGCCCGGAGCTCCTCAACGAGGGCACGGTTGTGCGCGGCGTTCCTGGCGAACGCTTCGGAGTTCGGGTCGATCGCGGAGGTCAGCTTGCTCATCCGCCGACGAGCTCGCGGCCGATGAGGAAGCGGCGGATTTCGTTGGTGCCGGCGCCGATATCGTAGAGCTTGGCGTCGCGCAGCAGCCGCTCGACGGGCCAGTCCTTCGTATAGCCCGCGCCGCCCAGCGCCTGGATGGCCTCAATTGAGGTCTTCACCGCATGTTCGGACGCGAGCAGGATGGCGCCGGCGGCGTCGAACCGCGTGGTCTTGCCGGCGTCGCAGGCCCTCGCCACGGCATAGACGTAGGCGCGGGCCGAGTTCAGGGCGACGTACATGTCGGCGACCTTGCCCTGCATCAGCTGGAAGGTGCCGATCGCCTTGCCGAACTGCTTGCGCTCGCGGACGTAGGGCAGGACGACGTCCAGGCAAGCCTGCATGATGCCGAGGGGTCCGGCGGCCAGCACCGCGCGCTCGTAGTCGAGGCCGCTCATCAGCACGCCGACGCCGCCGTTCTCCGGCCCCATGACATTTTCTTCGGGGACTTCGCAGTCCTCGAACACCAGCTCGCCGGTGTCGGACCCTCGCATGCCCATCTTGTCGAGCTTCTGCGAGGTGCTGAACCCCTTCATCCCCTTCTCGATGATGAAGGCGGTGATCTTCTCGCCGGTCTTGGCGTAGACGACCAGGGTGTCGGCTTCCTGAAAGTTGGTGATCCAGAACTTCGTGCCGTTCAGCACGTAGCGGTCGCCGCGCTTCTCCGCCCGCAGCTTCATCGATACCACGTCCGAGCCCGACCCCGCCTCGCTCATCGCCAGCGCGCCGACGTGCTCGCCGCTGATGAGCTTGGGCAGATAGCGCGCCTTCTGCTCCGGCGAAGCCCAGCGGCGGATCTGGTTCACGCAGAGGTTCGAGTGGGCGCCGTAGCTGAGACCGATGGAGGCCGAGGCTCTGGAGACCTCCTCCATCGCCACCACATGCTCGAGGTAGCCGAGCCCCAGCCCGCCGTCCGCCTCCTCCACGGTGATGCCGTGCAGCCCCAGCGCCCCCATCTCCGGCCACAGCTCGCGGGGAAAGGTGTTGCTGGCGTCGATCTCGGCGGCCAGCGGCGCGATGCGCTCCTGCGCAAACCGCTCGGTCGTCTCGCGTATCGCCTCGGCCGTCTCACCGAGCGCAAAGTCCATGGAAGGTCCGGAGTTCGGGGTCATCCGCGATGGGTAGGACGGAGCGGGCGCAGGGACAAGCCTCAGCTTCCGCCTCTGGGCGCAAGATCGTGCCCCGCCCACCGCACAAGAAAGAGGCGGCAGGAATATTCCTGCCGCCTCAGTTGATCCGGTTCAGAGGGGACCGAAGCCGGAGCGGTCTGAACTAGCCGCCGAAGCCCACGGCGAGCTTGAAGTAGGGACCATCGATCGTGCGGTCAGCTTCCTTGGCCTCCATGTAGCCGACATCGAGCACGTCGAAGTAGCGCTCCCAGCGGTAGCCGGTGGAGAGCTTGACCCGGCCAACGTCGTAGGAGAGGCCGAGAGACAGATCGACGAGCGGAACAGTGGCGTTTTCGCTCCGCTTGATCTGGATCGGGACGGTGGTCTCGCTAAAGAGCGGAAGCAGGTCCGTAAGGTAGGTCTTTTCTCCGAAAATGTTGGCAGTCACTGAAAAGAGGTTTCCGCGATGGAGCGCCGTTTGCTCCTGGCCGGATATTTCAGTTTCCCGATCACCGAGCAGAGTCCCGGCCGCGATGGACCAATCGAGCTCCAGGCGCCCCTTCTGCTGGTCGCCCCAAAGCGCCAGGGCCGCGTCCCAAGAAATGACTGGTCCGGCGCCGCTGAATTCGCGCTTGGAGGCTACGGCCACATGCCGAAGCGTGACGCTCGACAGATATTGCGGCCCCAGATGGCCCACGGCCCAGCCTTCAGGCACGTCCCAGTCGGTCTGCGCATCGGCAGCCCAACGTGTGATGGACTTGAACTCCGCAGAGCGAATCCCGATCCGCGCAGTTGATTTCAGGCCCGAACCAAGTCCGAAGTCCCGACCAACGGCAAAGTCGATAACCTGGTGCTCTTCCCCGCTTCGCGCTTCGGCGTCTGCCCAGCTTCGCGTTTCGATGTTGTATTTGTGCGCGAATGTGTAGCCGTAGAATTCGAAGCCAGGCTCACAAGTCAGGGCATAATAGCTTCCGGGTAACTGACCGCAGATTTGCAAAGCGTCGGTCGCGGTGGTTTTCGTTCGCGCTGTGTCAGTGTTCGTCCGGCCGTAGCGGATGCCGCCGGAAATCGACCAAGGCGAGCCGTTGGGCTGGTAAGTCGCCTTGAGCGAGCGCGCGTCGCCGGTGTCGAAGTCGCGGTTCTGAACCTCCTGCATCGCAATATTCGACGGCAGGCCATCTACCCATGGGCTGGTCAGCCTCTCGTAAGGCGCGTCGTGCCTCTGAATCTGCCCCCCAACCTCGAACGTCAAGGGGAATGGGCCCTCATGGTCGAGGTTCGCGCCGGTCCACCACGGACCGCTCGCGAACTCCTTCGTCACACGTAGGCCGAACAGCCGCGGCTCTGTCAGAAAGACGTTCGTCGTCAGGCCGGTGTCGTCCGAGTTCAGGAACGCGCCCGTGATGCTGTCACGGTCGAAGACGTTCTTGATGTAGGCCATGACCTTCCAGCCCGCGTCGTCGTTCGTGAAGATGGCCGCCAGATTGACGTTCGTATAGGCCTTCAGCTTGTCATAACCTTCGGTGTTGAAGACACGCGTCCATGCTTCCGATTGATAGTAGAGATCGGTATGCAACGTAGCGAGCCAGTTGCTAGGCAGCGGGATCGTGTAATCGGCCGTTATAGTCGCAGTGAAGTCGGGCGCGTTCGGCAGCTCATTGCCGGACAGATCCTTGTAGAAGCCCGCCCCACCGTTCGGCGCAGGGCCATAGTCGACCCCATTGTACGTATTCTGGCCGGTGTAGGGATGCCCTGGAGAGCCGGCCAGAGGATCAAAGCCGGGATAGCCCAGGTACCAGTAGGGGGTCCCCGAAGATGGCGGGTTTGCCTGGTATTCCGCCTGGGTGAGCGGATCGAGGCCCATCACATAGGCTAGCTCGCAGGGCCCAAGCGCCCCACCGCCAGCCATGCCCAGCATCGCCAGCTCATCACCAGGTCGCGTTACAAGGTAGTTCGGCAGAACGCAGTTTGCGGGGAGTGTGGGGAAGGGCGCGCTGACAAACCAATTGGGATTTCCCGCGGTGCGGTCCATCATATCGACTGCTCTGGAGCCGTCGGCCATGCGGGTGCTTTCGTATCCGCCCTTGAAGCCGAGCCGCAAGTTTTCGAGAGGACGCCAATCAGCCTCCAGTTCGAGACCCCAAACCTCAGCGTCGAAGTTCAGGTTGATCGCCGATCGATTTACGATCTGCGATATCTGGTAACCTGTGTAGTCATAATAAAAAGCGGCGGCATTCACAGTGACCGCACCACCCAGGAGGGTGTTTTTGGCCCCGAGTTCAAAGGAATCAATGAATTCCGGGTTAAAGCGCGTAGGAGCGACGGCGCCCTGCTGGAGAGCCATAAGTTCCCAATTAGGGTCTTGGGCTTCCGCCGCGTAGATCACCAGGCCCGCGGCAGGCGGGTTAGCGCCACCGGCCTTATACCCATGAGCGTAAGAGGCGTAGAGGAGTGTATCGTCCGTAAAGCCGAGGCCAGGCTTCCAATCGACGGTAAGGCGGCCCGTCGGCTCTCGCCATTCCTGCTCTACGGTCTCGGCGACGGGGTAGCCGACCGTGTTCGCCGCCAGCACCCAGCTGGGAATGCGGGGCGCCTCCTTCTTGTCCACCGTCCAGCGGACGCCAGCGGTTAGCTTCAGGTTATCGGTGATATTATAATATGCCTCGCCAAACACAGCGTAGGAGATCAACTTGTATGGATTTCGGCTAAGAAAGTAATTGTGGCCGAGGTCGTTCAAGCTCGTGATCGGATTGGGGTCCATGTAGACGCATTCGTAGATGCCCTGCGCCTTCCCAAATATCGGCTCGGCCGCGAGGCCGTCTGGCAGGCACCACGAATTGTCTGTGACGCCTTGCTCATATGGCGCTGCCGACGTACTGGCATAATACACGCGCGATGCGGCGTAGAGCGAAAGCGTATTGATGAAGACGTAGTATTTATCTTCTGTGTCATACCTTAGGAAGTTCGCACCCAGGCTGAAATTAAACGGGCCTTCATAGTCCGACCCCAGGCGAAATTCCTGGCTGAACTGGACTGACTTGGCGGTAGAGAGGTCCATAGCAACAAGCCGGTTGGCGCAGCCGATCTGGGGGTCGCAGAAATAACCGTCTGGGCTCAGCACGTTCTTTTGTACGGCGACGATGCCCGTATTGTTGCCGGTAGTCGCGAAGGCCCCGGGGCGGGTGTTGAAACGGTTGTAATCCTGCGAGGAGAACAACGCGTCACGGAGATAGGAGGTCTCGGACGCGAGCGTAAGATTATCGGAGACGTCCAGGCTAAATTGGAGCTCGAAAATATCGCTCTTGGCTCTGTAGATTGGATCGACAGTGGACTCGATCACTCTTAGGTCGTGAGACTGGGTCGTGCTGGCGTAAGGATCGAAAGCCGTTCCGTCAGGATTGGTCGTGACAATTGGCAGCGAAACACGCGAAAGCGCGCGATAGAACGGAAGCCGAAGGCCGTTCGGCGCCTGGAACGAGTCCGGCGAGTAAAGCGAGGCTGCCTCGCAGCCTTGGCTAAAGGTTTCGTCAAAGAGGGAGCCGTTGTTGCCGCCCAGGCCCGACTGCCCCCACGGCACGGGCAGGCCCGCGATCGTCTCCGGTAAATGGCGCTTACACAGTTGCTTGCCGGAACGCAGGCGATCGTCGTCTTCCTCGAAATGCTCCCAAATTAGATTGACGTCGAGTGCGTCCGTCGGCGCCAAGCGCAGCGACAGGCGGGTTGACCAGAGGTCACGACCGTCAATTGGATTGCCGGTAATCTCGTTCATCGCGTAGCCGTCACGCTTCGTCCAGGCTCCGGCCAAGCGAAGGGCCGCCACATCGTTGGCCAGCGGGATGTTGATCATCCCTTCCAGGCGAGTGGTGCTGTAGTTTGCGATGTCAGCCGATAGCTTGGCTTCGTAGGCGCCAAGCCGCGGCTTCTGCGAGATAAGGTTCACCACGCCGGCGGTGGCGTTACGGCCATAGAGCGTGCCCTGCGGGCCGCGCAGAACCTCGACGCGCTGCAGGTCGTAGAATTCCTGCTCGAAGAAGCGGTTACGGATGAAAGGCGTGTTGTTGAAGGCGACCGCCACGGCCGGATCGACCGTCGCCGAAATGGCCTGCGTGCCGATGCCACGCAGCTGGATGGAGTAAGAGCTGAAATTCGTCTTGGTGAAGGTCATGTTCGGAACCTGGGTCATCAGGTCCGGACCGCCGGCGACTTGCGATCGCTCCAGCGCCTCCTGCGTAAACGCGCTGATCGCGATCGGCACGTCCTGGATGTCTTCTTCGCGCTTCTGGGCGGTGACGATCAGGGCTTCGACTTCAGCGCCGCCCCCCGCGGCGCCTTGCGACTGGGGGCCTTCGGCGCTCGCGATGGCGATGAGGCCGGAGGGGTCGCGTTTGACCTTCAGCTGGGTGCCCGAGAGCAGCTGTTGCAGCGCTTCTTCGGAATTCAGCGCGCCCTGGACGCCGGAGGTCTTGAGCCCCCGCACGTCGGCCACCTTGTAGATCAGTTGCTCGCCCGACTGGCGGATGTAGGCGTCGAGCGCAAAGCCGAGGTCGCCGGCCGGGACGTCGAAGCTCTTCGTCTGCGCGAACGCGGCGCCGCTCAGCGCCAGCGCGCACACGCTTCCGGCCAACACGGCTTTCAAGTTTCTGGAACGCATCGTCTTTCCCCCCTGGTCGTGCGGCTCTGACAATGGCCGCAAATCCAAGGACAAGCGGCGCCGGGTTTTCCGGAACGCCGTCAGCTCGAAATCCGGATTTCGTCTCCCTCTTCCACGACATTGAGCCCGAACGCATCGCGCAGCAGGCGGGCGAAGGCCTCGACGTTTTCGGCCTCGAAGCTGCCGGTGATGCGGATGGCGGCGGCGGCGTCATCCTCCACCACCAGCTTCTTGCGGTTGTAGCGGTTGACCTCGTCGACCGCTTCGCCGAGCGCGGACTTGTCGAACATGAGCAGCCCCTTGCGCCAGGCGAGCTCGCTTTCGACCCGCTGCGGCGACTTGGGCGTGACCAGGGTGGCGGCCGGGTCGGCGATGACGACGTCACCGCCGGTGACGACGGCCGGCGGCTTGTCTTCCTTCACGTCGCCGACGCGCACGCGGCCCTCGGCCACCGCCACGACCAGCCGGTCGCCGTCGCGGCGCACGGAGAACTTGGTGCCGAGCACGGTGACCTTCTTGTCGCCGGCATAGACGACGAAGGGGCGCGAGGCGTCCTTGGCGACCTCGAAATAGGCCTCGCCCCGGTCCAGCCAGACGGCGCGCTCGGTCTCCTCCAGCTGGGCGCGGAGCCTGGTGTTGGTGTTGAGCTCGACCTTCGAGCCGTCCGCCAGCGGCACGGTGGCGTGGCCGCCGACCTCGGTGACATAGGCCTTGCGGCCGAAGGTGTCGGTGGCGACGAGGGAGCCGAGGCCGATGGCCACCGCCAGACTCGCCGCCATGGCCAGCGGACGCCAGCGGGGAGCGTGGCGGGTCGATGGGCTCCCCTGCCCCTCCGGCGCGCGGAGGGAGGCGAGGCGCCCGACCTTGTCCCAGCCGTGGTCGATGCGCAGGAAGGCGACGCGGTGGGCGGTGGCCTCGTCCAGCCACGCCTCCAGCGCGGCCTGGTCGGCGGGGGACCACTCCGGCTGCTCCTGCCGGTGGCGCCACTCGGCCGCGCGCTGTTCGATGGCGGCGTGATCGATCACAACTCACCGGCCTTTCGCGCGGCCGAGGCGGGGCCCCGGCGGATCTTGCCCGAGCCGCCCAGCATGAAATCGATCAGGGCGCGCATGCCATAGATCATCTGCTTTTCGACCGTGTCCTCTCCAACCCCCAGACGCTGGGCCGTCTCGCGCTGCGACAGGCCCTCGATCCGCCGCAGCACCACCACCTCGCGGCAGCGGGCGGGGAGCTTGTCGAGCCCCGTCTGCAGGCGCCGCAGTTCCTCGCGGGCCAGGGCGTGGCGCTCCGGCGTGATCGCATCACTTATGACAGGCAAGGCCTCCAAATCCGCCACAAGCTCGATGGAGACGACCTGGCCGCGGACGGCGTGGTTGATGAGCAGGTTGCGCGCGGCGCGGAAGACGAACGGCCGCGTCTGGAGCGGCAGGCCCTCGCGCCCGGCGTCGTAGAGGCGCACGTACAGCTCCTGGCGCAGGTCGGCGATCTCGGCGGCGTTGCGCCAGTTGCGGCGCAAAAAGCGCATGAGGGCGGGCTCGAGAGGCAGGACCTCCGAGCAGAACCACTCATCCAGCCGCTGCGCGTCCACCATGCTGCGCCCCTGGGTCCAACACTAGGACGACAAGCGGCGGCGGAAAATCCGGAACAGGCCTTGCGAAAAATTTGCGCGGTGGTGAGGTGCGGGCGTTGAGGGAGGCGCGAGATGGCAAGCCACTGGCTGGTGAAGTCGGAACCGGGGACCTACAGCTTTACGGACCTGCAGCGCGAGGGCCGCACCGTCTGGGACGGCGTGCGCAACCATGCCGCGGCGCTGCACCTGAAGGCCATGCGGATCGGCGACGAGGTGCTGTTCTACCACTCCGGCGAGGGCAAGGCGGTGGTGGGCGTGGCAAAGGTGGCGCGCGAGGCGTTTGCAGACGCGAGCGATCCAACGGGCCGTTTCGTGGCGGTGGAGCTGGAGCCGGTGCGCGCGCTGGCGCGGCCGGTGACGCTGGCGGAGATGAAGGCGGCCCCGGCGCTCAGCGGCATGGTCATGCTGCGCCAGGGGCGGCTGTCGGTCTCGCCGGTGACGGACGAGGAGTGGGCGGCGATCCTTTCGATGGGAGGGTGAGGCCCGCGCGGGCGCACGCGCGCGCCGGTGGGCGCGGGGAGGCGCGCGCGGGGGCGCGTGTAGCGCGGGCGCGTGCGGGGGCGCGCGAGAGGGGGATAACCTTCGGGTTCAGCGGGGCGGCGGCGGCGGGCATGCGCGGAGTATGGCGCCGGCGGCTGCGGGGCGGATTAGCTAGCCGCCGGGCCTCCCTTTCCCCCTCGTCATCCTCGGGCTCGTCCCGAGGACCCAGAAACGCCGACGTGCGCGGAAAATCCAACAGCGCCTCGTTTCTGGGTCCTCGGCACAAGGCCGAGGATGACGGGTTTTTGAGGATAGGTTGCGCGCGGCAGGGGTTCAGAGTCCCCAAATGTCCCCACTCGATATGTCTCCAGAGTCCCCCATAAGAAGAGAGGCGACGGTGTGACCCGCCGCCTCAGTCGTTCCGGTTCAGAGGGGACCGAAGCCGGGTGGGTTAGCGGCCGAAACCGACGGCGATCTTGAAGTAGGGACCATCGATGGTGCGATCGGTCTTCTTGGCCTCATCGAAGCCGCCGTCGAGGACATCGAAGTAGCGCTCCCAGCGATAGCCCGTGCCGACCTTCACGCGTCCGACGTCGTAAGAGAGCCCTAGCGAGAGATCGACGACGGGCACGGTGGCGGATTTGCTGCGGGTTACGTTGATCGGCGTGAAAGTCGGCGTCCCGACGATGTCGATCGGGAAGTCTCGGCCAGCCGTGTTGACCACGCCGCTACGTCGTTCGAAGCGATCGAAGCCCTCGATCTCGGTCTTCGTATCGCCGAAGAGCACCCCTCCGCCCACGGACCAGTCGAGGGTGAGATGACCCGTGGTGTCGTCGCCGAGCAGCGGAACCGCCGCCTCCCATGACAGGGTGGGGCCGGCCCCCCGGAACTCGCGGTCGCTGGCGAGCTCGGCGGAATAGGTGGTGTATTCAATCGGCACGCCGATAACGCTCGCCAGGCTCGCCCAGCCTTCGGGAACGAGCCAGTCGGACAGCGCGGCCGCCTTGACGTGGGTCGTGGAGTCGAAGCTCGCGTGTCGAAGGCCCAGGTTCATTTCTGATCGGCGGAAGAGCGACCCGACGCCCAGGTCGTAACCGACTTCGAAGTCGATCAGCTCGTGTTCTTCGTGGTTGCGCGCTTCACCATCGGCAAAGTCACTGGTGGCGTAGTTCGCGATCAATACGTTGTACTTGGCGCTCTGTGGGTTGCAGAAAAGGTTCGCCAAAGTAGCAGATGGCGCGGGGCGGGTAGGGCTGAAGCCGCAGGCGTGATGGCTACTGTAGCTCTCGTTGTGCACCCTGGCGGTGTCGCTATTGGTTCTGCCATAGCGCAAGCCCGCCGAGACGCTCCACGGGGAATTCTCGGGTCGCCAGCTTATCCGTACCGAGCGCCCGTCCCCCCAGTCGAGGTCACGGTTCTGAACGGTCTGGGTGGCGTCGAAGCCCTCCGGAAGGGTCGCCATACCTTCGGACACAAAGGTCTCGTAAGGCGCGTCTTGCCGCTGCACCTGGCCGCCGAGTTCGACGGTCAGCGGGTAAGGCCCGGTGTGGTCGGGATTTGCACCGGTCCACCACGGCCCGCCAGTGAAATCTTTCGTGATGCGAAGGCCGTAGAGACGTGGCTCGGTCAGGAAGACGTTGGTGGTCAGGCCGGTGTCGTCGGAGTTCAGGAAGGCCCCGGTGATGCTGTCGCGATCCAGCACGTTCTTGACATAGGCCATAACCTTCCAGCCGGCCTCTTCATTGGTGAAGATGGCGGCCAGGTTGATGTTGGAATAGGCCTTGAGCTTGTCGTAGCCCTCGGTGTTGAAGATCCGCGTCCAGGCTTCCGACTGGTAGTAAAGGTCGGTGTGCAGGGTCACGAGCCAGTCGTTCGGCAAAGGCAGGGTATAGTCCGCCGTGATCGTCGCCGTCATGTGTGGCGCGTTTGGCAGTTCGTTGCCGGACAGATCCTTAAAGAAGCCTTCGCCGTTGTTCGAGAGCGCCGCGAGACATTCGGGATCCACGCCCGGATACACGTGACCGGTTCCCGGGGTTCCGGCGGGGCTCCCGGCGCCCGTCGGCCAGCAGGGATAGTCCTTCGCATCCGTGCTCCAGTCGGCGTAATTCGGCGAAGTGCGGAATATCCTCGCGCCTTGGGCAAGCCCGGAAATGCTGGGATTGACCGTGAACGCATTCCCGGTGACAGGGTCTTGATTGAATATATAGGCCAGCTCGCAACCACCCGAGTTGCCGCCGCTTTGGCCGCCTACCCCGACCAGATCGAAGGGGGCGGTCGTCGCCGGGTTGTCGCCGATGAACAGCCAGGTCGGCAGTACGCAGTTGGACGGTTGGGTCGGGAACGGACTGACGACGACCCAGGCGGGATCGCCATTGGTGCGATCCATCGTGTCGATGGCGCGCATGCCGTCGGCGACCTTGGTCTTTTCGTAGCCGAGCTTCAAGCCAAGCTTGAAATTCTCCACCGGACGCCAGTCGCTTTCCAGCTCCAGGCCCCAGACGTCGGCGTCGAAGTTGAGGTTGACGGCCGAGCGGTTCACGATCTGCGAGATTTGGTAGCCGGTGTAGTCATAGTAGAAGGCGGCCAGGTTGAGGGTCAGGGCGCCGTCGAGCAGGGTGTTCTTCGTCCCGAGCTCATAGGCGTTGACGAATTCGGCATCGAACGTTCGCGGATGAGTCGCCGAATGGGCCTGAAGTTCGCTGTAGTCCTGCGCAGCGCTGACCAAGCCACGAACGACAAGGCCGGCCGGCGGCGGGTTCATGCCGCCCGCCTTGTAACCACGCCCGTAAGAGGCATAGACCAGAGTCTGGTCAGTGAAGGACAGGTCCGGCTTCCAGTCGAGCGCCAGGCGTCCTGTCGGCTCACGCCACTCCTGCCGAACCACTTCCGCGGGGCTGTAGCCCGCATAGGCCGCGCCGAGCACCCAGCTGGGAATCCTCGGCGCCTCCTTCTTATCCACCGTCCAGCGCAAGCCCGCGGTGACCTTCAGGTTATCGGTAATGTTGTAATAGGCCTCCCCGAATGCAGCGTATGAAATCAGCTTGTATGGATTTCGGCTCAGGAAGTAGTTGTGGCCGAGATCGTTCAGGGACGAGATGGGATTGGGATCGATATAGACGCACCCGAGTATGCTCTCGACGCCGGTCGGATTCGGCGGGTTGAGGCCATTCGCAAGACACCGGGTATTGTCCGTGACGCCCGCCTGATAGGCCGGCGCAAAGTTGAGGTCGAAGACGGTGCTGCCATGCCGGAAGGCCGTGCTGGCGGCATACATCGTCAGGCTGTTGAACATGACGTAGTACTTGTCCTCCGTATCGTAGCGGAGGAAGTTGGCGCCGAGGCTGAAATTGAACGGCCCGTCGAAGTTTGAGCCGACGCGGAATTCCTGACTGAAATGTCTGGACCGCGCCGTGGAAACGTCGATGCCGACGAGCCGGTCGGCGCATCCGATCTGCGGATCACAGAAGAAGCCATTCTCGTCCAGAATACCCGCTTGAACCCAGTCGTTCGGATTACCTTGGCTATCGAGCGTATCCCAGGCGCCAGATTGGGTGTTGAAGCGGTTGAAGTCCTGCGTCGAAAAGATTTCGTCGATGGAATAATCCGTCTCGGAGGTGAGGGTCAGAGCAGCGCTGAGATCGTAGTTGAACTGAAACTCAATAACGTCGCTTTTGGCTTGATAGCGGGGGTCCACGGTGGACTCGATGACCCTCAGGTCGTGCGACTGGGTGGTGCTGGCGTATGGATCGATCAGTGCGGCGGGCAGGGACTGCGCGCTGAGCGGGCCATAGTAGGGAACCGAAAACCCGTTCGGCACCTCGAAGGAGTCCGGGGAATAGAGCGACGCTGGGGCGCAGCCTTGGCTGAGAGTGCCTTGCACCCCCGCCCATCCAAAATTACCCGTTCCATTGCCTTGCCCGCTATCTGGGAAGGGCGTGTTGTTCCCATCTACGGGTATGCCGTGGACGTTCGTTATCGTGTCCGTCTTGCAGAGCTGCTTGCCCGAGCGCAGGCGGTCGTCGTTTTCCTCGAAGTGTTCCCAGATGAGGTTGGCGTCGAGACGGTCGTTCGGCGTGAACCGCAGTGACGCGCGGGTCGACCACAGGTCGCGACCGTCGATAGGGTTGCCGGTGATCTCGTTGGTGACGAAGCCGTCGCGCTTGGTCCAGGCGCCGGCGATGCGCAGGGCCACCTTGTCTTCGACCAGCGGCACGTTGATCATGCCTTCAAGGCGCGAGGAGCTGTAGTTCGCTACGTCGGCCGATATCTTCGCCTCGTAGGTGAACTTCGGCTTTTGTGAGATCAGGTTCACCACGCCGGCGGTGGCGTTGCGGCCATAGAGGGTGCCCTGCGGCCCGCGAAGCACTTCCACCCGCTGCAGGTCGTAGAATTCCTGCTCGAAGAAGCGGTTGCGGATGAAGGGCGTGTTGTTGAAGGCGACCGCCACAGCGTTGTCGGTCGTCGCCGAGATGGCTTGCGTGCCGATGCCGCGGATCTGGATCGAATAGCCGGTGAAGTTCGTCTTCGTGAACGTCATGTTCGGAACCTGGGTCATCAGGTCCGGGCCGCCGGCGACTTGTGAACGCTCCAACTGCTCTTGTGTGAACGCCGACATGGCGATCGGGACGTCCTGGATATCTTCTTCCCGCTTCTGCGCGGTGACGATCAGGGCTTCGACTTCAGCGCCGCCCCCCGCGGCGCTTCCCGACTGGGGGGAGGCGGACTCGATGAGGTAGGTTTTGCCGGAGACGCGCCAGGTGAGGCCGGTGCCTTCGAGAAGCTGGGCGAGGGCGGTGGGCGTGTCGACGGCGCCGGTGACGCCGCGCGTGGCCTTGCCCCTGGTGATTTCCGGGGCGACCAGGATGGGCTGGCGGCTCTGGGCGGCGAAGCTGTCGAGCGCTTCGGAGAGCGACTGCGCCGGGATGTTGAACTCGACGGTCTGCGCCTCGGCATAGGCCGGCGCGGCCGCGGCCAACAGCGAAATGGCGGCCGTGCCGCACAGCAGACGCGTGTGAATATTTCCGCCCAAATGACGCATGATCGCTCCCCCTGTTTTTTCGGAGCGTTCATGGCGCTCCTACTTCAACAGACGCCCGACCTTTCCTGTCCCTCACATCGCAAATTGCGCGGATGTGAAAATAATTATCCGCCCTCGGCGCGCGGGGCGGCCAGCACCACCTCGGCGCTGGAATCGGAGACCACCCGCGCCAGGCCATAGGCCTCGGCCGCGCGGACGAATTCCTCGACATCGCCGGCCGCGAAGGCGCCCTGTATAGGCCGGGCGGCGACGGCGGGATCGTCGATGATCACCTTCTTGCGCGAATACTTGTTGAGCTCGCCCGCCACCTGGCCCAGCGGCTCGTCGCGGAAGCGCAGCAGGCCGTCGACCCAGCTGGTTTCGCGCGGAATGTCGGCGGTGGCGAGCTTCCAGGCGCCGTCGTCCGGCGCCACCAGTTTGGTGCCGGGCTTCAGGGTGGTGACCATCGGCTTTTCGGCCTTGGGCTGCTCGACGCGGACCTTGCCCGAGACGAGCGTCACCTGGAACTTGCCCCGGTCGACGGCGACCTCGAACGAGGTGCCGAGCGCGGTGACCGTGCGCCCGCCCGCCAGCACCACGAACGGGCGCGTCGGCTGGTGGGCCACGCGGAAGAAGGCTCTGCCCTTGGCCAGCTCGACGTAGCGGCGATTCCAGGTGGTGCGGGTGCGAAGGACGGTGTCGCTGTCGAGCGTCACGACCGAGCCGTCGGTCAGGGTCATGGTCGCCGTCTGGCCGACGCTGGTGCGCAGCTCCTGGTGGTCGGGCCCGGCGACCAGCTCGGGCGATGCGTTGCTGCCGGCGGTCATCCAGTTGGCGACGCCCGCGGCCCCGAACACCGCCAAGACGAACACCGCCGCCACGGCCGCGAAGGCGCGCCAGCGGCGGGTGGTCTGGGCGCGGTGGGCGGCCTCGCGCATCTGCATCACTTCAGGGTCGTTGCGCGCGGCCTCCGCCCCGCCCCACAGCCGCGCGAGGTGGTCGTAGGCGTCGCGGTGGGCGGCGTCGGCGTCCAGCCACACCTCCAGCTCGCGCAGCTCCTGCGCCGTCATCGCGCCCGAGCGTCGGCGGGCGAACCAGCGGGCGGCCGCCTTCTTCGGGGTCTCTTCGGGCATGAGGGGTTGCGGGCTCATGCTTCCAGCTCCACCGCGCCGCTCAGGTGCTCCAGCGCGCGGATGATCAGCTTTTCCACCGCGCTGACCGAAATGCCCATCTGCCGGGCGATGGCGGGATAGGTCATCTCCTCGAAGCGGTGGAAGAGGAAGGCCTCGCGGGCGCGCGGCGCCATGGTGCGAAGGCCGACGACGAACTGCGCCATGGCCTGGCGGCCCATCATCACCCGCTCGGGCGAGAGGTCGTCGATCCAGTCCAGCACTTCGGGCGGCAGGTCGTGGCCGGCGCGGTCGCGGACGGCCCGGTGGCGATGGCGGCTGACCAGCACGTTGTTGGCGATGCGAAAGAGGTAGCGCTCGACATTGTCGATGCTGGTGCGCCCGGCGCTGGCCTGCAGGCGCAGGAAGACTTCCTGGACGAGGTCGTCGGCGTCCTGGGCGGCGCCGCGCTTGGCGAAGTGGCGGCGCAGCGCCGGGCCATAGCGGTCCATCCAGCCGGCGACGTCGCTCGCCCCCGGCTGGCTCTGCTCAACGGCCGTCTGCTCCGTCGGAGCCGCCATTTCGCCCTCTACGCACACGCTCTCTAGAAGGACAGACGCGCGAGGCGCCCCACCCCTCACATCACCATAGCCGCTTTCTTGCGCGGGCGGGCTGGCGCAAGCTGGCGGCCATGTCAGACACCCTCACCTACGCGAGCTACCTTGATCTCGATCGGCTGCTCGCCTGCCAGAACCCGCGCAGCGAGCGCCACGACGAGCTGCTGTTCATCGTCATCCACCAGGCCAAGGAGCTGTGGCTCAAGGAGATCATCCACGAGGTGATGCTCTCGCGCCGGCTGGTCGCCGCCGGCGACCTCGAGCCGGCCTACAAGGCGCTGGCCAGGGTCTCGCGGATCCAGACGGTGATGACCCTGTCGTGGGACATCCTGGCGACCATGACGCCGGCCGATTACCTGAGCTTTCGCGAAGATCTGGGGACGAGCTCGGGCTTCCAGTCGCACCAGTTCCGCACGCTGGAATACCTGCTGGGTCTGAAGGACAGCGCCTTCATGCGCTTCCATGAGGCGCGGCCGGAGGCGCTGGCGCAGTTGAAGGCGGCGCTGCAGAGCCCCAGCCTCTATGACGAGGCCATCGCGCAGCTGGCGCGGCATTTCGAGCTGCCGGAGGCGGTGCTGAAGCGGGATGTGTCGGCGCCTTATGTCCCCTCGCCCGAGGTCGAGGAGGCGTGGCTGGCGGTCTATCGCGACACCCAGCGCTATTGGGAGCTCTACCAGCTGGCCGAGAAGCTGGTGGACCTGGACGATGCGCTGATCACCTGGCGCCACAAGCATGTGCTGACGGTGGAGCGGATCATCGGCCGGCGGCCCGGCACCGGCGGCACCGAGGGCGTCGGCTACCTGGCCAAGACGCTGGAGAGGCGATGTTTCCCCGAGCTATGGTCGCTGAGGACCAGGCTTTGAGTTTCAAGCGCCTGTTTTCGCGGAGCCTGGCCGCCGCGCCGGGCCGCCTGCACCTGGCCGCCCACAGCCACCACCTGTGGCCCGACGTCACCCGCGAGGCGCAAGCCCAATACTGGGAAGACAGCGCCGCGCTCGCCGACCGCAAGTGGGACAAGGTGATGGGCGAGGTGCTCCCCGAGGCGCAGGGGCATGTGGCGGCCGAGCTTGGGCTGGCGGACCCGACCGCCGTCGTCTTCGCGCCCAACACCCACGCGCTGATCGTGGCGCTGTTCTCGGCCCTGCCCTCGCCCGCGCGGGTGCTGACGACGGACGAAGAGTTCCACTCCTTCCGCCGCCAGAGCGCCCGCTGGGCCGAGGATGGACGGATTGAGCTGGAGGTGGTTCCGACCGACCGGCTCGCGAAGGCGGCGCGGGGCGGCGAACACGACGTAATCTTCGCCAGCCATGTCTCGTTCAAGTCGGGACGGGTGTTCGACGGCGTGTTCGATCTTGCCGACCTCGCCAGGCCGGAAGGGCTATGGCTGGTCGTCGATGGCTACCACGGCTTCCGCGCCGTACCGACGGACCTGTCGGCCATCGCCGACCGCGTCTTCTACCTGGCCGGCGGCTACAAGTACGCCATGGCCGGCGAGGGCTGCGCGTTCATGCATGCGCCGCCGGGGTTTGGGCCACGCCCGGCCGTCACCGGCTGGTACGCCGAGTTCGGTGACCTGGAGGGCCCGCCCGGCGCGGTCCAGTACACCCGCGACGCCGCCCGCTTCATGGGCGCGACGTTCGACCCGTCGGGCCTCTACCGCTTCAACGCCGTGGCGCGGATGCTGGAGGCCGAGGGCCTGACCACCGCCGCGATCAGTGAGCATGTCGCGCGGCTGCAAAAGCGCCTGCTGGACGACCTGCCAGCGCCTCTGCGCGACGCCGAGCTGCTGAACCCTTCCGGGCAGCCGCACGGCCGCTTCCTCGCCTTCCGACACCCCGACGCCCAGCGCTGGAAGGCCGCCCTGATGGAGCGGGACATCGTCACCGACGTCCGCGACGACGTCCTGCGGATCGGCCTTGGCCTCTATCACGACGAGGCCGATGTGGAGCGGTTCCGCGCCGAGGCACGCGCGCTCCTCTAGGCGGCGATCAGAAGGTCCGCCGGAATGCGCCAGGCCTGCCGCAGCCTCTTGATCTGCGAGAGCGTGAGCTCCCGTCGTCGATTGAAGAACTCGCTGACGCGCGGGGCGCCGCCGAGAATTTCGGCCAGTTCCTCGCGCGTATGGTCACCCTGCTCCATCACCAGCCGCACCACCTCCACGGGATCGGCGACGTCGATCGGATAGTGCTCGTCCTCGTACTTTTGGATGACGAGCGCGAGCAGGTCGTAGACGTCCGCTTCGGGCGTCCCCGGCTCGGGCTCATTCTCGATCAGCGGTCGGAAGGCGGCAAGCGCGGCCTCGTATTCGTCTTCGTTATGGATAGGGCGGATATTGGTCATGATCTAAAATCCGGATCGGCGGTGGCGGGAGATCAGCGGGCGCCGATCCGGTCCAGCACGAACGCGGCTCTATGGGCATGATTTTCAAGGAGAAATGGTGGACGCGGCAAGGATTGAACTTGCGACCCCCTCGATGTCAACGAGGTGCTCTCCCACTGAGCTACGCGTCCGCTCATCGTCGGGAGCGGCGGATATACGGGACAGCCGCGCGCCGTTCAAGCCGCCGCGGCGCCGACGACCTTTTCGATCTCGCCGATGATCTCGCGCAGATGGATCGGCTTGGAGAGGACCTTGGAGCCCGGCGCGGCCGCCTCGGCGGCGGCCAGCGATACGGCCGCAAAGCCGGTGATGAACATGATCGGGGCGCCGGGACGCTTCTCGCCGGCCAGGCGCGCCAGTTCGATCCCGTCCAGGCCGGGCATGACGATGTCGGTGAGGAGGAGGTCCCAGCCGCTCTCCAGCACCTCGGCCGCCGCATCGCCGTCGGCGCAGGCGGTGACCTCGTGGCCGGCCTTCTCCAGCGCGCGGGTCAGGAAGCCGCGCAGGCTCTCGTCGTCTTCGGCTAGCAGGATGTGCGCCATGGGAGCTTCTTTAGCGCCTCACGCGTAAAGCGGCGATGAAACACTTTGACCCGCCTTCGCGGCGACGCTTAGTGGGGCCATGAGCGCGCTGCCGCCTTTCGAGATCAGGCCCCCCGAGGGCGGCGCGCCTGCCAGTCCGCTGATCTACGCCTCGCCGCACTCGGGCCGCATCTACCCCGCCGAGCTCATGGACAAGGCCGCGCTGGACGCGAAGGCGATCCGGCGGTCCGAGGACGCCTTCGTCGATGAGTTGATCGGCGGGGCGGCGCGGCACGGAGCGACCTTGTTGCTGGCGCGGCTGGCGCGGGCCTTCATCGACGTGAACCGCGAGCCCTACGAGCTCGATCCCGCCATGTTCGAGGACGAGCTGCCGGACTTTGCGCGCGGCCGCACGGCGCGAGTGGCCGCGGGGCTGGGGTCCATCGCCAAGGTGGTCGCCGAGGGGCAGGAGATCTATGCCCAGAAGCTGACCTTCGAGGACGCGGCCGAGCGGATCGAGGCGGCGCACAAGCCGTATCATGCGGCACTTTCGGGCCTGCTGGAGGCGGCGAAGGCGGCGCACGGGCTGGCGGTGCTGATCGATTGGCACTCCATGCCCTCGGCGGCGGCGGCGCAGGGGCGCGCGGGCAAGGGCTGTGACCTGGTGCTCGGCGACCGCTTCGGCGCGGCCTGCTCGCCGGTGCTGACGCGGATGGTCGAGCAGCAGTTCGAGGCGATGGGCTATCGCACGGTGCGCAACGCGCCCTACGCGGGGGGGTACACGACCGAGCACTACGGGAAGCCGGCGCGGCGGGTTCACGCGTTGCAGATCGAGATCAACCGGGGCCTCTATCTCGACGAAGCGACGATGGAGCCGACGGAGGGTCTGACCCGCCTGGCCCGTGACATCGAGCGGCTGACGGCGGCGCTGGCGCAAGCGGACTGGGATCGGCTGCGCTGACCCTCTGCCGTCATCCTGGGCCTTGTGCCCAGGATCCAGAAACGCGGCCCGGTCAGAAGAGATCTGTGCGTTGGCCGCTTCCCTGCTCACCCACGCCGCGCCTCGATTATGGGTCCTCGGGACGAGCCCGAGGATAACGAGGAAGGGGGAGGCCGGCGCTTCGACCAAAAAAAAGCGGCGCCAACAACGGGCGCCGCAGTTCATTAGGGAGGAAACGCCCAGGAAGGGCAGAAGCGGCAGGGCCGCCTCACAACTCGAATGTAGTGTGCACTGCACAACGGTGCAAGAATTTTTTGCGGCGCAGCAGCGTTTTTCCGCCGCCCATGCCCCAAGGAGAGCCGCTGATGAGGCAATCCGTCCAGATTTCCCCGTGCTGCACCGCACAACCGTCCCGGTATTTCGCCATTCGGTGAATAATTTCAACGGCTTTTCCGCCGCACTGGCTAAAGCGCCTCCGCTCGGGTAGAAGCGCGCCCTTCCGATCTCCCCGAAAGTTCCGCGCCTCCATGTCCCTGCGAAACATCGCAATCATCGCCCACGTCGACCACGGCAAGACCACGCTGGTGGACCAGCTTCTGGCCCAGAGCGGCATCTTCCGCGCCAACGAGGCGACCACCGAGCGCGCCATGGACTCCAACGACCAGGAGCGCGAGCGCGGCATCACCATCCTGGCCAAGTGCACCAGCGTGCTGTGGCACGGCGAGGCGGGCGAGACGCGCATCAACATCATCGACACGCCCGGCCACGCCGACTTCGGCGGCGAGGTGGAGCGCATCCTCGGCATGGTCGACGGCTGCGTGCTGCTGGTCGACGCCGAGGAGGGCGTCATGCCGCAGACCAAGTTCGTGCTGGGCAAGGCGCTGAAGATGGGCCTGCGTCCCATCGTCTGCCTCAACAAGGTGGACCGCCCGCACGCCGACCCCGACCGGGTGCTGAACGACGCCTTCGACCTGTTCGCCAACATGGGCGCCACGGACGAGCAGCTCGACTTCCCGCACCTCTACGCCAGCGGCAAGCAGGGCTGGGCGACGCTGGACATGGCCAAGCCGAACGACACGCTGGCCCCGCTGTTCGACATGATCGTGCGCCATGTGCCCGAGCCGGCCGCCGTGGCGCGGGCCGACGGGCCGTTCCAGATGCTGGGCGTGCTGATCGAGAGCGATCCCTTCCTCGGCCGCCTGCTGACCGGGCGCATCGAGAGCGGCAAGGCGGTCCCGGGCCTGGCCATCCACGCCCTGTCGCGCGACGGCAAGGAGATCGAGCGCGGCCGCATCACCAAGGTGCTGGCCTTCCGCGGCCTCAAGCGCCAGCCGGTGGACGAGGGCGCCGAGGCCGGCGACATCGTCGCCATCGCGGGCCTCTCCAAGGCGACCGTCGCCGACACCCTGTGCGCCATGGACGTCACCGACGCCCTGCCCGCCCAGCCGATCGATCCGCCGACCATCTCCATGACCGTCTCGGTCAACGACAGCCCGCTGGCCGGCCGCGAAGGCGACAAGGTCCAGAGCCGCGTCATCCGCGACCGCCTGCTCAAGGAAGCGGAGTCCAACGTCGCCATCAAGGTCGCCGAGACCGCCGAGAAGGACGCCTACGAGGTTTCCGGCCGGGGCGAACTCCAGCTGGGCGTGCTGATCGAGAGCATGCGCCGCGAGGGCTTTGAACTCTCCATCAGCCGCCCGCGCGTGGTCTTCCAGACCGACCCGGAAACCGGCGAGCGCCTCGAGCCGATCGAGGAGGTGATGATCGACGTAGACGACGACTTCACCGGCATCGTCATCGAAAAGCTCTCCGCCCGGAAGGCCGAACTGAAGGACATGGGCCCCTCGGGGGCCGGCAAGACGCGCCTGATGCTGATGGCCCCCTCGCGCAGCTTGATCGGCTACCAGGGCGAGTTCCTGACCGACACGCGGGGGTCCGGCGTGCTCAACCGCGTCTTCAGCCACTACGAGCCCTACAAGGGTCCCATCGAGGCCGGGCGCAAGGGGGTCTTGGTCTCCAACTCCGATGGCGAGACGGCGGCCTATGCGCTGTGGAACCTGGAAGAGCGCGGCGTGATGTTCGTCGGCGCCGGCGAGAAGACCTACCAGGGCATGATCATCGGCGAGAACTCGCGGTCCGACGACCTCGACGTCAACCCGATGAAGGCCAAGCAGCTGACCAACGTGCGCGCCAGCGGCAAGGACGAAGCCATCCGCCTGACCCCGCCGCGCCGCCCGACCCTCGAACAGGCGATCGCCTACATCGAGGAGGACGAGCTGGTCGAAGTGACGCCCAAGTCGATCCGGCTGAGGAAGCAGGTTCTCAACCCGAGCTTCCGCAAGCGTCGCGTGAAGGAAGAGTAGGCCTAGGCGTGAGCCATGCCTTAACCGTCTCGCGCTCAAATTGTGCGCATGAGTACGGAGCAACTGGCGCAGTTTCTTGGCCTGGCGGCCATGGTCGCCTTCGTCGTCGGGGTGAACCTGATGCGGAGCGGAGGCAGACGCAGACCTCGACCGCATCCTCGGCGCTGGCCGACCAACGTGCAGAGCCTGGGCCGCAGCGCACCGGACCCTGCCCCCTTCGACGCCGCGGGCCAACTGCGGATTGTCGCCGGCGCAGATTTCGAGAAGCGGCGTCTGTTGTCGAAGGCCGAGGCGCAATTCTTCGCTGCGGCCGAAAAGGCCATCGCCGAGCGCGGTTTGACCTGGCGTGTGATGGCGCAGGTCTGCCTCGGCGAGGTGTTGTCTTCGCCGGACCCGGAGGCCTACCGCGCCATCAACAGCAAGCGCGTGGACATCCTGATCGTCACGCGAGGCGGGGAGCCGGTGGCCGCCATCGAGTACCAGGGCGCGGGCCACTACAAGGGCTCGGCCCCGATGCGTGACGCCGTTAAGAAGGAAGCCCTGCGGCGCGCGGGCGTGCGCTACATCGAGGTCACGCCCGAGCACGGACCCGAGGATGTGGCGCGAGAAATCGGCAGGCTGGTTGAACCGCCGAGAGCGGCGTCGGCCTGAGGCTCACGCCGCCAGCGGCGCGGGGAGCGCGGGACGGCCGCGGGCTTCGGTGGCCCAGCGGTGGCGGGCGGCCCAGTCGATGAGCTCGATGCGGCCGTCGTGGTGTTCGATGGCGGCGGTGCAGCTTTCGACCCAGTCGCCGTCGTTGATGTATCGAATGCCGTCGATGTCGCGGATCTCGGCCTTGTGGATGTGGCCGCAGATGACGCCGTCGACGCCGAGCCGGCGGGCCTCGCCCGCGACGGCGGCCTCGTAGTTCTCGATGAACTGCAGGGCGTTCTTTACCTTCACCTTCACGAAGGCCGACAGGCTCCAGTAGCCGAAGCCCAGGCGCCGGCGCAGGCGGTTGAAGTGGGTGTTGAGGCTGAGCAACGCGCGGTAGCCGAAGTCGCCCAGGAAGGCGAGCCATTTGGCGTGCTGCACCACCCCGTCGAACTCGTCGCCGTGGGTGACGAGGTAGCGCTTGCCGTCCGCGGCCTTGTGGATCGCATCGCGCGCCACCCGCACGCCGCCGAAGTGGACGCCGCAGAAGTCGCGCAGGCGGTCGTCGTGGTTGCCCGGGACGTAGATGACCTCTGTGCCCTTGCGGGCCAGGCGCAGGATCTTCTGGACGACGTCGTTGTGGCTTTGGGGCCAGTACCAGCCGCTCTTCATCTTCCAGCCGTCGACGATGTCGCCGACGAGGTAGAGCCGCTCGCACTTGAGCTGGCGGATGAAGTCCAGCAGCAGCTCGGCCTGGCAGCCGCGCGTGCCAAGGTGGATGTCGGAAATGAACACGGTGCGGACGTTGAGGGCCGCTTCGGAGTCCTGGACCGGGAAAGCGTTCGTCATTGACGCTTCCCCCTAGGCCGATTGCGCGACGGGGACGTGACGGTTGCGCGACGGATTGGTGAAGGCGCTCGGCATGGCCAAGCTTGCGCCGCATTGCGGTCATGGGAGGGGCGGCATTTACAGCGATGTAGGGGCCAGACAGGAGATCTCCCCATGCGCGCCCTCATCCCGGCCTTGATCCTCGTTCTCGCCCCGTCGATGGCGGCGGCTCAGCACACCTCGGGCGCGGGGACGCCGATGGGCGACCTGCAGGACCTCAACCGCTTCGCCACGCGCGGCTTCATGAACCAGTGGAGCGCCACGCGCCCGGCCAGGCTCAGCACGCTGTCGGAAGACGCGCAGGCCTGGCTTTCGGTCACGACGGAGCGGCAGATCCTCGCCGCCCCCGCCTTGCCGCAGGTCCGGGCGGAGCTGGAAGAGGCGCTGGCGGACGATCTTCAGAAGGTGGCCGATGAGCAGCGGATGAAGCCGAAGGACGTCTCCGCCGCCCTGCTGCTCAAGATAATGAAGGACGCCAGGTTCTGGATTGGCCTGGACACCCGCGAGGACCGCAAGAAGGGCGGTGAGGCGGCGCAGGTGGCGATGACGCGGCTGAAGGAGGCCGACGCCAACGTGAAGGCCGCCATGAAGCTGCAGACCCACGCCAGCCTGGCGCTGGCGATGGATTAGCGGGCCAGCACCTTTCCGGCGGCGCGGGTGACGCGGCGGACGTCCTCCCGGCGGGCGAGGTTCTGGCGGGCGTAGGTCAGGGCCAGGCGCGAGAGCTCGCGGGCGCTCTCGGCGATTTCTTCATCCCCGACCAGGGTGAGGGCCAGCAGGGCCGCCTGCAGCTCGGCCTGCAGCAGGGGCTGGTCGGCGCCGTTGCGGGCGACCGGCTCGAGCGCGCCGATCACCAGATCACAGATGGGAAAGGCGGCGACGGTGACGTGGGGCCAGCGGTCGCCGGCGGCGGGGTCCTCGCGCGCGAAGGCGCTGAGGAGGCCCACGGTCGCGGCCATCACCTCGCGCGCGGTCCCCGGATCGTTGACCCCGGGCGAAAGGGCGCGCGAGGCGATCTCGCCCAGCACCGTGAAGCCATAGCCCGGGTCCTGGTCGAAGGTCCGCCGCTCGCGCACCGAGACCTTGCCGCGCAGCCGCGACTGCTCGGCGGTCGATGGGGAGCCGTCCACGTGCAGCAAGGCCACCCCGCCGTGGACGAAGGCGCCGGGCAGCTGGGCGACATGGACCTGCAAACCCAGTTCGGCGGCGATCGCCTCCAGCCCCTCGATATCGACATTCCGCACGAAGCCGACGCTCTCGGCGTTGATGGCGATGCGGCCCTCCCTGGGCGGGCTGTGGCCGTGGCGGCGGGCAAGCGTGATGGGGGTGGAGCGCAGGGCGCCGCCGGCCGCGTCGGCCACGCGGTCCACCGCGTCGCTGACCTGCGCCAGGCGCGAGATCAGGCCGATCCAGCGCACCATGGCCAGCACCACCAGCGCCAGCACCACCAGGGTGACGAAGAACAGGATCACCCGCCCCTGCGCGCCGTAGTAGCCGGTGTGCAGGGCGATGATGCCGACGATGGAGTAGATGAAGGCGCCGACGAAGGTGGACAGGGCGTTGCGCAGGCCGCGGTCGGAGACCAGCAGATGGGCCGCGCGCGGGGCGGCGTTGCTGACCACCGAGGTGTAGGCCGTGACCAGCGTCGTCAGGGAGAAGGTCGCCACCGCCAGCATGCTGCTGGCCAGGATCGACAGGATCTCGTCGACGGAATCGGAGCCGAGCTTGAGCGGAAAGTCGCTCGGCACCCAGTGTCCGAACAGCGCCGCCGCCAGGGCCGCGAGCAGGCCAAGGGCGCTGTAGAGCGCCACGGTCACCCACAGGCGTCCGGCCACCTGCATGAGCTGAAAGAGCCAGCTTGGCATTGAGCCTCCCGCGCGACCAACGTCTCACGGGCGCGGAAGGCTCCACCATGGGCTAGCCGGCGTAGGCCCTCTCCAGCGCGGCGATGTCGAACTTGACCATCTTCAGCATGGCCTCGGCGACGCGCCTGGCCTTCGCCGGATCGGGGTCGGCCATCATCGCCTGGAGGCGCGAGGGCACGATCTGCCAGGCAAGTCCGTAGCGGTCGCGGATCCAGCCGCACTGCTCGGGCGCGCCGCCGTCTTCCAGCGCCGCCCAGTAGCGATCGATCTCCTCCTGGGTGTCGCAGTTCACCATGAAGGAGACGGCGTGGTTGAAGGGATCGAGGGGGCCTGCGCTGATGGCCATGAACGGCTGGCCGCAGAGGGTGAACTGGACCACATCGACGCTGCCGGCCGGGCCCGCGGGGCTTTCGGCCGGGATCTGGGTGACCTTGTCCACGCGCGAGTCCGGGAAGGTCGAGGCGTAGAAGTTGGCCGCCTCCACGGCCTCCTTCACGTACCAGAGGTGGGGGACGATCTTGCTCATGACTTGCCTCCGACAAGCGCGAAGTCGGCGCCCTGCGGGTCCTGACCCTGGATGACCCAGTCGCCGCCGGGGACCTCGTGCGGGCCCATGAGGACCTGACCGCCGGCGGCCTTCACGCGCTCCACGGCGGCGTCGATGTTCGGCACCTTGAAGTAGAACATCCAGGCCGGCTGGGAGGCCTGCGGGCTGTTGAACATGGCGCCGACGTCCTCGCCGTCCTGCGCGAACAGCTGGTAGGTCCCCATCTCGCCCATCGGCATGGCCGTCGACTTGGTCCAGCCGAACAGGCCTGAGTAGAAGGCCCAGGCGCTCTCCCAGTCCCTGGCGTGCAGCTCGCGCCAGTCGGTGCGGCCGACGACGCCGCGCTTGGGCCAGGGCCGCCCTTCGCCTTCGGGCTTCATGATCATGAATCCCGCGCCCTGCGGATCGGTGACCGCGGCCATGCGGCCCACGGTCGGGACGTCCCAGGCTTCCTTCATCACCTTGCCGCCAGCGGCCTTGATGCGCTCAAGTTCGGCGTCGACGTCGTCGGTATGGATGTAGCCGATCCAGAAGGACGGCATGCCCGGCGGCGAGGCCATGACGCCCGCGACGCCCTCCTCGCCGGTCTGGAAGACGGTGTAGTCGCCGCCCTCGAACTTGCGCGCGTTCCAGCCGACGACCTCCGTGTAGAAGGCCTCCGACGCCTTCGGGTCGGTGGACATCAGCTCGTACCAGAAAAAGCCGGCCATCAGACCTTCTCCCCCTCGTCCACCAGCACCTCGAAGGCGCCGAAGATCATGCGCTGCATGTTGAACGGGGCATCGGTCGGCGGCTGCATCCGCGCGTCGGTCCTCATCCGCTCCTGGGCGCTGTCACGGACCGCCCTGGATGGCCAGACCAGCCAGGCGAACACCGGCACCTCGCCCGGCTCGGCGGCGACGGAGCGGTAGAAGTCGGTGAGCTTGCCCTCGGGGACATTATCGCCCCAGGCCTCGACGAGACGCAGGGCGCCGAACTCCTTGAACAGCGGCCAGGTGTCGGCGGCGAACTTGCGGTAGGCCTCCTTGTTGGCCGCGGGGACGGGAACGACGAAACCTTCGATATACATGGCGGGGCTCCTTAGGCCGGGACGGCTTCGGTTTGGGTTTGGGGGGCGGCGGCGAGGTCCATCCACATGACCTCGAAGATGTGGCCGTCCGGATCCTCGAAGCTGCGGCCGTACATGAAGCCGTAGTCCTGCCTGGGCGCGATGTCGGCCTTGCCCCCGCTCCGGCCGGCGGCTTCGGCGAGTTGATCGACCTCGGCGCGGCTGTCGGCGGACAGGCAGATCAGCGCCTCGGTCACGCCGCGCCCGGCGATGGGCTTTGGCGTGAACTGGCGGAACTTGTCGTGCGTCAGCAGCATGACGTGGATGGTGTCGGAGAAGACCATGCAGGCCGCCGTGTCGTCGGTGAACTGGGGATTGTTGGTCGCGCCCAGGGCCTCGTAGAAGCGCATGGCGCGGGGCAGGTCGCCGACCGGCAGGTTGACGAAAATCAGCTTCGACATGGCGTTTCCTCCTCGCTGTCGTTGACCCCTTTAACGAACAAGGTTATGTTTTGCAACAATGTCGTTAGAAAAAATAACCTCCATGCCGGCCGGACGCTCGCGGCGCTATGAGGACGCCTGCGCGGCGGCCCATGCGCTGGACCTGGTCGGCGAGCGCTGGGCGCTGCTGGTGATGCGTGAACTGATGCTGGGGCCAAAAAGGTTCAGCGACCTGCGCGCCAGCCTGCCGGGGATCAGCGCCAATGTCCTGACACAACGGCTTGAGGGGCTGGAGGCGGCGGGCGTGCTGGTCAAGCGCAAGCTGCCGCCGCCGGCGGGCGCCCAGGTCTATGAGCTGACCAGCTGGGGCTATGAGGCCGAGCCGATCTTCCAGGCGCTGGGCCGCTGGGCGGCGCGATCGCCCTTCCACGACGCCACCCTGCCCTTCAGCGCCGCCTCGCTGTTCCTGTCGTTCCGCACGATGTTCGACCCCGCGCGGGCGGGAGACCTCGAGGCGCGGATCGGCTTTGACCTTGGCGCCGAGCAGTTCGTCATCCGCATCGGCGGCGGCCGGCTGAAGGGCTCGCGCGGCGGACTGGAGCGGGCGCAGGTGACCTTCCACGGGCCGCCGACGGCGGTGGCGGGCGTGGTCTATGGCGGCGTGCCGATCGGAGAGATGGAGGCGCAGGGCGCCCTCACCCTCGAAGGCGACCGCGCCCTGGCCGAGCGCTTCATCGCCTTCTTCCCGCTGCCTGAGAAGCTCGACCCTTCCCCCACGCATGTGGGGGAAGGCTAGATCTGGTCGGCGAACATGGGGCTGGAGCGGAAGATGTCCTTTTCCTCGTCGCTCATGTCGGCGCTGACGTCGGCGAACAGGGGCGTGGAGAGGTAGCGCTCGCCCGTGTCGGGCAGCATGGCCAGGATGGTCGCGCCGGGCTTGGCCTTCTCCGCCACCTGCAGGGCGCCGGCGAAGGTGGCGCCGGCGGTGATGCCGACGAACAGGCCTTCCTTCTGGGCGAGCAGCTGGCTGTAGCGGATGGCGTCGGGGCCGGGGATGGTGACGACCTCGTCGTAGAGGCGCTCGTCCACCGCCTCCTCGGTCAGGTAGGGGATGAAGTCCGGCGTCCAGCCCTGCATCGGGTGCGGCTTCCAGGCCGGGTGGCTGGCGGTGGCGGTGTGGTCGGGGTTGCGCGTCTGGCGCTCGCCGGAGCCGAGCAGCTGGGCGTCGGCCGGCTCGCAGACGGTGATGCGGGTGTTCGGCCGCTCCTTGCGCAGCACGCGGGCGACGCCGGTCAGCGTGCCGCCGGTGCCATAGCCGGTGACCCAGTGGTCGAGGCCCTCGGGGAAGTCGTTGATGATCTCGCGGGCGGTGGTGCGCGAGTGCATCTCGGGGTTGGCCTCGTTCTCGAACTGGCGGGTCATGAACCAGCCGTGTTTGGCCGCCAGCTCCTTGGTCTTCTCGACCATGCCGGTGGCGCGCAGGGCGGCGGGCGTGACCACGACCTTGGCGCCGAGGAAGCGCATCAGGCGGCGGCGCTCAATGGAAAAGCTCTCGGCCATGACGATGACCAGCGGATAGCCCTTGGCCGCGCAGACCATGGCCAGGCCAATGCCGGTGTTGCCGCTGGTGGCCTCGATGACCGTCTGGCCGGGCTTGAGCTCGCCCGACTTCTCGGCCGCCTCGATGACGCCCAGCGCCAGGCGGTCCTTCACCGAGCCGAGCGGGTTGAAGGCTTCGACCTTGACGTAGAGGTTCACGTTTTTCGGGGCGAGGCGGTTGATCTTCACCACAGGCGTGTCGCCCACGGTGGCCAGGATGCTGTCGAACTTCGCCATGGCGGCCTCCCTCAATTCGGGCGCCATTCGCCGACGTGAGCGCGGTTCTGTCAATCGCGGGCGGCCGCGGTTATGGGAGGATCCATGGTCCACCCCGTCTTCGCCAACCTGCCGACCACCATCTTCGAGGTGATGAGCGGCCTGTGCCGCCAGACCGGCGCCGTGAACCTCGGTCAGGGGTTTCCGGACGAGCCGGGGCCGGAGGCGGTGCGGCGCAAGGCGGCCGAGGCGGTGCTGTCGGGCTCCAACCAGTATCCGCCGATGCGCGGCGTCCCGGAGCTGCGGCAGGCGGTGGCCGAGCATTATCGGCGCCGGCAGGGGCTGGAGATCGACTGGGAAACCGAAGTCACGGTCACGTCGGGCGCCACCGAGGCGCTGGCGGCGGCCTTCTTCTCGCTGCTGGAGGAAGGCGACGAGGTGGTGCTGTTCCAGCCGCTGTACGACGCCTATCTGCCGCTGGTCCGCCGGGCGGGCGGCGTGCCCAAGCTTGTGAGCCTGAAGCCCCCGCACTGGCGGTTGGAGCGCGAGGCGCTGGAGGCGGCGATCACCGACAGGACGGCGATGGTGGTGCTGAACAATCCGCACAACCCCGCCGCCGTGGTGTTTCCGGATGAGGACCTGGCGGTGCTGGCCGAGCTGTGCGTGCGCCACGACGTGATCGCCGTCTGCGACGAGGTCTGGGAGCAGGTGATGCTGGACGGGCGCAGCTTCCGGCCGCTGATGAGCTTTCCGGGGATGCGCGAGCGGACGGTCAAGATCGGCTCGGCCGGCAAGCTGTTCGCCATGACCGGCTGGAAGGTCGGCTGGATGGTCGCCGCGCCGGAGCTGACCAAGGCGCTGGCCGGGGCCCACCAGTTCCTGACCTTCACCACGCCGCCGAACCTGCAGGCGGCGGTGGCCTGGGGGCTCGCAAACAGCGACGACTGGTTCGAGCGCATGCCCGTGGAGATGACGCGGGCGCGGGACCGGTTGGCGCGGGGGCTGACGACGGAGGGCTTCGCCGTCCTGCCGGCGCAAGGGACCTATTTCGTGAACCTCGACCTCGCCGCCTCGGGCGTTGCGCTGGACGACTACGACTTCGCCATGCGGGCGGTGAAGGAAGCCGGCGTCGGGGTGATCCCGGTGTCGGTGTTCTACGACGAGACGCCCGTCACCAACGTGGTCCGCCTGTGCTTCGCCAAGCGCGACGAGACGCTTGATGCCGGGATCGAGGCGTTGGCGCGGGCGCGGAGGAGGTTCAGCTGATCTCCCTTCCCCCTGGAGGGGGGAAGGGCCGGGGATGGGGGTGGAAGCGTTTCAGCTCGTGCTGGGTTGGGAGCGCACGCGGATAGCGTCCCACCCCCATCCCAAACCCTTCCCCCTTCCAGGGAGAAGGGCTTTAGGCCGTAGCGCCGCCGTCCACGACCACCGTCTGGCCGGTCATGAAGGTGCCGGCGGGCGAGGCCAGGAACACCGCGGCGCCCGCAATCTCGTCCGGGTCGCCGATGCGGCGGAGCGGCACGCCCTCGGTGGAGCGTTTGAGGATCTCCGGGTTTTCCCACAGGGCGCGGGCGAAGTCGGTCTTGATCAGGCCCGGCGCGATGCAGTTGACCCGGATGTTGTGGGGCCCAAGCTCGTGCGCCAGGTTTCTCGCCAGCTGGAAATCGGCGGCCTTGGAGATGTTGTAGGCGCCGATGACGACGTTGCCGCGCAGGCCGCCGATGGACGAGACGATGATCACCGCGCCGTCCTTGCGCGCCTCCATCTCCGGCGTGACCATGCTGATCAGCCAGTTGTTGGCGATGACGTTGTTCTCGAGGATCTTGCGGAACTGGTCGTCGCTGATGCCGCTCATCGGCCCGAAGTAGGGGTTGGAGGCGGCGTTGCAGACGACGATATCGACCTTGCCGAACGCCTTGCGGGTCTCGTCCACCAGCCGCTGAAGGTCTTCCTTGGAGCTGATGTTGGCGGGCACGGCGATGGCCGTCCCCTGCCCGTGTTCAGCGTTGATCGCCCCCGCCACGTCTTCGCAAGGTCCGGCCTTGCGCGAGGAGATCACCACCTTGGCGCCGTGCTGGGCCATGCGCTCGGCGATGGCCTTGCCGATGCCGCGCGAGGAGCCGGTGATGATGGCGACCTTGCCGGTCAGATCGAACAGGGTGCCGGCGAAAGCGCTCATGGGTCGTTTCCTCAAAACAGTTGTTTGATTTTGCGCCGCGCACCGTGCGTCGCACCGCCCACGAGGTCAAGCACCTGCCAGAACTGACGCATCTGTAAATACGAGCTGCTTTCCAAAACAACTCACGGGAGTATGATTGGTGTTACGGTGTCCGCCAGCTTATGTGGGGTACCAGACGAAAGAGGCCGAATGGCCAATGCGGAAGCACTGCCGATTTTGACCGCCGACGCCTGCCGGGCCGCTCGGGCGATCTTGCGCTGGTCGATCGCCGACCTGGTGCGCGAGGCCCACGTCTCTCCCAACTCCATCCAGAAGATCGAGCAGGACGAGCCCGTCCGCCCCGCCACGGCCGATCGGATCGTGCGAACGTTCGACGAGAACGGAATCGCCGTTCTGCCCTCCGGCGCGAGCCGCAAGGTCTAGCCGGCGAATACCGGCGGGTGGGAGCGGCGCGTGTTGACATGCGGCGGCGTATGCGAGGAAACCGGCACATACGAAACCGCATATGAAAAGGCTGTGACGCGTCACGGCGCAGGCGCGCCGGGATAAAAGGGCCGTGCCCGGAGGAGGCTTTCCGTGACCAGGACCCCCGACGACCTCACCATCCAGCCGCGCCAGCCGGAATTCGGGCGCAATGAGCGGTTCGCGCGCTGGTGGCTTGGTGGCGATCCGATCGGGACGGCCTTCTACAACGCTCTTTCGGTGACCTTCCCGCAAGGAGAGCGGTTCTTCATCGACTCGGTGCGCCACTACCGCGACCGCGCGCCCGCGCGCCTGAAGGAGCAGATCGCCGCCTTCACCGCCCAGGAGTCGATGCACTCGCGCGAGCACATCGCCTTCAACCGCCAAGTCACCGACAACGGTTACGACATTTCCGGCATGGAGGCGCGCGAGGCCAGGCTGATCGAGATGGACAAGCGCGCGCCGCACGCCGTCCAGCTTGCGGCCACCGCGGCGCTGGAGCACTTCACCGCCATCCTGGCGCATGCGCTGTTATCGAACCCGCGCCACCTGGCCGGCGCCTCGCCCGAGGCCGCCCGCCTGTGGCGCTGGCACGCGATGGAGGAGATCGAGCACAAGGCGGTGGCCTTCGACACCTTCATCACCACCGTGCGCGGCGGCCCGGTCGGGCGCTACCTGCTGCGCTGCCTGATCATGCTGACGGCCACCGTCACCTTCAACATCGAGATCGGCTGGAACATCGCCGACTTCTTCCGCCAGGACGGCCTCAACCGGCCGAAGAGCTGGCTGAAGCTGCTGCGCTTCCTCTACGTCTCGCCGGGCCTGATGCGCGGCGTTCTGGGCGCCTATCTCAGCTACTACCGGCCGGGCTTCCACCCCTGGCAGGTCGACGATCGCCACCTGCTCGCCGGCGTTCAGGCCGAGCTCGGCGCAGCTTAACCCGCGAACACCGGCGGGCGGCGGTGGGCCCAGGGCCTGGCCTGCTCCAGCTGGGCGGCGAGGCGGATCAGCAGGCCCTCCCCTCCGATAGCGGCATTGAGATGGGCGCCGACGGGCAGGCCGTCCTCGGTCCAGTGCAGCGGCACGCTCATCGCCGGCGTGCCGGTGAGGTTGGCGAGCTGGGTGAAGGGCGTGTGCTTCAGATGCTCGCGCGCCATGCGGTGCACGTAGCCCGAGCGCAGGACGAGGCCGCCAAGATTCAGGGCCATCATCGCCCGCGTCGCCAGCCGGTCGAGCGGCGGGGTGTCGAGCTCGCCGATCCGCAGCGGCGGCGAGGCGACGGTGGGCGTGAGGTAGAGGTCATAGCGGGTGAAGAACTCGCCGAGCGCGCGGCTGTAGGTGTTCCAGCGGCCCTGGATCTCGATGTATTCGGGGGCGCTGAGGGCCTTGCCGATGGCGGCGGCGGCCAGCGTATCGAGTTCGAAGCCGTCGGTTCCACAGCCGGTCTGGGCCTTGGTCGCAGCCACCGCCGAGCCGGCCATGGCGAAATAGACCGAGAGGAAATCGTCGGCCAGCGCATCGCCATCGATGGCGGGCGCGGCTTCTTCCACATGGTGGCCGAGGTCCTCGAGCAGGCGGGCGGTGTCGACGGCGGCCTTGACGCATTCGGGATGCACGGGCGTGCCGATGGGCGAGGTGGTGCAGAGCGCGATCTTCAGCTTGCCCGGCGCGGCGCCGACCTCTTTGGCGAAGGGCCGCGCCGGCATCGGCCAGGGATAGGGGCCGCCGACCTCGTCGCCCTGGATGGCGTCGAGCATGATGGCGGCGTCGCGGACGGAGCGGCTGACGACGTTGGCGGTGGCGCCGCCGTGCATCCACTCGGCGAAGTCGGGACCGGCGGGGCTGCGGCCCCGGCCCGGCTTGAGGCCGAAGAGACCGCAGGCGCTGGCCGGGATGCGGATGGAGCCGCCGCCGTCGCTGGCCGCCGCCATGGGCACGATCCCCGCCGCCACCGCCGCGGCCGAACCGCCGCTGGAGCCGGCCGGCGAGCGCTCCAGGTTCCAGGGGTTGCGGCACACCCCAAGCGCCTCGCTCTCCGTCACGGCCTTGAAGCCGAACTCGGAGGCGTTGGTGTGGCCGAACGGGACCGCGCCGGCGGCCAGGAAGCGGCTGACCAGCTCGCCATTGCGCTCGGGGACGTAGGGCGCATCGCGCAGACCCCGGCAGCCGTAGGTCGACGGCTGGCCGGCATAGTCCATCAGGAAATCCTTGAGCAGGAACGGCACGCCCGCGAACGGCCCCTCCAGCGGCTCGGTGGCGATCCGCTCGCGCGCCCGCGCGTCGAACCGCGAGGTGATGGCGTTGAGCCGCGGATTGACCGCATCGGCCCGCGCGATGGCGGCCTCCAGAAGCTCGGCCGGCGTCACCGCCCTGTCGCGCACCAGGCCCGCCAGCCCCGTGGCGTCATGCTCCGCGAAATCCTTGATCCCCATGCGCGCTCTCCCCCCGCGCCACTTAACGCGGAGCGCAAGGCAAAGAAAAGGCGGCGGGTGTTGCGCCCGCCGCCTTGAGTCAACCGGTTCGAAGGGGATCGAAGCGGGGTTAGAAGCCTTTGCGGATGCTGAGGCCGATGAGACGCGGGTCGAGCACGAAGACGTTGGTCGTCAGCGCCGTGTCGTCCGAGTTCAGGAAGGCGTCGGTGATCGGCGTCTTGTCCAAGAGGTTCTTGGCGTAGAGCTCGATCTTGAGATCCTGATCGGGCTTCTCAAACCAGACGCTAAGGTTGACGTTGTACCAGCCGTGCAGCTTGTCGTAGGGGTCGTCGTTGTACACGCGGGCCCACGATTGCGACTGCCAGTAGGCGTCGCCGCGCACCGTCACCCGCCAGTCTTCCAGGAAATCCATCCCGTACTGGGCGCCGATATTCATCGTCCAGTGCGGCGAGTTCGGAAGCTCGTTGCCGCGAAGCTCCTTGGCGATCCCGGCCCCGCCGTTGAGATTCACGCGGCCGTCCGTGCCATCGTAGTAGGCCGGGTCGTACAGCTCGCCCGTCGCGGGATCATTGAGCTCGAACGTAGTCAGTCCGCTGAGAATGCCGCCGACGCCGCCACAAAGGTCCCAAAAGCCAACGAGATTGTCCTGCCCCGTGACATAGTTTTGCGCCACGCCCATGGGTACGACGCAGTTGGACGGCAGTTGGGGCCACGGTTTGGTGACGACGAAGTCTGGCTGGCCGTCAGGACCGACATGACCGGCCGTGCGGTCCATAATGTCGATGGAGGTTTCGCCGTCGGCGATCTTGGTGTCGAGGTAACCGAGGTTGGCGATGAGCTGAAAGTTGCGGGACGGCGAGAACATTGTCTCGAATTCCAAGCCCCATACCTGGGCGTCGAAGTTCTCGTTTACCGCCGTCCGGTCTCGGATCTGCGAGACTTGGTAATCCTTGTAATCGTAGAAGAAGGCGCCGGCGTTGAACTGCAGCGCGCCATTGAGGAGGGTATTCTTCGCGCCCACCTCGAAAGCGTCCACGAACTCGGGCTCGAATGTCCGACCATACTCGACGCCGGTCAGCTGAAGGATCGGGAAGAAGCCGAATTGCGCAAACTGCTCAACGATATCGGCCGGAATGCCGTAGCGTTCGACCTGCGCCTCATATTCCTCGAGCGTCGCGAAGCCCGGCTGCGGCGGATTCGCACCGCCGCCTTTGTAGCCGCGCGAGTAGAAGGCATAGAGCATCGTCTGGTCGGTGAATGACAGATCCGGCTTCCAGTCGACGCCGAGACGCCCGGTCCACTCACCCCAGTGCTGTTTGATCGGCTCCTTCTCGGGATAGCCGCGGTTGACGTCGCCGCCAGCGACAAAGCCGGGGGCCAACAGAACCTGACTCGGCACCGGGATAAACGTTTTCCGGTCGTCCGTGTAGCGTAGGCCCGCAGTTACCTTCAGCGCATCCGTCGCCTGCCAGTACAGCTCGCCGAACGCGGCGGCGGATTTCACCTTGTAGGGATTCTTACTACGGAAGTAGTTGTGCCCCTCGCCGTTGATGCTTTCGATCGGGTTGGGGTCAATGTACGGACAGATGGCGAGCGGATCGTCTCCAGTCACAACGCCCGGTCCCGAGTTCACAAAGAAATCCGTGCCAAAGCCGCAGATGGACGGCGTGACAGAGCCGAACTCGGACGAGTTTACAGGCGCGACCTGGCTAAAGTCGTTGAATGGCCCCATCAATGCGTAGGCAGTGATAAGGTTGTAGAATACATAGTAGTCGATCAGCGTCTTGAACCGAGTGTAGTTGGCGCCGACACTGAAATTTATGGGTCCATCCAGGTCCGATTGCAGTCGGAACTCTTGGCTGAACTGAGTACCCTTTCCTTGGGCTATATCGAATCCCACCAGACGGTCGGTGCACCCCAGCTGCGGATCACAGAAGACGCCGCCCGGGGCAAAATTCCGGTTCGCGCTCGGGAAATAAGGCCCGAAGGTCGGGTTTTGCGTCGGATCGAACCCGTAGCGCATGAGGTTCGAGGTGTCATTGAAGATCGGCTGGGTGTTGAACCGGTTGAAATCCTGGAAGGAATACGTCGAGTCTTCGTTATAGGCCGTCTGCGACGTAAAAGTCAGGTGGTCGGTCAGATCAACGTCTAGGTTGAGTTCGACAATATCGGCTTTAGCGCGGTATTTTGGGTCTCGGATCGACTCAATGACCCGCAAGTCCGTCGACTGCGTCTTGCTCGCGTAAGGGTCCTTCAGGTCGATCAGGGTGATCCCGTAGCCGTGAGCGGGATCATAGCCGAGCGAGAAGAGCGGATTGAGGCAGGTGGTGCATCCAGCGCCAAGTGCAATCATGCCGAAAACGAACGGAAGCGCGAGGCCGTTAGGCGTCCCGAAGGCGCTGTCGTCATACAGACTGCCCGGCTTGCAGCCTTGACTGAAAAGCGCGGGCCGCATCACCGCTTCGTAATCGTCACCAAAATTGTCTTCGACGAACAAGGGCGTGCCATTCAGGTCCGTCGGCCCATTGTCCCGGTGACAAAGCTGCTTGCCGGTGCGCGAGCGGTTGTCGTCTTCGTTGAACCGCTCCCAGATCAGGTTGGATCGAATGCGCTCCGTCGGATTGAAAGCCACCGTCAGGCGGGCGGACCACAGGTCGCGCCCGTTCACCGCGTTGTTGGTGAGGGCGTTGAAATCGTAGCCCTGCCGGTCGGTGAAGGCGCCGGCGATGCGCACGGCCAGCTTGTCCTCGATGATCGGGATGTTGACCATCGCCTGGGCGCGCTTGGAGTGGTAGTTGCCGACTTCGCCCTTCACCCAGCCCTTGAAGTCGTCCATGTCGGGCTTGGCGGAGATGACGTTGATAACGCCCGCCGTGGCGTTACGGCCATAGAGCGTGCCTTGCGGGCCACGCAGCACCTCCACCCGCTCGACGTCGAAGTATTCCTGCTCGAACAGGCGGTTCTGCAGCAGCGGGGTGTTGTTGAAGGCGACGGCGACGCCCGGATCGGTGGTGGCCGACACAGCTTTGGTGCCGATGCCGCGGATCGAGAAGTTGTAGCTGGTAAAGTTGTTCTTCGAGAAGGTGACGTTCGGGATCGCCTTCAGGAGGTCGAAGCCGCCTTCGATCTTCTGTTCTTCCAGGGCTTCTTGGGTGAACGCCGAAATCGCGATCGGCACGTCCTGGATATCCTCCTCGCGCTTCTGCGCGGTGACGATCAGGGCCTCGACTTCAGCGCCGCCCCCCGCGGCGCTGCCGGACTGGGGGCCGTCGGTGGCCCTCAGGGTGATCATGCCGGGGCGGTCGGTGCTGACGCTCAGGCCCATACCGTCGGTGAGCATGGCCAGCGCCGCTTCCGGCGTCAGGTCGCCCTGCACCTGGCGGGTCGTTCGGCCCTGCACGGCCTTGTAGGGAAAGACGATCTGCACGCCGGCCTGGCGGGCGTATTCATTCAGTGCGAAGGCCGCGTCCTGGGCCGGAATATCGAAGTGCTGGATTTCCTGCGCCAGCGCGGGCGCGTAGCTTAAGGCCGCGGCGGCGGCGCCGGCCAGCAGCATGGTCGTAAAGCGGCTCATCTTTTTCGAAGTCTTCATAGTTTCCCCCTCCGCGGCCGCTCATGGGCCGTGCGGAGGTGAAGACGAGGGGCGCCGGAAAATCCGCCTATTTCGCCCCGATATTTTTTCACGCAGGCGCCCTCGCCCGCAGGATGATGACATCGTCGGCCGCCTCCGCCGTCACGGGGAAGGAGCCGGCGATGGCGGCGGCGAATCCTTCCGGGTCCGTCGCGCGGAAATAGCCGCCGACGCGCAGGTCCGAGATCTGGGGATCGGCGATCTTCACCTGGCGGCGGTTGTAGCGGTTGATCTCCGCCGCCGCCTGGGCCAGCGTTTCGCCGGCGAAGGCGACCTTGCCCTCGCGCCAGGCCATCTCGCGCTGGATGACGTCGATCTGGCCGCCGGTCTGGCGCACCTCGCCCGAACGGGTCATGGAGAAGGTCTCGCCGGCCGAGACGTGGGCCAGCACCTTGCCGCCCCGCTCCACCGCCACCACGCCCTCGCTGACCGAGACCTCCAGCCCATCGTCCGAGCGCACGGAAAAGACCGTGCCCACCGCCCGCACGTCGGCCAGCGGCGTCTTGACCACGAAGGGCCGCGCCTTGTCCTTGGCCACCTCGAACACCGCCTCGCCCCTGGTCAGGCGGATGTCGCGCTGGTCGGGTTTTAGCGCCACCGCCACCTTGGTCGCGGTGTTCAGCTCCACGAGCGAGCCGTCGGCCAGCGCGGCGCGGTACTGCTGGCCGATGTCGGTGGAGAAGCGCTGGGCGGTGGCGTAGTCCTTGATGGCGGACGCGGCGGGCAGCACGGCGATGGCCAGCGCCGCGGCGATGGCGGCGGGGATGAAGCGCCGGCGCCGCGCGGGCGGCTTCATCGGCATGCCCGACAGCGCCCCGGCGCGGCCGAGCCTGGCGCTCACCGCCTCCAGCCGCACATAGGCGCCAAGGCGGCGCGGATCGCCCGCGCACCAGGCCTCGAACGCCCGCGCGTCCGCCTCGCTCAGCGGCCCGGCTTCGTGGCGCGCCAGCCAGCGCGCGGCGGCGGCCTCAATCCGGTCTGCGGTTTCCACGGCTTGCTCTCACTGAGTGATTACGGGGGTCGGCGGCGCGCTCCTCGTCCGGGCGCGTCAGCCAGGCGGCGCACAGGCGCATGCCGCGCGCGACGTACTTCTCGACGGTGTTTTGCGACAGGCCAAGCTGGGCGGCGGTCTGCGCCTGCGACAGCCCCTCGACCTTGCGCAGCACGAAGACCGCGCGGCACTGGGCGGGCAGGCGGTCGATCGCCTCGCGCAGCGCCTCCAGCTCCTCGTGCGCGGTCAGCCGCTGTTCGGCGTCCAGCTCATCGCCCGCGATGTTCAGGCGCGACATGTCGGCGACGCTGCGGATGGACACGATCCGCTGGCGGCGCAGCTGGTCGGCGGCGACGTTGCGCAGGGTGGTGAAGACATAGGCCTGCGGGTGGGCGACCTCGGCGCGGGCGTAGGCGGCGGCGACCCGGGCATAGGTCTCCTGGATGAGGTCCTCGACCTCCTCGCGCCGCCATCCGGCCTTGCGGAGCCAGGCGCGAACCTTGGGCTCCATGGGCAGGATATGTTCGGCAAACCACTCCGCCCGACTGAGCATCGCCCCTTACCCGTCCACCGCGCCGCGAGCATAGCGCACACGCCGCCTTTGCGTCCCATGACGAGCGAGGGCGCGAAATCCGCCTAGTGGGGGCGTAAAAAAATCGAGGCGGCAGGTGGTGACCTGCCGCCCCAGTCGTTTCCGGTTCAGAGGGGACCGAAGCCGGGTTGGTTAGCCGCCGAAGCCGACGGAGAGCTTGAAGTAGGGACCATCGAGCGTGCGGTCGTAGTCTTTATGCTCGGCGTACCCGGCGTCGAGCGCGTTGAAGTACCGCTCCCAGCGATAGCCCGCGCCGACCTTGATGCGGTCGATCTCGTAAGAGAGACCGAGACTGAGATCGACAACCGGGATCGTGACGTTCTTAGAGCGCGGGGCCACGCCGACCGGCGTGAGCACGATGTCGACAGGCAGCGACCAGGCCCTGTTCAGGATCGGAAAGCCCGTATCCGCGTAATAGCTGGCGGTGTCGAGCCCTGAGAAGGACGCTTCCTGCTTGCCGAACAACACGCCGCCGCCGATCGTCCAGTCGAGAGCGACATGCCCTTTCTGGTCGTCGCCGAACAGCTGCCTGGCGACTTCCCAGGAAATCACCGGCCCGACCGCTTCGGATTCCCTCACCGCATCGATATTTCCCTGATGCCGCGTGTGATACGCGGGTTGGAGATAGCCCCAGCCGTCGTACAGTCGCCAATCCGGTACGGTATCGATCGTCGTCGTGGTTTCTGACCGCAATCGGGCATACCGCAGTCCCAGCGAGAATGACGACCCGTAAAGGCCGCCTATACCGACGTCATGGCCGACCATGAAGTCGGCGATCTGGTGCTCCTCGCGCGACGCTGCGGTGACGTCGGCGAAATTGACTTCTGATACGTAGAAGGTCGGATCGCCCGCGTACTTTGAGCAAAGGAACGCATAAGCGCCGCCAATGACACAGGCCTCGTCGGTCCTGAATTCCGAGCGCTGCCTTGAATTGCCGCCGTTGGTTTTTCCATAGCGGAAGTCGGCCGAGACATTCCAGTCCGTGCCGAGGCGATAGACGAGCTTGACCTGTCGGCTGTCGCCTGTGTCGAGATCGCGATGTTGCGTCTCATCGAAGATGTTCAGGGACGGCGGCAAACTGCCGGCGAAGCTTGGCGCTAGGGTATCATAGGGAGCGTCGATCTTCTGGACCTGGCCGGCGAGTTCGATTGTAAGCGGGTAGGGCTCGCCGGCCGAGTGATCGGAGTTGGCGCCGTTCCACCATGGACCGCCAGTGAACTCCTTGGTCACACGCATCCCATAGAGGCGCGGCTCGGTCAGGAAGACGTTGGTGGTCAGGCCCGAGTCGTCTGAGTTCAGGAACGCGCCCGTGATGCTGTCGCGGTCGAAGACGTTCTTGACGTAGGCCATGACCTTCCAGCCGGCGTCTTCATTGGTGAAGATCGCAGCCAGGTTGACGTTGGTATAGGCCTTGAGCTTGTCGTAGCCCTCGGTGTTGAAGATCCGCGTCCAGGCCTCAGACTGGTAGTAGAGGTCGGTGTGTAGGGTCGCGAGCCAGTCCGATGGCAACGGGACCGTGTAGTCGGCCGTGATGGTCGCGGTGAAGTTCGGCGCGTTCGGCAGTTCGTTGCCGGAGAGGTCCTTGTAGAAGCCTTCGCCGAAATTATGGCCGAGCGATTCGTCTAGCGGATTGAAGCCCTTGTATCCCGGACGCCGGTTTAGCCAGGATTGGTTACTAGAATCCACTGTCGGATTGGGAACGTACTGAAGCTGAGTAACCGGATCAACGCCGAGGGTATAGGCCAGTTCGCACGGACCGGGATTGCCCCCGCTTACACCGCCGGGCGAGTAGATCGCCGGGCCGCTTTCAATAACCGCCTCGAAAATATACTCCGGCAGGATGCAGTTGTTGGCGAATGTCGGGAACGGCTTGACCACGATCCAGCGATCGCCGTTCTTGTCAGGCTTGCCGCCATCGGCGCGATCCATGACATCGACGGCCTGTTCTCCGTCATCAACACGAGTATTTTCATAGCCGCCCTTGAAGCCGAGGCGCAGGTTTTCCACCGGTCGCCAGTCAGCTTCGATCTCCAGGCCCCACACTTTGGCGTCGAAGTTCAGGTTGACCGCGGAACGGTTGGAAATCTGCGATATCTGATAACCGGTATAATCGTAATAGAATGCCGCCAAATTCAACGTAGCTTTACCATCGAGCAGGGTATTTTTCGCGCCCACCTCGTAGGCATTCACGAACTCCGGATCGAAGGTCCTAGGATGCGTAGCGGACTTCCTCAGCAGCGCCCGGCTATAATCGAAGCCGTCTCCGGCCACCGCGTCTTCGTTGGGGGGCGCGTACATGACCGCACCGGCAGGGGGCGGGTTCGCTCCGCCGGCCTTATAGCCATGGGCGAAGGATGCATAAACTAGCGTCTCGTCCGTGAACGAAAGGTCCGGCTTCCAATCGATCGCAAGTCGGCCGGTGGGCTCGCGCCATTCCTGGTCGATCACTTCGGTGACGGGATAACCGAACGAATCGCCCGCCAGAATCCAGCTCGGGATCCGGGGCGCTTCCTTCTTGTCAACCGTCCAGCGCAACCCGGCGGTGACTTTCAGGTTCTCAGTGAGATTGTAATAGGCCTCGCCGAACACCGCATATGATATGAGTTTATAGGGGTTCTTGCTAAGAAAATAGTTGTGGCCAAGATCGTTGAGCGAGCCGATCGGATTATTGTCCATATAGATGCAGCCGAGGACACCATGGATTTTTGCCGGATCTGGATACACGAGCCCCTTGTACATGCACTGCGAGTTGTCGGTCTCACCCCCGACATATGGAACGTTGTTGGAGTTGCTGTAAGGGGAAATGGCCGCGATGATGCTGAGACTATTTATGAAGACGTAATACTTATCTTCGTTATCGAATCTGAGCCAATTCGCGCCAAGGCTGAAGTTGAAGGGGCCATCGTAATCCGACGATACACGGAACTCCTGGCTGAACTGCCGCGATTGGGCCTGCGACAAATCCATCGCCACCAGACGATCCGTACAGCCGATCTGCGGATCGCAGAAGATGCCGCCGTTGGGTCCAGGAGTGATCACCCCTGCCCTCTCATTGGTGGTCCTCCAGGCGCCCGGAGCCGTCGTAAACCGGTTGTAGTCCTGGGTGGAGAACAACTCGTCGGCGCTATAGGCGGTCTCGGAAGTCAGCGTCAGGTGGTCGGCAAGATCGATGCTGATCTGCAGTTCGCCAAGGTCGTTGAGCGCCTTATAGCTCGGATCCACCGTCGACTCGATGACGCGCAGGTCGTGCGACTGGCCACGGCTGGCGTACGGATCATTCAACGCCGTCGGCAGGAACACGACGCCAAGCGGAGCATAGTATGGAAGGGAAAGCCCGTTCACAGTCTGGAACGAGTCCGGCGAGTAGAGCGACGATGGCTCGCATCCAAGACTGAAGCGGGCGCTGGGGCCGGCAAAGGCCAGGCTGTTATTTTCACTGCCGCCGCCCTGCCCGCCATCCTCATGAAGGGAATTGCCCAGCGTAAGGCCGCCGATCTGCATCTTACCCACCACATCGTGGGTCTTGCAGAGTTGCTTGCCCGAGCGGATGCGGTCGTCGTTCTCCTCGAAATGTTCCCAGATCAGGTTGGCGTCGATGCGATCGTTGGGCGTGAAGCGCAAGGACACCCGCGTTGACCACAGGTCGCGGCCGTCGATCGGGTTGCCCGTAATCTGGTTGACGGCATAGCCGTTGCGCTTGGTCCAGGCTCCGGCGAGGCGCAGCGCGACCTTGTCCTCCACCAGCGGCAGGTTGATCATGCCTTCCAGGCGGGTGCTGCTGTAGTTGGCGACATCCGCCGCTACCTTGGCCTCATAGACGAACTTCGGCTTTGCGCTGATGACGTTGACGACGCCTGCCGTGGCGTTGCGGCCGTAGAGCGTGCCTTGCGGGCCACGCAGCACCTCGACCCGCTGCAGGTCGTAGAATTCCTGCTCGAAGAAGTGATTACGGATGAAGGGCGTGTTGTTGAACGCCACCGCCACGGCAGCATCCGTCGTGGCCGAGATGGCCTGGGTGCCGATGCCGCGCAGCTGGATCGAATACGAACTGAAGTTCGTCTTCGTGAACGTCATGTTCGGGACCTGGGTCATCAGGTCCGGACCGCCGGCGACCTGGCTGCGCGTCAGGTCTTCCTGCGTAAACGCCGAAATAGCGATCGGGACGTCCTGGATGTCCTCTTCGCGCTTTTGCGCGGTGACGATCAGGGCTTCGACTTCAGCGCCGCCCCCCGCGGCGCCGGAGGACTGGGGGGCGGCGGCGCTCACGGTCACCGTGCGGCCGTCGTCGGCGATGATGCGAAGGCCGGTGCCTTCCAGCAGCAGGGCCAGGCCCTCGCGCGTGGGCATGTCGCCCTTGACCGCCTTCGTCTGGCGGCCGCGAAGGTCGGGCTCCTTGACCAGGATCTGCAGGTCGGCCTGGTTGGCGAAGGCCATGATGCCGCTCGTCGCCGGCTGCTCGGGCACGTCGAAGCTGCGCACCTGGGCCAGCGCCGGATTGGCGTAGGCCGCCGCGACCATGGCGCTCGTCGCCAGCAAGGCGGCGCGATAGGAGCTCGAAATCCGCATAAATTCCCCCCGTCTGTTCTTCGGCGCGTTCATCGCGCCTGATAGAGCGACGAGCCGGCGAAGGTTTTCCGTAGAAACGGGCGTGGTTTTTTACTCCCGATAGATGACGAACTGGTCGGGCGTGACCTCCACGCGGGCGCCCAGGGTCTGTTTGACGGCTTCGACGAAGGCCTCGGGTTCGTTGGTGCGGAAGCGCCCGACATAGGTCTGGGCGGCGAGCTGCGCGTCCTCCACCCGGATCTGGCGGTCGTTGTAGCGGTTGAACTCGGCGGCGGCCTCGCCCAGCGTGTCGCCCTGCAGGATGATCAGGCCGGTGCGCCAGCCAAGGCTGCGGTCGATCTCCTGCTCGGCCTTTTGCGCCACCGCCGGGGCGGCGTTGGGCGCGATGTAGGCCCGCCCGCCGCGCGCCAGCCGCACGATGCGGCCGGGCTCGCTGACGCACCAGGTCTCCACTTCGCCCTCGGTCACCTGCACCACCGCGCCCCGGTCCATGCGCCGCACGGAAAAGGCGGTTCCGACCGCCCGGATGCGCACATCGCCGACGGCCACGATGAAGGGCCGCTGCTTGTCCCTGGCCACCTGGAACCAGGCCTCGCCCTCGCGCACGCTGACGGCCCGGTGTTCGGGCGTCACGTCGGCGCTGACGATGCTTTGGGTGTTGACCACCGCCAGCGAGCCGTCCTCCAGCGGCACGCGCCGGATCTCGCCCCGGTCGGTGTCGATGCGCACCAGCCGCATCTGGCGCCAGCCCAGCCAGCCGCCCGCCGCCAGAGAGGCCGCCAGCGCCCCGCCCGCCACGATGCGCCGGCGCGAGGGCGCGGGCGGCGCCGGCGCCTCCTCGGGCAGCAGGCGGGCCCGGTCGAGCGCGCTCCAGGCCGCCTGCGCGCGCAGGAAGGCGCCCTGGCGGCGGGTGTCCCCGGCCAGCCAGGCCTCGAGCTCGGCCGCCACCGCCCCCTCGCCACCCCGGTCGATGGCGGCGACAAAGCGCATGGCCTGCTCGTTAATCGCCTCTGCGGTCTCGTGCTCGCTCATGACTCTCCACCGGCGGGGCCGCGCGGCCCGGCGACATCTCACCCTCTGCAATGGCCTTCAGAATCAGCCGCTGTCCCTTCACCACGTCGTTTTCGACGATCGTCTCGGTCACGCCCATCACCCGCGCGATCTCGCGCTGCGACAGGCCCTCGATCTTGCGCAGCTCGAAGATGCGGCGGCACCGCTCCGGCAGCTCGGCGATCAGGCGGCGCACCCGCTCCAGCTCGCGCCTGGCCGCCGTCACCCGTTCGGGCGAGGGCTCATCGAGTACGACGTTCAGGTTCTCGATCTCCGTAACCGCCTCCATCCGCACGATGCGCGAGCGGCGCAGGCGATCGAGCGCCACGGCCCGGGCGGCGGTGAAGAAGTAGGCCCGGGGGCTGGCGATATGGCCGGTCCCGCCAAGCGACAGCAGGCGGCAGTAGGCGTCCTGGATGATGTCCTCGACCTCGCCTTCGCTGGCCAGGCTCCGGCGCAGCCAGGCCCGCACGTCCGCCTCGTGCGGAAGTATCTCCCGCCCGACCCAAGCGACGATCCTGGCCCGGCCCTCATCCATGCGGCCCCCGCTCATCAAATACCACGACGAGCGGGCGAAAGGTTTCCGTAGATCGGGGGGAAAGAAAAAAGGCGGCAGGGTGAGCCCTGCCGCCTCAGTTGTATCCGGTTCAGAGGGGACCGAAGCCGGAGCTAGCCGCCGAAGCCGATGGCGAGCTTGAAGTAGGGACCGTCGATGGTGCGGTCGCCGTCCTGGTGCTCGTCGTAGCCGACATCGAGGACGTCGAAATACCGCTCCCAGCGATAACCGGCGCCGACCTTGATGCGGCCAACATCGTAGGAGAGGCCGAGGGACAGATCGATTACAGGTACAGTAGCATCCTGCTTTCGCTCCGCTGGCGGGTCGCTTACCACCGTGTCGCCAACCTGAGGCATCGGGAAGTAGATATACCTTCCGGAGTAGTGACGCATCTCTTCGTCACCGGCGGTGTGCGTGTCGGTCCTTCCAAACAGCACGCCGCCCGCCACTGACCAGTCCACATCCAGGTGGCCGTTGGTCGCGTCACCCCAAAGCGGCACAGACGCATCCCATTTGAGGATCGGGCCGACGCCCTTGAACTCCCGTTCCGACGTAAGGGCCGTGTCGAAGCTATCCTGAACAGCGTTATTGCTGAACCATGCATCGGGCACTTGCCGCTCGACGGCGCGCAGCCAGAAGGCCGTACTTGACTGCAGTTCGGCGTAGCGGAGAACCACCGCGAGCGAATTCTCCCCACCAGTCATCAGACCGATGCCGACGTCCCGTCCGACGGCGAAGTCGGCCACGCGGTGTTCTTCCCTCGTCTTGACGGATGAGTCGGAGAAATTCACCCCCGCGATGACCAACTGGGGAAGGTAATATGCACCCGGTGGGCCTCCGCCGAGAGAAAAGTCCGGATTGCACAAAAGCTGCCCCACAAAACTGCCGATCGGCACACCGCACCGCTTGGGACCCGCGTCCTCTTCGAGATGGAGGCGGGCGGTATCGGTATTGGTTCGGCCATAGCGATAGGCGGCCGAGACCTTCCAGCTTGATGCACCCGGTTGATAGGTCAGCCGGACTTCCCGGCCATCGCCCCAGTCCA
>DASVBC010000036.1:0-177928 GCA_036376035.1 Caulobacteraceae bacterium | reverse complement strand
TGGCAGTCCGTCAGGCGCTGACCACCGGCGCGGCCTATGAGCCTCGCCAGTTCCTGCGCGGCGCGGTCGCCTATGCCGCCGTCGTCGCCTTGCAGGACCCGACCTTCGTGGCGGCGGTGCGCGAGTTCGGCCGCGACCCGGTCCAGCGCAAGTACGTCGCCTCCGAGATCGTCGCCAATCCGGCCTATGTGGTCGGCATCGACGGCTCGGCCAGCGCCGCGGGGCTGGTGACCAAGGCCATGCGCGGCGACTCCACGCGCCTGTTCATCGCCGGCCAGGCGGTCAAGCAGGCCGCCTATGACGTGCAGCGCCAGAACTGGTCCAAGGCTTCCATCGCCGATCCCGAGGCGCGCCTCTTGCAGGCCAAGGCGCTGTCGGCGAAGCCGCGCAAGGCGGAGCTCTCCGACCTGTCGCTGCTTCAGCAAGCCAGCATCGGCGCGGCCTCGCTCGGCATCAGCGCCGGCAGCGAGGACCCGCCCTATACCCCGCTGGTGGTGCGCGGCATGGCCGTGGCGGCGCTGGCGGCGCTGGGCGAAGGGGGCGAGGCCAACATGTCCCAGCTGGACGCCCTGCTGGCCGACGGCTCGACCGCCTATTGCCTGAACATGGCCAAGCTGAACCTCTACCAGTGCCTGGCCGTCGCCAAGCCGCACTACGAGGATGTCTTCTGCCTTGGCCAGCACATCCTGATGGACACCGGCCAGTGCCTGATGAAGGGCTCGGGCGCGCCGACGCCGCTGACGGTCGCCACCGTGCCGCTGGCCCTGCCGGGGACATCGACGCAGGTGAAGATCATCGAGCCGAAGACGCCGAAGACGCCGCCGTCCAGCAAGGCGAACTGACGCGACGCGGCGGCGGTCTTGCGACGTTGCAAGCCGCCGCCGCCTCGTGTATCTAGCCGCACCCTTTATTTCCGACCGTCGCCGCGCGGGATGTCTGCGCGGCGGCTTTACGTTTTGAGAGCATGGCCATGGCCGATATCGTCCTGAACGTCGAAGTCCGCGACCGCACCGGCACGGGCGGCGCCCGCGAAGCGCGCCGCCAGAGCAAGGTTCCCGGCGTCCTGTACGGCGGCCCCAAGGGCCCGGTGCCGATCGCCGTGCGTCAGAACGAGTTCCGCAAGGCGCTCTATACGGGCAAGCTGCTGGGCCACCTGGTGACCCTGCGCCACGACAAGGAAGACCAGCAGGTCATCGCCAAGGACATCCAGTTCCACCCGGTGACGGACGAGCCGGTCCACTTCGACCTCTATCGCGTCGAAAAGGGCCAGACGATCCACATCAACGTGCCGGTCCACTTCCGCAACGAAGACGCCAGCCCGGGCATGAAGCAGGGCGGTTCGCTGGAAGTGGTGCGCCACGACATCGAGCTGATCTGCCGCGCCGACCAGATCCCCGAGGAACTGGTCGTCGACCTCACCGGCCGCGAGCTGGGCGACACCATCCGTATGTCTGACATCGCCCTTCCGGACGGCGTGCAGCCGGCGATGGCCGACCGCGACTTCGTCGTCGCCACGCTGAAGGTCTCGTCCGCCGCCCAGGCTGAAGACGCCGCCGAAGCCGCCGATGTCGCCGCCGCCGCCGAGGCCGCTCCGGAAGCGGAAGCCGAAGCCACCGCCGAAGAGACCGCGGCCGAAGACGGCGCCGCGGAAGAGTAGTCTTCCGTCTGGCCGGAAAGGCCGGAGCCATGCTGATCCTCGCCGGCCTTGGAAACCCCGGGCCGAAATACGAGAAGAACCGCCACAACGTGGGCTTCATGGCCGCCGACGCGATCGCGCGCCGATGGTCCTTCTCGCCCTGGCGCCAGCGGTTTCAGGGCCACGCCTGCGAGGGGCAGGTGGACGGCGTGCGCGCCCTGCTGCTCAAGCCCCAGACCTTCTACAACGAGAGCGGCCGCGCCATCGGCGAGGCGATGCGCTTCTTCAAGCTGCAGCCCGCCGACGTGATCGTCTTCTACGACGAGATCGACCTGGCGCCCGGGCGCTTTCGCATGAAGCGCGGCGGCGGCGCGGCCGGCAACAACGGCATCCGCTCGACCACCGCCGCCATCGGCGAGGACTTCCGCCGCGCCCGCATCGGCACGGGCCATCCCGGCCACAAGGACCTCGTCCACGGCTATGTGCTGAGCGACTTCCACAAGGCCGAGCGGGTGTGGCTCGACCCGCTGCTGGAGGCCGTTGCCGACGCCCTCCCCTTCGCCGCCGCCGGCGACGACGAACGCTACCAGGCCGAAGTCATGCGCCTCGCGCCCGCCGAGAAGGTCGACCCCCGCAAGGTCGCGCGCGGCGAGGAGTCTTGACACGAAGTTCGTGAATCACGAAGTTCGTGTGATGAAGAACGTCACCATCACCATGGACGAGGCGACGCTCACCTGGGTGCGCGTTCGCGCGGCGGAAGCGGGAAAAAGCGTGTCGCGCTGGATCGGTGAGCAGCTGGCGCGTGACCGCGGGCAGATGCTTTCCGACAACATCAACGCCGACGCGCTGCGGGCGACGGAGGCCATCCTGTCCCACCCCGGTTGGGACATCGGCTTCAGCCGCTTCGACAGGGATGAGATTTATGAAGACCGCCTTCGTGGACTCGAACGTCGTCGTCTACATTCTGACGGGCCAGGATCTGGAGAAGCGGAGTCGAGCGCGGGAATGGCTGAGAAGACTCGGCCCTTCCGACCGGGTGATCCTGAGCCCTCAGGTTCTGAATGAGGCTTACTCTGTTCTCACCCTGAAACATCGGCTGCATCCGGTGGACGACGGCGTTCGCGTGGCGCTCGCAAGATACATGCGATGGGTCAGGGCGCCGCTGGATGTCGACACGATCGCCGCCGCATGGGCGCTCCAGGACCGCTATAACCTCCGCATCTGGGACGCACTGCTGCTTGCCTCGGCCAATCTGGCCGGGTGCGGCTACTTCCTGAGCGAGGACCTCAACGACGGGCAGCAGTATGGCGTGGTGCAGGCGATCAATCCCTTTCGTCATGCGCCGGAGGACGTGCTAGGTCGCGCGCTTCCGAACTAGAGAGCTCTTCCCCTTCATGGCCCTGAAAGTTGCGATCGTCGGGCTGCCCAACGTGGGCAAGTCGACGCTGTTCAATGCGCTGACCCAGACCGCCGCCGCGCAGGCCGCGAACTATCCGTTCTGCACCATCGAGCCGAACGTCGGCGATGTGGCGGTGCCGGAGCCGCGGCTGGATGCGCTGGCGAAGATCGCGGGGTCCAAGGAGATCATTCCGGCGCGGATCAACTTCGTCGATGTGGCGGGACTGGTGCGCGGGGCGTCCAAGGGCGAGGGACTGGGCAACCAGTTCCTGGCCAACATCCGCGACTGCGACGCGGTGGCCTTCGTGGCCCGCTGTTTCGAGGACGACGACATCACCCACGTGGAGGGCCGGATCGATCCGCTCTCGGACCTCGACATCATCGAAACCGAGTTGATGCTGGCCGACCTCGAGAGCCTGGAAAAGCGCGTGCCGAACCTGGAAAAGCGCGCCCGCCAGGACAAGGAGAGCGCCAACACGCTGCGGCTGGTGAACATCGCGCTGGAGCAGCTGAACGCCGGGCGGCCGGCGCGGGCGGCTAGCGTGTCCAAAGAGGACGCCAAGGGCTGGCAGATGCTGCAGCTGCTGACCTCGCTGCCGGCGCTGTACGTCTGCAACGTCGACGAGGGGTCGGCGGACAAGGGCAACGAGTATTCGAAGCTGGTCGAGGAGCGAGCCCTGCGCGACAACGCCAAGGCCGTGATCATCTCCGCCCAGATCGAAAGCGAGATCGCCATGCTGGCGGCCGATGAGCGCGCCGAGTTCCTGGAGACGCTGGGGCTGGAGGAGCCGGGGCTCAACCGCCTGATCCACGAGGCCTATGCGCTGCTGGGCCTGCAGACCTACTTCACGGTGGGACCGAAGGAGGCGCGCGCCTGGACGATCCACGTCGGCGACACGGCGCCCCAGGCGGCGGGCGTCATCCATACCGACTTCGAGAAGGGCTTCATCCGCGCCGAGACCATCGCCTACGACGACTACGTGCGGCTGAACGGCGAGAACGGGGCCAGGGACGCCGGCAAGATGCGCTCCGAGGGCAAGGAGTACGTCGTCAAGGACGGCGACGTGATGCACTTCCGCTTCAACGTCTGATAGCCTCGCCCCATGGGCGAGACGATCACACTGAAGAGCCGCTTCGACGGCTTTGAACTTGGCGCGTATCACGTGAAGCCGGGAGATGCGCGGCGCGGCGGCCTTGTGCTGGTGCAGGAGATCTTCGGGGTCACCGACCACATCCGGGAGTTGTGCGAGGGCTTCGCCGAGGACGGCTACGAGGTGATCGCGCCCTCCTTCTATGACCGGCTGGAGCGCGGTTTCGCCGCCGGCTACGACCAGGAGGGCATCCAGAAGGGCGTGCGCTATTCGCAGGAGACGCCCTGGGACCAGGTGCAGGGCGACCTCCAGGCGGCCATCGATGCGCTGCAGCCCCCGGTGTTCGTGACCGGGTTTTGCTGGGGCGGGGCGGCGACCTGGCTGGCCGCGTGCCGCTGCGAGGGCGTGGCGGCGGCGGCCAGCTACTACGGCCGGCGGATCGTGGAGATGCTGGACGAGACGCCCAGGTGCCCGACCATCCTGCACTTTGGCCGCAATGACCACTCGATCCCGATGGAGGTGGTCGAGAACATCATGGAAGCTCACCCGGACGTTCCGACCTACATCTATGACGCCGGCCACGGCTTCGTGTCGGACCGGCGGGCGGACTATGACGAGGACTGCGCGCGGCTGGCGCGGCTGCGCACGCTCCAGCTTTTCCACCGGTCGGGCGGGGCCAAGGGCGAAGTCTAGATGTCGGGGACCTCGATCAGCGGCCGAAGGGCCGGGTCGCGCTCCATCCGCCGCACCAGCAGAAGCTGGGCCATCAGGATGCCGATGCCGGCCGCGTAGCCTGAGAAGACCCCCGCCGGATAGCGCCCGCCGTGGGCCACCGCCGCGACCTGCCAGTAGATGAACCCCGCCGCCGCGGCGAGCACGCCTATGCCGGTCAGCACCGAGACGACGCTCTGCCCAAAGCCGGTGCGGTAGCTCATCCAGACGTGCCGGGTCAGCCAGCGCCGCGCGGCCGGAATCAACAGCGGCAGCAGCCAGGACAGCAGCAGGAACACCGCCGGAAAGAGGATGGTCCGCTGAAGCTTCAGCGCGTCCGCGCCCGGCAGCGTGCGCCAGGCGTAGATCACCGCGCCCGCGTAGATCAGGCTGGCCGCCGCAAGGGTCGAGGCCTGCATGCGCCGGAAATTCCGCCAGGAGGCGACGTGGGCCATGAGATCAAGCTAGCCGTCCGCCGTGGCGGATAAAGGGCGATTTCACCCCAGCACCCGCCCGGCGACGGCGTCCAGGCGGGCGACCATGGCGGGGTCGCGCTTGTCGGGGGCGGTGGCGATGGCGAAGTCGAGGCAGGTGTCGATGGGCGAGGGTTGGCGCTCGCCCGGCAGGGACAGCGCCAGGCGGCGGACCAGGTCGCGGGCCAGGTCGGCGTTGGCGTGGAGAACGGCGAGCGCGCCGGGCACGTCCACGTCCGGCTCGGCCTCGTGCCAGCAATCGTAGTCGGTGACCATGCCGATGGAGGCGTAGGGCAGCTCCGCCTCGCGGGCGAGCTTGGCCTCGGGCATGGCGGTCATGCCAATGACGTCGCAGCCCCAGGCGCGGTAGAGGTTGCTCTCGGCCAGGGAGGAGAACTGGGGGCCTTCCATGGCCAGGTAGGTCCCGCCCTCGACGACCTTGGCGCCCGCCTCGCGCGCGGCGGCGGCGGCCAGGGCGGACAGGCGCCCGCACGTCGGCCGGGCCATGGAGACGTGCGCCACCAAGCCCGGCCCAAAGAAGCTTTTTTCCCTCGCAAACGTACGGTCCACGAACTGATCGACCGCCACGAAGGTTCCGGGGCTGAGGTGCTCGCGCAGGGACCCCACGGCCGACAGCGAAACGACGTCGGTGACCCCCGCGCGCTTGAGCGCGTCGATGTTGGCCCGGGCGTTGACGTGGGTGGGCGGCAGGCGGTGCCCGCGGCCGTGGCGGGGAAGGAAAACGAGCCGCACGTTTCCGATGCGGCCCGTCAAAAGCTCGTCCGAGACCTCGCCGAAGGGACTGTCCACCTTCACCCAGCGGCGGTCTTCGAGCCCTTCGATCTCATAGAGGCCGGACCCGCCGATAACGCCGAGGGTCCAGCCGGCCATGATCCGTCAGTGCGACTCGTTGCGCCACACCCGGCGATAGCTGGCGTACAGCAGGCCGGTGAAGAGCAGCAGGTAGAGCATCACCGCAAAGCCCATCTGCTTGCGGTCCTCCAGCTTCGGCTCGGCGGCCCACATCAGGAAGGCCGAGACGTCCACCGCCTGCTGGCGCAGGGTCGAGGGCTTGCCGTCGTCGAAGGTCACCTTGCCGGGGGCCAGGGGCGGCGGCATGGCGATGAAACCGCCCGGCGGCACATGCTCGTGCCCGCCCGCCCAGGCCGAGGACACATCGCCCGGCATGTAGGGGTTGTAGTACTGCCCCGGAGGCACCGTGAGGCCGGCCGGCGGGTTCACATAGCCCTGCAGCAGCGAGGCGATGTAGGCCGGTCCCCCGTGACGCGCCTTGGCGATGACCGACAGGTCCGGCGGCAGGGCGCCGCCGTTGCTGGCCCGCGCGGCCGCTTCGTTCGGGAAGGGCGCGGGGAAGCGGTCGGCCGACGTGCCCGGGCGCTGGATGGTGTCGCCGGTTTCGGAGTCCAGGTCGTTGATCTGGTACTCGGCGGCGATGGCCTTCACGTAGGGGTTGTCGTTCGGGTTCTTGTATTCAGGATCGTAGAACGGCCCGCCCTTGTCGCCGAGGTTGCGAAAGGACAGCAGGTTCATCGAGTGGCAGGAAGAGCAGACCTCCCGATAGACCTTGTAGCCGCGTTGCAGCTGGGCCTGGTCATACTGTCCGAACGGCCCCTCGAACGAGTAGGCGATGCTCATCGGATGCTCGGCGCCGCCGGAGGCCAGCGCCGGGCCGCCCGCCACAAGGCCGAGGGCCGCTGCGAGAACGAGGACTTTGCGCAGCATCTTTGCTCAACCCTTCTGTTCGGGAGCGGCGACCGCTTCAGCCGGAGCCGCGGCGGGATGGGACAGCGCCGGAGTGGCGATGGTGTCGGGCACCGGCAGCGCCTTCTCGAAGAGCGGCACCAGCGGCATCAGCACCAGGAAGAAGGCGAAGTAGTAGAGGGTCGCCACCCGCGACAGCCATACCCAGCTGTTGAGGTCGCTCTCCATCAGGCTGATCGTCGTCAGGCCGGGGATGACCTGATCGTCCGGCAGCTTGGCGCCGCAGAAGCCCAGGATCACGCAGACCACCAGGAAGATCAGGAAGTAGAGCTTCATCATCGGCCGGTAGCGCATGGAGCGCACCTTGGAGCGGTCCAGCCAGGGCAGGGCGAACATGCAGGCGATGGCGCCGAACATGGCCAGGACGCCCATCAGCTTGTCCGGAATGGCCCGCAGGATCGCGTAGAAGGGCAGGAAGTACCACTCCGGCACGATATGCGCCGGCGTCACCAGGGGGTTGGCCGGAATGTAGTTGTCGGCGTGGCCGAGCGCGTCGGGCTGATAGAAGACGAAGAAGGCGAACATGATCATGAAGAGGAACACGGCCACGCCGTCCTTCACCGTCGCGTAGGGGGTGAAGGGAAGCGTGTCGGCCTTCGACTTCGGATCAACGCCGGTCGGGTTGTTCTGGCCCGTCACGTGCAGCGCCCAGACGTGCAGGACGGTGACGCCCGCGATCATGAACGGCAGCAGGTAGTGCAGCGAGAAGAAGCGGTTGAGCGTGGGGTTGTCGACCGCAAAGCCGCCCCACAGCATGGTTGTGATGGTCTCGCCCACGATCGGGAAGGCGCCCAGCAGGTTGGTGATCACCACCGCGCCGTGGAAGCTCATCTGACCCCAGGGCAGGACGTAGCCCATGAAGGCGGTGGCCATCATCAAAAGGTAGATGACGCAGCCCAGCAGCCACAGCACCTCGCGCGGCGCCTTGTAGGAGCCGTAGTAGAGGCCCCGCAGCATGTGGATGTAGACCGCGATGAAGAACATCGAGGCGCCGTTGGCGTGGATGTAGCGGATCAGCCAGCCGTAGTTCACGTCGCGCATGATGTGCTCGACGCTGGCGAAGGCCTCCTTGGCGTTCGGCGTATAGTGCATCGCCAGGACGATGCCGCTGATCAGCTGGACGCCCAGCATCACCGACAGGATCGCGCCGAAGGTCCACCAGTAATTCAGGTTCCGGGGCGTCGGGTAGTCGATGAAGGTGTCGTGGCTCAGTCGCAGGATCGGCAGGCGCGTGTCCAGCCAGCGGGTGAAGCCGTTCGTTGGTTGGTAGGTCGAATGTCCGCTCATGATCAGCCGATCTTGACCTTGGTGTCGGAAAGGAAGGCGTACTCGGGCACCACGAGGTTCTTGGGGGCCGGACCCTTACGGATACGTCCCGAGGTATCGTAGACCGAGCCGTGGCAGGGGCAGAACCAGCCGCCGTACTCGCCGCCGCCGAAGGTCGGCACGCAGCCAAGGTGCGTGCACGAGCCGATCAGGACCAGCCACTCGGCCTTGCCCGGCTTGTGCCGGTCGGCGTCCTTCTGCGGGTCCTTGAGGTCGGCGTTGTCGTCCTTCACCGCCCGGTCGATCTCGGCCGGGGTGCGGTTGCGCACGAACAGCGGCTTGCCGCGCCAGTTGATGGTGACCTGCTGGCCGGGCTCCACCTTGGTCAGGTCGAACTCCACCGAAGCGAGCGCCAGGGTATCGGCCGAAGGGTTCATCTGGGCGACGAACGGCCACAGGGCGGCGACGCCCGCCCCGGCCACGCCCGCGATGGCGGCGATATGGATGAAGTCGCGGCGGCTTGGATCGCCGCTATGGGTTGCTGCGTCCGCGGCGGTTTCGGCCACCTGAGATCACCCCTTCATAAAGAGCAGCGCCCGGATGGGCGCGGCGAGAAACAAGGCGGAACGGCGCGGGACGCCGATTTACGGCACTCGTCCCAATCAGGCCACGCCACCCCGCGAAGTCCTTGTGGCGGACCGCTTAAAATGCGTCTCGCCCTTTTTCAACGGCCTTTGCGCAAAAGCCGCCTGTGAGGGCGGGCTTTCCATGGCAGTACGCTTGATCGTAATCAAGGCGCGCCGGACGTGCGGGCGCGATCAGCGGGCCTGTTCTCGCCCCTTTGGTCCGGAGTCATCGCCGTGTTGGACATGCCGCAAGCCCCCTCCCTCGACCATCAGAAGCAGGAAGCGCGGGCCTGGTTCGAGTCCCTGCGCGACCGGATCTGCGCGGCCTTCGAGCGCCTTGAGGATGAGGCGCCGGCGTCGTTGTACGAGGGCGAGCCCGGCCGGTTCGTGCGCACGCCCTGGAAGCGGGAGGCCGGCGGCGGCGGTGTGATGAGCCTCATGCACGGCCGCTTCTTCGAGAAGGTCGGGGTCCACACCTCCGACGTGTTCGGGACCTTCACGCCGGAGATGCAGCAGTCGATCCCCGGCGCGGCCGAGGATCCGCGCTTCTACGCCACCGGCATCTCGCTGATCGCCCACATGAGGAGCCCGCGCGTGCCGGCGGTGCACATGAACACCCGCTTCATCTGTACGAGCAAAAGCTGGTTCGGCGGCGGCGGGGACCTGACGCCCCTGCTGGCCTATCAGCGCGAGCAGGACTTTCCCGACGCCCTCGCCTTCCACGCGGCCATGAAGGGCGCCTGCGACGCCCACGATCCGGCCTGGTATGCGAAGTACAAGCAGTGGTGCGACGAGTACTTCTTCCTGCCCCACCGCAACGAGCCGCGCGGCGTCGGCGGCATCTTCTACGACCACCACAACTCCGGTGACTGGGACCGCGACTTCGCCTTCACCAGGGACGTGGGCGAGGCCTTCCTGGACATCTACCCGAAGATCGCCGCCGGCCGCATGCACGAGCCGTGGACCGAGGACGAGCGCGAAGAGCAGCTGATCCGCCGTGGCCGCTATGTGGAGTTCAACCTCCTCTACGACCGCGGCACGACCTTCGGCCTGAAGACCGGCGGCAACGTCGACTCGATCCTGTCGTCCATGCCGCCCGTGGTGAAGTGGCCATGATCGACATCTGAGGCGTTCGGATATACATTGCGCGCAATGTATATCCGTGGAGCCCTCCGATGAAGGTCGCCAAATGGGGCAACAGCCTCGCGGTTCGTATCCCTGCGAATGTCGCTGAAGCCGTCGGCCTGAAGGAAGGCGACGAGGTACGGATGCATGTCGCCGAAAGGGGTCGCGCCTTCGAGGTGAAGAAGGAGATGACCCCCCACGAGGCCCTGGTGGCGATCCGCAAGTACCGCGGCCTCATGCCCGCCGATTTCAAGTTCAACCGAGAAGAGGTCTACGAACGCGGCTACGAGGATGAGTGAGGCGTTCATCGACACGAACGTCGCGCTCTATCTCGTCGGTGGAGAGCCTTCGAAAGCGACGATGGCCGAACGGCTGATTGGCCGAGGCGGCGTCGTCAGCGTGCAGGTGTTGACCGAATTCACGGATGTGATGCGGCGCAAGTACAAGGCAAGCTGGCCGATCGTCCGCGACTTGCTGGCGGCGCTTCGCGCGAATGTGCAGATCACGCCAGTGACACTCGAAACTCATGAACTCGGCCTCATCATCGCCGAACGCTACGGCTTCCGCGTCTACGATGCACAACTCGTCGCCGCCGCTCTGCAGGCTGGATGCACGACCTTCTGGTCGGAGGACCTGCACGATGGCCAGGTCATCGACGGCCGGCTGACGATCCGCAATCCGTTCCGCGCCGACGGGGCCTAGTAGGCCAGGCCCTGGGCGACGGCCTTGAGGCGTTCCACCAGGCTGAGCTTGTCGTCGATGAAGTCGTTGTCGATCCACCAGGCTTCGACCTCGCGCAGGACTTCGCCCACCAGCGGACCCTTTGGGACGCCGGCCGCCATCACCTCCTCGCCGGTGATGGGGAAGGCGGGCGCCGTCCAGGTCTGGCCGAGCATCAGCAGGGCGCGCCACTGCGAGGCGGCCTTGCCCGAGGCGGCCCAGGCGAGCTTCACCCGGTCGCTGAAGGCCTGGCGGCCGAGCGCATAGACGCGCTGTCGGGCTTCCCTGGGGCTCAGGTAGGAGACGATCCGATGCGGACTTTCGCCCAGGGCCCCGGCGAGCCGGTCCCGCTGCGCGTTCGACAGGCGCAGGCGCTCGGCCGTTTCCTGGGCCGCCTCCAGGCGGTCGGGCAGCAGGGCGGCGAGGCGCAGGTCGGCGTCGTTTTCGAAAAGCTGCTCGGTCTCGATGGCGACCAGCGCTTCGAACCGCGCCAGTGAGCCCGCCTGCGGCAGGACATGCCGCAGGATGCCGGTCGCGGCCATCAGGCGGACCGCGGGGCGCGGATCGTCGGCGGCGAGGAGTTTCAACAGCTCCTTGGCTATGCGCTCGGCGGCCAGGTTCGCCATGCCGTCCTTCAGCCTGGCGCAGGCGGCGAGCGCGGCGGCGTCCGGCTCGCCCCGGCCGTACCAGGCGTGGAAGCGGAAGAAACGCAGGATGCGCAGGTAGTCCTCGCGGATGCGCTGCTCGGCGTCGCCGACAAAGACGATGCGGCCGGCGCGGGCGTCCTCGATCCCGCCGGCCACGGGCTCGAACACGGCGCCGTCGGTGTCCGCGTAGAGGGCGTTCAGGCGGAAATCGCGCCGCTCGGCGTCTTCGGCCCAGTCGGTGGTGAAGGCGACGACGGCGCGGCGGCCATCGGTCTCCACGTCGCGGCGCAGGGTGGTGATTTCGTAGGGCTTCTTGCCCGAGATGGCCGTGACGGTGCCGTGCTCGAGGCCCGTCGGCACGGCGCGCAGGCCCGCGGCCTCAAGAGCCTGCGTGACCTCGTCGGGCGTCAGGGTCGTGGCGATGTCGATATCGCCGACCGGTTTCTTCATCAGGGTGTTACGCACGCAGCCGCCGACGAAGCGGGCGCAGCCCTCCCCGCCCTTGGCCGCCAGCGCGTCCATGACCGCGCGGGTGGCGGGGCTCGTCATCCAGGTCGGCTGGCCGATGCTCTCGCTCATGGCCCTGGGTTAGCGCATCAGGAGAGGGTCGCGCCATAGAGGCGATCGTAGAGCGCCCGCAGCATGCCGGCCGTGGCGCCCCAGATGACCCGCTCCTCGTGGGTGATGGCGTAGAACCAGCGCCGCACGCCGTCGGGCTGGTCATAGAAGCGCCGCTCGTGGTTGGCCGGGTCCATCAGGTAGCCGAATGGCGTCTCGAAGACGTCCGCCACCTCGTCCGGATTTGGGCGAAGGTCCACGGGCGGACTGACGAAGCCGACGACCGGCGTCACCAGGAAGCCGGTGCCCGTGCGGTAGGGCGTCGAGAGGCCGGCGAGCTCCACCGTCTCGCGGGCCAGCCCGATCTCCTCCTCCGCCTCGCGCAGGGCCGCCTCCCAGGGCGTCTCGCCGGGATCCAGCCGGCCGCCGGGCAGCGCCACCTGGCCCGTGTGGCGGCGCAGGGTGTCGGCGCGGCGGGTCAAGAGGACCGACAGCCCCTCCTCCCGTTGCACGATGGGCACCAGCACGGCGGCGTGCATCAGCGTCTGGCCCTTGGGCTCCATCTCGGGGTTGAGGTCGAAGTCGGAGCGGTGCGGCCGGTCGTCCGCGTAGCTGTCCAGGGGATCGAGGTGGCGCGTGACCCAGTCCCGCACCTCGGCGAAATCGGCGTCGGGCCTCAAGCGAGCGGCCCCACCGTGAACCAGGCGCCGTTGGACGAGACCTGCATGGCGCCGCCGCGCTCGCGCGCCATCTCCGCCAGCTCATAGAAGACGGGGCGGGCGATCAGCGCCTCCAGCCCTCGCCGAACATGGAGGTAGGGGCGCGGCTCGCCGGTGGTCTGGTCCATCTCGACGCGGATGGGGTTGTCGGGCCCCGCCTCGACCTCGTCGCCGACGTTGGTGAGGAAGCGCAGGCCATCGCCCACCCGGTCGACGCGGACGGCGACGAAGGGCGCGTCCTCGACGGTGATCTTCAGCTTCTCGACGGGGGTGACGAGGTAGATGCCGTCGTCGTCCTTGCGCAGCACGGTGGAGAACAGGCGCACCAGCGGCTCGCGGCCGATGGGCGTGCCTTCGTGGAACCAGACCCCGTCGTTGCGGATGCGGATGTCGATCTCGCCGCAGTTGGGGGGATTCCACAGGTGCACCGGCGGCAGCCCACGCCCGGGCGCCTGTTTGGCGGCGGCGGCTACGCCTTCCAGTCCGGGCTTTGTCTCTGCCATGACCGGCAATCTAGTGAGGCGTGATCGGTCCCGATAGGTCCACGCCATCCTTCAGGACCCGGACCAGCACTCGCCGCGGATCGACCGGCCCCGGCATGGTGACGTTCTCGGCCCGCACAAAGCCCGTGCGTTCGAACCACGGAAGATCGCCGACCAGCAGCACGGCGGCGCACCCGGCCTGCCTCGCCGACTCACAAGCCCGCTCGACCAGCCGCCGGCCAAGGCCCCCGCCCCGGTACTCGTCAGCGACGGCGATGGGGCCAAGCAAACTGGCCGCCTGGCCGCCGACGCTGACCGGCCACAGCCTCACCGAGCCGACGAGCCTGCCCTCGGCCTCGGCGACGAACGACAGCGACCGCTGCGCCACATTCCCCTCGCGCAGCCGCTCGGCGGCCTTGGCGTAGCGGCCGGGCCCGAACGCCCGCTCCACGAGGGCGTCGATGGCCGGTCCATCGCCGGGCTGTTCGTTGCGGATGAGGGGGGGATTGGTCATGGGGAGCGGCGCCAATAGGACCGCCGTCGCCGCTCGTCAACGAGCATTGCGGGCAGGCGCGCGCCGAGCCATGTTGCAGCGCCCCGATGTCCGACGATCCCGAACCCGGTCCGACCTCCGCCCGCGCCCTGCTCGGCGAGCGGGATTTCGTGTTTTTCTGGCTGTCGCGCTGGACGGCGGTGCTGGGGCTGCAGATCCAGTCGGTGACGCTGGGCTGGCAGATCTACGACCTCGCGCGCCAGACCATGGACGTGAAGCGCGCGGCCTTCATGGTCAGCCTGATCGGCCTGATTTCGTTCATCCCCGTGGCGCTGCTGGCCCTGCCCGCCGGCGAGACGGCCGACCGGCACAACCGCAAGCGCGTCCTGCTCATCTGCTACTCCGGCGAGATCGCCACGGCGGTGCTGCTGACTGTCGCGGCGGTGATGGGGCTTGCGACCATTCCGCTGCTGCTGGGCGCCGCCTTCGTGTTCGGCACGAGCCGGGCCTATTTCGCGCCGGCCAACACCGCGCTTGGGCCCATGCTGGTGCCAAGGGAGCTGCTGCCTCGGGCCATCGCCTGGCAGTCGCTGGCCTGGCAGACGGCGTCCATCGGCGGACCGGCGATCGGAGGACTGCTGGTCGCGCTGTCGCCGGGCGTGGCCTACGGCACGTCGGTGGGCCTGTATCTGGTGGCGGCGGTCTGCGTGCTGAACATCCGAGCCAAGGGCCAGCCGCAGGTTCAGCCGGGCTCGCGCTGGGCGCTGATGAAGGAGGGGCTGGCCTACGTCTGGCGCAACAAGATCGTGTTCGGCTCGATCTCGCTGGACCTGGCGGCGGTGATCCTGGGCGGCGCGACGGCCCTGCTGCCGGTGTTCGCCAAGGACGTGCTGCATGTGGGGGCCGAGGGCTTTGGCCTGCTGCGCGCCTCCCCGGCCGTCGGCGCGGCGCTGGTGGCCTTCTACCTGGCCGGCAACCCGATCCGCTCGAAGGCGGGCATCGCCATGTTCAGCGGCGTGGCGGTGTTCGGCGCGGCGACGGTGGTGTTTGGCCTGTCGAAGGTGCTGTGGCTGTCGGTCGGCGCGCTGATCGTGCTGGGCGGGGCGGACATGATATCGGTCTATATCCGCCAGACGCTGGTCCAGCTGGTCACCCCCGATCACATGCGCGGGCGGGTCGCCACGGTCTCGTCGCTGTTCATCGGCGCCTCCAATGAACTCGGCGAGTTCGAGAGCGGCGTGGTGGCGCGGTTCCTGGGCCCCGTCGGCGCGGCCGTGTTCGGCGGCGTCGGGGCGCTGATGGTCACCGGCGTCTGGGCCAAGCTCTTCCCCGCCTTGCGCAAGGCCGACCGGCTCGCTTAAGAGCTTTCAAACAATCGTTGGAGGGCACAGGTCATGGGCGTTCTCGAAGGCAAGGTCGTGCTGGTCACCGGCGCCGCCGGCGGCATCGGCAAGGAATGCGCGCTGCTGGCCGCGCGCGAGGGCGCCAAGGTGGTGGTCAACGACCTCGGCGGCTCGGTGGCCGGTGGGGATGAAGGCGACGCGGGCCCGGCCCAGCAGACCGCCAACGAGATCAAGGCCGCGGGCGGCGAGGCCGTCGCCAACTCCGAGAGCGTCACCAACAGGGCCTCGGTGAAGGGCATGTTCGAGCAGGCGCGCGATACGTTCGGCGGCCTTCACGCGGTCATCAACCCGGCCGGCATCCTGCGCGACGGCATGTTCCACAAGATGCCCGACGAGGATTGGGATCAGGTCCTCGATGTCCACCTGCGCGGCGCCTACAACGTCACCCGCGCGACCATCGAGCATTTCCGCGACCAGCAGGACGGCGCCTACGTCCACTTCACCTCGACGAGCGGGCTGATCGGCAACATCGGCCAGGCCAACTACGCCGCCGCCAAGCTGGGCGTCATGGGCCTGTCGCGGATCGTGGCCATGGAAGGGGCGCTGAAGAACGTGCGCTCCAACATCATCGCGCCGTTCGCCTGGACGCGGATGATCGCCACCATCCCGATCAAGGACGAGGCCTCGGCCAAACGCGTCGAGCGGATGAAGAACGCCATGCGCGCCGACCAGGTCGCCCAACTCGCCATCGCCCTGTGCGCCGACGCGGCCAAGGAGGTCAGCGGCCAGATCTTCGCGGTGCGCGGCAACGAGGTCGTGCTGTTCAACCAGCCGCGCCCGGTGAAGTCGCTGGCGCGCGTGGAGGGGTGGGACCCGTCCTCGATCATCGGCCAGTGCTTCCCGGCCATGAAGCCGAGCTTCACCGACCTTGGCGCCACGAGCGCCGTCTTCCCGTACGATCCGGTCTAGACCTCTAAACCGATTGTCCCCGCGAAGGCGGGGACCCAAGCGGCGATTCAGCTTGGACCCCCGCCTTCGCGGGGGCGATCGGGAGAAGGAAACGCAATGCGTAGAGCTGCAATCGTTGCTCCCGTCCGCACGCCGGTCGCCAAGTTCCTCGGCTCGCTCCAAGCCGTGCCGGTCGAGCACCTCGCCGCCACCGTGGTGAACGCCACGATCGAGCGGGCGGGCATCGATCCGGCGCGGATCGAGGACGTGGTCTTCGCGCAGTCCTACGCCAACGGCGAGACACCCTGCGTCGGCCGCTGGGCGGCGCTGCAGGCGGGCCTGCCGATCGAAGTTCCGGGGATGCAGCTCGACCGGCGCTGCGGCGGCGGGCTGCAGGCCATCGTCACGGCGGCGATGATGGTGCAGTCGGGCGCGGCGGACGTGGTCATCGCCGGCGGCGTCGAGAGCATGAGCCGGGTCGAGTACTACACCACCGACATGCGCGCCGGCGCGCGGGCGGGCTCGGTAAAGCTGCACGATCGGCTCGAGCGCGGGCGTGAGCGCAGCCAGCCGGTGGAGCGCTTCGGCTACATCAGCGGCATGATCGAGACGGCCGAGAACCTCGCCCGCGAGCAGCAGATCGCCCGCGAGGACGCCGACGCCTTCGCGGCCGAGAGCCACCGCCGCGCGGCCGAGGCCTGGGCGAGCGGCAAGTTCGCCGACGAGGTCGTGCCGGTTTCGGTCCCGCAGCGGAAGGGCGATCCGGTGCTGTTCGCCAAGGACGAGGGCATCCGCGCCGACGCCACGGCGGAGTCGATGGCGGCGCTCCGCCCGATCATGAAGGACGGACAGGTCACCGCCGGCAACTCGAGCCAGCAGAACGACGCGGCCGCGGCCTGCCTGATCGTGGCGGAGGACAAGCTGACTGAGCTGAACCTTGATCCCATGGGCTTCATGGTCGGCTGGGCCGCCGCCGGCTGCCATCCGGCGACGATGGGCTATGGCCCAGTCCCCGCCGTCGAGCGGCTGTTCGCGCGCACCGGCCTGTCGTGGAAGGACATCGACCTCGTCGAGCTGAACGAGGCCTTCGCCGCGCAGGTTCTTGCGGTGCTCAAGGGCTGGAACTGGGACGATCGCGACAAGCTCAACGTCAACGGCTCGGGCATATCGCTGGGCCACCCCATCGCGGCGACGGGCGTGCGCATCCTCGCGACGCTGATGCACGAGATGCAGCGGCGCGGCTCGCGCTATGGCCTGGAGACCATGTGCGTCGGCGGCGGCCAGGGCATGGCGGCCGTTTTCGAGAGAGCTTGAACTCAACCGTCATCCCGGACGGCCGAAGCCGATCCGGGACCCAGGAGTCACGCGGGATGACGGATATGAGGTTAGTGCTTGCTGTGTGCGAGCCGGTGCACCGTCAGGGCGATCAGCCCGCCGAGCGCCAGGCCCACAACGCCTGAGATCAGCGCCGAGGCCAGCCAGCCGGCCGCGCCGCCGATGCCCGGGACGGTCTCGGCGGCGTGGCGCACAACCTCCACGAACTGGGCGACGCCGGGGACATTGTACTCGTGCAGGGCGTGGACGATGATGCCGCCGCCGACCCACAGCATGGCGGCCGTACCCACCTTGGCCAGCACGTCCAGCAGCACCGGCATGGTCCTGACCAGCGCCCTGCCCGTCGCCTGGCTGGCGCGAGAGGCGCGCCCGGCCAGGTGCACGCCGATGTCGTCCATCTTCACGATCAGGCCGACGGCGCCGTAGACGCCGATGGTCATGGCCAGCGCGACAACGACCAGCGCGCCGGCCTGCACGGCGAGCGGGCGATCGGCGACCGCCGACAGGGAGATGGCCATGATCTCGGCCGAGAGGATTAGGTCGGTGCGGATGGCGCCGGCGACCTTCTGCTTCTCGATCTCGGCCGAACTCTGGGCCAGCGGCGTCTCCTCGGTCTCATCGGCGGCCGTGAAGGCCTCCATGATCTTCTCGGCGGCCTCGAAGCACAGGTAGCTGCCGCCCAGCATCAGGATCGGGGTCACGGCCCAGGGCGCGAAGGCGCTGAGCAGCAGGGCGCCGGGCAGGAGGAAGAGGAACTTGTTGCGCAAGGACCCGACCGCGATCTTGGCCACGATCGGCAGCTCGCGCTCGGGCGAGAAGCCCATGGCGTAGCCGGGGGTGACGGCGGTGTCGTCGACCACCACGCCGGCGGCCTTGGCGCTGGCCTTGCCGGCGGCGGCGCCCACGTCATCAAGGGACGCCGCCGCCAGTTTGGCGATGGCCGCGACGTCATCCAGTAGCGCAACCAGTCCCGAGGCCATCAGCCCTCCGCCAGCGTCACCGCGCGGTTCGACACGCCCCTTCGGGGCTGCTCACCGCGACATATTCCGAGTTCGTCATCCTGAGCAGTCGCGCGGCGACGTGTCGAAGGACGCACGACGGCCCAGCCCATCATCCGATCTTGACGCCCGGCGGCGGGGTGCTGTCGGCGGGGACGAAGAAGTCGGGCATCAGCGCCTTGGTCGGATCGACGCGGTACTGGTCGAAGTCGCGCACGCCCTCGCCGTAGAGGAAGGTGTCGTCGATCAGGAAGTTGCCGCTGAACTCGCGGGCGGGCTTGTTGAAGATCGCATACGCCGCATCCGCCATGATGTCGGGCGTGCGGCAGTGGCTCATGCCCTCGTCGCCCGCCAGCGCGAACTTGATGGCGGCGGTGGCGATGCCGGTGCGGGGCCACAGGGCGTTGAAGGCGATGCCCTCGTCCCTGAACTCGGCGGCCATGCCGAGCACGCACATGCTCATGCCGTACTTGGCCATGGTGTAGGCGACGTGCCGCTCGAACCAGTGGGAGCTCATGTCGAGCGGCGGCGACAGCATCAGTACGTGCGGGTTGGCCGCCTTCTTCAGGTAGGGGATGCAGGCCTTGGAGGTGAGGAAGGTCCCGCGCGCGTTGACCTGGTGCATCAGGTCGTAGCGCTTCATCTCGGTGGCTTCGGTCGGCGTCAGCTGGATGGCCGAGGCGTTGTTCACGCAGATATCGATCCCGCCGAAGGTCTGGGCGGTCTTTTCCACCGCCTCCATGACCGAGGCCTCCTCGCGCACGTCGACGATCAGCGGCAGGGCCTTGCCGCCCGCCTTCTCGATCTCCTCGGCGGCGGAATAGATGGTGCCGGGCAGGTGCTTGTGCGGCTCGGCGGTCTTGGCGGCGATGGCGATGTTGGCGCCGTCACGGGCCGCGCGCAGGGCGATGGCCAGGCCGATGCCGCGGCTGGCGCCGGTGATGAAGAGGGTCTTTCCCTGAAGGCTCACAGCTTGTCTTCCCTGGGTTTCCTGAAGAGCGGCAGTCCCGCCGCGATATAGCCGAGGCTGAACAGCACCGCGGCCGTCAGCACGCCCCAGCTCTGCCCCGGCCGCAGCACCGAGAAGACGCCGACGATCAGCGCCAGCATCCACATTGCCGCGGCGATGGTGTGCCCCACGCCGCGCAGCAGCATCGGAAAGGCCAGCACGGCCATGCCGACCGTCCAGATCACCGCGCCGTAGGCATAGGTGCGCGGGCCGAACACCACGTCCCCCGCGCTCCTCACGATCAGGAGCCCGATGGCGGCGAGCGCAAAGCCGACAAGGCCGGTCAGCCCCAGCATCTTGCGCGAATAGCCGTAGATGCCGACCAGCCCGAACAGCAGCAGGATGTCCGTCGCCAGCCACAGCAGGTGGTGGCCATTGGCGTCGAGCAGGCCGGTGCCGAATGGGCTCAGCAGCCGCAGCAGGCCACCCAGGATCGCGCCGATCCCGGCCAGCCGGTATGCCGTCGCGGGCGTCATGCGCCGGTGGTCTCCACCGACAGATCCCACAGCCGGTCAGCGGCGCCTTCGTCCAGCGCATGGGGCATGACGCCTTCCCAGGGCCGGTCCTGGGTCCACGGCGCGGCCTGCGCGCAGTTTTCCAGATAGAGGCCGCCCTTGCCCTCCAGCTCATCGCCGATGGCGGCCCAGACGGACGTCGAGGCGCCCTGCTCGGGGGTCTTGAAGCCGTCGCGCACTTCGCCCTTCTCGTTGATCCAGCCCATGGCCATCTGCTCTTCCTTGCTCATGTGCCGCTGCAGCGGCGTCATGATTCCCCCGGGCATGACCGAAAAGGCCCGAATCCCCCGGTCCTTGTAGCGCTGGTCGAAGCCGACCGCGAACAGGGCGTTGGCGCTTTTGGCCTGACCATAGCTTTCCCACTTGTCGTAGGGCCGGTTCTCGAAGTGCGGGTCCTCGAAATTGACGCCCGAGCGGCGGTGGCCGATCGATGACAGCGAAACCACGCGGCTGTCCTTGCCGGTCTGCTTTGCCCCCGCTTCCAGGGCGGGCGCCAGCAGCTGGGCGAGCAGGTAGTGGCCGAAGTGGTTGGTGCCGATCTGCATCTCCAGCCCATCCTCGGTCCGGGCCTGCGGACAGGCCATGACGCCGGCGTTGTTGATCAGGATGTGCAGCGGCCTTGTCCCCCAGCGCTCGGCGAAGGCGCGCACCGATTTCATGCTGGAAAGGTCCAGCATCTCCCAGCTGACCTTGCCCTTGGCGGTCTTGGCGATGTCATCGACCGCGGACTGGGCCAGGTCTGGCTTGCGGGCGGCGATGACGACGTCCGCCCCCGCCTCGGCCAGGGCCCGGGCCGTCTCGATGCCAATGCCCGTCGCCCCACCGGTGACGATCACGGTCTTGCCGCTCAGGTCGTGGCCGGCGGCCACCTCCCGCGCGGTGGAAAAGGCCCCGAAGGGCGAGGTGATGCGGTCCATGGGGTTCCCTCTCTTGTCGTTACGCGGCGCGGTACCAGGCCACGCCGTCGCTATCGTCCTCGCGGATGGCAAGCCCGCGATGGATCAGGCAATTGATGTGCGCGATGCCCTCGCCGGTCGCCATGCCGAGGAGGTTGGGCCCGATCTCGCGGGCGAACAGGGCGCCGAACACGTCCACCGCCCGCCTGGGCTCCTTCTCCAGCAGCTTATGCAGGCGTCCCAGCGAGCGCTCGTGCCCGCCGATCAGGTGGTCGAGCCGCGCATGCAGGCCATGGAAGGGGTCGTTGTGAGCCGGCAGCACCAGCACATCGTCCGGGATCGCCGCCTTCAGCTTGGCGCAGGAATTCATCCATTCGCTCAACGGATCGGCGTCCGGCTCGGTCGGGAAGACCGACACGTTGGATGAGATCCGCGGCAGCACCTGGTCGCCGCTGATCAGCAGCTTGAGTTCAGGGCAATAGAGGCAGGCATGCTCGGGCGAGTGGCCGTTACCGGTGACCACGCGCCAGGTGCGGCCGCCGATCTCGAACTCGTCGCCGTCCCGCATGCGCCTGTAGCTGTCAGGCAGCTGGTAGATCGCCTTGCCGAAGCCGCCGAACCTTGCCTTGTAGGTGTCGAGCGCATCCTCGTCCCAGCCGGCGGCCTTGAAGAAGCGCACGCCGTCCTCCGGCGCCTCGCGCCCGGTGTCGGCGACCAGCATGCGGCACTGGAAGTACTCCAGCCGCGTCATCCACAGCCGGCAGCCGAACTTGCGGGTCACCCACCCTGCCAGGCCGATATGATCTGGGTGCAGATGCGTGACGATCATCCGGGTGATCGGCTTGTTCCCCAGCGCGCCCTTGAAGGCCGAACGCCAGGCCTGGGCGCTCTCGTGGGTCTGGATGCCGGTGTCGACCAGCGCCCAGCCGTCGCCGTCGGCCAGGGCCCAGACGTTGATGAACTGCAGCGGCCCGCCCAGCGGCTGGCGCAGCCACAGGACGCCCGGGGCGACCTCGATCGCCTCACCCGAGCCGGGCTCGGGCGTTTGCTCGAAGGGGTAGGTCAGCTTTGGCCGGCGCGGCTCAGCCGTCTCTTCGAACCCGTCCCGCACGCCCACTCTCCCAAACAACTGTTCGACCCATCATCGGCCTATCTTGGGCGCGCCGCAATTCGGCCCATAGAACTGGGCATCTTGCCCCCCGCAAAAGCGAGGGCTTATACCCACGCTCGAGGAAACACCTGGAGAAGCGTAAGATGAGATCCATCCGGATCGTCCTGGCCGCGCTGGCGGCGATGCTGTTCCTGACGCCGGCCGGCGCCATGGCGGCGACCAAGAAGGATCCCGCCGAGGCCCTCTTCCTGGCCAAGCAGCGCGAACGCGGCCTGGCGGAAGCCCCGCCGCTGGTCGCTTCGGCGGGCATTAAGTGCACCGTCGCCGACGCCCGCCTGATCGGCGAGGACAAGAAGACCAAGCAGGCCTTCTATGAAGTCGCCTGTAACGAGGGTCTCGGCTACGTCGTGTCGTCTTCCCTGAACGGGGCCCCGCCGAGCGCCTTCACCTGCCTGCAGGCCGCGGTGCCGAACGCCGACGGAACGCCCAACAGCGTGCAATGCACCCTGCCGGGTAACGCCGATGCGGCCGCCGGCCTCAAGCCCTTCATCCAGAAGGCCGGCAAGAACTGCAACACCGACAAGGTGCGCTACATCGGCCAGGGCCAGAAGAACACCTACTTCGAAATCGCCTGCAAGGGCGGCGCCGGCTACGTGATGGTCACGTCCTGGCCGCCGGACCCGGCCGCCGATGTGCAGATGAACACCTGCCTGGTCTATGACGAAAGCAACACCCTGTTCTGCCAGCTCACGACCCGCGCCGCGCAACTGGCGCCGGTCGATGCGCTGGTCGCCAAGGCCGGCAAGAGCTGCACCATCAAGGACCGCCGCTACGTCCTGACCAGCAGCAAGGACGCGTCGAACTACTACGAAGTCGCCTGTGACAACGACACCGGCTACATCGTGCAGGAGTCGGCCACGGGTCAGTTGATGCGCATCCTCGATTGCGCCAGCGCCGACTTCATCGGCGGCGGCTGCACCATGACCGACAGCCGCGCGGCCAAGACCGAGCAGTCGGCCCTGTACAGCCGGCTGGCCAAGCAGGCGGGCTTCCCCTGCGCGGTGACGAAGTACGCCACCCTACCCGTGACCGGGGCCAGGGAGGTCATCGAACTGGCCTGCTCGGACCGTCCAGACGGCGGCATCGGCATCTTCACGGCCTCCAGCGGCACGGTCTATGACTGCGTCCGCGCCGAGCTGGAAGGCTACCGCTGCTCCTTCACCAAGAAGGACCTGGTCTATCCGAAGATGTCGGCCGATCTCGACAAGCTCGGCAAGGGCAGCTGCCAGGTCTCCGAAGCGCGCGCGGTGGGCAAGACCACCGACGAGGGCTTCGTGGAAGTCGCCTGCGCGGACGGCCTGCCCGGCTGGGTCATCGGCTATCCGAACAACAGCAGCCAGCCCAAGGAAGTCCTGAGCTGCCTGCAAGCGGCCAACATCGGCGGCGGCTGCAAGCTGCCGACGAACCGGAAGAAGTAAGCTCCTGGTGAGCTGAAGGAACGGGCCCGCCGGGATCGCCTCGGCGGGCCTTTTCTTTGCGCGCTATCCCAGCGCCGCCTCGATCAAGGCCGGCCCCTTGCCCGTCATGGCCTTTTCCATGGCCGCGTCGAACTCTTCGGCGGTTGTGGCCCGAACCGCCGGAACGCCAAGGCCGCTCGCCAGCGCCACCCAATCGATGCGCGGGTTGCCAAGGTCGAGGAGCTGGCTGGCGGCGGGACCGGCGTTGCCCGCGCCGGTGCGGGCGAGCTCGATGTTGAGGATGCGATAGGCGTGGTTGGCGAACACCACCGTCGTCACGTCCAGCCTCTCGCGCGCGATCGTCCACAGCCCCTGCACCGTGTACATGGCCGCGCCGTCGCCGTTGAGGCTCAGCACCTTGCGGTCGGGACAGGCCACCGCCGCGCCGACCGCGAGCGGAATGCCCTGGCCGATGGCGCCGCCGGTCAGCATCAGCCACTCATGCGGCCGCGCGGCCTTCGTCGCCATGAAGATCGGCAGACCGGCGGTCACCGCATCGTCGGAGATGATCGAATGGTCGGGCATGTGGCGGGCGATGGAGGCGCCGATGGCGTAGGGCTCCAGCGCCCCGCTCGGCTTGCCCGGCAGGTCCAGCGACTCGACGGGCGCGAGGTCCGGCGCGCCCAGCGCATCGGCCAGGAGCGACAGCGCCTCGGCCCCGTCGCCCTCCTTGCCGCACAGGGTGAGGGTGTCGCAGTTCTCCGGCACGAGAACGCTGGGGCGATCCGGGTAAGCGAAGAAGGCGACCGGCACGGTGGTCTCGGCCAGCACCATCAGGTCCACGCCCTCCAGATCGGCCAGCGCCATCTCGCCGAAATAGAGCATCCGGTCGGGCGCAAACCGCCCGGCGCCGCGTGACTGGCGGGCGACGAAGGTGTCGGTCAGCACCCGGACGCCCGCCGCGCGCAGGCGGCCGGCGGCGTGGACGCCCCTAGCCTGGCAGGCCGAGCCGCCGATCAGGATCACCGGCTTTTTGGCGTTCTTCAGCCGTTCGGCGACATCTTCGATATCGGGCTGGGCGGGCACGGGACGCTTGGGCTGAGCCCAGGCGGGGCCCTTCTGCGTCGTCTCCGACCAGGCGCTGTCGGCGGGCAGGATCAGGGTCGCGCAGCCGCCGGGGGGGCCGTAGCTGGCGGCGACGGCCTCGGCGGCGAGGGGGCCGACCTCGTCGGCGGTCTCGGCCGACTTCACCCACAGCGAGTTCGGCCTGGCCCAGGCGGCGATGTCGGAGTTCAGCGGCGCGTCGTACTGGCGGTGATAGGTGGCGTGATCGCCGACCACATTGACCACCGGCGTCGCCGCCCGGCGGGCGTTATGCAGGTTGGCCCCGCCGTTGGCGTAGCCGGCGCCGAGGTGCAGCAGGGTGCAGGCCGGAACCCCCGCCATCCGCGCATAGCCGTCCGCCGCCCCCGTCGCCACGCCCTCGAACAGGCAAAGCACCGATCGCATGCGCGGCTCGCGGTCCAGCGCCGTGACGAACTGCATCTCGCTGGTGCCGGGGTTGGCGAAGCAGGCGGTGACGCCGTTGTCGGCAAGGGTCTCGATCAGGGCGTCGGCGCCGTTCATGGGTGTCTCTCAGAAGGTCAGGATGTCGGGGTCGGGTTGGGCGGCGAACAGGCGCGCAAGTTCGGTGGGCCGGCGCTCGCGGGCCAGCGCCTGGTTGATGTAGCCCTTGTCGGTGAGTTCGCCGCAAGCGGCGTCGGGCGCGCCGTCGAGGATCAGGGCGCGGGCGACCTTGCCGCCCTGCCCCCCGGCCGAGGCGTTGAGGCGCTGGAGCCCTTCGCGGATCTGGGCGCGGACGGCCTCGGGTGAGCCAAGCCGCTCGCAATAGGCCTGGTTCAGGAACAGCATCAGCCCGACGCCCTCCTGGCCCTCCCCGCAGACGATGGCGTCCGCCACCGCCCCGCCGATGGCCGACACCGCCGCCACCCGCAGGGCCCCGGCCGCGACGAAGGTGCCGCTGGAGAGCTTGAAGTTCTCAACGAGGCGGCCGTCGAAGACGAGGCCCAGTGAAGGATCGCTCTCGTCCGCCAGCCTGGCGGCGTCGCCGAGGCGGTAATAACCCTCCTCGTCGAAGGCCTGCGCCGACAGGTCGGGGGCGTTGTAGTAGCCGGGCGAGACCTGCGGCCCCTTCACCCGGAACTCGTACTTCTCGCCGGCCGGGACCAGCTTGACCGAGGTGCCGGGGGTGGGCAGGCCGCAAAGGCCAGAGCGGGTGTTCGGCCAGTGGATGTTGCAGGCGGTCGGACCGGTCTCGGTGGCGCCATAGCCGGTGCCAAGGCAGATGCGCTCGCCGATGGTCGCTTCGGCCACCGCCTGCACCCGGTCGATCACCGACTGCGCCAGCGAGGCGCCGCCGTACTGCATAAGCCGCAGTCTGGAGAAGAAGGTGCGCGCGAGTTCGGGGTCGCGCTCCAGCTCGCCCGCCAGCAGGCCCCAGCCGGCCGGGACCATGTTGTGGTAGGTCGTCGCCACCTCACGCAGGTTGCGCACCGTCTCGCCGAACCGCTCGGCCGTCGGCTGGCCGGCGTCGATGTAGAGGGCGCCGCCGCGGTGGGCGATCATGTGCAGGATGGCGTTGCCGCCGAGACTGTGGCTCCAGGGCGCCGAGTTCAGCGTGATCGGCGGGTCGGGATCGTCGAAGCAGCCCTCGATCTGGGCGGCGTTGATGGCGACGTTGCGATGCAGGCAGACCACCGCCTTGGGCCGCCCCGTCGAGCCGGAGGTCAGCAGTAGCTTGGCGATGTCGTCCGGCTGCGCGGCCGGCTCCAGCGGCGGCCCCTTCAGCAGCTCGTCCAGTTCGCAGACCACCGGCAGATCGTGCAGGAACGGGCTCTCCAGCGCCCCGGCGAAGGCCCTGCGGTCATCCACATAGACCGCGCTCGGCGCCAGCACCGCGCAGGCATGCTCCAGCCGCGTATAGTCGCTGAACAGGCCATACTGCGGCGACACCGGCGCCACCGCCGCGCCCTTGCTCATGGCGGCGTAGGCGACCAACGCATGGTCGATGCCGTTTCGCGCCAGGATCAGCAGAACCTGCCCCCGCGCCACCGGCAGGGCGCCGGCCAGCGCGCGGACCTGGTCCCAGGCCTCCCCATAGGTCAGCGTCCGCCACCCCTCGCCCGAGCGCTCCGCCAGCCACACGCGATCGGGCGCGGCCGACGCCCAGTGCCTAAGCGGCTGCCAGGTGGTCAGCCACCGGTCCGAAAACGGCATGGGGTTGAACAGCACGATGGACCCATCGGCGCGCCGCTCGACGTCCAGCGCCCGCCGGGCGTACCGGGCGTCGCGAAACGGGGCGGTCAGGCCGGGGGCGCCGTCGTGCATGGAAGGGTTATCGACCGCGCGGGCCGGATGTTCAACTGCGGGAGCGATGGCCAAATCGGCGCAAAGTTTGTTATACAAGGACCCATGAACGTCTCCCTCACCCCTGAACTCGAAGCCTTCGTCGAGCGGGCCGTGAAGTCCGGCCGCTACGGCTCGGCCTCCGAGGCCGTCCGCGAAGGCCTGCGCCTCCTCGAAGAGCGGGAGACCAAGTTTCTGCGGCTCAAGCGAGACATTGAGATCGGCCTTGAGAGTGGGCCGTCAGAAAAGGCTGATTTCGCGGAAATCGCGAAAGAGGCTCGCGCTCAATGGGAAAGGCGCTATGAAGAGCCGGTCGCCAAAAGGACAGCCGTCGAATAGCTGAATGGGCCACGTCACTCGTACTCCCGAAGCCAAACGGGACGCTATCTCGATCTGGCTGTGGGTTGCGGACGACAATCCCAAGGCTGCTGACCGTCTGCTGAAGAGATTCGGTGATGTCGCCGCCTTGCTGGCTGACAATCCTGGCATGGGCAGAGCGCGCGAAGACCTCGCCCCCGGCCTGCGCACCTTTCCCGTCGGCGAATACCTGATTTTCTATCGGGCCATCAAAGGTGGCATAGATATTGTGCGCCTCCTGCACGGCCGCCGGGATATCGGGCCCGGCCTCTTTTAATCTCGAGGCAGCGTTTCCAGGAAGCGGACCGGTTCGCCGAGGGCGGGGGCGGTGACTTCGTCGTCGCGCATGACGACCTTGCCGCGCACGATGGTGGCGACCGGCCAGCCCCTGGCTTCGAAGCCGTCGAAGGGGGTCCAGCCGGAGCGGGTGGCCATGTCCTCGTGGCGCAGGGTGCGGCGGGCCTTGAGGTCCACGATGGTCAGGTCGCCGTCGAAGCCCTCGGCCATGCGGCCCTTGTCGGCGAGGCCGAAGATGCGGTTCACGCCGTGGCTGGTCAGGTCCACGAACCGCTCGAGCGTCAGGCGGCCTTCGGCGACGTGGGTCAGCATGACCGGCACCAGCGTCTGCACGCCCGGCATCCCCGAAGGCGAGGCGGGATAGGGCCGGGCTTTTTCCTCTTTGGTGTGCGGCGCGTGGTCGGAGCCGAGCACGTCGGCGACTCCGGTGGCGATCCCCTGCCAGAGCGCGGCCTGGTGGTCGGCGGTGCGGATCGGCGGGTTCATCTGGGCGTAGCCCTTCAGCCGCTCGTAAGCCTCGGGTCCGGTCAACGTCAGGTGCTGCGGCGTGAACTCGACGGAGGCGACGTCCTTGTTCTTGGCCAGGAAATCGACCTCCTCGCGCGTCGTCACATGGAGCACGTGGATGCGCTTGCCGGCGGCCTTGGCCAGGCGCACCAGCCGCTCGGTCGACTGGATGGCCGACTGGGCGTCGCGGACCTCCGGGTGGCTGGTCCAGTCGCCGGTGCGGGCGAGCGGGCGACGATCGGCCAGGCGATATTCGTCTTCGGAGTGAAAGGCCGCGCGCCGGTTGATGTGGGCCAGCACCTCGGCGACGCCCTCGTCATCGGCCACCAGCAAGGTGCCGGTCGAGGCGCCCATGAACACCTTGATGCCGCAGCAGCCGGGCAGGCGTTCCAGCTCGCCCAGGAACCGCGCGTTCTCGTGCGTGCCGCCGACGTAGAAGGCGTGGTCGCAGTCCATCCGCCCCTTGGCCCGCGCCAGCTTGTCGGCGAGCGCGTCGGGGTCGGTGGTGGTCGGCTCGGTGTTGGGCATCTCGAACACCGCGACCACCCCGCCCAGCACCGCCGAGCGGCCGCCGGTCTGCAGGTCTTCCTTCCACTCCAGTCCCGGCTCGCGGAAGTGGACCTGGCTGTCGATGACGCCGGGCAGCACGGTCAGGCCCGTCGCGTCGAACACCTCGCCCGCCGACGCCTGCGAAAGGTCCCCGACGAAGGCGATCTTGCCGTCCCGGATGCCGACATCGGCCATGCCGCGCCCGGCGTGGTTCACCACCTCGCCCCCACGGACGATCAGGTCATAGCTCTTTGGCATCGGCGAGTTCCCTTTCCGTCGCCGCCAGCAACTCGCGCGCGGCCGCGGTCACCTGCGAGATCGGCAGGTCCATCATATGGCTGATCGACTGGTTGAGCGCGGGGTCGAGCGCCTTGAACTGCTCGAACGTCCGGGGCCCTCGCACCACCCGGCAGTCCTCGCCCCAGGGCGCATAGAGCCGCTCGTCCGATGGCCCGAACAGCCCCAGCGTCGGCGTGCCCGCCGCGGCGGCCAGGTGCATCAGCCCGCTGTCGTTGCCGATGAAGAGGCGCGCGTGCCCCAGGCAGGCATAGACGGTGAGGAGGTCGACCTTGCCGGCCAGGTCGATGCAGCGCTCGGTGGGCACGGCCTTGCGGACTTCCTCGATGACCCGGCGGTCGCCGGGGCCGCCGAACAGCGCCAGGCGTCCGCCCTTCAGCGCACCCTTGGGTCCCAGCAATTCCATGGCCGTGCGGGCGAAGCGCTCGGCGGGCCAGGCCTTGCCGACCCAGTTGGCGGCCGGGCCCATGGCGAGGATCGGACCCTTGCCTTTCATCAGCCGCCGCGCCTCGATCTCGCGATCCTCCGACAGGAAGAGGAAGGGCGCGGGCGGGTCGTCCTCCATCTGCAGCACGCGGGCCGCTTCGAGGACCTTGTGGACCGGCTCGGCGCTGGCCTTCTTCACCGCCCGACGCTGGCGGCGCAGGAACCGCGCGGTCGCCGAGCCGCGCAGATCGACCACCAGCCCCCACTTCTGCTTGCGCACTTCCAGCCACAGCTTCAGCCAGTGGGCGCCGTGCTTCTCCTTCTCCATCGGGATGATGCGATCGAGGTTGGGGACGTCGGCGAACAGCGGCGCGGCCAGCGGGCCGGCGGCGATGGTGAAGCGGGCGTTGGGGATCTCGTCGTGCAGGCGCTTGATCAGCCCGCTCGACAGCACCGCATCGCCGATGCGCGTGGCGGTGATGAACAGAATCGGGAAGGGCCTGGTCGCCATTGCGTCCCTGTATAGGCCTCCCGCCTCTGGCGCTCCAGCCGGGCGCGGCTTTAGATGGGCCTGATGTTCGCCCGCCTCACCAGCCGCGCCCTGATCGCCGTCACCGGCGAGGACTGGCGATCTTTCCTGCAAGGCCAGCTGACGCAGAACGTGGAGACGCTGGCGGTCGGCGAGGCCAGGTTCGGGGCCTTGCTGACGCCGCAAGGGCGGCTGCTGTTCGACATGTTCATCATCGGCCGCGAGGACGGCTGCTGGCTGGATGTTGAGGCGGACCAGCGGGCTGCGTTGATCCAGCGGCTCAGCATCTACAAGCTGCGGGCGAAGGTAAGCTTCAACGCATTGGACCTCCCCATATCCGCTCATCCCGACGAAAGTCGGGACCCAGGGCTTTCCAGTCAGCACTCCGCTGGACAGTCTTTTCCCCTGGCTTTCGCCGGGGTGAGCGGGGTTTGGGTAAGGGACCCAAGGCTCAAGGCCCTTGGTTGGCGCGGTTATGGCGTAAAGGGGGAAGATGACGAAGCCGCCTACGACCGCCACCGCCTCACGCTCGGCGTGCCCGGTCCGGCGGACTGGGGCTCTGACCGCACCTATCCCATCGAAGCCAACTTCGACCTCCTGAACGGCATCGACTTCAAGAAGGGCTGCTTCGTCGGGCAGGAGACCACCTCGCGGATGAAGCGCCGCGGCCAGGTCAAGAACCGCATGCTCCCCATCACCTTCGACGGCCCGCCGCCGCCCTTCGGGACCGAGGTGCTGAACGGCGAGCGCCGGGCGGGCGAAGTCCTCTCGGGGCAGGACGGCGTCGCCATGGCCCTGCTGCGCCTGGACCGACTCGCCGGCGAGCTTACGGTCGAAGGGCGCCGCGTCTCCGTAAGAGAGCCCGCCTGGTTCGCCGGCTAATCAGTCGCAGGGACCGTCGCCTTGGTCGGCCACAAGCCGCATATCTGAAAGAACGATCTGCACCATCGGGTGCGGCCAGTGCTCATAGGTCGGTCGGGCGCTTGAGACCTCGCAGACGGTGGTCGGCTCCAGGCCTCCGCCGGGCACCACCATCATGGCGTGGTAATCGAGGCGGCCCGTGTAGCCGTTCTCCACCACCAGAACTGTATCGGTGCGGCCTTCATACTGCAGAAAGCTGAAGCGGATGGCATTCTTGGGCGCCTCCCGAACCTTCGGGATTTCCGGGTCCATAGTCATGGGCATGGCCATTTCGAGCGCCTCGGGCGTCATCTGGCTGAGCAGGTCGTCAGCCGAGACCACCGGCAAGCGCCCCGAAGCCCACTTCTCCTTTACGACGGGGACAGCGGTCCCCTCCGCCTCCGGCAGGCTGATTGTCACCATCTCACCGGGAAAGAGCAGCAAGCGGCCATCCACCACGAACGGCACGTCTTCGTCGACCACCACCTTGTAAGTCTGCTCCGGCGAGGTCCGCACCTCGATCGTGGAGACGTGGCGACAATCCACTCTGTGATCGCAGCCGCTTGGCTGGGGCGTCGTCGGCTGCACGGTCGACACCGCTGCGACCAAGGCTAGACTGATGAACATCGCTCCCCCTCAGAAACGCGTTGAGGTTGAGCCATTCAGCGGGGCGTGTCCATGACCGAGATCAGCCGATGCACCTGGCGGGGGATGAATGGCGACCCGCTCTACGAGGCCTATCACGACACCGAGTGGGGCGTGCCGGAGTACGATTCCCGCGCCCTTTGGGAGAAGCTGGTGCTGGATGGCTTCCAGGCCGGGCTGGCCTGGATCACCATCCTGAGGAAGCGCGAGGCCTTCCGCGCGGCCTTCGACAACTTCGATCCCGAGAAGGTGGCGCGCTATGGCGAGGCGGACCGGGCGCGGCTGATGGCCGACGCGGGCATCATCCGCTCCAACGCCAAGATCGACGCGGCCATCTCCGGCGCCCGCATCTATCTGGACATGCGGGACCGGGGCGAGGACTTCAGCGAATTCCTGTGGGGCATCGTCGGCGGGGAGCCGGTGCAGAACGCCTGGGACGATCCGTCTCAGGTGCCGGCGCAGACGCCGCTGGGGGCCGAAATGGCCAAACAACTCAAGGCCAAGGGCTTCAAGTTCTGCGGTCCGGTGATCGTCTATGCGTTCATGCAGGCGACCGGCATGGTCAACGATCACGTGGTTTCCTGCTTCCGCCACGAGCATTGCCGCCGTATGGCGAAAGGGCATGGCTAAAGGCCCCGACATGTTGCTGGAGAAGGCCTGCCCGGCGCCCGTGTGCGGCGTCGACGAGGCAGGCCGTGGGCCGTGGGCCGGGCCGGTGTGCGCGGGCGCGGTGATCCTCAAACTCCGCCGCATCCCCAAGGGCCTGAACGACTCCAAGAAACTGAGCGCGAAGGTGCGCGAGGAGCTGGAACTGGAGATCAAGGACAAGGCCATCGCCTGGGGCGTCGGCTTCGCCTCGGTCGAGGAGATCGCCCGGCTCAATATCCTGCACGCCACCGGCCTGGCCATGCGCCGGGCCATCGAGGCGATGGCGGTGCGGCCGGCCTATGCGCTGGTCGACGGCAACTACCGGTTCGACCTGCCCTGCGAGGTGAAGACGGTGGTGAAGGGCGATGGCATCTCGTCGTCCATCGCCGCGGCCTCGATCCTGGCCAAGGTGGCGCGCGACCGGCTGATGCATGAGCTGGACGGCCTTTATCCCGGCTACGGGTTCGCGGCCCACAAGGGCTACCGCGCACCGGTCCACGCGCGAGCCCTGCTGGAGTTGGGGCCGTGCGAGCAGCACCGCATGGGCTGGGGGCCGGTGAAGCTCGCCCTCATGGGCAGGGATCCGCTGATGGCCTACGACGACGCCATCCAGGACGAGCTGCCGCTCTAGCCGGGACGCACCCTCAGCACCGCGCCTTCGGTGGCGACCACCTCGACCTGCTGGCCGGTCTGCAACGCCTCGTCGGCGACGGCGGCCCAGTCCTTACCGTCGATGAAGATGCGGTCGGGCGCGACCATCTTGCCGTGCTGACCGATCAGCCGGCCGATGTTGTCGTTGATGTCGGGCCCGCTCGCCATGGCGCGGGGCAGGAAGCGGCGGCCGAACAGGGCGCTGACCGCCGTCAGCACCGCGAAGACGGCCAGCTCCGCAGTCAGGCTGTCGGGCAGAACGAAGGTCAGCATGGCCGTGATGCCCGCCGCCCCCGCCGGCCACAGCAGCCAGCCGGAACCGGTCGCCACCTCAATCGCCAGGAAGAGGGCGGCGAGGGCCAGCCAGACCAGCAGCGGGTAGCTGGCGTAGATGTCCGCAAGCCAGGTCATCGCCCTACCCCTTCGTCTTCGGCACGGCGGAGCCGCCGCCGCGCGGCGCGTCGGGCGTCGACAGCGACTTGATCAGCTCCCCGATGCCCGCGACCGAGCCGGTGAGGCCCGCAAAGTCAGCAGGCACGATCACCGTCTTCTGCTGCGGCGAGCGGGCCAGCTCGGCGAAGGCTTCGACGTACTTCTGGGCCACGAAGTAGTTGATGGCGTTGACGTCGCCGCGCGCGATGGCCTCGGAGACGAAGGTCGTCGCCTTGGCCTCGGCCTCGGCTTCGCGCTCGCGGGCCTCGGCGTCGCGGAAGGCCGCTTCCCGGCGGCCCTCCGCCTCCAGGATGGCCGCCTGCTTGGCGCCCTCGGCCCTCGCGATGGCCGACTGCTTTTCGCCGTCCGCCTCGGTGATCACGGCGCGGCGCTCACGTTCGGCCTTCATCTGGCGCGCCATGGCGTTGGTGATGTCCGGCGGCGGCTGCAGGTCCTTGATCTCGATGCGCGTGACCTTCACGCCCCAGGGGTTGGTGGCGTGGTCGATGGTGTTGAGCAGGCGCGTGTTGATCTGGTCGCGCTGGCTCAGCACCTCGTCGAGCTCCATCGAGCCGACCACCGTGCGCAGGTTGGTCATGCACAGCTGGGCGATGGCGTAGTGCAGGTTATCGACGCGGTAGGCGGCGGCGGCCGCGTCCATCACCTGGATGAAGACGATGCCGTCGACCTTCACCACCGCGTTGTCCTTGGTGATGACCTCCTGCTGGGGCACGTCCAGGACCTGCTCCATCATGTTGATGCGGTGCCCGATGCGCTCATAGAAGGGCATCAGGAAGGTGATCCCGGGCTTGAGCGTGCGGGTGTAGCGGCCGAACTGCTCGACGGTGAACTCGCGCCCCTGGGGTACGATCTTGATGGCCCCGAACAGCAGGAACGCCGCCAGGACGACCAGCGCGACGACAAGGATACTCATGGCCTTCAGGCCTCCCGACCTCGTTGGCGGGGAAGCGTATCGCCACTGTAGGCCGCGCGCTACGGAATCCGGACGGAGCCTAATTAACCAGCGCGCGGGGAAGCTTGAAGGTCACCGGCTCGCGAGCGGGGCCGAGTTCCTCGAGGGTGACCTCGAAGCGGGCGGCGAGGGCGTCCAGGACCCCCTCGACCAGCACGTCGGGGGCCGAGGCGCCGGCGGTCAGGCCGACGGTGCGGACATCCTCGAACCAGCCCGGATCGAGCCCGGAGGCGTCGTCGATCAGGCGCGCGTCGCGGGCGCCGGCGCGCAGGGCGACTTCGACCAGGCGAACGGAGTTGGACGAGTTCTGCGAGCCGACCACCAGCACCAGATCGCAGTGGGCCAGCCGCTTGACCGCTTCCTGCCGGTTGGTGGTGGCGTAGCAGATGTCTTCCTTGTGCGGCGTGGCGATGCCGGGGAAGCGGCGCTGGAGCGTGGCGACGATCTCGGCGGTGTCGTCCACCGACAGGGTCGTCTGGGTGACGAAGGCGACGTTGGCGGCGTCGCGCGGCTCAAACGCCTCCGCATCCGCCACCGTCTCGATCAGGGCCACGGCGCCGTCGGGCAGCTGGCCCATGGTGCCGACGACCTCCGGGTGGCCGGCGTGGCCGATCAGCACGATCTCCCGCCCGGCGTCGAAGTGGCGCTGGGCCTCGACATGGACCTTGGAAACCAGCGGGCAGGTGGCGTCGAGATAGAGCATCCGCCGGGCCGACGCCTCGGCGGGGACGGACTTGGGCACCCCATGCGCCGAGAACACCACCGGCCGGTCGTCGGGCGCTTCGGATAGTTCATCGACGAACACCGCGCCCAGCGCCTTCAGCCGGTCGACGACGTGGCGGTTGTGGACGATCTCGTGGCGCACGTAGATCGGGGCGCCGTACTTTTCGACCGCCCGCTCGACAATCTGGATGGCTCTGTCGACCCCCGCGCAGAAGCCGCGCGGGCTGGCGAGCAGCACGGTGAGCGGGCGGCGGGGGCGGACGGGCGCGTTCATCGCGCGGAACGTAGGCGCTCCGCCGCCCCGCCGCCAGCGGCTCACGCGTTGCGGCGCCGCGGATATGCCTTTATCAGGCAAGACAACGCTCAAGGCCGTTCTGGCCGAAGCTCACCAATTCCGGACGTGACATGCGCCGCATCGCCCTTCTTGCCCTGACCGCCGTCCTCAGCCTCGGCTTCGTGTCCGAGTCCCGTGCGCAGATCGGCCGCAACGATCCGCAGAAGGAGGAAGAAGAGGCGGCCAAGAAGAAAAAGCGCGACGAGGAGTGGAACCAGCCCAACGCCCCGCTGCCCGCGCTGCGCAACGCCGGCCCCTGCCCCTATGTGAAGGTGCTCTACGACGCCGCCCGCTACCACGAGTTCGCCGGCGGCCAGGAAGCCTCCAGCGCCGTCGCCTACACCGGCGAGATTCAGGGCGTCTCGGCCGGCTGCGAGTACAAGGACGACGATCCGATCAAGGTGCGGATGGAGGTCCTGTTCTCCCTCGGCAAGGGCCCGCAGGCGACCGCCGACGCCAAAACCTACAAGTACTGGGTCGCCGTCACCGACCGTAACCGCGCGGTGCTGGCCAAGGAGTGGTTCGACCTGCCGGTGCGCTTCAACGGCCAACAGCGGGTGGACGTTACCGACACCATCGACGGCATCGTCATCCCCCGCGCGGCGATGACCACCAGCGGCTCCAACTTCGAGGTCCTGATCGGCTTCGAGGTGACGCCGCAGATGGCCGCTTTCAACCGCGCCGGCAAGCGCTTCCGCGTCAACGCCGGTCAGACAGCGGCCGCTTCTGACGCCCAATGAGCGACCTGAAACAGGCGCTGGGCGAAGCGGTCCAGGCCGCCTTCGCGGGCCTCGGCTTGCCTGCGGAGCTGGGCCGCGTGACGCCCTCCGACCGCCCGGACCTGGCCGACTTCCAGTGCAACGGCGCCCTCGCCGCCGCCAAACAGGCCGGCAAGGCGCCGCGTGAGATCGCGGGCGCGGTGCTGGAGACGCTGCAAGGCAGGCCCGAACTCTTGAGCGTGGAGCTCGCCGGCCCCGGCTTCATCAACATGCGGGTCAGCGCCGATACGCTCTCGGCCCGCGCCAACGAGATCGCCGCCGACGGGCGGGCAGGCGCCGAAACCGTCGCCGAGCCGCGCCGGGTGATCGTCGACTATGGCGGCCCCAATGTCGCCAAGCCCATGCACGTCGGCCACCTGCGCGCCTCGATCATCGGAGAGGCCATCAAGCGGCTGTACCGGTTCCGGGGCGACGAGGTGCTGGGCGACGCCCACTTCGGCGACTGGGGCTTCCAGATGGGCCTGCTGATCGTCGCCGTGGCCGATGAGGGCCTCGCGCTGGAGGACGTCGATCTGGCCGCCCTCGACCGGCTGTATCCGCGGGCGGCGGCGAAGGCCAAGGCCGACACCGACTACCGCGACCGGGCCCGCAAGGCGACGGCCGAGCTGCAGGCGGGCAATCCCGACTATCGCCGCATGTGGCAGCGGTTCGCCGACGTCAGCCGCACGGCCTTGAAGCGCGACTTCCACGCCATCGGCGTCGACTTCGACCTGTGGAAGGGCGAGAGCGACGCCGATCCGCTGATCCCCGCCATGGTCGAGGAGCTGGGCGCCAAGGGCCTGCTGGTGGACGACCAGGGCGCGCGGATCATCCGGGTGGCCCGCGAGGGCGACAAGCGCGAGCTGCCGCCGCTACTGGTGGTCTCGTCCGAGGGCTCGGCCATGTACGGCACGACGGACCTGGCCACCATCCTCGACCGGCGCAGGAGCTTCGATCCCGACCTGATCCTCTACTGCGTGGACCAGCGCCAGGCCGACCACTTCGAGCAGGTGTTCCGCGCCGCCTACCTCGCGGGCTACGCCGAGTCGGGCTCGCTGGAGCACATCGGGTTCGGCACCATGAACGGGCCCGACGGCAAGCCCTTCAAGACCCGCGAGGGCGGCGTCCTGAAGCTGCACGACCTGATCGAGATGACCACCGCCAAGGCCCGCGAGCGCCTGAAGGAAGCGGGCCTGGGCGCCGAGTTCGGGGCCGAGGAGTTCGAGGACATCGCCCGCAAGGTCGCTGTCGCGGCCCTGAAATTCGCCGACCTCTCCAACTATCGCGGCACGAGCTACGTCTTCGACCTGGAACGGTTCTCCTCGTTCGAGGGCAAGACCGGGCCCTACCTTCTGTACCAGGCCGTGCGGGTCAAAAGCCTGCTGCGCAAGGCCGAGGAGCAGGGCGCACAGGCCGGCGCCATCGTGGTGCGCGAGCAAGCGGAGCGCGACCTCGTCCTGCTGCTGGACGCCTTCGAGGCGGGCCTGGCCGAGGCCTATGAGAACAAGGCGCCCAACGCCATCGCCGAGCACGCCTATCGGCTGGCGCAGGCCTTCTCCAGGTTCTACGCCGCCTGCCCGATCCTGCAGGCGCCGGACGACCAGACGCGCGCCTCCCGCCTGGCGCTCGCCCGCGCCATGCTGACCCAGCTGGAGCTCGCCCTCGACCTCCTCGGCATCGAGACGCCGGAGCGGATGTAGGGCGGCTAATTGCAATCTGATTCGCAAAGCGCAATATGAAGGCGATGACCACCGCCTACCACGTCCGCGCCGAGTGGGACTCCGAAGCCCAGGTTTGGGTCTCCAACAGCAATATTCCGGGCTTGGTGGTCGAGGCCGCGACGTTGCCGGAATTTATCGAGCTTGTTCAAGCTCTTGCGCCCGACTTGCTGCGCGAGAACGCCGGGGTGAAGGGCCGTGTCCCCTTCGAACTCCTCGCGTCCGGCGAACTAGATTTAGCACTCGCCAACTGAAGATGATGGTGCGTTAGCCGCCGCGCGATTCGCGGGCTAATTTACCCAAATGACTGACTTCTACCCTCGATTGGCAACGCTGCTGCGCGAAGCAGGCTGGGAGCGTGTGCCCGGAGGCAAGGGCAGTCACGAGAAGTGGCGTGAGGCAGGGACCGGCCGCACCGTTATCGTCCCCCACTCAAAGAGCCGTCATTCGGCCAACGAGGTGCTCAAGCAGGCGGGTCTTCCGAAGGCGTTCTGACCCATCAAATTCCCGCGAAGTCGCGGCGGCGCTCTGAACCGCACGGACTCGGCTGCGTTCTCGCCCGATTGCTGGGAGTGCCGCCATGCCGCAACTGACGACCCGAGACGCCGTGACCCGTGCGATGGCCGCGATGGAGATCGCGGAGAGCTGTTCGCACCCCGAGATCCGCAGCTCCTTCACCAGCCTTGCCGAGGACTGGCTGGAACAGGCCGCCGAGCTGGCGGGCGAGGCGCGCGAGGACGCCAGCCAGGACGAAGGCCTCACCCTCTAGCTTCACCATATCGCGTCGACGGGTGTAGCGTATCGGCATGGCCGAGCCGCGGACCCTGACCACCACCTGCTGCATCGCCGGCGGAGGGCCGGCGGGCGTGATGCTGGGCTTTTTGCTGGCCCGGGCGGGGGTCGAGGTCGTGGTGCTGGAAAAGCACGCCGACTTCCTGCGCGATTTCAGAGGCGACACGGTCCATCCCTCGACGCTGGAGGTGATGCACGAGCTCGGCCTGCTCGAGCGCTTCCTCGAGCGCCCGCACCAGGAACTGTCCGAGATCCGCGGCAAGATCGGCGGGGTGGAGAGCGTGGTGGCGGACTTCAGCCACCTGCCGACCCACTGCAAGTTCGTGGCGATGATGCCCCAATGGCACTTCCTCGACTTCCTCGCCGACGAGGGCCGCAAGTACCCGACCTTCCGGCTGATCATGGAGGCCAGGGCCCGCGACCTTGTCTTTGAGGGCGAGCGCGTGGCGGGGATCGTCGCCGAGACCGCCGAGGGGCCGTTGACCATCCATGCGGACCTCACCGTCGGCGCCGACGGCCGCCGCTCCGATGTCCGTGAGGCGGCGGGGTTGAAGGTGATCGACCTTGGCGCGCCAATCGACGTCCTGTGGATGCGGCTGGGGAAGCGGCCGAGCGACCCGACCGCAAGCCTTGGCCGCTTCGACCCTGGCAAGCTGCTGGTGATGATCGACCGGGGCGACTACTGGCAGTGCGCCTTCGTCATCGCCAAGGGCGGCATCGACAAGATCAAGGCCGAGGGCCTGCCGGCGCTGCGCCGGCGGATCGCCGCTGTCGCGCCGGAGCTGTCCGACCGCGTCGACCAGCTGGCGACCTGGGACGACATCAAGCTGCTGACGGTGACGCTGGACCGGCTGGAGCGCTGGTGGCGGCCGGGGCTGGTGTGCATCGGCGATGCCGCCCACGCCATGAGCCCGGTCGGCGGCGTCGGCATCAACCTCGCCATCCAAGACGCGGTGGCCGCCGCCAACATCCTGGCCGCGCCGCTGAAGAAGGGGCGCGTGGCCGACGCCACCCTCGCCGCGATCCAGAAGCGCCGCGAATGGCCCACGAAGGTGACGCAGGCCGCCCAGCGCCTCATCCAGGAGCGGATCATCGTGCCGGTGCTCAACGAGGATGAGGCGCTGCCCGTCCCCCTGCCCTTCCGCCTGTTGCAGCGCTATTCCCTGCTGCGGCGCCTGCCCGCCCGCGCCATCGGGATGGGCGTTCGGCCCGAGCATGTGAGAACGCCGAAGTCGCATTGACTCTCTACAGGGCCAGCGGCACACACGTTGGACCCTCGCGGGAGATACCGGGTGCGATTCCCGGAGCCGAAGGCGCAACCGCCCCGGAAACGCTCAGGCAAAAGGACCGCGAAGGCTGATGAACGCTGGAAAGTGATCCGAAAGGGTCCGCCGAAGGAGCAAGGAAGGGGGACCTTCCGGAATCTCTCAGGCTCCATGGACAGCGGGGGCGTGCGGGCAGAGTCAGACTCTGTTCAGCGCCGACCATCAGCCGCGGAGCCCTTCGTGTCCGACACCGACCTCAAGCGTACCCCGCTCTACGACGCCCACGTGGCCGCGGGCGCGAAGATGGTCCCGTTCGCGGGCTATGCGATGCCGGTCCAGTACCGCGACGGCGTGATGAAGGAGCACCTGTGGTGCCGTGAAAGCGCCGGGCTGTTCGATGTCTCCCACATGGGCCAGGCGCGGCTGCGCGGGGTCTCGCCCCTGTCGGCGTTCGAGGAGATCACGCCGGGCGACTTCATCGGCCTGCAACCGGGTCGCCAGCGCTATTCGCTGCTGCTGAACAAGAAGGGCGGCATCATCGATGACCTGATGGCCGCGCGGCCCGACGACGACGGCCTGTTCGTGGTGGTCAACGGCGCCTGCAAGGAGGGCGACTTCAAGGTCATGGACGACGAACTGGCCGGACAGGTCCAGATCGAGCGTCTGGAGGACCGGGCGCTGCTGGCGCTGCAGGGGCCGAAGGCGGCTGAGGTGTTGGCTGAGCATGCGCCAGGTGCGGCCAAGCTCGCCTTCATGGACGCCGCGCGCATCGCCGCCTTCGGGACCGACGCCATCGTCTCGCGCTCCGGCTACACCGGCGAGGACGGCTATGAGATTTCCATTCCGGCGTCGGAGGCCGAGCGGGTCTGGAACACCCTGCTGGCCGACGAGCCGGTGAAGCCCATCGGCCTTGGCGCCCGCGACTCCCTGCGGCTGGAGGCGGGGCTGCCGCTCTACGGCCACGACATCGACGAGACCACCAGCCCGGTCGAGGCGGCGCTGTCGTTCGCCGTCTCCAAGAAGCGCCGCGACGCGGGCGACTTCCCCGGCGCCTACCGCATCATGCAGGAGCTGGCCGAGGAGCCGGTGCGCGTTCGCGTGGGCCTCAAGGTGCTGGAAGGCGCCCCGGCCCGCGAAGGGGCCGAGATCGCCGATGCGGCCGGCAATGTGGTCGGCAAGGTCACCAGCGGCGGCTTCTCGCCCTCGCTGAACTGCCCAATCGCCATGGGCTATGTGCCGCCCGCGCTGGCCGAACACGGCCAGAAGCTGAAGGTCATCGTCCGGGGCAAGGCGCAAGCCTGCGAGGTCACGCCCATGCCCTTCGTTCCCCATCGCTACGTCCGCAAGGTCTAGGAGGACCCGCCATGCGCTTCACCAAGGATCACGAGTGGGTCGAGCTCGACGGCGATGTCGCCACCGTCGGCATCACCGCCTACGCCGCCGAGCAGCTGGGCGATGTGGTGTTCGTCGAGGTTCCGGAGGTCGGCAAGACGGTGAAACAGGGCGATGGCCTGGCCGTCGTCGAAAGCGTCAAGGCCGCCTCGGACGTCTATGCGCCGGTGTCGGGCGAGGTCGTCGAGGCCAACACCGCGCTGGGCGACGCGCCCGAGACCGTCAACGCCGTCCCCGAGACGGGCGGCTGGTTCGCCAGGCTGAAGATCAGCGACCCCTCGCAGGTCGAGGCGCTGATGGATCGCGCCGCCTACGAACAGTACCTGAGCACGCTTTAATTTTAATCCGCTCACCCCGGCGAAAGCCGGGGCCCAGGACCGTCCAGCGGAGTGCTGACTGGAAAGACCTGGTTCCCGGCTTTCGCCGGGATGAGCGGGGTAGGGAATTTCGATGAGATACCTCCCTCTAAGCCCAAGTGACCGCACCGAGATGCTCGGCGTTATCGGCGCCAAATCCGTCGATGACCTGTTCGTCGACGTGCCGCCGGCCGCCCGGCGTGAGGGCTTCGTCGACCTGCCGCTGCATGCCGGCGAGCTGGAGGTCGAGCGGGAGATGGCGGCCATGGCGGCGCGCAATCGCACCGCGGGCTCGGGCCCCTTCTTCTGCGGCGCGGGCGCCTATCGCCACCACGTGCCGGCGAGCGTGGACCACATCATTCAGCGCTCCGAGTTCCTGACCAGCTACACGCCCTATCAGCCCGAGATCGCGCAGGGCACGCTGCAGGTGCTGTTCGAGTTCCAGACGCAGGTCGCGGCCCTCACCGGCATGGATGTGGCCAACGCCTCCATGTACGACGGCTCCACCGCCTGCGCCGAAGCGGTGATGATGGCGCAGCGGGTGACGCGCCGGACCCGGGCGGTGATGTCCGGCGGCCTGCACCCCCACTACGTCCGCACCACCGAGACCCTGGCCCACGTGGCGGGCGTCGAGACCGTGGCGCTGCCGCCCGCCGTCGACGCCGAGGCCGCCGTCATCGACGCCATCGACGCCAACACCGCCTGCGTGGTGGTGCAGACGCCCAACGTCTTCGGGACCGCCACCGATGTGAGCAAGATCGCCGAGGCCGCCCAGGCCGCCGGCGCCCTGCTGATCGTGGTGACGACCGAGGCGGTGTCCTTCGGCCTGCTGAAATCGCCCGGCGAGATGGGCGCGGACATCGCCGTCGCCGAGGGCCAGTCGATCGGCAACGCCCTGAACTTCGGCGGGCCCTACGTCGGGCTCTTCGCGGCCAAGGAAAAGTTCGTCCGCCAGATGCCGGGGCGCCTGGCCGGGGAGACGGTGGACGCGGACGGCCGGCGCGGCTTCGTGCTGACCTTGTCGACCCGCGAGCAGCACATCCGCCGCGACAAGGCGACCAGCAACATCTGCACCAACTCGGGCCTCTGCGCGCTCGCCTTCTCGATCCACATGAGCCTGCTGGGCGAAGTCGGGCTGCGCAAACTCGCCGCCATCAATCACCAGCGGACGGTCGAGCTGAAGAAGGCGCTGGAGAAGATCGCGGGCGTCGAGATCCTGACGCCGCGCTTCTTCAACGAGTTCGCCGTGCGCCTGCCCAAGAACGCCGCCGCCGTCGTCGAGACGCTGGCGGGCGCCGGCATCCTGGCCGGCGTGCCCTACTCGCGCCTCGACCATGACGCGGGCCTGGACGACGTCCTCCTGGTCGCCGCCACCGAAACCACCCTGCCCGAAGACATCGTCGTCTTCGCCCACGCCCTCGAGCGGGTGATCCACGCATGACCATGAACAGTGTTGGCCGCCCGACGCGGCCGGAAGCTTCCAACGACACAATCCCCGATACCCTCACCGGCGGGCGTGGGCTGCTGCAGGACGAGGTCCTGATCTTCGAGCGCGACGCCTGGGACAAGACCGGGGTCGATCTGCCCGACGCCCCGGCCGCCGATGACCTTGGCGATCTGGTCCGCAACGACGTGATCGGGCTGCCGGGCCTCTCCGAGCCCGAGGCGATGCGCCACTACGTGCGGCTCTCCCAGAAGAACCACGCCATCGACCTGGCGCTCTATCCGCTCGGCTCGTGCACCATGAAGCACAACCCGCGCCTCAACGAGAAGATGGCGCGCCTGCCGGGGTTCGCCGACATCCACCCGCTGCAGCCGCAGTCGAGCGTGCAGGGCGCGCTGGAGCTGATGGACAAGCTGGCCCACTGGCTGAAGACGTTGACCGGCATGCCGGCGGTGGCGCTGAGCCCCAAGGCCGGCGCCCACGGCGAGCTTTGCGGCCTGCTGGCCATCCGGGCCGCGCATGAGGCGGCCGGCAACGGCGCGCGCAAGACCGTTCTGGTCCCGACCTCCGCGCACGGGACCAACCCTGCGACAGCGGCCTTCGTCGGCTACAGCGTCGTCGAAATCGCCCAGACCGACGACGGCCGCGTGGACCTCGCCGACATGGCGTCCAAGCTCGGCGACCACGTCGCCGCCATCATGGTCACCAACCCCAACACCTGCGGCCTGTTCGAGCGCGACGTCATCGAGATCGCGCGGCTCGCGCACGAGGCGGGGGCCTACTTCTACTGCGACGGCGCCAACTTCAACGCCATCGTCGGGCGGGTGCGGCCGGGCGACCTCGGTGTCGACGCCATGCACATCAACCTGCACAAGACCTTCTCCACGCCCCACGGCGGCGGCGGTCCGGGCGCGGGGCCAGTGGTTCTGTCAGAGGCGCTGGCTCCCTTCGCCCCCGCGCCGTGGGTGGTGCACACCGAAGAGGGCGGCTTCCACCTGGTCGAACACGAGGTCGCGGAGGCGGAACAGGCGTTCGGCCGCATGTGCGCCTTCCACGGCCAGATGGGCATGTACGTCCGCGCCTACGCCTACATGCGCAGCCACGGCGCCGACGGGCTGCGGCAAGTCGCCGAGGATGCGGTGCTGAACGCCAACTACATCAAGGCCCGGCTGTCGGACCTGATGAGCGCGGCCTTCCCCGACGGGCCGTGCATGCACGAGGCGCTGTTCGACGACGCCTGGCTGGAGGGCACGGGCGTCACCACCCTCGACTTCGCCAAGGCGATGATCGACGAGGGCTTCCACCCGATGACCATGTACTTCCCGCTGGTCGTCCACGGAGCCATGCTGATCGAGCCGACCGAGACGGAATCGAAGCAGGAGCTCGACCGCTTCGTGAGGGCCCTGCGGGCGCTGGCCGAGGCGGCGAAGGCGGGCGACGTGCAGCGCTTCAAGGGCGCGCCCTTCCACGCCCCGATGCGCCGGCTCGATGAGACGCTGGCCGCCCGCAAGCCCCGGCTGCGGTGGCGCCCTGTGGCGGAAACACCACTGGCGGCGGAATAGCGCGTCAACAAAGTCAAGGCTGGAACGGCGGCCTTTACGCGCCGTTCCACCGTTCTCATATGCAGCTCTCAAGCGTCGCCGCTTCGACACCTCGGGGCGGACCGCGAGCCCCCGTGTCCGATGTTACTGTACGCCCTCGTCATGCCCCGCGCGCGCCAATCGCAAGCCGACGAAGTCGCCCGCGAGCTCGTCTCGCGTGTCGGCCGCTGGCTGCTCATCGGCCTTGGTTTGCTGATCATCGCCGCCGGCGTGGCGATCAGCCCGCTGCCCGGCCCCGGCGGCATCCCGGTGATCGTGCTTGGGCTGATGCTGGTGCTGCGCAACAGCTTCTGGGCCCGCAAGCAATTCATCAAGGTGCAGCGCGCGCACCCCAAGCTCGTCTTCCCGATCCGCCGCCTGTTGCGCCGCGAGCCGGAAGTCTTCCCGGTCGCCTGGCAACAGGTGCTGCGGATCGAGCGAGTGCTCCTGCCCAGCCGCTACCGCATGGCCGTGAAGTGGCGCCGCGGCCGCAAGCGCAAGCACGCGATGCGGAACCACAAGGCGGCGGAGTTTTAGTGTTCTCCCTCCCTCCCCTTCATGGGGAGGGACGACGACGAAGTCGTCAGGGTGGGGGAGTTCCTGACAGCCCCACCCGTCTCGCTTCGCGAGCCACCTTCCCCATAAAGGGGAGGGAGCATTCTTGAGCTACTGCAGCCGTTCGGCCAGCTGGCCGATCGCCGTGTCGACCGACGGGTCCGACTTGGCGCCGGCGATGCGGGCGGCCAGGACCTGCTCGGCGGCTTGCGCGGCGAGGTCGGCGGCGGCGGCTTTGACGTCGGCGGCGGCTTGAGCTTCAGCGGTGGCGATCTTGCGTTCGGCCAGGTCCGCGCGGCGCTTCACCTGCTCATCGAGCCGGGCCTTGGCTTCGGCCGCCATGCGCTCGGCGTCGGCCCGCGCGGCGGCCAGCATGTCGGCGGCCTGACGCTCGGCCTGTTCACGCTGGGCGCGGATCTCGGCCAGCATGGTCTCGGCCTCGGCGCGGATGCGGGCGGCCTCGTTCAGGTCGGTCTGGATCTTGCCCGCCTTCTCGTCGAGCGCGCCGGCGATGGCCTTGGGCGCCTTGGCCACGAAGATCACAATGCCAAGGAAGATGACGAGGCCGACGCCGACCCAGAATTCGGCTTCCGCGAAAATCTCGGGCATCAGCGGACTCCCTTCAGGGCAGCTTCGATCTCGCCCTTGGCCGCCGGCTTGCCGGTGAGCTTTTCGACGATGGCGGCGGCGGTGTCGGTGGCGATGGCGCCGACGTTCTTCATGGCCGCGTCGCGGGCGGCGCGGATGCGGCCTTCGGCGTCGGCGATCTTTTCGGCGACCTTGGCGTCCTCTGCGGCCTGACGCTCGGCGGCGTCTGCGGCGGCCTTGGCCCTGGCTTCGGCGGCCATGCGCTGGGCCTTGGCCCGGGCCTCGGTCACCTCGGACTCAGCGACGCGGCGCTGCTCCTCGGCCTCGCCCTGGACCTTGCGGGCCTGCTCGATGGCTTCGGAGATCGTCCGCTCGCGCTCGTCGATCACCCGGCGCAGGCGCGGCACGAAGACCCGGCCAAGCAGGACGTAGAGGACGGCGAAGATGATCAGCGCCCAGACGATCTGGCCGCCCCAGTATTCGAACCGGAACTGGGGCAGGCCGCCGCCGCCGTGGCCTTCGGCCTCGGTCGTCGCGTGCGGCGTCGCCTCAACGCCCTTCAGCGCTTCACCGGCTTCGGCGGCAGGTAGGGTGTGCTGCGTTTCCGCGGCCATCGCTCAAGCCTTCAAAATAGCAGGCGGACGCGGACCTTGGCCCGCGCCCCGCCCAACGTCGTCTCGCGCGGCTTAGCTGAAGAGGATCAGCAGGCCGAGCACGAAGGCCAGGATGCCCAGCGCTTCGGTCAGGGCGAAGCCCAGCACGAGGTTGGTGAACTGGCTGCCGGCCGCGCCGGGGTTACGCAGGGCGCCTTGCAGGAACCCGCTGAAGATGGCGCCCACGCCGATCCCCGAGCCGATCATGCCCAGCGTCGCGAGGCCGGCGCCGATGTACTTCGCAGCTTCTGCTTCCATGGTCTTCTAAGTCCTAAGTGAGTGTTTGAAGGGTAAGGTCAGTGATGGCCGGCATGAACGGCGTCGTTGAGATAGACGCACGCCAGGACGGCGAAAACGAAGGCCTGCAGGAAGGCCACCAGGAACTCCAGGGCCGTCAGGGCTACCACGCCCGACATGGCCAGCAGGGCGCCGGGGATGCCGAACAGGCCAAGCCCGCCGCCGGCCGCCAGCGCGCTGAGCGAGACGACGAAGCCGGCGAACACCTTCAGCGCCACGTGGCCGCCCAGCATGTTGCCGAACAGACGAAGCGACAGCGTCACCGGACGCAGCAGGAAGGAGATCACCTCGATCGGCACCACCAGCCACCACAGGTACCAGGGCACGCCCGACGGCAGGAACAGCTTGAAGAAGCCAAGGCCGTTTTTGGCGAGGCCGACGATGATGACCAGCAGGATGGTCAGGATGGCGAAGGTGGCGGTCACCGCCAGCTGGGAGGTGGCCGTAAAGATCAGGAACAGGCCCAGGAAGTTCATCGCCAGGATGAACACGAACAGGGTGAAGACGAACGGGAAGAACCGCCGCCCCTCCGGCCCGATGATCGATACCGCTAGGTCGTCGATGAAGCCGAATATCGTCTCGCCGATCACCTGAGTGCGGCCCGGCACCACAGACACGCGCGCCGTCGCCAGCGCGAAGAAGGCGATGATCAGCGTCGCGGCCAGGGCCATGGCGACCACCGAGTTGGTGATCGACAGGTCAATCGTCCCAAGCCCGGGAATGGTCAGATCCAGCTTCTTGAGAACCTGGATCTCGAACTGGTGCATCGGGTCGGCCATGCCGGCGCGATCTCCTAATAATCTTCGTCTTCGTCGTCATCGACGACGGGGGTGACCGGCCAGTCCCTGGCCTTTTCGCTCATGGACCGGGCCATTCGCATGGCCAGGAAGACCGAGAGCGCAAATCCGACCAGAACCCCGACGATCAGCCCCCAGGGCGCGGTGTGCGCCAGGAAGTCGAAGCCCCAGCCGAAGCCAAGACCGACCAGGGGACCGCCGATCAGCCCGGCGACGAGCTGCGACCCCTGGGCCATCGCCTTGCCGCCGTATTCGGCGACGTCGCGCCTGGTCCGCGCTTCCAGCGCATCAGCCCGTTCGTCGAGACGCTTCATCGCCTCTTCGCGCGGATCGTGAGCCTTCGGCATGGGGAGGTCAGGTCCGAGTCGAGCCCAAAAGTCGCCTTCGGGGCCCGGTTTGATCGCGGCGGAACCTATAGGCCGATGTGCAGTGCGTCAAGGCTCGGCGGAAGACCTCTAAGCCCTTGAATTATCGAGTGATATAGCGGGGCCGAAGTTCTTTGTCTCCCTCCCCTTCATGGGGAGGGTGGCCCGAAGGGCCGGGTGGGGCTGTGGCCGAACTCCCCCACCCGATCGCTGCGCGATCTTCCCTCCCCATGAAGGGGAGGGAGAGAGACCTAAGCCGCAACCATCGCTTCGGCTTGATGGAGGTCGACGGAGACCAGCTGCGAGACGCCGCGTTCGGCCATGGTGACGCCGAACAGGCGGTCCATGCGCGACATGGTCACCGGGTTGTGGGTGATGACGATGAAGCGGGTGTTCGTCCGCCCGCGCATCTCGTTGAGCATGTTGCAGTAGCGGTCGACGTTGGCGTCATCGAGCGGGGCGTCCACCTCGTCCAGCACGCAGACCGGCGCGGGGTTGGCCAGGAACACGGCGAAGATCAGGGCCATGGCGGTCAGCGCCTGTTCGCCGCCGCTCATCAGGCTCATGGTCGACAGCCGCTTGCCGGGCGGGCAGGCGTAGATCTCCAGCCCCGCCTCCAGCGGATCGTCGGACTCGATCAACCGCAGCTCGGCCTGGCCGCCGCCGAACAGGGCCTGGAAGAGCGTCTGGAAGTGGGCGTTGATGACGCCGAACGCCGCCATCAGCCGCTCGCGGCCCTCGGCGTTCAGCTCCTCGATCCCCTGGCGCAGCTTGGTCACCGCGCCGTGCAGGTCGGCGCGCTCGGTCTTCATGGCCTCCACGCGCGTGGCCAGTTCGGCGGCTTCTTCTTCGGCCCGCAGGTTGACCAGGCCAATGGCGTCGCGCTCGCGCTCGAGGGCGTAGAGGTGGGCCTCGACACCCGCCGGGTCGGTCGGCACGGCCGTGGCTTCGCCGGCGACCTGCTCGCCGAGTTCGTCGGGCTCCATGCGGGCGTTTTCGCGGATGTGGGATGCGTATTCGGCCAGCCGCTCGCGGGCGGCGTCGAGCCGGGCGGCAAGGCCCGCGCGGTGCTCGCGGGCCTCGGCGGCGGCGGCTTCGGCGGCGCGCAGGGTGCGGTCGGCGTGGGCTCTACGGGTTTCGCCCGCTTCCAGGGCGTCGGAGGACTTCGCGCGGCGCGCCTCGGCGGCGGCGTATTGGTCGAGGAGTTCGGCGCGGCGCGCCTCGATGGTGGTCGGCGCATCCTGGGCGGCGGCCAGTGCGGCGGCGGCCTTTTCGCGGTCGGCGGCGAGCGCGGTCAGGCGCCTGGCGGCGGCGGCGGAGCGGCGGGTCCAGTCGTCGCGGTCGCGGGTCAGGGCCTCCAGCCGCTGGGTGCGCCCGTTGCGTTCGCGGTTCTCGACGTCGACGGCCATGCGCGCGGCGGCCGCCGCTTCGCGGGCGTCGTTGGCAGCGGCCCTGGCGGCGGCCAGCACGGGCGAGCGGTCGTCGCCGCCCTCGCCCTCGTCGGCGTCCTTGCGGGCGGCTTCGAGCGCGGTTTGGGCCTCGGCGCGCTCGGCGTCGAAGCGGGCGATGGTCTCGTCGAGCGACTGGGCGCGGGCGTCGCGGCGGGCGCTTTCGCGGTCGAGGCGCTCGACGGTTTCGCGGGCGGCGCCCAGCGTGCGCTCAGCCTCCTGCGGCGCGCGGCGGGCGGCGCGCAGGGCTTCCTCAGCGGCGCGCAGGGCGCCTTGCGCGGTCTTCAGCGCCTCGGCGGCCTCCGAAGCCGCGGGCGTCAGCTTTTCGATTTCGGCTTCGACCTCGGCGAGGCGGCCCCTCTGCTCCAGCCGCACGGCGGCGGGCTTGGGCGCCTCGGCGCGGGCGACGAAGCCGTCCCAGCGGTAGAGGTCGCCTTCCATGGTCACGAGGCGGGCGCCGGGGGCGAGGTCCTTGGCCAGCCGCTCGGCGTCCTTGCGGTCGACGAGCGCGGTGAAGGCGAGCCGCGCGGCGAGCGCCGGCGGGGCCTTCACCAGCGGCGCGAGCGGCGTGGCGCCGGTCGGCCATGTCGGCGCGGCGGCGTCGCGCCCGCCCCAGTAGGCGGGGGCGCGGTTGTCGAGCGCCGCTTCCAGGTCATCGCCAAGCGCCGCGGCGAGGGCGGCTTCATAACCCTTGTCGGGAGACACCTCGTCGAGCGCGGGCGTGTAGGTCGAGCCGGCGCGCTGGGCGGTCAGTTGGGCGAGGCCCCGGGCCTCGGTCTTCAGCCGCCCCAGCTGATCCTCCAGCTTGCGCGCCGCATCCCGCGCGGCGGCTTCGGTCTTCACCGTCTCGGCGTGAGCGGCTTCGGCCGCTTCCAGCGCGGCGCGGGCTTCGCGCAGGGCGGCGAGGGCGGCGTCGAACCTGGCCCTGGCCTCGGCATGAGCGGGATCGGCGGCGGGGCCGAGCGCGGCGCGTTCGGCTTTCGCCTGGTCCAGCGCGCGGACGGTGCGCGAGAGACGATGCTGGGCGTCCTCGACCCGCGCCTCGGCGGCTCTGCGGCGGGCTTCGTCGGCGGCGACGGCGGCGGCGAGGGATTCGACCTGGGCGTCGGCCCGGGCGCGGGCGTCCTCGGCCTCCTTCTGGGCGGCCTGCAGTTCGGGCAGGCGCGAGGGGGCCGAGGCGATCTGCTGCTCGACCCGCGCGATCTCGGCGGCCAGCCGCTCCAGCGCGGTCGCCGCATCGCCGGTGACGTGCTCCTCGTGGGTCGTGTCGGCGTCGATGCGCTCCAGTTCGGCGGTGAGGCGGGCGACCTCGGACGCGGCGGCCTCGACCTCGCGCTCGATGCGGTCCTTTTCGATGGCCAGCTTGTGAAGGATGGCGGCGGCGACCGTCTCCTCGTCGCGCAGGGGGCGGATGGCCTCCTCCGCGGCCTGCGCCTCGGTCGTGGCGGCGGCGGCCTCGCGGGCGGTGACCTCGACGGCGTCGGCGGACTGCCGCGCCTCGGCCTCGGCGGCGGCGAGGGTGTCGCGAGCGTCGCGCCAGCGGGCGTAGAGGACGGCGCTCTGGACGGCGCGGATCTCGGCCGACAGCTTCTTGTACTTCTCGGCGGAGCGGGCTTCGCGGCGCAGGCGGTTCAGCGTGGTTTCCAGCTCGCGCATGACATCGTCGAGCCGGGCAAGGTTGGCCTCGGCCGCGCGCAACCGCAACTCTGCCTCATGGCGGCGGCCGTGCAGGCCGCTGACGCCCCCGGCCTCCTCCAGGATGCGCCGCCGGTTCTGCGGCTTGGCGGCGATGAGCTCGCTGATCTGGCCCTGCCGCACCAGCGCGGGAGAATTGGCGCCGGTCGAGGCGTCGGCGAACAGCAGCTGCACGTCGCGGGCGCGGACCTCGCGGCCGTTGATGCGGTAGGTCGAGCCCTCGCCCCGGTCGATCCGGCGGACCACCTCGATCACCGGGTTCGAATTGAACTGCGCGGGGGCCGTGTGGTCGGCGTTGTCGATGGTCAGCGCGACTTCGGCGTGGTTGCGGGCGGGCCTGGCGCCCGTGCCGGAGAAGATGACGTCGTCCATCCCCGAGCCGCGCATGGCCTTGGCGGAGTTGGCGCCCATGACCCAGCGCAGGCTCTCCAGGATGTTGGACTTGCCGCAGCCGTTCGGCCCGACGACGCCCGTCAGGCCGGGCTCGATCCGGAACTCGGTCGGATCGACGAAGGACTTGAAGCCCGAAAGGCGCAGCCTCTGGAAGTGCACTTCGTTTCCTTAGCGTCCTACTTGGCCGCGCCTTCCGCCTCGGCGATGGCCTTGTCCAGCGCCTCCAGCGGGGTCTCGCCGTCGGCCACCTTCTTGCCGTTGACGAAGAAGGTCGGCGTGCCGGTGACGTCCAGCTCCTTGGCGGTCTTCTCGACCCGGGCGTTGAGGGCCTTGAGCGCGTCCTCGTCGCGGACGCAGGCGTTGAACTCGTCCTCCGACAGGCCCGCCGATTTGGCGATGCGCAGCAGCTCGCCCCGCGCATCGCCCGTCTGGTAGATCGTGCCCTGGGCGCGGAAGACGGCGTCGACGACGTTGAAATACTTGTCCTTGCCGGCGCAGCGGGCCGTCAGGAAGGCGGCGGCGGCGAGATCGACCGGCGGAGTCAGGAACTCCTTCATCACGTAGTGGACCTTGCCGGTGTCCACGTACTTGGCTTTGAAGGCAGGCCACACCTCCTCGTTCCAGCGGGCGCAGTGGGCGCAGCTGGCGGAGGCGACCTCGGTGACCGTGACCTTGGCGTCGGGATTGCCGAGCGTCATGTCCTCGGTCGAGGCCTTGCCGGCTCCACCGCCGTTACAGGCGGCCAAAAGGGCCGAGGCGGCGATGACAAGGGCGGTGCGGCGGTTGAACAGACGCATGAAGGCTCTCCCAAGGATTGGTCAGTAAAGCGCGATTCCCATGAGGCGCAGAAGGCGGCGTTTGCAAGGCGGTTAACGGCCGCGCAGGACCTCGCGGCCGAGTTTGATGAGCGCGGCCTTGAGCGGCGTGTCGGGCTCGGCGGCGAGGCCGTCGGCGAGTTCGCGCTCAGTTGCGGCGTCCAGCGGACCCTTGGCGCGGCGGCGGGGCGGCGCGGTCTCACGGGGCTTGAGCACGCCCTGGACGATGCGCAGCTTGCCGATGGTCCCGGCGCCCAGCAGCAGGTTCACCCGCTCCATGATCTGCGGCGCCTGGTGCTGGATCAGCGCGGCGGCGGGGCCGGCGACCTTCAGTTCCAGCGTCGAGGGGCCGGTGCGCGACTTGATGATCTTCACCGGCTCGGTGTGGCGGGCCAGTTGCTCCCCGACGATCTCGCGCCAGCGGGCCTGGAGGAGGCCGGGGCCTTGGCCGAACCTGGCGTCGAGTTGCCTGATCAGCGGCACCAGCGACTTGCCGGCCGGCGGCGCGGGCCGGATCGGCGGGCGCGTGCGGCGATAGCGGAGGATTTCCGCCGTCTCTTCGGCCGTCGGGAGTGCTCTTTTTCTCACCGCTCCACCCTACCCGTCATCCCGGCCGGAGCGAAGCGCAGAGCCGGGACCCAGCGCCGCATAAGCCGTCTGGGTCCCGGATAGCCGCTGCGCGTCTTCCGGGATGACGGTAAGGAGGGAGCGATGGACGTCGCCGCCCTCCGCTCAAAGCTGCTGCATTGGTATGACGAGAACGCGCGCAGCCTGCCGTGGCGCGAGGTGCTGCCCGATCCATACCGGGTGTGGCTCAGCGAGATCATGCTGCAGCAGACGACCGTGCCGCACGCGACGCCCTACTTCCTGACGTTCACGCGGCGCTGGCCGACGGTGGCGGACCTGGCGGCCGAGGACGACGGCGAGGTCATGGCCGCCTGGGCGGGGCTTGGCTACTACGCCAGGGCCCGCAACCTGCTGGCCTGCGCAAGGGCCGTCGCCGAGCACCACGGCGGCGTCTTCCCGGACACCGAAGAGGGCCTGCGCGCCCTCCCCGGCATCGGCGCCTATACCGCGGCAGCTGTGGCGGCCATCGCCTTCGACCGACCCGCCAATGTGGTGGACGGCAATGTCGAGCGGGTGATCTCCCGGCTGTTTGCGGTGGAGACTCCGCTCCCCGACGCCAAACCGGAGTTGAAGCGCCTCGCCGCCACGCTGGTCACCGACGAGCGCCCCGGCGACTGGGCCCAGGCCATGATGGACCACGGCGCTGTCGTCTGCCGCCCCAAGGCGCCCCTGTGCGATCGCTGCCCGGTGTCCGCCCACTGCGCCGCCTTCCGGCAGGGCGACCCCGACCGCTATCCCCGGAGGCGCGCCAAGGCCGACCGCCCCCGCCGCTACGGCGTCGCCTACGTCCTCACGCGCGGCGATGAAGTGGCGCTGGTGCGCCGCCCGCCGAAGGGCCTCCTCGGCGGCATGCTCGCCCTGCCGACCAGCGAGTGGCGCGGCTCAGCGCTGTCGGATGAGGAGGCGCTGGCTTCGGCGCCTGTGCAGGCCCAGTGGAGGGCCGCGGGCGAGATCGAGCACGTCTTCACCCACTTCGCCCTGAAGCTGCGCGTGCTGAAGGCCGAGGGCGCCGCCGCCGACGTGATCTGGACGCGCGACCTCTCGGCCCTGCCGTCAGTCTTCCTGAAAGCCGCCCGCGCCGCGCTCTAGACCGCCTCGGCCCGCAGCTTGTCGCGGAGGAGGTCGATGGGGGCCAGGCCCTTGTCGGTCTTGAAGTGCCAGTAGGTCCAGCCGTTGCAGGCGGGCTGGTGCTGGACCATGGCGCCGACCTTGTGGATCGAGCCGGTCAGGTCGCCGATGGCCAGCGAGCCGTCGGGGCGGACCTTGGCCGACAGCTGGCCCCTGGGGTCGTAGAGCATGTCGCCGGGCGACAGCAGGCCCGCCTCGACCACGCGGCCGAAGGGGATGCGCGGCTCGGACTTCTTCGAGCCCATGACCTCCAGGTCCGCGGCGGCGACCGGGATCACCTTGGCGATCCGCTCTTTCGCCAGCGCCACGTAATCAGCCTCGCGCTCGATGCCGACGAAACGGCGGCCGAGCCGCTTGGCGACCGCGCCGGTGGTGCCGACGCCGAGGAAGGGGTCGAGGATGACGTCGCCGGGCTTCGACGACGACAGGATCACCCGATGCAGCAGGGCCTCGGGCTTTTGCGTCGGGTGGGCCTTGGCGCCGGAGCCGGACTTGACCCGCTCCTCGCCGGTGCACAGCGGCAGCGTCCAGTCGCTGCGCATCTGCACCTCGTCGTTGGCCATCTTCATGGCGTCGTAGTTGAAGGTGTAGCGCTTGCCGCCCCTGGCCTTGGCCGCCCAGATCAGGGTCTCGTGGGCGTTGGTGAAGCGGGTGCCCTTGAAGTTCGGCATCGGGTTGGTCTTGCGCCAGACGACGTCATTCAGGATCCAGAAGCCGAGGTCCTGGAGGACGGCGCCGACGCGAAAGATGTTGTGGTAGCTGCCGATGACCCACAGCGCGCCATCGTCCTTCAGCACCCGCTTGCACTCGGCGAGCCAAGCCTTGGTGAAGGCGTCGTAGGCCGCGAAGCTCTCGAACTGGTCCCAGTGGTCGTCGACGGCGTCGACCTTGGAGTTGTCGGGCCGCAGCAAATCGCCGCCGAGCTGGAGGTTGTAGGGCGGGTCGGCGAAGACGAGGTCCACGGACCTGTCGGGGAGCTTCTTCAGCTCCTCCAGGCAATCGCCCTGGATGATGGTCTCGGCCGCGAACGCCATGGTCTGCTCCACAGAACTGGAGCCTGCACCCATGAACGAACGTGGTGAAGGGGTGGTTAAAGCCCTTCCCCCTGGATGGGGGAAGGGTTGGGATGGGGGTGGGATGCTTTCCGCGTCCACTCCCCAACGCAGCGCTAGCTGAGACGGCGCCACCCCCATCCCCGACCCTTCCCCCATCCAGGGGGAAGGGAGATGGCTTGCTTTCCCCGCCGGTCAGTCGGCTAGCCTCCTTGCATGAGCATCCTGCCCGCCCTCGACCGACCCTGCCCGTTCTTCCAGGACCACCACCACGCCTGGCGCGAGACGCTGCGCCGGTTCGTGGAGGCGGAGATCATGCCTTTCGCCGATGAGTGGGACGAGGCGGGGACCTTTCCGCGCGAGCTCTACAAAAAAGCCGCCGACGTCGGGCTGATCGGGCTCGGCTACCCCGAAGAGTTCGGCGGCACCCCGTCCGATCCCTTCATGGGCATCGTCACCAGCCAGGAACTGGCGCGGCATGGGTGCGGCGGGATCAATGCGTCACTGATGAGCCACGGCATCGGCCTGCCGCCGATCGTCGCCATCGGGTCCGAGGCGATGAAGCGGCGCGTGGTGCCGCCGGTGCTGCGCGGGGAGAAGATCGCGGCGCTCGCCATCACCGAACCTTCCGGCGGCTCTGACGTGGCGAACCTGAAGACCACCGCGCGGCGCGACGGCGACCACTACGTCGTCAACGGCTCGAAGATGTTCATCACCTCGGGCATGCGGGCCGACTTCTACACCGTCGCCGTGCGCACCGGCGGCGAGGGCGCGGGCGGGGTCTCGCTGCTCTTGATCGAGAAGGGCATGGCCGGCTTCACCCAGACCGAGCTGAAGAAGCAGGGCTGGTGGGCGTCCGACACCGCCGCCCTCTATTTCGACGATGTGCGCGTGCCCGCAGAGAACCTGATCGGCGAGGAGAACCGAGGCTTCGCCGGCATCATGCTGAACTTCAATCGCGAGCGGATCGGCCTCGCCACCTCCGCCAACTCCTTCGCTAGAATCTGCATCGAGGAGGCCGTCGCCTGGGCGCGGGAGCGGCAGACCTTCGGCCGGCGTCTCGCCGACCACCAGGTCATCCGCCACAAGATCGCCGACATGGTTCAGCGCTGGAGCGCCACCCAGGCGATGATCGAGATGATGGCCTATCGGGTGAGCCTCGGCGAACAGCCCGTCGCCGAGATCAGCCTGATGAAGAACCAGGCGACCCAGACCATGGAGTTCTGCGCCCGCGAGGCGATGCAGATCCTCGGCGGCGCCGGCTACATGCGCGGCTCCAAGGTCGAGCGCATCTACCGCGAGGTCCGCGTCAACGCCATCGGCGGCGGCTCGGAGGAGATCATGCGCGACCTCGCCGCGCGGCAGCTGGGGGTCTAGGCCTCGCCCCGGGCGATGCGCAGGCCTTTGTTGGCCAGTTCGTCGGCGCGCTCGTTCAGCTCATGGCCCGCGTGGCCCTTCACCCAGCGCCAGTCGACATCGTGGCGCAGGCGCGCTTCGTCGAGGCGTCGCCAGAGGTCCTCATTCTTGACCGGGTCCTTGGACGCCGTCTTCCAGCCCCGGCGCTTCCAGTTGTGGACCCACTCGCTGATCCCCTTCATCACGTAGGTGCTGTCGGTGTGCAGCTCGACCTTGCAGGGCTTTTTCAGGGCCTCCAGCGCCTGGATGGCGGCCATCAGCTCCATGCGGTTGTTGGTGGTGGCCGCCTCGCCGCCGCACAGTTCCTTCTCGGTCCCGTTGGCGGCGATCAGGATCGCGCCCCAGCCGCCCGGACCCGGGTTACCCTTGCAGGCGCCGTCGGTATAGATCGTGACCTTGGGCGTCACGCCGCCTCGCCGATCAGGGCCAGGCCCGCGCGGTGGACGGCCAGCTTGCGCTCATACTCCAGCGGGTCCTTGGGGCGCACCATCGCGCCGTCGGGGGTCGAGCCCCAGTCGGCCAGCCGCGTCAGGAAGAACCGCATCGCCGCCCCGTGCGCCAGCATCGGCAGGGCCGCGCGCTCGGCGTCGGTCAGGGGACGGCGGCTCTCGTAGCCGGCGATCAGGCCCCGCGCCGCTGTCAGGTTGAAGCTGCCGTCGGCCTCGAAGCACCAGGCGTTCAGCGCCACGGCGATGTCGTAGGCCAGCTGGTCATGGCAGGCGAAGTAGAAGTCGATGGCGCCCGCGAACCGCCCCTCCTGGAAGAAGACGTTGTCGGGGAACCAGTCGGCGTGGATCACCCCCTCCGGCAATTCCCTCGGCCAGCCGGCGGCGAAGGTCGCCAGATCGCCTTCGATGGTTTCGGCCAGACCGGGTTTGAGTTCATCGGCCGCGCGGCGCAGGGGGTGGAACATCCGCGCCCAGTGCTCGTGGCCGAGCGCGTTGGCCCGGCGGGCCGTGAAGCCCTCTCCCGCCTGATGCAACCAGGCCAGGCCCATGCCCGCCTCGCGGCAGTGGGCGGCGGTGGGGCGGCGAACGGACAGACCCGGCAGGAAGCTGATCAGGGCGCAGGGCTTGCCGCGCACCTTCTTGAGCACCGCGCCGTCGCGGGCGTGCACGGGCGTGGCGCTGGGAAATCCGTGGCCCGCCAGATGCTCCAGGAGCTGCATGAACCAGGGCAGCTCCGACTCCACGAAGCGGCGCTCGTAGATGGTCAGGATGAAGCGGCCGTTGTCCGTATCCAGCAGGAAGTTGGAGTTCGACACCCCCTCGGCGATGCCCTTGAAGGCGAGCGGGCGGCCAAGGTCGTACTGCCCCAGCAGCCCCTCCAGTTCCTCGTCGGTGATGTCGGTATAGACCGCCATGGAGCGGGGATGCGCGAGCCCGCGATGACGGTCAAGGTGTGATCCTTCTCCCCTTGCGGGAGAAGGTGGCCTGCGGAGCAGGTCGGATGAGGGGTCTCTCAGAACCCTCAGCGCGCCCCCTCATCCGTCAGCCTCCGGCTGCCACCTTCTCCCGCGAGGGGAGAAGGGCGTTCATCCGCGCGATCGCCGCTTCGGCCTCGGCCATGATGTTGCGGACGATCTCGGCGGCGGGCAGCACCTCGTGGACGCCGCCGGCGGACTGACCCATGGCGAAGCAGGACCTGTCGGGATCCAGCCCCTCGACCTGACCGCCGATGCCGCCCATGGCGTTGGCCTGGACGGAGATCATCGCCTGCTGCGGGAAGGGCTGGATGTCGGCGGGCCGGCTCTCCCAGTCGTCGACCCAGGCGTTCTTCTTCACCCGCATCGGCTTGCCGGAATAGGAGCGGGTGCGGACGGTGTCCTCGTCCTTCGCCTCCAGGATAGCCTGCCGGTAGAGCTCGCCCGCGTGAGCCTCCTTCGAGGCGATGAAGCGGGTGCCCATCCACACGCCCTGGGCGCCCAGCGCCAGCGAGGCCGCCAAACCGCGTCCGTCATAGATGCCGCCCGCGCCGATCACCGGGATATTCACCGCATCCACCGCCTGGGCGATCAGGGGCATGGTCCCCACGAGCCCGGTGTGGCCGCCGCCCTCGCCGCCCTGGCAGATGACCGCGTCGCAGCCGGCCTGCTCGGCCTTCACCGCGTGCTTCACCGCCCCGCAGACGACCATGACCTTCAGGTTCGCCTTCTTGAGCCTTTCGATGATGGGCATGGGCACGCCGAGGCCGGCCACGAAGGATGAGGCGCCATTGTCGATGATGACGTCCACCGCCTTGGTCAGGGCGTCGGGCGTGGCGGCCAGCAGGTCGACACCGAACGGCTTGTCGGTCAGCTCGCGGACCTTCTTCATCTGCTCTTCGATGAACCTGGCCGAGGTCCCGGCCATGCCGAGCACGCCATAGCCGCCGGCGTTGGAGACCGCCGCCGCCAGCTCGGCGTAGGAAACCCCGCCCATGCCGGCCAGCAGGATCGGATGCTCGACGCCGAGCATGTCGCAGATGGGTGTGTGGATCGTCATTCTCAGAACACCGTGTAGCCGCCGTCGATCACGAAGGTGTCGGCGGTGTGGAATTTGGAGGCGTCGGAGGCGAGATAGACGGCGATGCCGCCGAAGTCTTCCGGCTCGCCCCAGCGGCGCATGGGCACGCGCCCGATGGCCTTGGCGTTGAAGGTCTCGTTCTGTTGGGCCCCGGCGGTCATGTCGGTGGCGATCCACCCCGGCAGGATGGCGTTGGCCCGCACGCCATAGCGCGCGTACTCGACCGCGATGCCCCGGATTATCGGGATCACCGCGCCCTTGGTGGCGGCGTAGGCCTGGTTGCGCGGGGCGCCGTGCACGGCGCTGACCGAGGAGGTGACCACCAGCGAGCCGCCGGGATCGCCGTTCTGCGCCCGCTCCTTCATGTGCTTGCAGGCTTCCCGGAAAGTCCAGAAGACGCCGTCGAGGTTGACGGCCATGACCTGGTTCCAGGTCTCGGTGGTCATCTGGTCGAAGGCGGGCGAGCCCTTGCCCATACCCGCGTTGGCGGCGACGAAATCGACGCGGCCCATGGCGGTGACCGCTTCCCGCATGGCGCCAACCACCGCCTGCTCGTCGGCGACGTTGACCTGCTGGGCCAGCACGCGGACGCCGTAGTTGGTCAGCTGGCCTTCCGCCTTCTGGTTCTTCTCGGCGTTGGAGCCCCAGATGACGATGTCGGCGCCGGCCTGCGCTAGCGCCTGCGCCATCCCAAGCCCGATGCCGCTGTTGCCGCCGGTGACCAGGGCGACCTTTCCCTGCAGGTTGAACGGCGCGTAGGCCATGGCGCTTCCCTCTTGTCGTTGAACGCCTGTTAGAGGCCGGGCGCCGCTACGTCCGTCAAGCCCAGCGTTGGCGCGCCGCCTCGATGATGCGGACGGTCTCGGGCCATTCGACCAGGCCCGCGACCTCGCTGTGATGCACGAACCGCGCCTCGGCGGCGTCGTCGCCCGCCACCGGCTCGCCGCCGAGCCAGCGGGCGGCGAAGTCGATGAGGACGTAGTGCCGCGTGACTTCGCCCGAGGTGCGCGAGGTGAAGTGCGCGTCCAGCACCTCGATCAGGCCAAGGAGCTCGGCTTCGACCCCGGTCTCCTCCGTCAGCTCGCGAAGGGCGGTCGCCTCGACCGTCTCGCCAAACTCGATGCGCCCGCCCGGCAGGCTCCACTGCCCCTGCCTTGGCGGCCGCCCCCGCCGGACCAGCAGCACCTCCTCGCCGCGAAGGACGACGACGCCGACCGCGGGGATCGGCGCCGGCGTCATGTCGCCGTCCAGCCGCCGTCCACCACCATGGCCGCGCCGTTGGCGGAGGCGCCGAGGTCCGAGACCAGGTAGAGCAGCATGCCGCCGAGCTGGTCGAAGGTGACGAATTCCTTGGTCGGCTGGGCGGCGAGGATGACGTTGGTCATCACCTCGTCCTCGCTGATGCCGCGCGCCTTGGCCTGGTCGACGATCTGCGCCTCGACCAGAGGTGTCTTCACATAGCCGGGGCAGATGGCGTTGCAGGTGATCCCCTGGCGGGCGACCTCCAGGGCGATGGTCTTGGTCAGGCCGATGACCCCGTGCTTGGCGGCCACGTAGGCCGACCTGAACGGCGAGGCCACGAGGCCGTGGGCCGAGGCGATGTTGACGATCCGGCCGCGCCCCTGCGCCTTCATGATCGGGATCGCCGCGCGGGCGGCGTGGAAGGCGCTGGTCAGGTTGATGGCGATGATCTGGTCCCACTTCTCCAGCGGGAACTCATCGACCGGCGCGACGTGCTGCACCCCGGCGTTGTTGACGAGGATGTCGAGGCGGCCGAGTTCGCGGTGGCCGTAGGCGATCAGGTCGGCGATCTGATCGGCCTTGGTCATGTCCGCCGGGTGGTAGAGCGCGCCCGGGATGGAGGCCTTGGCCTGTTCGATCTGCTCCGGCGCGCCGAGGCCGTTGAGCACGACCCGCACCCCCTGCCCCGCCAGCTGCTGGGCGAGCGCCAGGCCGATGCCGCTGGTGGAGCCGGTGACGACGGCGACCTGTCCCGAAAGCCCGTAATCGACAGCCATTCCTCTAGCGTCCCTTCAACGGCGGCTGAGGCCGCGTGAACATCCAGTCCGTGTCGGTCGAAAGCGCCGGGCGGAAGGCATAGCCCTCCACATCGAAGGCCTTGAGCTTCTCGGCTCGGTCGATGCGGCGGTCGATGGCGTAGCGGCCCATCAGACCCCGCGCCTTCTTGGCGTAGAAGCTGATGACCTTCGACTCGCCGTCCTTCTCCTCGCGGAAGTGGCAGGTGACGACGGGCATCCGAAGCGCCTTCACATCCACCGCGCCGAAGTATTCCTGACTGGCGAGGTTCACCAGCGTGGGGTCCTTCATCCCCGTGGCCGCCTCGTTCAGCGTCGCGGCGAGCGGCAATTTCCAGAAGTCGTAGAGGCTCTTGCCGCGCTTCGTCTTCAGCCGCACGCCCATCTCCAGCCGGTAGGGCTGCAACGCATCGGCCGGCCGCAGCACGCCGTAGAGACCCGACAGGATGCGCAGGTGGTTCTGCGCCCATTCGAAGCTCTTCTTGTCCAGCGTGCGGGCGTTCAAGCCGGCATACACATCGCCGTTGAAGGCGATCGCCGCCTGCAGGCCGTCCTCCATCACCGGATCGAAGTGCTGGAAACGCTCGTGGTTCAGGGCGGCCAGATCGTCGCTGATGTCCATCAGCCGCTTGAGGTCGCGCGGGCGCAGCTTCTTCGTCACCTGCGCCAGCTCGGCGATGTCGTCCTTCAGCTGCGGCGTCGTCAGCGGCAAGGCGCGCGGCGCGGCTTCGAAGTTCAACGACTTCGCGGGCGAAATGACCATCAGCATTCCGGCTGTGTAGCCGGTTTCGAAGCGACCAGCCATCATGTTCATAAATCGCCTTTTCTGGCGATTTGCATGTACTATGGCGACTTATTCGCCTTAAATGACGAATTATTTAATAGGCGACCGTTTTTCGTCAAAATTGGCGAAATATCTTGATATATCGCGTTAAATCGCCAAATATGGCGAGATGAAGATAACACCCCTTTTGACCGACAAGGCCGTGCTGGCCGAACTTGGCCGGCGTCTGGAAAGGCTGCGCCTCGGGAACAACCTCACCCAGGCCGAACTCGCCGACGCAGCCGGCCTGTCAAAACGCACGCTCGAGCGGATCGAACAGGGTGCGTCGGTGCAGACCTCGAATCTCATCCGCCTCTTCCGCGCCCTCAACCGGCTGGAGGCCTTGGACATCGTGCTTCCCGACACCGGTCCAACGCCCATGGAGCAATTACAACGCCGCGGCAAAGCCCGGCGGCGCGCGCGCCCAAAGTCGCAAGAGGGCACGGCGGTCTGGCGCTGGGGTGATGGGCGGTGACGATCTCTGAAGTGACGCTCTGGGGCACGACGGTCGGCGCCGTGGCCCTGAACGATGGCGACGCGATCGCCACGTTCCAGTTCGCGCCCGAGTTTATCGATAGCGGCATCCAGATATCGCCGATCGTGATGCCGTTGAGCGGCCAAGTGTATTACTTCCCCGAACTGCCCATTCAGTCCTTCCATGGCTTACCAGGCTTGCTCGCCGACTCCCTCCCGGACAGGTACGGCAATGCGCTGATCGACGCGTGGCTGGCCTCGCAGGGCCGCGACTCCGCGTCGTTCAACGCGGTGGAAAGGCTCTGTTACACGGGCGCGCGCGGAATGGGGGCCCTGGAGTTCCGCCCATCCACAGGGCCGCACGCGAGCGCCGACGAAGCGATCAAGATAGATGCTCTGGTGAAGCTGGCCTCGGAGGTTCTGACCCAGCGCGATGGGCTGCACACAAGCTTCGGCGAGGGACACGAGCCGGACGCGCTACGTCAGATATTGCGCGTTGGGACATCCGCGGGGGGCGCCCGCGCCAAGGCCGTAATCGCCTGGAACCCGGTCACCCATGAGGTGCGAAGCGGCCAGGCGCGGGCCGGCGAGGGCTTTCAGTACTGGCTGCTCAAGTTCGATGGCGTGGAAGGCAACAAGGACAAGGAGCTCGCTGACCCGAAGGGCTACGGCGCGGTCGAATACGCCTACTCGGAGATGGCGAAAGCGGCGGGCATCACCATGACGGAGTGCCGCCTGCTCGAAGAGGGCGGCCGCCGCCATTTCATGACCCGTCGCTTCGACCGGCTCGATGGGGGCGAAAAGCTGCACATGCAGTCGTTGGCGGCGTTGGGTCACCTCGACTTCAACGACCCGATGGCCAACAGCTATGAGCAAGCCTTCCTTCTCATGCGCCGGCTCGGTCTCTCCATGCAGGAGCTTGAGCAGTTCTTCCGCCGCATCGCCTTCAACGTCATCGCCAGGAACCATGACGATCACGTCAAGAACGTCGCGTTCCTCATGGATCGCGCCGGCGCGTGGCGGTTAGCGCCGGCGTTTGATCTGACTTGGGCGTACAACCCAACCGGCGCCTGGACCAATCAGCACCAGATGTCGATCAACGGCAAACGCAACGACTTCGAAATTGACGACCTGGTGCGGTGCGCCGAGGCAGGCACGATAAAGCCAAGGCGTAGCCGCGTGATCATCGAAGAGGTGTGGGCTGCGGTCAGCCAGTGGCCCGACTTCGCCTCACGGGCGAACGTCACCGGCGAATGGCGCCGCGCCGTTGGGGCGACGCTCAGGCTCGACCTTAGAAAAGGACTCGCGGGTTCATGATGCGGCCCGGGTCGAGCGCCGCCCGCACGGCTCGCAACGCGGCGATCTCGACCGGCGACTTGTAGCGCAGGGCTTCCTGGCTCTTCATGGCGCCAAGGCCGTGTTCGGCGCTGATGGAGCCGTTTAAGCCCGCGACGATGTCGTGGATGATGCGCGAGCCCTCGTCGCGCAGGGCGTTGTGGCGGTTATCGTCGCCCCCCTCCGCGCGCAGCACGTCGTAGTGGACGTTGCCGTCGCCGACGTGGCCGAAGGCGACGATGCGGGCGGTGGGGGCGAAGCGCAGGACGGCGGCGTCCGCCTGCTCGATGAACTCGGCGATGCGCGAGACCGGGACCGAGACGTCGTGCTTCCAGGCGGCGCCTTCGGGGCGCTGGCCGGCGGACTGGTTCTCGCGGACGGCCCAGAAGGCGCGGCCTTGCGCCTGCGTCTGGGCGATAGCGGCGTCGGTGACGAGGCAGGCTTCCAGCGCCTTTTCCAGCAGCCGCTCCATGCCGGCCTCCGCCGCGCCGGGTTCGCCGCTGGCGGTTTCGATGAGGACGTACCAGGGGTGCTCGCCTTCCAGCGGCTCGCGCAGGCCGGGGATGTTCCTGAGGGCGAAGGCGACGCCGAGGCGGCTCATCAGCTCGAAGGCCTCGACCTGGCCGCCGGTCTCCTCCTTGGCCAGCGCCAGCAGGCGGATGGCGTTAGCGGGCGAGGCGACGGCGCACATGGCGACCGCGCGCGAGGGCAGGATGGGGAAGAGCTTCAGCGACGCTGCCGTGATGACGCCGAGCGTCCCCTCGGCGCCGATCAGCAGCTGCTTGAGATCATAGCCGGTGTTGTCCTTGCGCAGGCGCTTCAGGCCGTTCCACACCTCGCCGTTCGGCAGCACGGCCTCCAGCCCCAGCACCAGGTCGCGCATGGTCCCATAGCGCAGCACCTGGGTGCCGCCGGCGTTGGTGGAGATCAGGCCGCCGATGGTGGCGGTGCCCTCGGACGCCAGGCTCAGCGGAAAACGGCGGCGCTGGGCCTCGGCGGCCTCGTGGACCAGCGCCAGCGGCGCCCCGGCCTCGGCGACGATGACGTCGTCGAAGGCGTCGACGTCGCGGATGGCGCGCATGCGCTCGGTGGACAGAAGCACCTCGCCCTGCGGGATCTGGCCGCTGACGAGGCCGGTGTTACCGCCCTGGGGCGTGATCGCCGTGCCGGTCTCCGCGCAGATGCCGACCACCGCCGAAACCTCCCGCGTCGTTTTCGGCAGCAGCAGGATCGGCGTCGTCCCCGTCCAGCGGCCGCGCCATTCGACGAGCTTGGGCGCGATGCGGTCGGCATCCTGGCTCCAGCCGCCCTCGCCGAGCACGGCCTTGAGGCGGGAGAGGACATCGGCGGGGACGGGCGCGGTCATGGCGGAACTATATCAGTCGATGTGGCCGGCGGCTCGGCGCAGGCGGTCGTTGATCGCTTCGCCGAGGCCGTGGTCGGGGATCGGCGCGACGGCGATGGCCTTGGGGCTCGTGCGGTCGGCCGCCCGGAGCATGGCGAAGAGGTTGGCCGCCGCCTCGCGCAGGTCGCGCGTGGGGCTGAGGTTGAACGGCGAGTCCGAGGGGCCGAACGCCAGGAAGGCTTCGCCCTCGCGCGGCCACTCGGCGTCGATCCGCACCGGCGCGTTGGGCGCATAGTGCAGCGACATCCGGCCGGGCGAGCGTCTGGCGTCGGCCTGCGCTTCCGCCAGCGGGCCGACCAGCGCCTCGATCTCTTCGCGGGTGACGGCGCCCGGACGCAGCAGGCGCGGCTCGTCGAGCAGCGCGACGACGGCGGACTCCAGGCCGATGTGACACGGACCGCCATCGAGGGTGATGGCGGCGGCGGCCCCTGTTTCCTCAATCGCATCCAGATAGGTCGTCGGACTTGGGCGGCCGGAGCGGTTGGCCGACGGCGCGACCACGGGGCCGCCGAACGCTTCCAGCACCGCGCGCGCCAGCGGGTGGGCCGGCACGCGCACGGCCACGGTGTCGAGTCCGGCGCGGGCGAGGTCGCAGACGCCCTCGCGCGCCGGGGCGACCAGGGTCAGCGGACCGGGCCAGAAGGTCTTCGCCAGCTTTCGCGCCCGCTCGTCCAGCACCGCCACCCGCTCGGCGGCGGCGAGGTCGGCGACATGGGCGATGAGGGGGTTGAAGCTCGGCCGGCCCTTCGCTTCGTAGATCCTGGCGACGGCGGTCGGGTTGGCGGCGTCGGCGGCCAGGCCATAGACGGTCTCGGTCGGCAGGATGACGAGGCCGCCGTTCCGCAACGCCTCCACGGCGGCGGCTACTTCGTGGCCGTGACCGCGATGGTGACCTTCACGTTGGCCGGGATCAGGTCGGTCGCTTTCCACTCGCCGGTCCCCACGCCGAACGCCAGGCGGTTCAGGTCCGCCACCGCGTTCATCTTCGCCGTATCGCCGGTGATGACGAGGGTGAAGGGAAGGGTCAATGGCCTGGTGACCCCCTTGATGGTCAGATCGCCCACGGCGGCGTAGCGATCGCCGCCCAGGGCCTTGAAGGACTGGGTGACGAACGTCGCCGTCGGATACTTCGCCGCCCAGAAGAAGGGGGCGTCCGGCAGCGCCGCATCGCGGTCCGCGTCACCCGTCACCGCCGAGCCGGTGTCGATGCTCACCCGGGCGCTGGAGTTGGCGAGGTCCTTGGGGTCAAAGCGGATCTGCGCGTCCCAGCGGCGAAACCCGCCGCTCACCGGCTGGCCGTCGAAGGTGGAGGCGAACGCCACCGTCGAGGCGGCCTTGTCCACGGTCCAGACCGGCGGCGCGGCCCATGCGGGCGTTGCCGACAGCAGCGCCGCGATGACCGCCAGCCGCCTCATTCGGCATGCCCCTCCGCCTGGCGGCGCGGCCAGAAGGGGATCATGCGGCCCAGCTCGTCGGCCTTGTCGATGAACTGGTGCTTGAGCGCGCCCAGGATGTGCAGCGGGATCAGCCCATAGATCGTGGCCTTGCCGAGCAAGTCGTGCACGACCTCCAGCGCCTCGTGCACGTCGCGCACGTCGGAGCCGAACCAGGCGTTCATGGGCAGGGTCGGCCAGCGAACCGGCCCCAGCATGATCGGAAAGGCGTCCGACAGCTTGCCGGCCGAGACCATCGCCCAACCGCTCAGCGGCAGACCGATGATCGCCACATAGAAGAGGACGTGCACCACGCGCGCCAGCCGCCGCTCCCACGGCGCGAGCGTATCGGGCATGCGCGGGGGCTTCACCGCCAGGCGCCACAGCAGGCGAAGGACGCTGAGGATCAGGACCGTGATCCCGATCGTCTTGTGCGGCTGCAGGGCGCGCACGTGGGCCAGTCCCTTCAGGTCCTCGGCGTTCCAGGCGATCGGTACGTTCCAGATCAGCAGGATAGCGATGGCCCAGTGCAGGACCATGGCCACCATCGAGTAGCGGCCGGGAGGGCTCTTCATGAGGCCCGCCCTAGAGCTGGGCCATCATGTAGTCGGCGGAGGAGACGCGGAATTCGCCGCCCTCTTCCACGTTCAGCTTCTCGACGACGCCGTCGTTGACGATCATCGAATAGCGCTGCGAGCGCGTGCCCATGCCGAACTTGGAGCCGTCCATCTCCAGCCCGATGGCGCGGGTGAAGGCGCCGTTGCCGTCGGCCAGCATGACGATGTCCTCGCCGACGTTCTGGTCCGCGCCCCAGGCCTTCATCACGAAGACGTCGTTGACGCTGATGCAGGCGATGGCGTCGATGCCCTTCGAATGCAGGTCGCCGGCCTTTTCCTTGAAGCCCGGCAGGTGCTTGGCCGAGCAGGTCGGGGTGAAGGCGCCGGGCACGGCCAGCAGGGCCACGCGCTTGCCCTTGAACACCTCGTCGGTGGTGATCGGGCGCGGACCTTCGGGTCCGAAGGTCATGAAGGTGGCGTCGGGCAGCTTGTCGCCCTCTTTGATGGCCATGGGGGCGTCTCCTTATCGAGGATCGGGGGCAGTATCGATACATCTCCGGCTCGTGACTTGAAAGCGTCGCATGGCCGGGGAATCCTAGAGGCATGCCCCAGCATGATCCCGTGCCTGAGTTCCTGACCGGGCGGCTGCTGATCGCCATGCCCGGCATCGGCGACCCCCGCTTCGAGCGGGCCGTCCTCTACATCTGCGACCACACCGAGGAGCACGCCATGGCGCTGGCCGTGAACCGGCCGGTCGAAGGGCTGACGGTTCCCGACCTGTTGCACCGCATGGGCGTGGAGTCGGAGATCCGCCTGCCGGAGGACTTCGTCCTGCTGGGCGGGCCGGTGGAGAAGGAGCGCGGCTTTGTCCTGCACACCGACGACTATGTCTGCGAAGGCTCGTCGGTGAAGCTGGGCGGCGGGGTGGCGCTGACCGCCACGCGCGAGGTGCTGCAGGCGCTGGGCAGCAAGACGCGGCCGAGGAAATCCCTGCTGGCGCTGGGTTACGCTGGCTGGGGGCCGGGCCAGCTGGAGCGCGAGGTGCGCGACAATGTCTGGCTGGTCTGCGAGCCGGACGAGACCATCCTGTTCGACGACGACCACGACCATAAATGGTCCCGCGCGCTGGAGCGGATCGGCGTCTCGGCGGCCTGGCTTTCGGCCGACGCGGGCCGCGCCTGACCCTTGCCTTTTCGGCCTTAGTTCTTTAAAAAGACCTAGTGATCCGCTCAGATTTTCTGGGGACAAGCTGGGCCTTACAAGGGCCGCAACTCTTTCCTATCTGACCGGTTGAGGGGGCGGTCGCCGCTGTGTGTGTGGCGATCGGCTCGGAATGAAAGGGGATAGCCATGGCCAGCACTGCACTCAGCGTCATGACGCCGGAAGGCGGCCTGTCACGCTACCTCAGCGAAATCCGCAAGTTCCCCATGCTGGCCAAGGACGAAGAGTTCATGCTGGCCAAGCGCTGGAAGGAGCATGAGGACCCCGAGGCCGCGCACCGCCTGGTCACCTCGCACCTGCGCCTGGTGGCCAAGATCGCCATGGGCTACCGCGGCTATGGGCTGCCGATCGGGGAAGTGATCTCCGAGGGCAACGTCGGCCTCATGCAGGCGGTCAAGAAGTTCGAGCCCGACAAGGGCTTCCGCCTGGCGACCTACGCCATGTGGTGGATCCGGGCCTCGATCCAGGAATACATCCTGCGCTCATGGTCGCTCGTGAAGATGGGCACCACGGCGGCGCAGAAGAAGCTGTTCTTCAACCTGCGCAAGGTGAAGTCGGAAATCAGCGCGCTCGAAGAGGGCGATCTGCACCACGAACACGTCAGCCAGATCGCCACCAAGCTGGGCGTGCTGGAGGACGAGGTCATCTCCATGAACCGGCGCCTGTCGGGGGGCGATGCTTCGCTCAACGCGCCCATGCGCGCCGACGGCGAGAGCGAGTGGCAGGACTGGCTGGCCGACGACAACGCCGTCAGCCAGGAAACCGTCGTCGCCGAAGAGGAAGAGAAGTCCATCCGCATGAGCCTCCTCGAAGAGGCGATGGCGGAGCTGACCGACCGCGAAAAGCACATCCTCACCGAGCGCCGCCTGAAGGACGATCCGACCACCCTGGAAGAGCTGGCCTCGCAATACGGCGTCAGCCGCGAACGCGTCCGCCAGATCGAGGTCCGGGCGTTCGAGAAACTGCAAAAGACGATGCGCGCCGCCGCCACCGAGCGGAACCTGGTGGACGCGTAAAAGCCCTTCCCCCTGGATGGGGGAAGGGTTGGGATGGGGGTGGCGCCCCGTCCGCAACTCAGTACTTCGAACCCAAACACCGTCATCCTCGGGTTTGTCCCGAGGATCCCTCTCGATGTCCAGCGGCGGAGAGAGGGATCCCAGGCACAAGGCCTGGGATGACGGATGACGTGTGTGTCTGTGTGGTGTTGAGGCGAACGCCCTGTCCTGAACCGCTCCCACCCCCATCCCCGGCCCTTCCCCCATCCAGGGGGAAGGGTGCGGTTACGGCGCGAACGGGTCGCGCATGAGGATGGTGTCGTCGCGCTGCGGGCTGGTGGACAACAGCGCCACCGGCGCCTTGATCAGCTCTTCGATGCGGCGGACGTACTTGATGGCGTTGGCGTTGAGGTCGCGGAAGCTGCGCACGCCGCCGGTGCTGTCGCTCCAGCCTTCCAGCTCTTCATAGACCGGCCGCGCGGCGGCCTGTTCCTTCAGGCTAGAGGGCAGATAGTCGATGACCTTGTCGCCGATCCGATAGCCCGTGCAGATCTTCAGCACCGGCAGGCCGTCCAGCACGTCCAGCTTGGTCAGCGCGATGCCGTCGATGCCGTTGATGGCCACCGACTGGCGCACCAGCACCGCGTCGAACCAGCCGCAGCGGCGGGGCCGGCCGGTGTTCACCCCGACCTCGCCGCCGACGGTGGCGAGGTGCCTGCCGACCTCGTCCTCCAGCTCGCAGGCGAACGGCCCCTCGCCCACGCGGGTGGTGTAGGCCTTGACGATCCCCAGCACATAGCCCGGCCCCTTGGGCCCCATGCCCGAGCCAGCCGCGGCCTGTCCGGCCACGGTGTTGGAGCTGGTGACATAGGGATAGGTGCCGTGGTCCACGTCGAGAAACGCGCCTTGCGCCCCCTCGAACAGGATGCGTTTGCCGCGCCGGTTGGCGGCGTCGAGGACGCGCCAGGCGGGCTGCACGTAGGGCAGGATCTTCGGCGCGATCTCCAGCAGTTGGGCAAGGAGCGCATCCGGATCGATAGGCTCCAGGCCAAGGCCCGCGCGCAGCGGGTCGTGGTGGGCGCGCAGGCGCTCGATCTTGGTGCGGAGGTCGTCGGCGTCGGCGAGGTCGCAGACGCGGATCGCGCGGCGGCCGACCTTGTCCTCATAGGCCGGGCCGATGCCCCGCCCGGTGGTGCCGATCCTGGCGCCGGGGGCGCTGGCGGCCGCCTCGCGGGCCACATCCAAAGCCGGGTGGATGGGCAGGATCAGGCAGGCGTTCTCGGCCACGATCAACATGTCGGGCGCGATAGCCACGCCCTGCGCCTCGATCTTCTCGATTTCCTTGATCAGGTGCCAGGGGTCGACCACGACCCCGTTGCCGATGACCGAGAGTTTGCCCTGCACCACGCCGCTCGGCAGCAGGCTGAGCTTGTAGGTCTGGTTGCCGACGACCAGCGTGTGACCGGCGTTGTGGCCGCCCTGGAACCGCACCACCACATCGGCGCGGTTCGACAGCCAGTCGACGATCTTGCCCTTGCCCTCGTCGCCCCACTGGGCGCCGACCACGGTGACGTTGGCCAATCCCTTACCCCTTCAAAGCCGCGCGGCTTCTAACCCGCGACGGCCGTGGGCGAAAGGGTCAGGCGCCGGCCCGTTGCGCGAAGGCCCAGGAGGCGTTGGCCAGCAGCGGCACGCGGGCCTCCATCAGCGCGGCGTGGGCGCTGGCGGCCGTGCCGTCGCGCACCCGCCCCACGATCCCCTGGCAGATTCCGGCCAGGCGGAAGAGGTTGTAGGCGAAGTACCAGTCGAGCTGCGGCAGGCCGTCCCGCCCCGTCAGGCGGCAGTACTCGGCGACATACTCCTGGATGGTCGGGACGCCGTAGCTCTTCAGGTCGTCGATCCCCGACAGCCCGCCGCGCTGATCGGACGGCATCACCCAGTTCATCAGCAGGTAGGTGAAGTCGGCCAGCGGGTTGCCCAGCGTCGACAGCTCCCAGTCCAGCACCGCGATCACCTTGGGCTCGGTCGGGTGCAGGATCATGTTGTCGAGGCGATAGTCGCCGTGGACGATGGAAGTGCGGTCATCGTCCGGCGTGGTGGCCGGAAGGAAGTCCATCAGCCGGTTCATCGACTCGATGCTGGAGGTCTCCGAGGCCTTGTACTGCTTGGTCCAGCGGTCGATCTGGCGGGCGAAGTAGTTGCCCGGCTTGCCGAAGTCGCCAAGGCCGATGGCCTGGTAGTCGGTGTTGTGCAGGGCCGCCAGCGTCTCCAGCTTGGCCTGGTAGATAGCGCGCCGCTCGGCCGGTTCGTAGTCGGGCAGCGTGCCGTCCCACAGGATGCGCCCCTCGACGTTGTCCATCACGTAGAAGATGGTGCCGATGACGTCCTCGTCCATGCACAGGGCGTAGGCCTTGGCGACGGGAAAGCCGGTCTTGCCGAGGGCCGAGATGACCTTGAACTCGCGGTCCACGGCGTGGGCGCTGGGAAGCAGCTTGCCGGGCGGCTTGCGGCGCAGGACGTAGCGCTTGTTCGGCGTGACAAGCTGATAAGTCGGGTTCGACTGACCGCCCTTGAACTGGCGCACCTCCAGCGGGCCTTCGAAGCCCTCGACGTTGGCCTTCAGCCAGGCCGCGAGCCTGGCCTCGTCGAAGCTGTGCCGCTCGTCGACCGGTTTGGTGCCCGAGTTCAGATCCTGGGCGCTGACTTGCTCGGCTGCCTCGGCCATGGGGGGCTTCCTCTCGTACGCTTGTTTGAAAGCACTTTAGCCCGGTGCGCGGACGGCGCCAGTGTGTCGTGGGGGAACTTTCTTTCCCTCCCCTTCATGGGAGGGTGGCGGCCGAAGGCCGGCGGGTGGGGCGGTACTCCCCCACCTGATCGCTGCGCGATCTACCCTCCCCATGAAGGGGAGGGAGACTACAAAGCCCGCCAGGCGATGTCGGAGCGGCAGAAGCCTTCGGGGAAGTCGATGGCGCCCACAGCCGCGTAGGCGATATCGCGGGCGGTTTGCAGCGTGGCGCCCCGGGCGCAGACGTTGAGGACGCGGCCGCCCGCCGCGCGCAGGGCGCCGTCGGCGTCGCGGCGCGTACCAGCGTGGAAGACGACCGCCTCGTCGCCGAAGTCGGCGTCGGCCCCTTCGATCAGGCCACCGCTCCTGGGCGCATCGGGATAGCCCTGCGCGGCCATGACCACGCAGATCGCCGCTTCGTCGCGCCACATCGGCTCGGCCATGCCGCCCAGCTCCCCCGTCGCGGCGGCGAGCAGGTAGGGAACGACATCGCTTTCCAGCCGCAGCATCAGGACCTGGCATTCCGGGTCGCCGAAGCGGGCGTTGTATTCGACGAGCTTGGGCCCTTCGCGCGTCAGCATCAGCCCTGCGTAGAGGACGCCTCGGTAGGGGCAGCCCTCGGCCGCCATGCCGCGCACGGTCGGCAGGATGATCTCGCCCCAGGCGCGGTCGATGAGGTCCCGCGTCACCACAGGCGGCGGCGAATAGGCGCCCATACCGCCGGTGTTGGGCCCCTCGTCGCCGTCGAAGGCGCGCTTGTGGTCCTGGGCCACGCCGAACAGCACCGCGTTCTCGCCGTCGGCGAGGGCGAAGAGCGAGGCCTCCTCGCCGTCCATGAACTCCTCGACGACGACCCGCGCGCCCGCCGTGCCGAAGCGGCCGCCCAGCATGTCCTCGACCGCCGCGTCCGCCTCCTCGCGCGTGGCCGCGATCACCACGCCCTTTCCGGCCGCCAGCCCGTCGGCCTTGATGACGTAGGGCGCGGTCAGGCTATCGAGGAAGGCGCCGGCCGCATCCGCCGTCTCGAACACGCCGTAGCCCGCTGTCGGGATGTTGTGCCGGGCGCAGAAGTCCTTGGTGAAGGCCTTGGAGGTCTCCAGCCGCGCCGCCGCCTGGGTCGGGCCAAAGCAGGGAATGCCGAGCTCGCCCAGCCGGTCGGCCAGCCCGACCTCGAGGGCTGCTTCCGGACCAACGACCACCAGCCCGGCGCCGATCTCCCGGGCCAGCGCGACCAGCGCATCCACATCGGTCACCTTCACCGGCCGCGTCTCGCAGACCTTGGCGATGCCCGGATTACCCGGCGCGGCGACAAGCCGCTCGCAGAGCGGCGATGTTGCGATCTTCCAGGCCAGCGCATGCTCGCGCCCGCCAGAGCCGACGAGGAGGATGTTCATCACGCGGCTTTCGCGCGCGCCGCGCGGACGGTCAAGGCTGCTGGGGGAAGTAGGCGGTGAAGGTCGCGCCTTGGCCCTCGGCGCTCTCGACGGCGAGGCCGCCGCGGTGGCGGTTCATGATGTGCTTGACGATGGCCAGGCCCAGGCCCGTGCCGTTGCGCTCGCCGCTCTTTTGCCCGGGCGCCCGGTAGAAGCGCTCCGACAGGCGTGGCAGGTGCTGGCGGGCGATGCCGGGACCCTCGTCGGTCACGCGCACGGCGACAAAGCGGCCCGCGCCGTGGTCGGGGGTCAGGAGCGACTGGCGCGCGGCGGCGGGGCTGTGCGGCGCCATCGCGTCCCGCGCGGTCAGGCCGCCCTCCACCGACAGGCGCACCGTGCCGCCGGGCGGGGTGTATTTGATGGCGTTGTCCACCAGGTTCTGGATCACCTGGACGATCTGGTCGCGGTCGCCCTCGACATCGGCGGAAGCGGGCGGAGTGAAGTCGATGGCCACCCGCCGCTCCGCCAGTTGCGGCGCCAGCGCATCGACCACGTCCAGGGTCGCCCGCGCCAGATCCACGCGGCCGGTCGGGGGAATGTGTTCGTTCAGCTCGATTCGCGAGAGCGACAGCAGGTCGTCGATCAGCCGCGCCATCCGGTCGGCCTGACCGTGCATGATCGACAGGAAGTGTTCGCGCGCGGCGGGATCGTCCTTCGCATGGCCCCGCAGCGTCTCGATGAAGCCGGTCAGCGACGCGAGCGGCGTACGCAACTCGTGGCTGGCGTTGGCCAGGAAGTCGGCCCGCAGCCGCTCGCTGCGGCGCGCGTCGGTCTGGTCGCGCAGCATCAGCAGGGCCCGCCCCTCGCCCAGCGGCCGGGTCAGGGCCAGCCAGTGGCGGTCCTGGGCGCCGACGGCGTCATAGGCGACCTCGCGCTCGGCGCCCTCCAACAGGCTCGCCTCCACCGCCTCCAGCACCTTGGGATGGCGGATGGCCGAGACCAGCGCTGGGCGCTCGGCCCCCAGGCGGAAGAGTTCGCGCGCGGCCGCGTTGGCGAAGGCGATGCGCCGGTCGGCGGCGGATTCACGCTCGCCCGCCTCCACGACCAGCACCGGTTCGGGGAGGCGTTCGAGGATAGCGCTGTCGGCCAGCGGCGAAGAAGCCATGGAAGAGGCTCGATTCCTCTGAATCGCCCGGATATGCTCAATCGACATATGGCGCCGTCACGGGCCTTGCGATAGACGGGCTGCGGGGCCTTTGCCCGCGGCGGCATGGCGACGCAATTTCGCCGCATCGCGAAGGGTACGAAGGGGGCGTCCGTTTTTCGGGGTGTTTACTCGCATGCATCGCAAGCGTCTGGTTGCAACGGTCGCGGCCGCTCCTCTGCTGGTTCTCGCGCACGGCGCGTGGGCCGAGACCACCATCACCACGGCGGTGACCACGCCGGTCCAGACGTCGACGGCCAACGACGACCTGCGCATCACCAGCTCAGGCAGCGTCAAGCCGACGGTGACCGGTCCCGCGGTGCTGCTGAACTCCAACGACAATGTGACCAACGAAGGCACGGTCAGCACGACGGGCGTGAACGGCTCGGTCGGCATTCAGGCCACCGGCGGCTTCACCGGCAATGTGCTGAACAAGGGCACGATCTCGATCGTCGAGGACTACACCCCGACCGACGAGGATCCGGACGGCACGGGGCCGCTGACCGGCGACGGCGACCTCGACGGTCCCTTCGCCCAGGGCAACAACCGCTACGGCATCCGGGTGACCGGCGGCGCGGGCAAGCTCGACGGCAGCGTCACCCAGGAGAGCGGCTCGATCACGGTCGAGGGCAACAACTCCTACGGCATCAGCATCGAATCGGGGCTGACCGGCGATCTGGCGATCAAAGGCGGCTCGATCAGCGTGATCGGCGGCAACCCCACGACGAACGCGACCTCGGGCCCGAGCTACGGCATCCGCAGCACCGGTGTGATCGATGGCGACGTGACCCTGCGCGGCAGCGTGGCGGCGCGCGGCGAAGGCTCGGTGGGCGTGGCGCTCGACAACAACGTGGGCGGCGCCGTGACCGTCCAGAGCAGCGTTTCGGCGACCGGCTACCGCTATTCGACCCGGCCGTCCGCGGCCGAGGACCGCGCCAAGCTCGACGCCGACGACCTCTTGATCGGCGGGCCGGCGGTTCGCGTCGCCGGTGACGTCGCCGGCGGCATCCTGCTCGACGCCCGCCCGGCGGACACCGATCCCGACAACGCCGACGAGGATGGCGACGGCATTCCCGACGCGCAGGAAAGCACCGCCGCGATCACCTCCTTCGGCACGGCGCCGGCGCTCCAGATCGGCTCGGCCTCGCGGGCCGTGACCATCGGCGCGGTGGGGACCGGCGACGACGCCTACGCCCTCATCAACAAGGGCTCGATCAACGCCGACGGCGTGTTCGACAACAACGCCGCCACCGCCCTGCAGATCGGCGTCGACGGCGCCAACGCCACCAGCCTGGCGGGCGGGGTGCGCAACGACGCCACCATCTCGGCGCGCGCCTACAACGCCGACGCCGCCGCCGTGGTGCTGAAGGCGGGCGCGGCCCTCACCGGCGCCGGCGTGATCCGCAACGAGGGGACCATCAGCGCACAGACCGTCGCCAACGACGGCCCGCAGAACCTGCCCGATCCGCTGCCCGGCGAAGAGGCCCACCTCACCGCCACCGGCATCCTGCTGCAGGCGGGGTCGAGCGCGCAGAAGATCGTCAACACCAGCGTCATCGCCGTAAACGCCGTCGGCGAGAACAGCGACGCGGTGGCGATCCGCGACCTCAGCGGCTCGATCACCTCCATCGAGACCAGCGGCCGCATCCAGGCGATCATCACGCCCAACGACAGCGCCGCCGACACCGACGACGACGACGTCAACCCGGCCAACGAGACCATCAACGGCCAGCGCATCGCCATCGACGTGGCCGCCAACACCACGGGCGTGACCATCACCCAGACCGGCGTCAACGACGGCGACGACGGCAATGACGGCGTGGCCGACGCGGACGCCGATGCGGACGGCGTCGATGACGCGGACGAGCCGCTGATCTTCGGCGCGGTGAAGCTCGGCTCCGGCGCCGACACCCTCAACCTCGCCAACGGCCAACTGCTGGGCGACGTGTCGTTTGGCGACGGCGCCGACACGCTCAACATCACGGGCGGCGCGGTGCTGGTCGGCAAGATCACCGACACCGACGGCGCGCTGGCGCTGAACGTGACCAACGGCCGGCTGTCGCTGTCCGGCACCGACGCCCTGACCGCCACCAGCCTGAACGTCGGCGCCGACGGCATCCTGACGGTGAACATCGACACCGAGACCAACGAGGCCTCGCAGTTCATCGTCGACACCGCCAACATCGCCACCGGCGCCCAGCTCGGCGTCCAGCTGACGGGCCTGCTGGCCTTCGACGACCAGAACGCCCCCGAGAACTACATCATCGTCGACGCCAACGACCTGACCATCGGGACGATCGACGACACCCTGATCGGCGCCTCGCCCTACCTCTACAATGTCGGCGTCACCACCGATCAGGCCAACGACAACGTCCTGCTGTCGGTGCGGCGGCGCACCGCGGCGGAAGCGGGGCTGAACGCCTCCCAGACCGCCGCCTTCGACGCCATCTACGTCGCGCTGGGCGAGGACGAAGCCGTCCGCGACGCCTTCCTGTCGCGCACCACGCGCGAGGACTTTCTCAAGCTCTACGACCAGATGCTGCCCGACCAGGGCGAGGGGCTGTTCAGCGCGCTGGACTACGCCAACCTCTCCATCGGCCGCTCGGTCGCCAACCGGCCCGACCCCAAGCAGCGCTACGGCCCCGACAGCTTCTGGATCCAGGAGCTGAACATGCAGGTCCAGCGCGAGGGCGAGGAGACCCTGGGCTCGGAGACGAAGGGCTTTGGCTTCGTCGGCGGCTATGAGGCGATGAACGACGCCGGCGGGGCGCTGGGCGCGACGCTCGCCTACGTCACCGCCGAGGAGCAGGACGACGCCGCCCAGGTGGGCGAGCAGACCAGCGCCTCCTACGTCGAACTGGGCGCCTACTGGCGCCGGGCCGCGGGCTCGTGGCTGTTCAGCGTGCGCGGCGGCGGCGGCTATGCCTTCTTCGACGGCGTGCGCCGCTTCATCGCGCCCACCAGCGGCGTCCTGCGCACCGCCGAGGCCCAGTGGAACGGCTACACCGCCGGGGCCAGCGGCTCGGTGGCCTATGAGAGCCGCTTTGGCCGCTACTACGTGCGCCCGACGCTGGGGGTGGACTACTTCTACCTCAACGAGGACGGCCGCGACGAAACCGGCAACCTTGAGGAGGGCCTGAACCAGCATGTCGACGGCCGCACCTCCAGCCGCCTGTCGGGCACCGCCGAGATCGCTTTCGGGGCCGAGTACGGGCGGGATGTGTGGCTGCGTCCGGAAGTGCGCATCGGCTACCGCCAGGTCTTCGCTGGCGAAGTGGGCGACACCGTCGCGCGCATCGGCACGGGCGATCCCTTCCGCCTGGTCGCCGCCGAACCGGGGGACGGCGCGGCGGTCCTTGGCCTGGCGCTGAAGGCCGGCACGCCGATGTCCTATCTGGCGCTCGAAGCCGAGGTGGAGCGGGTCAAGAACGAGCAGCGCTACAAGGCCCTGCTCGCCGGCCGGGTGATGTTCTAGACCTGAAAAGTCTCAGCTTTTCAGCGGGGAACCGGCGTTCGTTAAAGGCATTTAGCTTGCGGGCTGACGTAACACCGCGCTTGCTGATGGACGACTACGCAAAATCTGTTCGCGCGGGCGCCAGTCTCGCCGCCAAACACGACCTCGACGACCCGTTCGTGGCGGCCATCAAGGCCACCCGGATGTCGATGATCGTTACGGACGCGCGCGACCGGGACAATCCCATCATCTTCGCCAACGACGCCTTCCTGGGCCTGACCGGCTATGAGCGGCAGGAGGTCATCGGCCGCAACTGCCGCTTCCTGCAGGGCGTCCACACCGAGGACGCCGACATCCAGGCGATCGGCCGCGCCGTCCGCGAGGGCCGCGACATCGCCCGCGACATCCTCAACTACCGCAAGGACGGCACGCCCTTCTGGAACGCCCTGTACGTCAGCCCGGTGCGCAACGAGGCGGGCGAGATCGTCTATTTCTTCGGCTCGCAGATCGACATCACCGACAAGAAGAAGGCCGAGCTCCAGGTTCTGGAAAGCCGCAAGGACCTGGAGGCGGCCGTCGCCGCGCGCACCGCCGACCTCTCCCGCGCGCTGGAGCAGAAGACCGCCCTCCTCCATGAGGTCGACCACCGGGTAAAGAACAACCTTCAGCTCATCTCCTCGCTTCTTCTGCTCCAGGCGCGGCGCAACGAGAAACCGGAGGTGAAGCTGGCGCTGAAAAGCATGCTGGAGCGGGTCAACGCCGTCGCCACCGTCCACCGGCGCCTGTTCCAGGCCGAGGACGTCCAGCGCTTCGACGTGGCCGAGTTCGTCCGCGACCTGGTCAGCGACGCGGTCGGCGCCTCGGGCCGCGCCGACGTCGTTGTGCGCCTGAACCTGGAGCGCGTGGACGTCGCCGCCTCAAAGGCCGCCCCGCTGGCGCTGGTCATCAACGAGCTGCTCTGCAACGCCCTGCACCACGCTTTCCCGGGCGGGCGCACCGGTCACATCGACATCGGCATCGTGCGCGAGAACGGCGACTTTCGGATCGAAATCGCCGACGACGGCGTTGGGATGAACGCGGCCGGCAAGGATCAGCCGCCGTGTTTTGGACTGAACATCGTGCGGCTCCTCTGCCAACAGCTCCGCGCCAGCATCGACACCGACTCCAGCCACGGCGGCGTCCGGACGATCGTGCGGCTGCCCATCAACGGCGTGCATTAATGACAAACCAAACCAAGCCCATCAGCGTCCTCATCGTCGAGGACGAGGTATTGCTGGCGACCGAACTCGGCTTCCTGGTCGAGGAGGCCGGTTGCCGGCCGGTCGGCCACGCCATGAGCTCCGACGAGGCGCGCGAACTGGCCGCCCAGCTGCAGCCGGAGCTTGCCCTGGTGGACGTTCACCTGCGCGACGGCCCCACCGGCGTCGACGTCGCCCGCGCCATCGCCGAAGATTGCGGGGGCGTGGCCCTGTTCATGACCGCCAACGTCAAGCGCCTGCCGGAGGACTTCGCCGGCGCCTGCGGGGTGATCGGCAAGCCCTACTCCGAGCACGGCGTGCGCTCGGCCCTCACCTTCCTGGCCGCCTGCCTGCGTGACGGCTCGGCCCCCGGACCCGCGCCGGCGAGCCTGGAGCTCGCCCCCGCCTGGGCCCAGCGCTGGGGTCTCGACCGCCGGATAGCGCGGGCCTCCTGAACTTGGGCCTGGTCGACCTCGTCGGCACAGGCGCGGCGCTCTGCTCCATGGTGAGCTTCAGCCCCCAGCTGGTGAAGATCTGGCGCGAACGCGACGCCTCCTCGGTCAGCCTTCGCATGTACGCCATCACCTGCACGGGCTTTGCGCTGTGGGTCACCTACGGGGTGCTGTTGCACAGCTGGCCGGTGATGGTCGCCAACAGCGTGTGCCTGGCCGAAGCCTTCGCCATCCTGGTGCTGAAATGGCGGTTTGAGCGAGGCGGCGCTAGCGCAGTGCGGAGTTGATCGCCTCGAGCGCCGCCGATCCCGGCACGAGGTCCGCCGTGCCGAGCTTGTTCAGCGCTGTGGAGACTGTGCCGAGATTGTCGTGGAGGTCTTCGGCGTCGGGCTCGATGTAGAGCAGGCCCGTGACCACCTCGCCCGCGGCGTTGCGTTCGGCCAGGAAGGCCTGGGCCGCCGAGCGGTTGGTGGGGTCGTAGTCGGCGGCGACCTTGCGCAGTTGCAGGACCGTGCCGTCGTGCTGCTCGACGGTGATGACTTCGCCCGGCGCATACTGGGCGGTGATCGGCGCGCGGCCGACCATGACGTCCAGCTTGTTCACCGCCTCGTTGTGCTCGCGAACCCAGTCGAAACTCTTGGTCGAGCCGGAGTGGTTGTTGAAGGCGATGCAGGGGCTGATGACGTCGATGAAGGCCGCGCCCTTGTGCGTCAGCGCCGCCTTGATCAGGGGCACCAGCTGGTCCTTGTCGCCGGAGAAGGAGCGGCCGACGAAACTGGCGCCCAGTTGCAGGGCCATGGCCACCAGGTCGATGCCGCTGTCGTGGTTGACCACGCCCTTCTTGGACTTCGATCCCCGGTCGGCGGTGGCGGAGAACTGGCCCTTGGTCAGGCCGTACACGCCGTTGTTCTCGACGATGTAGGCCATGTTGACGCCCCGCCTCATCGCATGCGCGAACTGTCCAAGGCCGATGGAAGCGCTGTCGCCGTCGCCCGAAACCCCGAGGTAGATGAGCTCGCGGTTGGCCAGGTTCGCTCCCGTCAGCACCGAGGGCATGCGCCCGTGCACGGTGTTGAAGCCGTGGCTGGCGCCCAGGAAATAGTCCGGCGTCTTGGACGAGCAGCCGATGCCCGACAGCTTGGCCAGGCGATGCGGCTCCAGGTCGATCTCGAAGCAGGCCTGGACGATGGCGGCGCTGATGGAGTCATGCCCGCAGCCGGCGCACAGGGTCGAGACCTTCCCCTCGTAGTCGCGGCGCGTAAAGCCGAGGGCGTTTTCCTTCAGCGAAGGGTGATGGAAGGCCGGCTTGGCGATGTAGGTCATTTCACCAGTTCCCCTTCGGTGGCCGCGCCCGCCGAGCCCATCCGCGCCGACAGCTCGCCGGCGATGAAGCGGGCGGTGATCGGCGTGCCGTCATAGTGCAGCACCTTGATCAGCCGCGCCGGATCGACGCCGCCCTCGTTGATCAACAGGGCCCGCAGCTGGGCGTCGCGGTTCTGTTCGACCACGAACACCAGCTCGTGGGCGCCGATGAAGTCGAACACCTGCCCCGGGAAGGGGAAGGCCCGCACGCGCATGGCGTCCAGGTGCAGCCCCTGTTTCTCCAGCTGGTCCAGCGCCTCGTCCATGGCCGGCGAGGTGGAACCGTAGAAGATCACCCCGTAGGGCGTCTGCTTCTTCCCGCGGCGCGACAGCGGCTGGGGCACGAGGGTCTTGGCGGTGTCGAACTTGCGGACGAGCCGCTCCATGTTGTCGATATAGACCGCGCCCTCTTCGGAGTAGCGGGCGTAGCGGTCGCGGGAGGTGCCGCGCGTGAAATAGGCGCCCTTGGACGGGTGCGTGGCCGGCAGGGTGCGGTAGGGGATGCCGTCGCCGTCCACGTCGAGGTAACGGCCAAAGTCGGTCCCCGCCTCCAGCACCTCGGCCGTCATCACCTTGCCCCGGTCCAGGGCCTTCGAGTCATCCCAGGTGAAGGGCGCGGTCAGCCACTCGTTCATGCCCATGTCGAGGTCGAGCATGACGAACACGGTGGTTTGGAGCCGGTCGGCGAGGTCGAAGGCCGCCGCGCCGAACTCGAAGCATTCGCCGGGGCCCTCGGGCAGAAGCATCACGTGCTTGGTGTCGCCGTGGCTGGCGTAGGCGCAGGTCAGGATGTCCGACTGCTGGGTGCGTGTCGGCATGCCGGTGGAGGGCCCGCCGCGCTGGACGTCGAAGATCACCGCCGGGATTTCGGCGAAGTAGCTGAGGCCGATGAACTCCTGCATCAGCGAGATGCCCGGCCCCGAGGTGCAGGTGAAGGCCCGCGCCCCGTTCCAGCCGGCCCCGACGACGATGCCGATGGAGGCGATCTCGTCCTCGGCCTGGACAATGGCGTACTTCGCTTGGCCCGTTTCCGGCGCCGTGCGCAGTTTCTTGCAGTAGTCGGTGAAGGCTTCGGCCAGCGAGGTCGAGGGCGTGATCGGATACCAGGCGCAGACCGTCGCGCCGCCGTACACCGCCCCCAGCGCGGCGGCCTGATTGCCGTCCACAAAGATGCGGTCGCCCACCGCGTCCGATTTTCGCACCTGCAGGCCGAGCGGCGGCAGGTTCTCCCGGGCGTAGGCCAGGCCGATGCCCAGCGCCTCGATGTTGGCGGGGATGAGCTTTGGCTTGGAGGCGTATTCCTGCGCCAGCAGGCCTTCGACCAGCCCCGGATCGAGGCCGATCAGGTGGGTCAGGGCGCCGAGGTAGATGATGTTCTTCAGCACCTTGCGCTGGCTGGGCTCGGCATAGGCGCTGTTGCACAGCTGGGTCAGCGGCAGGCCGACGACGTTGATGTCCTCGCGGAATTTCGAGGGCGGCATGGGCTTGGTGGAGTCATAGAACAGGTAGCCGCCCGGCTCGATCTCGGCGAGGTCGCGATCCCAGGTCTGCGGGTTCATGGCGACCATCAGGTCCACGCCGCCCCGCCGGCCCAGCCACCCCTGCCCGCTCACCCGGATCTCGTACCAGGTCGGCAGGCCCTGGATGTTGGACGGGAAGATGTTGCGCGCCGCCACCGGCACGCCCGTGCGCAGGATCGCCTTCACGAAGAGCCCGTTGGCCGAGGCGGAGCCGGACCCGTTGACGTTGGCGAACTTGACCACGAAGTCGTTCACTGCCGAGAGGGCCTTAGGCACGCATGCCTCCGCACCTATTGGCCGTCAGCCCGGCCGTAGCGAAGCGAAGAGCCGGGACCCAGGGGTCTTGGCTGTGACTCCTGGGTCCCGCATCGGCCTTGCAGGCCGTCCGGGATGGCGGATGAGAATGAACTAACGCCCGCATGCGCCGCCTCCCGCGTAGGTCATGTCGAGCAGGAACTTCTGCATGTCCCAGGCGCCGGTGGGGCAGCGCTCGGCGCAGAGGCCGCAGTGGAGGCAGACGTCCTCGTCCTTCACCATCACCCGGCCGGTCTCCAGCGTGCCGGAGACGTAGAGGTCCTGCGTCGGGTTCAGCGCCGGCGCCTTCAGCCTGGGCCGCAGCGCCTCTTCCTCATCGTTGGCGATGAAGGTGATGCAGTCGGTCGGGCAGATATCCACGCAGGCGTCGCACTCAATGCACAGCGGCGTCGAGAACACCGTCTGCACATCGCAGTTCAGGCAGCGCTGGGTCTCGCGGTAGGCGAGGAGCTGGTCAAAGCCAAGCTCCACCTCCGCCTTCACGTTGGCCAGCGCCCGGCTGGTGTCGAGCAGCGGGACCTTGAAGCGATCCTCGGCGGAGATGTCGTTGTCGTAGCTCCACTCGTGGATGCCCATCTTCTGTGAGGTCATGTTGACCCCCGGCGGCGGGCGCAGGGCCACGTCCTGGCCACGGCAGAACTTGTCGATGGAGATGGCCGCATCGTGCCCGTGGGCGACGGCCCAGATGATGTTCTTGGGCCCGAACGCCGCGTCGCCGCCGAAGAAGACCTTCGGGTTGGTCGACTGCATGGTGACGGGGTTCACCACGGGCATGCCCCACTTGTCGAACTCCAGCCCGATGTCGCGCTCGATCCATGGGAAGGCGTTCTCCTGCCCGATGGCCAGCAGCACGTCGTCGCATTCATAGTGGACGTCCGGCTCGCCCGTCGGCCGCAGCTGACGGCGGCCGTCGGCGTCGTAGGTCGGCGCGACCTTTTCGAACACCACGCCCGTCAGGCGCCCGCCCTCGTGGGTGAATTCCTTGGGGACCAGGAAGTTGAGGATCGGGATGCCTTCGTGCATCGCGTCCTCTTTTTCCCAGGGGCTGGCCTTCATCTCCTCGAAGCCCGAGCGGACGATGACCTTCACGTCGTCGCCACCGAGACGCCGCGAGGTGCGGCAGCAGTCCATGGCCGTGTTGCCGCCTCCGAGCACGATCACCCGCCGCCCGATCTTTTCGATGTGGCCGAAGGAGACCGAAGAGAGCCAGTCGATGCCGATGTGGATGTTGGCCGCCGCCTCGGCCCGGCCGGGGATCTCCAGGTCACGCCCGCGCGGCGCGCCGGTGCCGACGAAGACGGCGTCGAAGTCCTCGTCCAGCATGGCCTTGAGGCTGTCGATCCGCACCCCCGGCACGATGGTCGGGCCGAGCGCGGTGATGTAGCCGACCTCCTCGTCGATCACCTCCTCGGGCAAACGGAAGCGCGGGATCTGGCTGCGGATCATGCCGCCGCCCTTGGCCTCCGCGTCGAAGATGGTGACCTCATAGCCCAAGGGCGCGAGGTCCCGCGCCACCGTCAGCGAGGCCGGCCCCGCCCCGATGCAGGCGACCTTGAAGCCCAGCTTCTTCTCCGCCAGCGGCGGCATGCGGCCGGTCACATCGCCCTTGTTGTCGGCGGCGGCGCGCTTGAGGCGGCAGATGGCCACCGGCTCCTCGTCCACCCGCCCCCGGCGGCAGGCCGGCTCGCACGGCCGGTCGCACGTCCGCCCCAGGATCCCGGGGAAGACGTTGGACTTCCAGTTGACCATGTAGGCGTCGTCGTAGCGGCCCGCCGCGATCATGCGGATGTATTCCGGCACGGGCGTGTGCGCCGGACAGGCCCATTGGCAATCGACCACCTTATGGAAATACTCGGGCGCCTCGGTATTCGTCGGCTCCACGTCCTACTCCTCGGCCCCTCCCCCAACGCTTTCTTCGAAGCGTATTCGAACAGATGTTAGGCCCGTCCTCCGCGTCGCGCCAAGGGGTTTTCGAGGGGGATCAAAGCGGCGCCGGACCGCGTTAGCGAAGGCTCATGCAAGATCTCGATCTCTTCCCCATCGGCAACTGCACCGTCAGCGCCCTCATCGACCGCAGGGCGCGATTTGTGTGGGGGTGCGCGCCGCGCGTCGACAGCGATCCCTTCTTCTCGGCCCTGCTGGGCGGGCGCGACTACGAGGACCCGCAAGCGCAAGGGCTGTGGGAGATCGAGGTCGAGGGCGCCAGGACATTCCACCAGTCCTATGTGCGAAACACGCCGGTCGTCTCCACCGAGATCACCTGCGAGAACGGCGCGGCGGTGGAGATCATCGACTTCTGCCCCCGCTACCACCAGTTCCACCGCATCTATCGGCCCACCGCCTACATCCGTCTGATCCGGCCGCTGGAGGGATCGCCGCGTATCACCATTCGCCTCAGGCCCACCGTGCAGTGGGGCGAGCGGCGTGCGGACGTGACCTACGGCTCCAACCACATCCGCTACATCGGCGGCGACACGACGCTCAGGCTCACCACCGACTGCCCGATCACCCACATCCTGTCGGAGCGCACGTTCCGCCTGGAGCAGCCGCTGGCCTTTTTCCTCGGGCCCGACGAGAGCTTCGACGGCGAGGTCGCGCCCACCTGCCGGCGGATGCTGCACGAGACGGAGACCTACTGGCGGACCTGGGTGCGGGGGCTGGCCGTGCCGCTCGACTACCAGGAGGCGGTGATCCGCGCGGCCATCACGCTCAAGCTCTGCGCCTGGGAGGAGACCGGCGCCATCGTCGCGGCCCTGACCACCTCCATCCCCGAGCACGCCGACAGCGGACGAAACTGGGATTACCGCTACTGCTGGCTGCGGGACGCCTACTACGTGGTGCAGGCGTTGAACCGGCTGGGCGCGGTGGACATCCTGGAGAACTACCTCGGCTACCTGCGCAACATCATCGACGGTGCCAAGGGCGGCCACATCCAGCCGGTCTATGGCGTGGGCATGGAGCCGGCGCTGATCGAGCGCTTCGCCGAGCACCTGCCGGGCTATCGCGGCATGGGTCCGGTGCGCGTCGGCAACCAGGCGCACGAACACCTGCAGCACGACGTCTGGGGGCAGATTGTCCTGTCCAACGTCCAGGCCTTCTTCGACGAGCGCCTGCTGCGTCCGGCCACCGACGCCGACTTCTACGCCCTGGAGCCGGTGGGCGAGCGGGCCTTCCAGCTGTACGACCAGCCCGACGCCTCGCTGTGGGAGTTCCGGGGCCGGGCTGCGGTGCATACCTATTCGTCGGTGATGTGCTGGGCCGCCTGCGACCGCCTCGCCAACGCCGCCGCCAAGCTCGGCCTCGCCGAACGCGCCCACTACTGGAACGACCGCGCCAACACGATCCGCGCCACCATCGAGGCGCGGGCCTGGAACGCCGAGCTCGGCCGGTTCGCGGCCACCTTCGAGGGCGAGGGCCTCGACGCCTCGCTGCTCCAGCTGGCCGACGTGCGGTTCCTGGACGCCCACGACCCCCGCAACCTGGCCACCGTCGCGGCGGTGGAGAAGGGGCTGCGGCGCGGCTCGCACATGCTGCGCTACGCCATCCCCGACGACTTCGGCGAGCCGCGGACGGCCTTCAACTTCTGCACCTTCTGGCTGATCGAGGCGCTGCACCTGTCAGGGCGCACCGACGAGGCCCGCGCCCTGTTCGAGGAGATGCTGGCCCGCCGCACCGCCGCCGGGCTCCTCTCCGAAGACATCGGCTTCCACGACGGCGAGCTGTGGGGGAACTACCCGCAGACCTACTCGCTGGTCGGCCTGATCAACTGCGCCATGCTGCTTTCGCGGCCGTGGTCGGCGGTGCGCTGAAAAACAAACGGGAGCGAAGCGGCTGCCGGGGCGTTCCACGGGCTCAGGAGATTTCAGGTGCCAGAGTCATTGTCCGTGCTGGAGCGTGAGCCCGCCTCCGCGCCGCCCGCGATCGATCCAGCCCACACCGCCCTCTTTCTCGACCTCGACGGCACGCTGGCGGGGATCGAGGCGCACCCCGACCACGTCGTCGCCTCGCCCGAGCGCACGCGCGTGATCCGCGAGGCCGCGCGGCGGCTGGACGGGCGGCTGGCGGTCGTCTCCGGCCGCTCGCTCGGCGATCTCGACCGCATCCTGGAGCGCGCCGTGCCCGCCGCCGCCGCCGTCCATGGCCTTGTCCGCCGCAACGCCGCCGGCGCGGTGATGACCCGCGCGCCCCATCCCGGCGTGAACACCGCCCGCGTCATGCTCGACCGCCTGGCCGACCGACCGGGCATCATGATCGAGGACAAGATGCTGGGCCTCGCCATCCATTACCGCGGCGCGCCCGAGCGCGAAGCCGAGGTCATCGACATCGCCCGCCGCACCGCCGCAACCACCGGCCTTGTCCTGCAGTTGGGCAGCATGGTCGCCGAACTGCGCACCCCCGGCGCCGACAAGGGCGCGTCCGTGCGGGCCTTCATGAGCGAGGCTCCGTTCGCCGGCGCCACGCCCGTGTTCGTGGGCGACGACCTGACCGACGAGGACGGGTTCGCCGCCGCCGCCGAGCTGGGCGGCCATGGCGTGCTGGTCGGCCCTGGGCGCGAGAGCGCCGCGCACTATCGGCTCGAGGACGTCGAGGCCGTGCTGGCCTGGTTGTCGGCATGAGCCGCCTGATCGTCGTCTCCAACCGGGTCTCGCCCCCGGCCGCGCGCGGCGAGGAGACCGTCGGTGGCCTGGCCATGGCCCTGTCGGCGGCCCTGCGCGAATACTCGGGCATCTGGTTCGGCTGGAGCGGCCAGACCACCGAGCGCTTCACCGGCGCCCTGCACACCCAGACCGCCGACGGCGTCACCGTCGCCACCGTCGACCTCGAGGAGGCCGACGTGCAGGAATACTACAACGGCTACGCCAACAAGACGCTGTGGCCGCTGTTCCACTACCGTGTCGACCTGACCGAGTACGAGCGCTCGTTCGGCGAGGGTTATGTGCGGGTGAACCGGCGGTTCGCCGAGACGCTGGCGCCGCTGATCCGCGAGGGCGACCTGATCTGGATCCAGGACTACCACCTGATCCCGCTGGCCCGGGAGCTGCGCACGCTCGGCATCCGCAATCGCATCGGCTTTTTCCTGCACATTCCCTGGCCCGCGCACCAGCTGGTCGTCACCCTGCCGCGCCACCGCCAGCTGGTGGAGGCGCTGTTCCACTACGACCTCATCGGCTTCCAGACCCGCGAGCACCTGCAGGCCTTCCAGGGCTATGTGACCAACGAGGCGCGCGGCGATGTGATGGAGGACGGCTGGCTGCGCTGTTTTGGCCGCACGGTCCGCGCCGACGCCTTCCCGATCGGCATCGACGCCGACAACTTCAACCAGCTGCTCCACTCCGAGCAGGGCGTGCGGTCCTACGACCTCATGGCCGCCCACACGGTGTTCCGCTCGCTGATCCTGGGGGTCGACCGGCTCGACTATTCCAAGGGGCTGGAGGAGCGGCTGCTCGGCTTCGAGCGCTTCCTGACCGACAGCCCCGAGTTCCGCCGCCAGGTCCTGTTCCTGCAGATCGCCCCGATCTCGCGCGACCAGGTGGAGGCCTACCAGGACATCCGCTCGCGGCTGGACTCCATGATCGGCCGCATCAACGGCGAGTTCGGCGAGATGGACTGGGCGCCGATCCGCTATGTGAACAAGAACTACCGGCGCGATGAGCTGGCCGGCACCTACCGCGCCGCCCGGGTGGGCATCGTCACGCCGCTACGCGACGGCATGAACCTGGTGGCCAAGGAATATGTCGCCGCCCAGAACCCGGCCGACCCCGGCGTGCTGATCCTCTCGCGCTTCGCCGGCAGCGCCCTTCAGATGCGCGAGGCGCTGATCGTCAACCCCTACAGCCCCGAGGAGCTGTCGGAGGCCATGAAACGGGCCCTGACCATGCCGCGCGAGGAGCGGATCGACCGCTGGCAGGCGCTCTACGAATGCGTCCAGGACGAGGACGTCACCGCCTGGCGCGACGCCTATGTGCGGGCCCTGACAGGTGAGGACGAAACCCCCGCCCCGAGCCCGCGCCTCATCGACCGCGGAACCGAGGGCTACGCTTCTCATTGAACGCCGCGATGCCCTCGCGGCGGTCGCTGGTGGGAGTGAGGGTGTCGTAGTGGGTCAGCTCGACCTCGATGGCCTGTTTCAGCGGCAGCCCGCGCGTTTCACCCAAGGTCTGCCGGATCGCCCGCACCGACAGCGGCGCGTTGGCGGCGATCTTCGCGGCGGTGGCGAGGGCGTCTGCCACCACGTCCTCGCAGACGCGATTGACCACGCCCCAGGCCAGCGCCTCCTCGGCCGAGAACGGCTCGCCCGTCAGCAGGATCTCCCGCGCCCGCCGCTCACCGGCCGCGGCCGCAAGGTTCAGCGAACCGCCGAGCCCCGGCATGATCCCGAGCTTCACCTCGGTCAGCGCGAACCGCGCATTCGGCGCCGCGTAGGCGAAGTCGCAGGCGAGCGCGATCTCCGCCCCGCCCCCGTACGCCGCCCCGTTCACCGCCGCGATCACCGGACACGGCAGGTCGAGCAGCGCATCGCGCATGGCCTCGAACAGCCGGTGCTGGGCGACCCACTGGTCATCGCTCATCCCGTCGCGTTCCTTGAGGTCCGCGCCCGCACAGAAGATTTTCTCGCCCGCCCCGGTGAGCACTATGGCGCGCTGCGATCGCGCCTCCTTCGAACGCCACAGCTCGAGCAGTTCCCGCGCCATCTGTGAGGACAGGCTGTTGCCCGCGCTCGGCCGGTTCAGCGTCACCAGCAGGACGCCTTCGCCGCGTTGCTCCAGCAGAATGGTCTCAAACATCGCCACCCCACTTCGTCATCCTAGGCCTTGTGCCTAGGACCCATAATCGAGGCGTTGGAAGGTGCGCGCAGCGAGCACCCCGACCACCCACGGCCCCTCGGCGTTTCTGGGTCCTAGGCACAAGGCCTAGGATGACGGGGGTTGGGGCGGAGAGGCCGAGCTTCATCAGAACGACTTCGGCAGCCCCAGCACGTGGGCGCCCACGTGGCTGAGGATGAGGTTGGTGGAGATCGGGGCCACTTGATAGAGCCGCGTCTCGCGGAACTTGCGTTCGATGTCGTACTCCTCGGCGAAGCCGAAGCCGCCGTGGGTCTGGATGCACATGTCGGCCGCCGCCCACGAGGCCTCGGACGCCAGCAGCTTGGCCATGTTGGCCTCGGTCCCGCAGGGCTCGCCCGCGTCGAACATCTGAGCCGCCTTCTCAACGGCCAGGGCGGCGGCGGTCACCTGCACATAGGCCCGGGCGATGGGGAACTGGACGCCCTGGTTCTGGCCGATGGGGCGGCCGAAGACCTCGCGTGTCCTGGCGTACTCGCTCGCCCGGTCGATGAAGAACCGCCCATCGCCGATGCATTCGGCGGCGATCAGGATGCGCTCGGCGTTCATGCCGTCGATGATGTAGCGAAAGCCGTTGCCCTCCTCGCCGATCAGGTTGGCGGCGGGGACTTCCAGGTTATCGAAGAAGAGCTCGGTCGTGGCGTGGTTCAGCATGGTGCGGATCGGCCGGATCGTCAGGCCGTTCCCCAGCGCCTGGCGCATATCCACCAGCAGCACGCTCATGCCGTCGGACGGCTTCTTCGCCTCATCGCGCGGCGTCGTGCGGACCAGCAGCACCATCAGGTCCGAATGCTCGGCCCGGCTGATCCAGATCTTCTGGCCGTTGACGACGTAACTGTCGCCCTCCCGCCGCGCGAAGGTGGAGATGCGCGTGGTGTCGGTCCCCGCCGTCGGCTCGGTGACGCCGAAGGCCTGGAGCCGCAGCTCGCCGGACGCAATCTTCGGCAGATACCGCGCCTTCTGCTCGTCCGAGCCGTGCCGCAGGATGGTGCCCATGGTGTACATCTGCGCGTGGCAGGCCGCGCCGTTGCAGCCCGAGCGGTGGATCTCCTCCAGCACCGCCGTGGCCGCCTCCAGCCCAAGGCCCGAGCCGCCGTATTCCTCGGGGATCAGCACCGAGAGGAAGCCCGCCTTCGTCAACGCCTGCACGAACGCGGTGGGATAGGCTCGCTCGCGGTCCAGCGCGCGCCAGTATTCGCCGGGGAAGCCCTCGCACAGCTTGCGGACGGCCTCGCGGATTTCGGGGTGGCTCTGGCTCATGCGCCAAAGGCCTATCCCCAAGCGGCGCCTTCGCCAAGCGTGCCCCGACGTGAAGAAGCCGCCGGCGCATGCGCCGACGGCTCCTCCTGTTCAACGCTGAGGCGCGTTAGCCGGTGATCCGGTAGCGCCCGCTGGAGTCCGGGCAGACCCGGACGTAGCGGTATTCCTGGCCGTAGGCGCTGGTCGGCGCCGGGGCCAGGCGGCAGTTGGCGTACTGCGACGGGACCGGCGTGGAGACCCAGCGGCCGTAGTTGTCGTAGTAACCCTCACGATAGGTCGTGGTCTGCGAGCGCGTGTAGTACGGGCCGTAGCTGTCGCACTTGATCTTGCTGGTCGTGCGCGCGCCAAGGGCGTCGTTCACCGCGGCGCCCAGCACCGCCGAGCCGACGCTGCTGGACAGGCTACGGCCGCCCAGCGCCGCCCGGGCGATGGCGCTCAGGACGCTGGTGTTCAGGCTGCTCGACGAGCTGCCGGCGCAGGGGTTGGCGCCGCCGTAGGCCGAGTTCACCCCGTACGAACCCGCGTAGGGCGCGGTCGAATAGGGGTAGCTGCTGCTGTAGGGATAGCTCGACGAGCCGTACGGATAGCCGCTGGCGTAGGGCGTGCCGCTGTAGGGGTAGCTGGTCGAGGGATAGGACGAGTAGGGATAGCTCGTCGTCGGATAGCTCGAGTACGGATAGGTCGAGCCATAGCCGTAGCTGTAGGTGCTGGGCGTATAGCTGAACGGCCCGTAGATCCGCTCATAGGCGCCGTAGCCGTAGCGCGCGTCATAGGCGGCGCGGTCGGCGTCGTACTTGGCCCGCGCGGCGTTATAGGCCGCCTGCTGGCTCTGATAGGTCGAGTACTGCTGCTGGTAGGTCTGGTAGGCCTGGCCGTAGGTCTGGGCCGAGGCGGCCGTTGCGCCGCCGGCCAGAACCGCCGCGACCGCGAGGGCAATAGGGGTGGTCTTCATCACTGTGCTCCGTCTCGTTGGCGCACAGGGGGAGCTGGGCGCCTTACCGAACTGTCGCCCCGCTCCGTAGAGCGATGAGAACGCCGTTACGGCGTGGCGGTTGCTCACGCGGTGCTGGACTCTTCGTGATCGCCGTGCAGTTTGAAGCCGCCTTCAAACAAGTGTTCGAACCTACGCCATGAAGACGATCGACCAGATGCTCGCCGACGATTTCGGCACGATCGGCGAGCTTGCCGCCATCAACGCCGCCCAGCGCGGCGACCACCCCGCGCTGGTCATGGAGAGCGGCGCGCTGAGCTGGCGCGAACTGGACGCCCTGATGGACCGCATCGGCGCGGCGCTGCAGCGCGACGGCATCGCCAAGGGCGAGTCGATCAGCATCTGCGCGACGACTTCGCTGGAGTATGCGGCGCTGTTCCTCGGCGCCCTGCGGGTCGGGGTGGCGGTGGCGCCGCTGGCCCCCTCCTCCACGCCCCAGCAGCTGGCCGGCATGGTCGCCGACTGCAAGGCGAAGATCTTCTTCCTCGACGCCGGTGTCGAAGAGGCGATGACCGACGTGCTGGGCCAGGTCGCCGCCCGCCGAATCCGGCTCGATGCTCAGGCGTTCGTCGACTGGCTGGCGCCGGAGGGATCGAAGCCGCGGCCGGTGCGGATCGAAAAGACCGACCCCTTCAACATCATCTACTCGTCCGGCACGACCGGCGCGCCCAAGGGCATCGTCCAGAGCCACGGCATGCGCTGGCGCCACGTCGTGCGGCTGGATGGCGTGGGCTACGGTCCCGACGCGCGCAGCCTGCTGTCGACGCCGCTCTACTCCAACACCACGCTGGTCTGCTTCTTCCCGACTCTGGCGGGCGGCGGCACGGCCTATCTGATGCCCAAGTTCGACACGCTGAAGTTCCTGCAGCTGGCCGAGCGCCATCGCATCACCCACGCCATGCTGGTGCCGGTGCAGTACCGCCGCCTGATGGAGCACCCGGACTTCGACAAGTTCGACCTCTCCAGCTTCGAGATGAAGTTCTGCACCTCCGCGCCCTTCCCGGCCGAGCTGAAGGCCGATGTGCTGAGGCGCTGGCCGGGCGGGCTGGTGGAATACTTCGGCATGACCGAGGGCGGCGGCAGCTGCATCCTCTTCGCCCACCTGCACCCCGACAAGCTCCACACCGTCGGCCAACCCGGCCCCGGCAGCGACATCCGCCTGATCGGCGAGGACGGCCGGGAAGTCGCCGTCGGCGAAGTCGGCGAGATCGTCGGCCATTCGCCCGCGACCATGAACGGCTACTTCGGCAATCCCGAAAAGACCGCCGAGGCGACATGGATCTCGCCGGAAGGCAAACGCTACATCCGAACCGGCGACGTCGGCCGCTTCGACGCCGAGGGTTTTCTGACCCTCATGGACCGCAAGAAGGACATGATCATCTCCGGCGGATTCAACATCTATCCGAGTGATCTGGAGGCCGTGCTGGTCCATCACCCCGCCGTCGCCGAGGCCGCCGTCGTCGGCGTCCCCTCAAAGGAATGGGGCGAGACGCCGGTCGCCTTCGTGGCGCTGACGTCGGACACCGCCGCCGAAGACCTCCGCGCCTGGGCCAACGCCCAGCTCGGCAAGACCCAGCGCCTCTCCGATGTGCGAGTCGTCGAGAGCCTCCCCCGCAGCCACATCGGCAAGGTCCTCAAGCGGGAATTGCGGGAGGGGTATTCCTGATCCTTCTCCCCTCGCGGGAGAAGGTGGCCCGCGAAGCGGGTCGGATGAGGGGGTTCTCAGACAGCTCAGCTGAAAACAGCGGTTGAGAGCGCGGTGCGCCCCCTCATCCGTCAGCCTTCGGCTGCCACCTTCTCCCGCGAGGGGAGAAGGGTTTTAATTCCACACCGCCGGCCGGCGTCCCTTCCACGGCATTTCCTTCTCCAGCTGGCCGGCGAGGCGGAAGAGCGTCGCTTCGTCGGCGTAGCGGGCGGTGAACATCATTGAGATCGGCAGGCCGCCCTCGCTCATGTGCAGCGGCAGGGCCATCGACGGCTGGCCGGTGAAGTTGAAGGGCGGGGTGAAGGGGAAGGTCTGCGACTGGGCCTTGTCGAAGGCGCGCAGGTCGTCGGTCAGGGTGTCGAGGAACTCGTGGCGCGGCGGCGGCGTGCCCAGCACCGGCGTCAGGTAAACGTCGAACTCTTCCCAGTTGGCGAGGATCTGCCGGTTGGACAGGCGCAGCTGCTGCCAGCCCCACAGGGCCTGCTCGCCGGTGATCTGCTGGCCTGCCTTCCAGGCGCGCATGGCCAGGCCCTCGATCTCGCCCTCCTTCGGCTCACGCCCGATCCGCTCGATCAGGCGGCGCATGCCGGCCGCGAAGTTGGAGGCCGAAACCAGCGCCTGGGCGCGGTAGGTGGTGCGGTAGTCGATGCCGAGGCCCTTCTCGACCACCTCGTGGCCGAGCGCGCGCAGAGTTTCGGCGGTCTCCTCCAGCTTGGCCCTCACCTCGTCGGCGATCGGCTTTCCGTTCGGCGTCTCGGCCGACCAGAAGATGCGCAGCTTGCCCGGAGAGCGCTCGACCTCCGCCAGATACGGCCGGTCCTTGGGCGGCGGCGCGTAGGGGCTGGCCGCTTCCGGATAGCCGGTGGCGTCGAGCATGGCGGCGCTGTCGCGGACGGTGCGGCTGACCACGTGGTCGACGGAAAAGCCGATTGCGCGGTCGTAGTCTTCCTCGCCGTTGGGATTACGGTCGCGGGTGGTCTTGAGGCCCACCAGCCCGCAGCAGGCCGCCGGGATGCGGATCGAGCCCAGCCCGTCGCTCGCATGCGCCAGCGGCACGATCCCGGCCGCCGTCGCGCTGGCCGCACCGCCGGAGGAGCCGCCGGAAATGTGCGCCGGATTCCACGGGTTCGAGCACGGCCCGAGCTTGGCCGAGGTGGTGACGCCCGGAATGCCGAACTCCGGCGTGTTGGTCTTGCCGACCAGCACAACGCCGCTGGCCCGGTAGCGCTTCGTCAGTTCCGCATCGACCGGGTCGGCGTCCACGCTGGCGAAGATCGAGCCGGAGGTGCGCGGCCAGCCCTCGACCCGCACGCCGAGATCCTTGATCAGGAACGGCACGCCCTTGAACGGCCCGTCCGGCAGTTCGCCCGCCGCCGTCGCCCGCGCCTCGTCATAGGCCTTGTAGACCACGGCGTTGAGGGTGGGGTTATGACGCTCGATCCGCTCGATGGCGGCCTCGACCAGTTCGCCGGGCGTGACCTGCTTCTTGCGGACCAGCTCGGCCAGCCCGAGGCCGTCGTATTCCGCGTATTGCTCCAGCGCCATCACCATCCTCCGTCTTTAGAAGAGACGGTATCAGGCCTTTTGGCGATTACGCCAGCAGGTCGGCGTATTCGCGGTGGCGGCGCAGCCAGGTGGCCGCATAGCCGCAGATCGGCACCACCTTCGAACCCTCGTCCCGCGCCGCGGCCGCGACCCCGTGCATCAGCCGGTCCGACGCGCCCGTCCCGCGCAGGGGCACGGGCGAGAAGACGTAGTCGATATACAGACGCCCGCTGTCGCGCCGGTAGTCGGCGTAGGCGGTCAGGCCCTGCTCCTCCAGCTCGAAGCGGTCGCGGGCGGCGTTGTCGGTGACTTCAGTCATGGCTCTCCAAGACCCGCGAGCAATCAGACAAGTTCCACGGCCATCGCCGTCGCCTCGCCGCCGCCGATGCACAACGAGGCCAGCCCGCGCTTGCCGCCCCGCGCCTGCAACGCGGACAGCAGCGTCGCCAGGATGCGCGCGCCGGACGCGCCGATAGGGTGACCGAGCGCGCAGGCGCCGCCGTTCACGTTCAGCCGGTCATGGTCGATGCCAAGCTCCCGCTGGGCGATCATGGCCACCACCGCGAAGGCCTCGTTGACCTCCCACAAGTCGACATCGCTCGCCGACCAGCCGGCCTTCTCCAGCGCCTTCTTCATTGCCGGAACGGGCGCGGTGGTGAAGAGGCCCGGCTCATGGGCGTGGGCGGCGTGGGAGACCACCCGCGCCACCACCGGCAGGCCCAGCCTCTCGGCCACCGAGGCCCGCGTCATCACCAGCGCCGCCGCTCCGTCGCTGATCGAGGAGGCGTTGGCGGCGGTGATGGTCCCGTCCTTCGCGAAGGCCGGTTTCAACGAGGGGATCTTCGATGGATCGGCCTTCAGCGGCTGTTCGTCGGAGGTGATGGTCTCCTCGCCCTTGCGGGTCTTCACCGTCACCGGCGTGATCTCCGCCGCGAACGCCCCGCCCTCCACCGCCCGTTTGGCGCGGGCGAGGCTTTCGATGGCGTAGGCGTCCTGGTCCTCGCGGGTGAACTGGTAGGACCGCGCCGCGTCCTCGGCGAAGGCGCCCATCAGCTTGCCGGGGGTGTAGGCGTCCTCCAGCCCGTCCAGGTACATGCTGTCGCTGATCACATCGTGGCCGATGCGCGCGCCGGAGCGGTGTTTTTGCATCAGGTAGGGCGCGTTGGTCATGCTCTCCATGCCGCCCGCCACGATCACGTCGGCGCTGCCGGCCGCCAGCGCATCGTGGGCCATGACCGCCGCCTGCATGCCGGAGCCGCACATCTTGTTGACGGTCGTGGCCTCCACCGACAGCGGCAGCCCCGCGCCCAGCCCCGCCTGGCGGGCCGGCGCCTGGCCAAGGCCCGCCGGCAGCACGCAGCCCATGAAGATCTGCTCGACCTGCTCGCCCGAGACGCCTGCCCGCTCCAGCGCCGCCTTCACCGCCGCCGCGCCCAGTTCGGTCGCCTTGGCCCCGCTCAGCGAGCCCTGGAAACCGCCCATCGGCGTGCGGGCGAACGAAGCGATGACGACGGGATCGGCGGACATGGAAGGCTCCTTTGCCCGTTCATGTGCGTGCTGCGCCGCAAGGACGCAAGCAGGGCCATCGAACCATCCTCGGCTAACGGCGTTCTAGGGGGCTGCCTTACGGAGAACTCCGATGAAGAAATTTCTGCTGCTCGGCGCCTGCGCTCTCGCGCTCGGAGCCTGCAAGCTCGAAAAGACGCCGCAGGCGGGTGACCAGGCCGAGCTGAGCGCCGGCGCGCCCTTCGCCCTGATGCTGGCGCCCGCCTACGAGGCCCTGCCGCCCGCGCCTCGGTCAGTGCCGGTGGCCTACGCCCCCGCGCCGGTCGCCCAGCAGTACTGGGACGACGCCTATCTGACGAGCGCGGACTACTACAACCAGCCGCCGTCCTACTTTAACTACGCCGGCGCGACGCCGCTGGTGTGGAACGCGCCCAACGCCAATGGCGACCTCGTCACCCGCATCGTCGAGGCCGTCGTGGGCGGGGGCCTGCGCGAGTACTTCTACGACCAGGGCTCGGACAACCCCTACTTCGTGCGCGACCCGCAGTACGCCTACGCCTACGACGACGCCGGGCGGTTGGTGGCGGTCTACGATCCCTATGGCCGGCCGCTGAGCCAGTCGCTGGCCATGCAGCGCGTGCCCTACGCCTCTCGCTATCTGCTGCGGGCCGACAACCTGCGGGACGCCGCCGTCCAGGCCGCGCTGGTGCGGCTGGCGCCGGACGTGTGGCAGACCCAGCGCACGCTGCTGGTCCGCGACCTCGACGACAACGACACCGAGCGCGCCTGGCGCACCTGGTGGGAGGCGCCGGGCGACAACCGCTCGCCGGTGGCCGTCCAGCGGCTCGCCGAGGTCCGCGCCCGCAAGGCCGCGCGCGACGCCGCCCACGACCGCTGGCTCGCCGACAAGCAGGCCGGCAAGGCCGTCGCCAAACTCGAAGACCGCCATTGGAAGGACGACCGCAAGGTCGGCCAGGGTCCCAGGAAAGACGACCATCCGGGCAAGAACTCGGGCAAGTCGGACGACAAGCCGAACAAGCCTGAGAAGCAGGCCAAGGCCGACGACCACGGCGGCGGCAAGGGCGATCACGGCAAGGGCGGCGAAGGCAACGGCAAGAAGGGCTAGACGTCGGTCCCCATAAGCAACTTGCCTTTGGGGAAGCGACCCCTCACCTTACCGGCATGGGCCGCACCGCCGACTACTCGAAGGAGACCTGCTCCATCGCCGCCACCCTCGAGGTGGTCGGCGACCCGTGGACGCTGCTGATCCTTCGCGACGCCTTCCGCGGCGTGCGGCGCTTCGAGCAGTGGCAGGAGCGGCTCGGCGTCGCCCGCAACGTGCTGGCGGCGCGGCTGAAGAGCCTGGTCGGCCACGGCGTCTTCGAACAGCGCCTCTATTCCGAGCGCCCGCCGCGCAGCGAATATGTCCTGACCGCCAAGGGCCGGGCGCTCTCGCCCGTGCTGCTGACCATGGCCGCCTGGGGCGACGCTCACGTCTATGGCGACGAAGGCGGCCCGATGCGCTTCATGCACGGCGACCACGAGTTCCGCCCGCACATCGTCTGCGAGACCTGCGGCGAAGGCCCCCAGGGCATAGTCATGGAAGAAAAGACCTGCGCCACCCCCACCGTCGGCGAAGCGCTGGCGAAGGCGAAGGTGGCCTGATGGTCGTCCACCCGCGCATCGAGATGAATGTCGAGGTAATGGCCGGAAAGCCGGTCATCCGCGGCACGCGCGTGACGGTCGAGCAGATCCTCCGAGAATGCGCGCAAGGCCTCACGCCCGCGGCGGTCGCCGAGCAGTACCCCCGGGTGGAGGAGGCGGACGTTCAGGCCGCGCTGGCGTTCGCCGCAGACTACCTGTCGCGCGAAGTCGTCTACGCAGCCGAATAGCCGGTGCGTCTTCTCGTCGATGAATGCTGCCCAAGGGCGGTGACTGAAGCGCTACGCGCGGCTGGGCATGACGTCCTCTATGTCGCCGAAAGCCACGCCTCTGTTACCGATGCCCACGTCGCCGCCCTCGCCGCGGCCGAGGACAGGATCATCGTCACGCAGGACTACGACTTCAGCGAGATGGCTGTCCGAGACGGCGCGATCAAAGGCGGAGTGGTGCTAATCGCCTGCCCGAGCCTCTCCATCTTTGAGCGAGCGGTGCGGGTGACGGAGGTTGTCGCCGCTACCGGTGAGGAGTTGCGCGGCAACCTGGTCATCGTGGAGATGCGCCGGGTTCGCCGTCGCCCGCTCTAGAGTTTCCGAACTGTCCGGTCGATAAACCCGCCGCCCAGCACGCGGCTCGGCTCTTCCGGCGCGTAGAGGACGCAGGCCTGGCCGGGGGCGACGCCTTCTTCGGGCGTGTCGAAGGCGACGCCCGGTTGGCCATCGACCAGCGCCAGGCGGCCCAGCACGGGCTCGCGGGTGGAGCGGACGCGGGCGAGGACGGGGCGGCCGATGGCGGCCGTCAGAGCCGGTTCGTCGCCCAGCCAGTTGTCTTCCTTCAGCGTCAGGGCGTGGGTCAGCAGGGCCTCGCGCGGGCCGACGATGACCTGGCGCGCGTCGGCGTCGATCTTCACCACGAACAGCGGATCGCCGCCGCCGATGTTGAGCCCCCGGCGCTGGCCGACGGTGTAGCGGGTCACGCCCTCGTGGCGGCCGAGCACCCGGCCGTCGAGGTGGACGATGTCGCCGGGCTCGGCGCCGTGGGGGCGCAGGCGGTCGATGACCGTGGTGTAGCGGCCCTCGGGCACGAAGCAGATGTCCTGGCTGTCGGGCTTGTCGGCGATGGTCAGGCCCAGTTCGCCGGCCACGCGCCGCACCTCGGGCTTTTCCAGCCCGCCCAGCGGAAAGCGCAGGTAGGCGAGCTGTTCGCGCGTGGTGGCGAACAGGAAGTAGCTCTGGTCGCGCGCCGGATCGGCGGCGCGGTGCAACTCCGGCCCCTTCGCGCCCAGTTCGCGGCGCACGTAATGCCCGGTCGCCATGGCGGCGGCGCCGAGGTCGCGCGCCACGTCCAGCAGGTCGCGGAACTTCACCGTCTGGTTACAGCGCACGCAGGGGATCGGCGTCTCGCCGCGCAGGTAGGCGTCGGCGAAGTCCTCGATCACCTGCTCCTTGAAGCGGCTTTCATAGTCGAGGACGTAGTGGGGGATGCCGATGGCCTCGGCCGCCTGGCGGGCGTCGAGGATGTCCTGGCCCGCGCAGCAGGCGCCCTTCTTCTGGACCGCCGCGCCGTGGTCATAGAGCTGCAGCGTCACGCCCACCACGTCATAGCCCGCGCGCGCCAGCAGGGCGGCGGTGACCGTCGAGTCCACCCCGCCCGACATGGCCGCGACCACGCGCGCGCCGGCCGGCAGGCCGACGGCCGCGCGCACGGCGTCCTCCGCGCCGGTCAGGATGGGGGCTTGGGCGTTCATGGCCGCCTATGTAGCGCGTCCGAGTCTAGTTTACGAGGCGGGGCGCCTTTGGAGGCCCCGCCAAAGCTTTAAATCCGTCAACTCTTGTTAACCGCGTTTAATAGCTATGTTTCACTATGAAACGCCCACCTCTACGAGAGGCATGGCAAAGGTTACGGGGATTTTTACCCTAGCGATTCACCGCCTGTTATTGCCCGGCGGGGTACTTCTTCGCCAACAGTGATGGTGGAAGGGCTAAAAAGCCATGCTTCAACAGCAGCGTGTGAACAGCCGCGGTGAAAAGTACGTCGTTGGACCGACGGGCTCGCCGCTGACGCTGTCCGACCTGCCGCCGGCCAACACCCAGCGCTGGGTGATCCGGCGCAAGGCCGAGGTCGTCGCCGCGGTTCGCGGGGGGCTGCTGTCCCTTGAGGATGCGTGCGAGCGTTATTCGCTGACCAGCGACGAGTTCCTGTCCTGGCAGCAGTCCATCGACCGTCATGGTTTGGCCGGCCTTCGGGCCACGCGCCTGCAGCAGTACCGCTAGGCTCGCTCCCCCCCAATTAGTGGGCCTTTCAGTACCGGCCGCGCTCACCTCGAGCGCGGCCGTTTCCTTGTCAGCCCCGCCATTGCCCCGGCGCGCGCACGCTGCTAGCCATTTGCCGCGAGCGGCGCGTGGCCGCCGGGAAGTGATTGATGGCCAGCAACAGATCAGCGAACGCGCGCGGGACCGGCGAGGCCCTGCTGTGGGACCTCCTCACCTTCGAGCGGCTGATGACCGGCCCGGTCGTTCACCTGATCTACTGGGCGGGCCTGGGCGTCCTGGCGCTGGCGGCCTTCTCCACCGTGGGAGCGGGCATCGGCGTCGCGCTCCGCGAGGGCTCGATCCTCGGCAAGCTGCTGGCCATTCCGGTGATGGTGGCGGGCCTTCTGGTCTGCGGCGCGGGGGTCCTCTTGTGGCGCTCGTTCTGTGAGTTCTATGTCGCCATCTTCCGCATCAGCGACGACCTGCGCGCCATGCGTGAAGAGGTCGAGGCCGACCGTCGCAAGGGCTGAAGCCGCTGAATCCGCGACAGATTCGCCGCCCTTGCCTGTGATTCGCAAATCACCTTAACGAATCAGCTGGCGATACGGCGTCCAGCGTTAACCTGTTAACCTGTCTTAAATTAACCGCTCGCAACTATCGCGGGCGAGATGGGGGACGGACTCCGGTCTCGTGTGCTGATACCGCCTGGGGGCGGGGAGGGGCCGATGCGCGTACTACTGATCGAAGACGACAGCGCCACCGCGCAGACGATCGAGCTGATGCTGAAGTCGGAGGGCTTCAACGTCTACACGACGGATCTGGGCGAAGAAGGCGTCGATCTGGGCAAGATCTACGACTACGACCTGATCCTGCTCGACCTGAACCTGCCCGACATGAGCGGCGTCGACGTGCTGCGCACCCTTCGGGTCGCGAAGATCAATACGCCGATCATGATCCTGTCTGGCTCGGCCGAGATCGAGACTAAGGTGAAGACCTTCGGCTCGGGCGCCGACGACTACCTGACCAAGCCGTTCCACAAGGACGAGCTGGTGGCGCGCATCCACGCCGTCATCCGCCGCTCGAAGGGCCACGCCCAGTCGGTCATCAAGACCGGCGACATCACGGTCAACCTGGACGCCAAGACGGTGGAAGTGAACGGCATCCGCGTTCACCTGACCGGCAAGGAGTACCAGATGCTGGAGCTCCTCTCCCTGCGCAAGGGCACGACCCTGACCAAGGAGATGTTCCTCAACCACCTCTACGGCGGGATGGACGAGCCAGAGCTGAAGATCATCGACGTCTTCATCTGCAAGCTGCGCAAGAAGCTGGCCACCGCGTCCGGCGGCCAGCACCACATCGAGACGGTGTGGGGCCGCGGCTATGTCCTGCGCGACCCGAACGAAGGCGCCGTCGCCCACACCGACGCCGCTTAAGCTTCCTCGCCTTTCGACGCTTCGATCTCGCCCGCCGCACTGGCGGGCGTTTTCGTATCCACCAGCCACAGGCCCGCGAACGCCAGGCCCGAGAACACCGCCCCGGCGCCGAAGGTGGCGTTGGGCCCGATCGCGTCCCACAACCCACCCGCCAGCACGCTCGCCGCCAGCACCGCCGCGCCGGTGGCCAGGCCAAATACCCCGAACGCCGTCCCGCGCAGCGCCCTGGGCGCATGGTCCGCCACCAGCGCCGAGAGCAGCCCCTGGCTCAGGCCCATGTGCAGGCCCCACAGCGCCGTCCCGACCAGCGCCCCCGTGACGCCCGAGGTCAGCGCCAGGACGAGGTCCGCCGCCACCAGCGCCGCCAGCCCGAACGCCAGAACCGTGCGCCGCCCGATGCGGTCCGACAGCTCTCCGGCGGGCGTGGAGACGACGGCATAGACGATGCTCATCACCACCAGCACCATGGGCGTCAGCCCCAGCGCCAGCCCCTCGTGGCTAGCCTTCAGGATCAGAAAGGCCTCGCTGAACCGCGCCAGGTGGAAAACGACCGCCACGCCGATCACGACCCAGAACCCCCTGCTCAGCCGCCGGGCCGCGCTGAGCCGCAGCGGCGGGCCGCCGCTGCGCTCCATGTCCTCGCGTTCCGGCTCGCGCACGAACAGCCAGAGCGTCAGCACCGCCAGCACCGCCGGGATCGCCGCCCACCACATCACCTTGCGCAGGTCGTTGGCGAACAGGGCCATCAGCCCCACCGCCATCAGCGGCCCGGCGATGGCGCCCACCGTGTCCAGCGCCTGGCGCAGGCCATAGGCCGTGCCGCGCAGCGCCGGCGGGGTGACATCGGCGATCAGCGCGTCGCGCGGCGCGCCCCGGATTCCCTTCCCCACCCGGTCGATGAATCGCGCGCCCAGCAGGAACCCCGCCGTCCCGGCCAGCGGAAACAGCGGCTTGGACAGCGCCCCCAACCCATAGCCGATCAGCGCCGGCAGCTTGCGCTTGCCCAGCCGGTCGCTGATCCAGCCGGAGAAGATCTTGGTCACCGACGCCGTCGCCTCGGCGATCCCCTCGATCAGCCCCACCAGCGACGCGCTCGCCCCCAGCGTCCCCACCAGGAAGATGGGCAACAGCGCGTGGATGATCTCCGAGGACGCATCCATCAGCATCGAGACGACACCCAGCGCCCACACCGTCCGCGGCGTCGCGCGCCAGCCCGTCTGATTTTTCGTCATGCAACCTTCGCAAAGCAGCGGTATGCCCACCCTATGGGGGCGCCTCGTGATCTCGCAAGACGGCTGACGGCGGAGGCGCTGGGGACGGCGCTGCTGTTGGCGGTCGTCATCGGTTCGGGAATCATGGGCGAGCGGCTGGCGGACAGCGACGCCGTGGCGCTGCTGGCCAACACCATTGCGACGGGCGCCGGACTGGTGGTGCTCATCACCGTGTTCGGCCCGATCAGCGGGGCGCACTTCAACCCGGCCGTGACGCTGGTCTCGCTGCTGAGCAAGGACATCCGGCCGCGCGACGCCCTCCTCTACGTCGGCGCGCAGGTGATGGGCGCGGTTGCCGGCGCGTTTGCGGCGCACGCGATGTTCGACCTGCCGCTGCTGCAGACCTCGGCCCACCTGCGCGACGGGCCCGCGCTGGCCCTCTCGGAGGCGCTGGCGACCTTCGGGCTGATCGTCACCATCCTCGGGACGGTGCGGTTCAGGCCGGACGCCGTCGCCATGGCGGTTGGGCTTTACATCACCGCCGCCTACTGGTTCACCGCCTCCACGTCCTTCGCCAACCCGGCGGTGACCATCGCAAGGTCCCTGAGCGACACCTTCGCCGGGATCGCGCCGGCCTCGGCGCCGGCCTTTATCGGCGCGCAGATCGTCGGCGCGCTGATCGCCTGGGCGCTGATGGGTTGGCTGCTGAAAGAGGAGACCCCGGCATGAGCGACTTCCCCGTCACCGTCTTCCACAACCCCGCCTGCGGCACCTCGCGCAACACCCTCCAGGCGGTGCGCGAGTCGGGCTATGAGCCCACAGTCGTCGAGTACCTGAAGGCCGGCTGGACGAAGGACCAGCTGAAAGACCTGCTGGCGAAGATGGGCAAGCGCCCGCGCGATGTGATGCGGGTCAGGGGCACGCCGGCCGAGGAGCTCGGCCTCACCGACCCGGCCGCTTCTGACGACAAGATTCTCGAGGCCATGGTCGCCCACCCGATCCTCGTCGAGCGGCCCATCGTGGTGACGCCCAGGGGCGCGGCGCTGTGCCGTCCTAGTGAACAGGTCTTCACCCTGCTTGAGAACGTCCCGGAAAGCTTCACCAAGGAAGATGGCGAGAAGGTCGCGCCTCGCGGCTGACGCGGGGGTGACAAAAGGGCCGAAGCACCAAAAGCTTGTTGCCTGCTCCAGTGGGGTGCGGGCATGGTCCGCCAGCGCCAGTCGGGGGCGCCCCAGCCGTGCCGAGAGCTTGCGGCTCAAGTGATTGAGTAACCGGGGGTATTTTCAATGCAGGAATTCGACCCGCGAGCCGAACAGCCTCGCCTTGCGCCGCGCGTTCTGGCCGCCGCGATGGCCGGGGTGATCATGCTGGGCGTCGGCTGGAAGCTGACGGACGCCCAGGCCTTCGCGCCCCCCGCCCCGCCGCTCGACCCCGTCGCGCTGGCCAGCCTGCAACACCAGGCCTTCGCCGCCGCCGAGGCCCAGCCGGGCTTCGCCCGTCCCGAAAGCATCGAGGTCAAGGTTCGCCGGGGCGAGACCCTGCAGGCCGCCGTCCAGCGCGCCGGGGTGGCGCCGGACGAGGCCCGCAACGTGGTCGATGTGCTCGCCGGCGCCTTCGACACCGTCAACATCCAGGCGGGCCTGGCGTTTGACGCCGCTATCGCCCAGCCGCGCGACCGCCGGGGCTCTGCCCGGCTGATCGGCCTGTCGATGCGCACCGGCCCGGCCAACACCATCACCGTCTCGCGTTCGTTCGACGGGGCGCTGAAGCTGCACGAGCTGGAAGAGAAGGTCGTCGACGAGACCACCGTCGCCACCGGCGAGATGCACGGCTCGCTCTATGAGAGCGCCGCGCGAGCGGGCGCCACGCCCGGCGTCACCGCCCAGGTGGTCAAGCTGTTCGCCCACAAGCTGGACTTCTCGCGCGACATCAAGTCGGGCGACCAGTTCAGCCTGGTCTTCGACCGCAAGGTCACCGAGAGCGGCCGCACCATCGAGGCCGGCGACCTGCTCTATGCCGAGATCGAGGCCAAGGGGCAGAAGACCCGCTTCTACCGCTTCGAGCGCACCAACGGCGATGCCCAGTACTTCGACGAGAACGGCAAGAACATCAAGGGCTTCCTGCTGAGGACGCCGGTGGACGGCGCCCGCATCACCTCCACCTTCGGCATGCGCCGCCACCCGGTGCTCGGCTACACCAGAGCCCACCAGGGCGTCGATTTCGGCGCCGGAACGGGCACCCCGATCCTCGCCGCGGGCGATGGCGTGGTGGCCGAGGCGGGGCGCAAGGGCGGTTACGGCAACTGGCTGCGCATCCGTCACGGCGGCGGCTGGGACACCGGCTATGGCCACATCTCGCGCTACGCGAAGGGCATTCACCGGGGCGTCCACGTCCGGCAGGGCCAGGTCGTGGCCTATGTCGGCTCCACGGGCCTGGCGACCGGCCCCCACCTCCACTACGAGGTCTTCAGGAACGGCCAGCGCGTGAACCCCATCGGCGCCAAGGTCCCGCAGGGCTCGATCCTCTCCGGCCGCGAGCTGGTCGCCTTCAAGGCCCAGAAGGCCCGCATCGACGCGATGATCGCCGCCGACGCTTCGACGCAGTACGCCGCGGCTCCGGCTTCCGGCCGCAAGGGCTGAGCCGCATCCGCCAACCGCCGTCATCCTGGGCCTTGTGCCCAGGATCCAGAAACGCCGACTGATCCGCAAAGAGATGGGGCGCCACCGCGGCTACCCCCTAAACCCCTCGATTATGGGTCCTGGGCACAAGGCCCAGGATGACGGGGAAGGGGTGACTGACGCCGCTGCCCGCTCCCGCCGATCAGTCGAAAACGATCACCGAGCGCGCGATCTCGCCGCGCTTGAGCTCTTCGAACGCCTCGTTGACGTCCTCGAGCTTGATGCGGCGGCTGATCATGTCGTCGAGCTTGAGCTTGCCGGCCATGTACATGTCGACGAAGCGCGGCATGTCGACCGGGAAGCGGTTGGAGCCCATCAGCGAGCCCTGGATCTTCTTCTCGCCCAGGAAATCGGCCCCGTGCAGCTCGACCATCGTGCCCACCGGGATCATGCCGATGATATTGGCCGTGCCGCCCCGGCGCAGCATCCTGAACGCCTGCTCGGCGGTCTGCTTCAAGCCGATGGCTTCGAAGCTGTGGTGAACGCCGCCGCCGGTCATCTCCAGCACCTGCTTGACCGGATCGCCTTCCTTGGCGTCGACCACGTCGGTGGCGCCGAACTGCTTGGCGAGGTTGAGCTTGGAGCCCTGCATGTCCACGGCGATGATCCGGCCCGCGCCCGCGATGGCCGCACCGTTGATCGCCGCAAGACCGACGCCGCCGCAGCCGATGACCGCCACGGTCTCGCCCGGCCGCACGTTGGAGGTGTGGATCACCGCGCCCACGCCCGTGGTCACCGAGCAGCCGATCAGCGCCGCCACGTCGAAGGGCATATCCTTGCGGATGGCGGTGCAGGCATGCTCGTGGATCAGCATGTACTCGGCGAAGGACGACAGGTTCAGGAACTGGTTCACCGGCCCGTCCGCCGCGTTCTCGCGGAACAGACGCGGCTCGGCCTTCTTGTCGCGGCGGGTTTCGGGCGACACGCACAGGCTCATGTGGCCGGTCAGACAGTGCTCGCAGTGGCCGCAGAAGGCTGACAGGCAGGTGATGACATGGTCGCCCACCTTCACCGTGCGGACTTCCGAGCCGACCTGCTCGACGATCCCGGCGCTCTCGTGGCCCAGCACGGCCGGCAGCGGGTGCGGATAGGAGCCTTCCACGAAGTGCAGGTCGGAGTGGCACACGCCCGCGGCCTTGGTGCGGATCAGCACCTCGTGCGGCCCCGGCTTGCTGATCTGGACGTCCTCGATCTGAAGCGGCTTGCCGACTTCGCGAAGCACCGCAGCCTTCATGGCGTGATCTCCCATACGCTTGTTTGATTTGGTTATGGACGGTGAAGCCGCCGCCGGGAAGGGGCGCCGCAAACGTCAACCTTCGATTATGAGAAGACCCATGACCACACGCGCGCTCTTCGTCACCCGCCTCTATCAGGCCCCGCTCGGCGGCCCGTCCGATCTCAACGACGAGCTCGAGGACGCCTGCCGGATGCTCGAAGCCGAAGACCGCGCCGGCCAAGCCTGGGCCAAGGAACACGCCTACAAGGGCTACACCTCCTACGCCTCGCTCGACGACCTGCCCCGCCGCGTCAGCGCCTTCGGCGACCTGAAGAAGCGGCTCGACAAGCACGCGGCGGCCTTTGCGAAGGACCTGCACCTCGATCTGGGCGGCCGAAAGCTCGTCCTCGACAGCCTGTGGGTGAACATCCTGCGGCCCGGCGGCGCCCACAGCGGCCACATCCACCCGCACAGCGTCCTGTCGGGGACCTACTACGTCAGCACCACGCCCGGCGCCTCGCGCATCCGCTTCGAGGACCCGCGCCTTCCCATGATGATGGCCGCCCCGCCCCGCCGCGCCGACGCGCCGGAAGAGGAGCGGCAGTTCGTCTATGTCGAGCCGACGCCCGGCTCGGTGCTGCTATGGGAAAGCTGGCTGCGCCACGAGGTGCCGTCCAACGGCTCGAAGGCCGACCGCATCTCCATCAGCTTCAACTACAGCTGGCGGTGAACGGCCCACGCGGCATCCGCAGAACAACGATATGCGAAACCTTGCCACAGGCGTACATTCCCTCTGCCGGCTGGGTCCGGCGGGGGAAGGGACATCATGGGACGACTTCGCACGGCGGCCATAGCGCTCGCCCTTATCGCAACGCCCGCCACGGCCCTGGCCGAGCGGTTCAACGGTCAGCTTGACATCTACAGCCTGGACGCGCCGGCCGGGTGGGCCCAGCGGAAGGACAGCAACAGCGACATGAACTTCGATGCGCCAGGGGGCAAGTCCAACGGCGGCATCTTCGTTGGACTGCAGGACGCCCGGCGCAGCCTGGACGGGGAGATGAACAACTTCCTGTCCGGCGGGACCGTGCTCGAAAGCAGCAGCGTCACCATCGACGGCCAGCCGTGCCGCAGCGGCAGGACCCAGACCGGCGGCGGCGTCGTCAATACGATGCTGATGTGCCACCTGGTCGTGCTGTTCCAGGAGGGACCGGCGAACCTTGAGTTCTTCCTGGGCATGGCCTCGAGACCCGAGGACGTGGGCTGGCACTCTCAGGTCTTCTGGAACGCCGCCAACTCGATCCGCTGGGGCGCCGCGTTCGCGACCGCGCCCTAGCCGCTCAACGCTTCACCGCAAACAGCATCGCGGCAAGACCCAGCGTGCCGAAGACGCCGATCACGGCCGGGATATGGGCCGAAAAGCCTCCCGCCTTGACCGCGATCTCGCCGTCCATGTTCAGGTCGGACAGCATCGGCCAGGCGAAGAAGCCGATGAGCGCGGCGGCGCCCACCAGAACGAAGATACGTGTCAGCCACATGGCGGACCTCCACAGGTATTCACGCGACAAGCCTACGCCATCTCGGTTAACGCTCTGGCCCACAGTCGTCGTGAAAAGTCGTTTACTCTTAGGCACTTAGCTTGACTGTAGCGGCCCGGATTGGGCCGCCGGCGCGCGGGGCTCAAAACAGGTTCTTCCTTCCCGGCCCAACAGACGCTAATCGGCGGTATTCGGCCGCCGGAGGGGCGCGGCGCGCCGGGGGGACGAGGCGCGCGCGCTGACGTGAAGAGTATTGGCAGCTTCCTGCCGGGGCTGAAGGACGCGCCGCTGCTGGCGATCCTGACCGGCGCCTACTGGCTCACCGCCGTCGCCGGCCTGCAGTTCGCCGTCGTGCCCGGCGCCGGCACCGCCGTGTGGCCCGCCGCCGGCATCGCCTTCGCCGCCCTGCTGATCTTCGGCCCGCAGCTGTGGCCGGCCATCTTCATCGGCCGCCTGTTGACGGCGGTGACCGTCGCCTCGCCCCAGCCCATGTGGGCCGACGTCCTGCTGGCCTTCGGCACCGCCCTGGCCGCCGTCGTGCCGATCGTGCCCATGCGGCGGCTGGAAGACCTGGACCACCGCCTCGGCAACCTGCGCGACATCCTGTGGCTGATCCTCGGCGGCGCCGTGCTGGGCGGCCTGATCTCGGCGGGCGTCGGGGCGCTGGCGCTGTGGCTGGCTGGCACGCACATCGAGTCCCTGGGCCTCGCCATCGCCGCCTGGGCGCTCGGCTACAGCGGCGGGGTGCTGCTGGTCGCCCCACTCCTGCTGTCCTGGGGCCCGCGCTCCGGACCGCTGCCGACGCCTTCGCAGACGATCCACCTGGCGGCGTGCCTGCTGGCCGTAACGCTCGTGGCCGGAGCGATCTTCACCGGCCCGCCGGCGAACCTGATGACCTATCACCTGGTGCCGGTGCTGGTCTGGGCGGCCATCGCCTTCAATGTGCGCGGAGCGGCCCTCGCCATGCTGATCACCGCCGTGCTGGCCCTTTGGGGCACGCTGCACGGTTGGGGACCCTTCGCGCGCATGGGCGACGAGACCATGCGGCTGATCTTCGTGCAGCAGTTCGTCGCCGTCACCGCCGGGACCATCTTCGCCCTGGCCGCCGTGTCGGACGAGCGCCGCAACCAGGAGCGCCTGCGCCGCAGCGAGCGCCAGTTCCGCGCCGTGTTCGACCTGGCCGGCGTCGGCCTTGCCGAAACCGCCCGCGACGGCAGCTTCCTGCGCGCCAACCCGCGCTATTGCGAGATCACCGGCTATGGCGAGGAAGAGCTGCTGGCCAAGCGCCACTACGACATCGTCTTCGAGGACGACATCGAGGCGGCCCGGGCCTCCTTCAACCACATGCTACGCGGCGGCTCGACCCACCTGATCCAGAAGCGGCTGGTGAAGAAGGACGGCGGCCTTGTCTGGGTGCGCTCCAACGCCGCCGCCATCCGCGACGAGCATGGCCGGGCCGTGGGCGCGATCTGGGCCATCGACGACATCAGCGACGAGCGCCAGGTCGAACAGGCCCTGCGCGACGAAACCTCGGCGCTGGAGACCATCAACGAGACCGGCGCGGGCATCGCCGCCGAGCTCGACCTCGACCGCGTCGTCCAGCGCGTCACCGACGCCGGCGTGCGCCTGACCGGCGCCCAGTTCGGAGCCTTCTTCTACAATGTCATCAACGACGCCGGAGAGAGCTTCCTGCTGTTCGCCCTGTCCGGCGCCCCGCGCGAGGCGTTCGAGAGCTTTGGCCACCCGCGCAACACGCCGGTCTTCGCCCCCACCTTCAAGGGCGAGGGGATCGTGCGCGTCGACGACATCACCAGGGACCCCCGCTACGGCACGGTGGCGCCCCACCACGGCATGCCCAAGGGCCACCTGCCGGTGCGCAGCTACCTGGCCGTGCCGGTGCGCTCACGCGGCGGCGAGGTCATCGGCGGCCTCTTCTTCGGCCACGAGGCCCCCGGCGTCTTCACCGAGCGGGCCGAGCGGCTGATGGTCGGGATCGCCGCCCAGGCGGCCATCGCCATCGACAACGCCCGCCTCTTCCAGGCCGCCCAGCGTGAGCTGGCTGAACGCCGCCGGGCCGAAGAGCACCAGCGCCTGTTGATCAACGAGCTGAACCACCGGGTGAAGAACACCCTGGCCTCGGTGCAGTCGATCGCCGCCCAGACCCTGCGCTCGTTCGACAACGTCAAGGACGCCGAGAGCGCCTTCACCGCGCGCCTGATGGCCCTGTCCACCGCCCACAACGTGCTGACCCAGCAGAGCTGGGAAGGCGCCGAGTTGCAGGACATCGTCAACGGCGCCGTCCAGCCCTTCGACGTCCCCGCCGGCTCGCGGTTCACGATCGAGGGCCCGCGCGTGTGGCTGGAGCCCAAGGCCGCCCTGTCGCTGGCCATGGCCCTGCACGAGCTCGGCACCAACGCCGCCAAATACGGCGCCCTGTCCGGCGAGAGCGGCCGCGTCCACATCGCCTGGACGCTCAAAGGCCGCCGCCTGGCCCTCCACTGGCGCGAAGAAGGCGGCCCGCCCGTGAAGGCCCCCGGCCGCAGCGGCTTTGGCTCCCGCCTCATCGAAAAAGGCCTCGCCGCCGACCTCCGCGGCCGCGCCTCGATCCGCTACGAGCCGGCCGGCGTCGAATGCGACATCGAAGCGACGCTGGAAGACGCCCCGGACGCCGAGGCCGCGGAGTAGGCTCGCTGGGCGCGCGGGCAACGAAGCGCGCGCATCCGCATTAAGCCTGCCAGTCAGTCTGGAGTACCATCATGCCCCGCGAACTCATCGACACAGGTTCTGACAAGCGTTTCGTCCGCCGCGACGACAAAGGCCAGTTCAAGGAGTCCGACGACGTCGGACGCTCGCTCTCGCAAGACGTCAAGAAGCGCGCTCGCACCCAAGTGAAATCGGGCGAAGGCGACAAGGGCGACCGCAAGCGCTAGCGGCTAGCTGTCGAGGAAGCTCCGCAGCTTGCGGCTGCGCGAGGGGTGCTTCAGCTTCCTCAGCGCCTTGGCCTCGATCTGCCTGATCCGTTCGCGGGTGACGCTGAACTGCTGGCCGACCTCTTCGAGGGTATGGTCGGTGTTCATGCCGATGCCAAAGCGCATGCGCAGGACGCGTTCTTCGCGGGGGGTCAGGGAGGCGAGCACGCGCGTGGTGGTCTCGCGCAGGTTCGACTGGATGGCCGCGTCGATCGGCAGGACGGCGTTCTTGTCCTCGATGAAGTCGCCCAGGTGCGAATCCTCTTCGTCGCCGATCGGCGTTTCGAGGCTGATCGGCTCCTTGGCGATCTTGAGGACCTTGCGCACCTTCTCCAGCGGCATGGCCAGCTTTTCGGCCAGCTCCTCCGGCGTCGGCTCGCGGCCGATTTCGTGGAGCATCTGGCGGCTGGTGCGGACGATCTTGTTGATCGTCTCGATCATGTGGACCGGGATGCGGATGGTGCGCGCCTGGTCGGCGATCGAGCGGGTGATGGCCTGGCGGATCCACCAGGTGGCGTAGGTCGAGAACTTGTAGCCGCGGCGGTACTCGAACTTATCGACCGCCTTCATCAGGCCGATGTTGCCTTCCTGGATCAGGTCCAGGAACTGCAGGCCGCGGTTGGTGTACTTCTTGGCGATGGAGATCACGAGGCGCAGGTTGGCCTCGACCATCTCCTTCTTGGCCTGACGGGCCTCGCGCTCGCCCTTCTGCACCGTCTGGACGATGCGGCGGAAGTCGTCGACCGGCACGCCGGTTTCGGTGGCGAGCGCGGCCACTTCCTGGCGGATGTCGCCGATCTGGCCGTTGTCGTTCTCGGCGAACTTGGTCCAGCGCACGCCCAGTTCCTTGACCTTGCTGGTCCAGTTGGGGTCGAGCTCGGCGCCGAAGTAGGCCTTGAGGAACTCCACCCGGCTGATCCCGTAGCTGTCGGCCAGGCGCAGGAGCCGGCCTTCCAGCGTGATCAGGCGGCGGTTGATGGCGTATAGCTGGTCGACCAGCGCCTCGATGCGGGCGTTGTTCAGCTTCAGCGTCTTCAGGCGCGAGACGATGGCGCCGCTGGCGGCCTCATAGGTCTTGCGGTCGGAGTCCTTGAGGTCCTCGCCCTTGAGGCGCTTTTCGACCAGCTTTTCCTGCAGGCGGCGGAAGCCCTCGAACTCGGCGGCGATGGCGTCGAGCGTCGCCATGACCCCTTCGCGCAGCTCGGCCTCCATGGCGCTGACCGTGGGGCCGGCGCCGTCGTCGAAATCGTCGTCGTCGTCGCCTTCGGTTTCACCTTCGGCCTTCGCTTCCGGCTCTTCCTTCTCCTCGGTCGCCTCGGCCGGCGCCGCGGTGGCGTCGGGGTTCTGGCCGCCGTAGGTCTGCTCCAGGTCGATGACCTCGCGCAGCAGGATGCGGCCCGACGCCAGCTCCTCGCGCCAGACCATGATGGCCTCGAAGGTCAGCGCGCTTTCGCACAGCCCCCGGATCATGGTGTCGCGGCCGGCCTCGATACGCTTGGCGATGGCGATTTCGCCCTCGCGCGAAAGCAGCTCGACGCTGCCCATCTCGCGCAGATACATCCGCACCGGATCGTCCGTGCGGTCGTAGGCAGGCTTGGACTCCGCGTCGGTGGCGACGGCGGTTTCCTCACGGACGGCCACCTCGCCGCCCTCGGCGTCGACGGCGTCTTCCTCGGCCTCGACGACGTTGACGCCCATCTCGGACAGCATCGCCAGGGTGTCCTCGATCTGGTCGGGGGTCACCTCTTCGGACGGGAGGACCTTGTTCAGATCCTCCATCGTCACATAGCCGCGGGTCTTGGCCTGCTTGATGAACTTCTTGACGCCGGCGTCGGTCAGGTCGAGCAGCGGCCCGTCCGTGGACGGGGCTTCGGCCTCCGGGGTCTCAGCCGTTTGCGTGGTCATGCACTCTCTCCAGTCCGGCTCGCCGCCAGGGCGCGCCGGGAGCATTCGTGACGTGCGGCGAGTTTCCGGTCCCCTAGAGAGACCCGTCGTCCGTCCAAATCGTTCCGGTCTTGACCGCGCGCCTGAGCTTGTCCCGCTCGGTTTTCAAACGCATGAGGGCAGCCGCGCCGGTGCTCTCGGCCAAGTCGCGCTTGGCCGTAGCGAGAGCCTTTTCCAGCGCAGCCATCCGCGTAAGAACCGCGAAGGCGTGCGACCACTGGGATCTGGCGACTGCGAGGGTGACATCCGATTTAAGGAAGGGCGCGCCCGATTTCGCTGCGGCCCGGTCGATGTCAGTCAGCAATCCTGCAAATCCACGTTCGCGCAGATGGCGTGTGAGGGAGGCGGTGTCAAGGTGATCCGCGTCCAGCCGCAGGCGAATGATTTCACTGGCAAGTTCGGAAAGGGCCGGATCGCCGAACCCGCCGAGCTCCAGTTCCTCCAGATGATCGTCCAGCCGCGAGGGGTCGTCGAGCGCGCCCCGGGCCACCGCCGCCGCCACCGGGTCGATGTCGCCGGACAGCCGTCTGGCCGCCGCCTTGCCCTCCTGCGAAGGCGGCCGCAGCTCCTCGCGCGGCTTCCAGCGGCCGCCGCCGCGCGGTTGCCAGGTCCCTTGCGTCCGGGGCTGTTGGGAGGACGGGAAGAGCTCGTCGAAGCGCTTGAACAGCTCGTCGCGATAGGCCTGCGCCAGGTCCTTGTCGGCGATAGTGTTGGCGGCGCCGCGCAGGCGTTGCTTGAAGCCTGCCTTGTGCTCGGGCGTGTCCAGGGGCTCGAGGTCGCGCTCCTTGGCGAACAGCGCCTCGACGAAGGGCGTGGTGTCGGAGAGCTGCGCCCGCAGCGCCCCGGCCCCCTGCTCGCGCAGCACATCGTCGGGGTCCTTGCCGCCGGTCACGATGGCGAATCGGAAGGACTTGCCGGGTTTGAGCAACGGCAGCGCCCGCTCAATGGCCCGCGCCGCCGCCCGCCTGCCCGCATTGTCGCCGTCGAAACAGAGGGTGGGCTCGGGGTGCAGGCGCCACAGCACCTCCATCTGGTCCTCGCCCAGCGCCGTGCCCATCGGCGCCACCGCCGCGATGCCCGCCCGCTGGCAGGCGATGACGTCCATGTAGCCCTCGACCACCACCAGCGGCGGGTCGCCCTCGCCCGAATGCAGCAGCTTGCGCGCCTCGGGCAGGCCATAGACGAGCCCGCCCTTGTGGAAGACGCTGGTCTCCGGCCCATTGAGGTATTTGGCGCGGGCCTGCGGATCCATCGCCCGCCCGCCGAACGAGACGATCCGCCCCCGCGCATCGGCGATGGGGAAGATGATGCGGTCGCGGAAACGGTCGTAGGGCGCGCCGCCGTCCTCCGGCGCGATCAGCAGCCCCGTCTCGACCAGCTCGCCGGGCTTGGCGCCCTTGGCGATCAGATAGTCCTTCAGGGCCGTGCGGCCGTTCGGCGAAAAGCCCAGCCGAAAGCGGCTCCACTCGCTCTCCGGCAGCCCGCGCTTGATGAGGTAGTCCCGCGCCGCCTTGCCCGAGGGCCGCCGCAGCTCGGCCTCGAACCAGGCCGCGGCCATCTCCAGCCATTCGCTCAGGCCCTGACGCTTCTTCTCCTGCTCGGCCGAGCGCGCGTCGGGCTCTGGCATCGGCACGCCGGCCTCGCCGGCCAGACGCTCGACCGCCTCCACGAAGGAAAGCCGCTCGGTCTCCTGCAGGAAGCTGATCAGGTCGCCGTGCTTGCCCGACGAGAAGCAGTGGTAGAAGCCCTTGTCGTCGTTGACGAAGAAGGACGGCGTCTTCTCCTTCGTGAACGGGCTGAGGCCCGCATACTCACGCCCCTGCCGCTTCAACTTCACGGTCTTGCCGATCACGTCCGACAACCGGACGCGCGACTTGATCTCATCGAGGAAGCGATCGTCGAAGCGCACGTCAGGTCATCGACGCTGGCCGGCGCTCAGCCGCTCGCGGGCGGCCTGGGCCAGGAACCCGGAGCGGGTCAGGCCGCTCTCCTCGGCCGCGCGGTCGATGCGGGCCAGAAGGCCCTCGTCGATCGTCACATTGATGCGCGCGGCGCGGCTCGGCAGCGTCGCGCCCACCAGCATCCGCGCGACCTCCTCCACATCATCGTCGATGGCAAGTTCGTTCAGCGCCGACGGCGGCGGCAGTTCCTCGCCGTCTTCGATCATGCCTTCGAGGTGAAGGGCCAGCGCCTCGGCCCCGCCACGCGCCGCCTCGTCGGCCGTCTCACCCGCGGACACGCAGCCCGGCAGGTTGGGGAAGAAGAGGCCGTAGCCGTCTTCGCTCTTCTCCAGGATCGCCGGATAGAAGACTTCCGCCATGTCGCGCCTCCTAGCGCAGCCTCACGCCGCTCTGCCGTTCGATGGATCGCAGCGTGCCGATCGGCAGGTCCCGTTCGGGATGCGGCACCGTCACGCGGCCCGGACGGCTCGGGTGCTTGAACTGTTTGTGGGAGCCCTTCTGAGCGACCTCGACCCATCCGGCCGCTCGCAGCGCGGCTATGACATCGCGGCTTCTCATCCAGTCTCCCCCGCTTCATTAAGCCAAAGCAGCCCGTGCCGGTCAAGGAATAATACACACGGCGTGTGTATTCACCACCTCCAGTCGGCGGGGGATGAGCGGCACCCGCCATCCTCCCAGCCCGTCCACGCCCGCCCCCGCACGACCTGTCCGGGGCGGTCCGTCGTCACCTCCCCGTCCTTCAGCGCCAGGCGACCGTTGACGATCACCTGCTCGACCCCGACGGCGAACTGGCGGGGGGACTCGTAGGTGGCGTGATCGGCGATATCGTCGGGGTCGAAGACGACAATGTCGGCGTGCCAGCCGGGCATCAGGCGGCCGCGCTCCTTGAGGCCCAGGTTATGGGCCGGCAGGCTGGTCAGCTTGCGGACCGCCTCGGCCAGGCTCAGCGCCTTGTCCTCCCGCACGTACTTGCCGAGCAGCCGGGCGAAGTTGCCGTAGGCTCTGGGGTGGGTGCTGGACAGCAGCACCGCCCCCTCCGGCGCCTGGGCGGAGGCGTCGGAGGCAAAGCTCATCCACGGCAGCGTCGTCTGGCGGCGGACATTGTCCTCGCTCATCAGGAAATAGACGACCTGCACGCGCGTGCCGTCCTCGATGACCAGATCGATGGCGGCGTCCTCCGGCGAGACGCCGCGCATGGCCGCGACTTCGGCGAGCGTCTTGCCGGTCAGGGGCTTGAGCGCCGGGGTCTTGAAGCCCACCAGCAACGTCCCCTCCGCGCCGGCGTGGCGGTAGAGGTTCTCGTACGGCGCCGCCGGATCGCGCATCTCGGCTATCACCCTGGCGCGCGTCGCCGGGTCCTTCAGCCGCGCGATCCAGGCCTCGCGCCCGCCGGCCTGCACCCAGGGCGGCATGGCGGCGTCCAGGCCCGTCGAGCCGGCGGTGTAGGTGTACATGTCGGCGGTGATCCGCAGGCCCCGCGCCCGCGCCGCCTCGATCCGGGCGATCACGGCGTCCAGCTTGCCCCAGTTGGCCTTCCCCGCCGCCTTGAGGTGGTAGATCTCCGCCGGGGTCCCGGAGCGCCGCGAGATCTCGATCAGCTCGTCGACGCCCTCCAGCAGCCGGTCGCTCTCATAGCGCAGATGGCTGGTGTAGATGCCGCCGCACCGACCCGCCTCCTCGGCCAGCGCCGCCAGCTCGTCGGTCTCCGCATAGACCCCCGGCGCATAAATCAGCGCCGAGCCGACCCCCAGCGCCCCGTCCTCCATGGCGCCATGGACCACCGCCCGCATCGCCTCCAGCTGCTCGGGCGTGGGGTCCACATCCCCTTCGCCCAGCACGTACTCGCGCACCGTCCCCGCCCCGACCATGGAGGCGACGTTGAGGCTGACCCCCTGCCGCTCCAGCCGGCGCAGATATTCATCGAGCGTGGTCCAGTCGATGTCGTACTTCAGGTCGCCCTGGCGGGTCAGCTCGCGGGCCTTCATGGCATCGGTGTAGGGGCCCATGGAGCCGCCCTCGCCCATCACCTCCAGCGTCACGCCCTGCTTGAGGTCCGACAGGCCCCGCCCGTCGACCAGCAGGTTGTCCGTCGCCCAGCTCAGCATGTTGATGAAGCCGGGCGACACCGCCTTGCCGCGCGCGTCGATGACCACCGCCGCATCGCCCTTGAGCTTGGGATAGACCGCGCTGATCAGCCCGTCCTTGACCCCGATGTCGGCGACGTAGGGCGCCCGGCCCGAGCCGTCATAGACCGTCCCGCCCCGGATCAGGATGTCGAACTCGTGGTCGCCGAAGTCCGGCGCGCGCGCCGCCTCCACGGTCTGTTCCGGCGGCGATACCGGCGCCGGCGTCGCACAGCCGGCCAACAGCAGCGCCGCGATGACCCCGATGCCCCGAACCATGCCTCTGCTCTCCCCGATGCGTGGCGCGAGCCTAGCAGGCGCCTTACTGTGCGGGGAGGCTGCAAAGCGCGTTGACCGTTCGGGCGCGACTCACTACCTACGCGGCCGTTTGTCTGCCAAGGAGGCGCCCATGACCCAGATTCTCAAAGGCGCCACCGGAGTTCTCGTCCTCGCCGACGGCACGGTCCTTTCCGGCATCGGCCGCGGGGCGGAAGGCTCGGCGGTGGGCGAGGTGTGCTTCAACACCGCCATGACCGGCTATCAGGAGATCCTGACAGACCCCTCCTACATGGCCCAGATCGTCGCCTTCACCTTCCCGCACGTCGGCAACGTCGGCACGAACGTGGAGGACGTCGAGCAGATCAGCGGCGCGTCCGAGACCGCCGCCCGCGGGGCCATTTTCCGCGATGCGCCGACCGACCCGGCCAACTACCGCTCCAGCGCCGACCTCGATGCCTGGATGAAGCGCCGGGGCGTGGTGGGCCTTGCCGGAGTCGACACCCGGGCCCTGACCCGCGCCATTCGCGAGAAGGGCATGCCGCACGGCGTCATCGCCCACTCCCCCGCCGGTGAGTTCGACATTGAGGCGCTGGTGAAGCAGGCTCGCGAATGGAAGGGCCTCGTCGGGCTGGACCTCGCCAGGGAAGCCACCACCCGCCAGTCCTTCACCTGGGATGAGGGCCTGTGGTCCTGGCCCGACGGCTACGCCAGGCCCGCGCAGGACAAGTACAATGTCGTCGTCGTGGACTACGGTGTGAAGCGCAACATCCTGCGCTCGCTGGCCTCCATCGGGGCCGCCATCACCGTGGTGCCCGCCGACACCTCGGCCGAGGACATCCTTGCCCGCAACCCCGACGGCGTTCTGCTCTCCAACGGCCCCGGCGATCCCGCCGCCACCGGCGAGTACGCGGTGCCCGAAATCAGGAAACTGGTCGACAGCGGCAAGCCCGTCTTCGGCATCTGCCTTGGCCACCAGATGCTGGCGCTCGCCCTTGGCGCCAGGACCGTGAAGATGGACCAGGGTCACCACGGCGCGAACCATCCGGTGAAGGACCTGACCACCGGCAAGGTCGAGATCGTTTCCATGAACCACGGCTTCACCGTCGATCGCGACAGCCTGCCGGGGCCCGTGGTGGAGACCCACGTCTCCCTCTTCGACGGGACCAACGCGGGCCTCGCCTTGAAAGACCGCCCCGTCTTCTCCGTCCAGCACCACCCCGAAGCCAGCCCCGGCCCCACCGACAGCCTCTACATCTTCGAGCGGTTCGCGGGGCTGATGGATCAGGCGCGCTCGTGAGCGGCGCGGCGCCCGCGCCGGAGGTTCTCAAGCAAATCCGCGGCCTCGTCGCCGCCCGCCGCTACGGCGAAGCCCAGAGGCTGGCGCGCCGCGAACTGGACGCCGGCGCCGAGCACCCCCAACTCCTCCACCTCCGCGCCATCTGGCACGAAGGCGCCGGCCGCTTTCCCGACGCGCAGGCCGATCTGGAGCGGGCGCTTTTCCTGGACCCTGCCGACCTGGCCGTGGTCATGGCCTACGGCAACCTGCTGGAGCGCACGAGCCAGCGTATCGGCGCGCGGGACGCCTTTCGCCACGCGGTCACGCTGCGTCCTGAACTCGCCGGACCGTGGGTGCGCCTCGGCTGGGCGGCCGAAAATCTGGGCGAGATCGACGAGGCCCGCGCGGCCTACGACGAAGCGCTCCGCCGCGATCCTCGCCATGCACAGGCGCTTGGGCGGCTGGCCCTGATCGCCTCCCAACAGGGCGACTGGGAAGACGCGCGGCGGTGGGGCGAGCGGGCGCTGGCGGCCAACCCGCGCGAGTTCAGCGCCGAACTGGCCCTCATCCGCGCCGACATCCGCGAGCGCCGTCAGGAGGACGCGCAGACCCGGCTCGACCGGGTCCTGTCCTGGCCCCTGCCCACCGATGACGGCTACATGGCGAGGAAGGAACTGGGCGCCCTGCGCCACCAACAGGCCCGCTACGCCGAAGCTTTCGAGGCTTGGGACACGGCCAACGAGATGGTCCACCGCCAGTATGCGCGCGCCTTTGCGCCGCCCCGCGGAGTGGGCTCGCTCACGGCCCTGCTGGGTGAATTCTTCGAGGCCCAGCCCGCCTGGGCGGGGGTCAAGGCGGGCTCCTCGCCACCCAGAGCCCATATCTTCCTGCTGGGGTTCGCCCGTTCCGGCACGACGCTGCTCGAACAGGTCCTGGCAGGCCACCCCGATGTCGTCTCCATCGAGGAGAAGGACACGCTCGGGCCGGCCCTGAAGCTGTTCCCGATCACCCGCCAGGGCCTCGACAGCCTGCGCGACCCGCCCGCCGACCTGTTGGGGGCAGCGCGCGCCAGCTACTGGAACGAGGCCGCCCACTATGCCGGGGACGTGACCGGCAAGGTGCTGATCGACAAGTTCCCGTTCAACGCCGCCTGCCTCGCCCACATCGCGCGCCTGTTCCCGGACGCGAAGGTGCTGTTCGCCCTGCGCGATCCGCGCGACGTCATCCTCAGCTGCTTTCGCACGCCCTTCCGCATCAACGGGACCGTGTACGAGTTGTTGAGGATCGAAAACGCCGGGCGCTTCTACGCCAGCTACATGCGCGCGGCGCACCAGATGCGGCGGGTTACGCCGCTGCCCTGCCTCGACACCAGGCACGAGGACCTGCTGGACGACTATGCCGGCGAGGTGCGGCGAATCTGCGATTTCGTGGGCGTCGACCTGCGCCCGCAGATGCTCGCCTTCGAGAAGTCGGAGCGGAAGGTGGCCACGCCCAGCGCCCACCAGCTGCGCGAGGGGCTGACGCGGGCCCGCTCGGGCCAATGGCGGCACTATGCCGACCAGCTGGCGCCGGCGATGCCGCACCTGGCGCCCTGGATCGAGCGCTTCGGCTACGGCCTCTGACAACGCGAAAAGGCCCGGGGCGAACCCCGGGCCTTCCCGACTGCTTCCAGTAAGCTGCGCCTAGAACGACTTGCTGATGTTGATGAACACCCGGCGACCGATGAGGTCGTAGTTGTTCAGCGCGGCGGTGCCTGTGCGGAACTCGCCGAACGAAGCGGCCGGCGGATGCTCATCGAACAGGTTGCGCACTCCGCCGACGATCTCCAGCGTATCCCAGCGCTTGCGCAGCGACAGGTGGTGGTAGGTCGTCGATTCCCGCCAGCGCTTGAAGACGATGTCTTCCGGATAGCGGCTGGTCGCGCCGGTGATCGGCTCGCCCGGGAACTGGTGGCCGACATGGTCCACGCTCCACAGCACCGTCCAGTCGTCCTTGTCGAAGCGCATGCTCGCTTCGGCGGTGAACGCCGGCTCCACGGCAAGACCGTTCGAGTTCAGCGTCGCGATCGTCGAGAAGTCGGTGATGTCCTCGATCGTCCACGTCGCCTGCCCGTTCAGCGTCATGTCGACGCCCCAGGGCAGTTCGCGCTTGTAGCGGACATTCAGGTCATAGCCGCGGTTCTGCTGCTCGGCGACGTTGATGTAGTTGTCGTTGATGCTCTCGATGGAGTGATAATCCGGCGAGGTCGGGTCGCTGTTACGGACGAACAGGTCGCAGAACTCGTTCGGATAGGCGTCGAGCACGTAGCAGAGATTGACGATGTTGCCGGCGCCGAACTGGGCCACTTCGTCCTTAACGCGGATATCGAAGTAGTCGATGGCCACGCTCAGGTCGATCCAGTCGGGCGTGTAGACGATGCCAAAGCTCTGGGCGATCGAGGTTTCCGGATCCAGGAAGCCCTTGCCGCCGCCGCCTTGCGTCACCGTCGCCGAGCCGCCGACGCCGACGTAGCCCGGGTTGATGCCTTCGGCGGCGCAGTGCGCCTCCAGCACCGGGTCGGCCGCGTCCTCGTAGTGGATGCACGGATCGACGTTCACCTGCGACTGGAAGCCGGTGAGGCTGGCGAGATACATCTCGTACAGCGCCGGGGCGCGGAAGGAGGTGCCGTAGGTGCCGCGGATGCGGAACTGCGAGCTCATCCGCCAGTCCAGGCCCAGCTTGTAGGTCGTGTTCTCGCCGTAGCTGTCATAGTCGGTCCAGCGAGCCGAGGCGTTGAAGGTGACGTCTTCGGCGAACGGCTTGCCGCGCAGCAGCGGGGCTTCGACTTCACCGAACACTTCGCGGACGCTGTCCGTGCCGGCGGTGCGGCCGGCCGTCGTCTGGCCCCACAGGTTCTGGACCTGCGCGTACTGGTCGGGGGTGTCGTCGATTTCGTCCTTACGCCAGCTGACGCCCAGCGCCGCGCCGACCGGACCGGCGGGGAGCTTGAAGGCGTCGCCCGAGATCGTCGCTTCGACGTTGGTCTGGGTGTAGAGCGTCGAGCCCTTCGCCCGATACTGCAGGAAGTTCAGTTGCTCCTGCGTCAGACCGTTGGCCATGGTGTCCGGGTCGAACCAGGCGATCGGAACGCAGGTGCGGCCCGAGATCGGCGTCACCGGCACCGCGCCGCAGCCACCGGCGTTGATCGAGTGGGTCTTGGCGTAGGCCGACTCGGAGTCGCCGGCGGCGTACATCGCGTCGTCGAGAAGCGCGTCGTTCTCATAGGTCGCGTCCGAACGGCTGTACTGGGCGACCACGTCCCAGTCCCATCCGCCAAGGAAGGCCATCTCGCCGAACTTGCCGCGCATGCCGCCGAGCAGACGGGAGTAGTCGACGTTCTGCTCGAAGTTGAACGGCACGTTGTCGACGTACGGGTTGGCCTTGGTGATGCCGTTGAAGGGGTTGCCGTACTGGCCGGCCCGGATGGTCGGGGCGACCCCGCGCAGCGAGTCCTGACGGGACTTGCGGCGGTTCAGCAGCACTTCGCCGTACAGCTCGGTGGTGGGCGTCAGGTCGAACGAGCCCGTGCCGAACACCGTGACCCGCTCCAGCGGCGGGATGACGGAGTTGCCAGCATCAATGCGCTCATCGACGTTGAAGTATTCGTATGTCGAGTAGTTATAGCTGCCAGCGCCATAGTAATTAGTGGCGAATTCTTCATAGATGCTATCGGGCGCCGCGGCCAGGTACCAGTCCGGAGGAGCGATTCCGAAATCGCTGAACAGGCCCGTGAACGGATCGTAGGGGCCGTTGGCGCCGGTGGGGTCGTACTGAACGTAGGTGAGCCAGTCCGGCAGGTAGACGGCGTTGAACACCGAGTTCTGGTAGCAGAACGGCTTGCCCGTGCGGCGCGAGGTGATGTCGACCAGGTCGCCGTTCATCGCGTGGTAGTAGTCGTTCGAGCAGCTCAGATAGTCGCGGTCGCCCTGCTCCAGCTCGTACTGCTTCCAGTAGTCCAGGGAGATGGTGAACTGGCCGCGGTCGAAGGTCTTGCCGTAGGCGCCGGCCGCCCGGAGCTGCTCGCCGCCGCTGTTGAGCGGCTGGCTGTAGGTCATCTCAAAGTTGCCGCCATCCATCTTGTCCCTGGTGATGATGTTCACCACCCCGGCAATGGCGTCCGAGCCGTAGATCGAGGAGGCGCCGTCCTTCAGGATTTCGACCCGCTCGACCACCGACTGAGGGATCACGTTCAGGTCGAAGGCGCCGACCTGGCCCCCGACACCCGCCGGACCGGCGCGGCGGCCGTTCACCAGCACCAGGGTGCGCTGCTGGCCAAGACCGCGCAGCGAGATCGAGTTCACGCCGCCGCCGCCTTCGATGACGTAGCCGCCCAGCTGGTTGTTCAGCTGGTAGGAGCCCGATGCGATCGTCGCGGTCTGCAGCAGCTCGGCCGTGTCGGTCAGGCCTTCCAGGGTCGCCTGCTCGCGGGTGATCACGGTGATCGGCGCGGGGCTGGTGAACTCGTTGCGGCGGATACGCGAGCCGGTGACCACCAGGCCCTCGACTTCAGTGACCGCGTCGTCGTTGTCGCTGGCGGCGAGCTGCGCGGTGGCTTCCTCGGGGGACTGCCCTTGATTGACGGCCGTGGAAGCTTCCGCCTCCGCGGTCGTGTCCTGGGCGAAAGCGGCGGCGGGGAGCGTCAGGGTCGCTCCCAGGCCGGCGATGATGCTGGTGGCCAGCAGTAGCTTACGATCGAACATTCAGTATGTCCTCTGGATCTCTGGTGTGGCGAGCTGCATGCGGGACAGGACCTCCCTCCCCCGTCGATTTGACCGGCACGCTAGCAGCTTACCGAGCAGGCTCAACGAAATGGGACCGGTTCGCCCCAATTCGGCCAGTCGGCGTAACAAATTTGGCACACCTGCCCAGAATTCGCCGAACAATGCCCAACGAACTGGCGAAGCTTGACCATATAGATCGCCCCTGTGATCGGCGGTTCTGGAGCCTCTTACTCAGCGAACGGCGATCATCGAACAAGATGTCACCCGGTTTAGGGTTGCAGACGGAAAACACTCCCACGAAAGTAGGCGCAATGATCTTGCCAACCGGGGGCGTTATGAAATTACATCTTCACCGAGTGAAGGCCACGCTGGCCGCCGCCGTCATCGGCCTATGCGCGGCGCCGGCCTGGGCCGCCGCGCCCACCGCCCGCGACCTCACCCGCGCCCCCGCCATCAGCGACGTTTCGATTTCCCGGGATGGAGAACACATCGCGGCGCTGACGTCCCCGGACGGCGATCAGGTGGTCATCTCGATCTGGCGCACCGATGCGCCGGACCAGCGCCCGGTCCTGCTCGGCTCGGGCAAGATGCGCTTCCTGGACGTCCAGTTCCTGAAGAACGACCGCCTGCTGGTGACGGCTATCCAGCCCTACACCCTCGGCTCGGACCGGGCCCACACGACCAAGCGGTTCGTCACCGACCTCAACGGCGAGGACTGGAAGCCGCTGCTGCCCGAGCCGACCTCCACCAGCCCCTTCGAGGAACTGGTCAACGCCCTCAGCAACCCGACCATCGTCTCCTACCTGCCGCTCGACCCAAAGCACGTGATCGTCGAGGACCATCGCCTCAACGGCGAGGGCGACATCTACAAGCTCAACGTCTATTCCGGCGTCGCCCAGCGGATTGAGCGCGGCTCCGAGAAGTTCTTCAGCCCCGTCGCCGATCTGACCGGCGAAATCCGGGCCAAGGATGAGTTCGATTTCGACAACGGCAAGGCCTTCATCGCCACCTGGCTGAAGAACCCCGACACCGGAAAGCTGGAGGAGCACTTCCGCTGGTACGCCAAGGATCGTGTGCCGGTGGACGTCCTGGGCTTCGACACCGACCCGAACTTCGCCTTCGTGCGGACCGTGTCGCCCGGCAAGGATAAGGCCGGCATCTACGTCTACGACATCCGCGCGCGGAAGATCGTCGAACCGCTCTTCGAGCACAGGATGTTCGAGGCCTACGGCCTGCGCCGCTCGACGATACCGCAAAGCTTCGGCGAGGTGATCGGCTTCACCTACCAGGGGCCCACGCTCAGCACCTACTGGGCCCAACCGGTGCTGGCCGAACTGGCGAAGAACCTCAACGCCACGCTTGGGCTCCAGCCGACGGTCATGGAATGGCGGGACACCGCCAGCAACACCCAGGCGAAGATCAACGTCCCGACGGAAGGCTCGGCCGAGATCATCAGCTACTCCGAGGACTTCAAGCGGGTCATCGTGGCCAAGGAGGGTCCCTCCTCACCCAGCGAGTACTACCTGCTCACCTCTGACGGAAAGCTGTCGCTGCTGGGCCGCGCACGGCCCTGGATCGACCCGGCCGCGATCGGCCAGACCAAGCTGGTCGAATACCGCGCCCGCGACGGACTGATGATCCCGGGCTTCCTGTCGCTGCCGCCCAAAAGCGTCTTCGGTCCCGGCCCCTACCCGACCGTGATCATGCCCCACGGCGGTCCCTGGGCCCGGGACTACATGGACTGGGACGTCAGCGGCTGGCCGCAATACCTCACCTCACGCGGCTACGCCGTGCTCAAGCCCCAGTTCCGCGGTTCGGAAGGCTGGGGCCAGAAGCTCTGGCGCGCCGGTGACAACGAGTGGGGCCAGAAGATGCAGGACGACAAGGACGACGGCGCCAAGTGGCTGATCAGCCAGGGCGTCGCCGATCCGGGCCGCATCGCCATGTTCGGTTATTCCTATGGCGGCTACGCGGCGCTGGCGGCCACCATCCGGCCCAACGGCATCTACCAGTGCGCCATCTCGGGCGCCGGGGCGCCGGACCTGGCGGAATTCCGCAAGGAGACCTTCGAGAACCGGTTCGGCCGCGAGTTCCAGAACCCAACCATCGGCGGGCTCGACGTGCTGGGCCACGCCAAGGAAGCCCAGATCCCGGTCTTTCTCTATCACGGCGACCGCGACATGACCGTCGACATCAAGCAGTCGCGGGAGTTCGCCGCCAAGCTCAAGGCCGCCGGCAAGCCCTACAAGTTCATCGAGATCCCGGAGATGGGACACCAGTACGTCACCATGACCCCTTCGATGATGGAGCAGCAGCTGGTCGAGATCGAAAACTACCTCAAGACCGACTGCGGACCGGGCGGCCTCTAGGGCGTGTAGGCGCGCTCTCCGTGCTGGGTCAGGTCGAGGCCGTCCTCGATCTCGATATCGGTGGCGCGCAGGCCAAGCAGCGGCTTCACGGCAAGCACGATCAGCACGGTCGCCACGGCCGACCAGGCGACGGTGGCCAGCACCCCCAGCACCTGCACGCCGAGCTGGCCGCCCATGGTGACTCCGTCCGCATAGCCCACGCCGCCGAACGCCTTGGACGCCAGCACCGCCACCAGCAGGCTGCCGAGGATGCCGCCGACGCCGTGCACCGCGAAGACGTCCAGGCTGTCGTCGATGCGGATGCGGTGCTTCACCAGATCCACCGCGAAGAAGCAGATCAGGCTGCCCAGCGCGCCCAGCGCCACGCCGCCCACCGGCCCCACGAACCCCGAGGCCGGCGTGACGGTGGCCAGGCCCGCGACAACGCCGGTGACCAGGCCCACCATGCTGGCGCGACCGAAGCGCACCCGCTCGATCAGCGACCACACCAGCCCCGCCGTCGCCGCCGACAGGTGGGTCGCCGTCAGCGCCGCGCCCGCGTTGCCGTCGGCCGCCAGCGCGCTGCCGGCGTTGAATCCGTACCAGCCGACCCACAGCATCCCGGCGCCGATCATGGTCATGCCCGGGTTGTGCGGCGGCCGCAGGTCCTTGGGAAAACCGTCGCGCGGCCCGATCAGCCAGGCGATGACCAGCGCGCTCGTCCCGGCCGTGGCGTGCACCACCAGCCCGCCGGCGAAGTCCATGGCGTGCATGCCCGCCAGCCACCCGCCGCCCCACACCCAGTGGGCGACCGGCGCATAGACGAGCAGCAGCCACAGCCCGCTGAACGTCAGCATGGCCCCGAACTTGATGCGCTCCACATAGGCGCCGACGATCAGCGCCGGGGTGATGATCGCAAAGGTCATCTGAAACATGAAGAAGACACTCTCGGGGATCGCCCCCGTCGCGGTGTCACGGCCCACGCCCATCAGGAAGGCCTTCGACAGGTCGCCGATCAGGGCATTGCCCTCGCTGAAGGCCAGCGAATAGCCGCCCGCCAGCCACAGCACCGAAACCAGGCAGGCGATGGCCACGCAGTGCATCATCACCGACAGCGAGTTCTTCACCCGCACCAGCCCGGCGTAGAAGAGCGCCAGCCCCGGCAGCGTCATGAACAGCACAAGCGCGGTCGCAGAGAGAATCCAGGCCGTGTGGCCGCTGTCGATGGGCATGTCCGCCTCCCCCGAGGGTCCGCCCGACTCGAACGCCTAATTCGCGGGCACGGGGGGAGCTATAATTTAGGCATTTTGGCTTGTAAATTCTGCTCAATAATCGCGCATTGCCTCCGTTTCAGGCGCCCGTTTGGGGCCGGCGCGGGCCTCCCGAACCCGCGGTCCGGCGGGCCAACGCAACGCAGCGTCAAACCACCGCTTGCGACTCCGCACGCGCGTCTCTAAACGAGCCGCTTAACCTGCATTTTGAACGGGGGCGGGCGTGCCGATCGGCGCGGCCGGTCCTTGCGCGCGAGTGGACATGCCTAAACGCACCGACATCTCCTCGATCCTCATCATCGGCGCGGGCCCCATCGTCATCGGCCAGGCGTGCGAGTTCGACTACTCGGGCGTGCAGGCCTGCAAGGCGCTGCGGGCCGAGGGCTACCGGATCATCCTGGTCAACTCGAACCCGGCCACGATCATGACCGATCCGGAGCTGGCGGACGCGACCTACATCGAGCCGATCACGCCCGAGATGGTCGCCAAGATCATCGAGAAGGAGCGCCCCGACGCGCTGCTCCCCACCATGGGCGGTCAGACGGCGCTGAACACCGCGCTCGCGCTCGAAAGCATGGGCGTCCTGGAAAAGTTCGGCGTCGAGATGATCGGGGCCAAGGCCGAGGTCATCGACAAGGCCGAGGACCGCCAGAAATTTCGCGACGCCATGGACAAGCTCGGCCTCGAGAGCCCGCGCTCCAGAGCCGCCCACACCATGGACGAGGCGCTGGAGGGGCTGGAGTTCGTGGGCCTGCCGGCCATCATCCGCCCGTCCTTCACGCTCGCCGGCACGGGCGGCGGCATCGCCTACAACGTCGAGGAGTTCGAGGAGATCGTCCTGCGCGGCCTCGATCTCTCTCCAACCACCGAGGTGCTCATCGAAGAGAGCGTGCTCGGCTGGAAGGAATTCGAAATGGAGGTCGTCCGCGACAAGGCGGACAACTGCATCATCGTCTGCTCCATCGAGAACATCGACCCGATGGGCGTCCACACCGGCGATTCCATCACCGTCGCCCCGGCCCTGACGCTGACCGACAAGGAATACCAGCGCATGCGCTCGGCCAGCATCGCGGTGCTGCGCGAGATCGGCGTCGAGACCGGCGGCTCCAACGTCCAGTTCGCGGTCAATCCGGCCGACGGGCGCATGGTGGTCATCGAGATGAACCCGCGCGTGTCGCGCTCCTCGGCGCTGGCGTCGAAGGCGACGGGTTTCCCCATCGCCAAGGTCGCCGCGCGCCTGGCCGTCGGCTACACGCTCGATGAGCTAATGAACGACATCACCGGCTCCACCCCCGCCTCGTTCGAGCCCTCCATCGACTATGTCGTCACCAAGATCCCGCGCTTCGCCTTCGAAAAGTACCCGGGCTCCGAGCCCTACCTGACCACCTCGATGAAGTCCGTCGGCGAGGTCATGGCCATCGGGCGCACCTTCAAGGAAAGCCTGCAAAAGGCCCTGCGCGGGCTGGAGACCGGCCTCAACGGCCTGGACGACATCGTCATCGAAGGCGCCGAGGACCCGGAGGCCGGCCGCGGCGCCATCGCCCGCGCGCTCGGCACGCCCACCCCCGACCGCCTGCGCGTCATCGCCCAGGCCTTCCGCCACGGCCTGTCGGTCGATGAAGTAAACGCCGCCTGCTCCTACGAACCCTGGTTCCTGCGCCAGATCGAGGAGATCGTGCAGGTGGAGGCGAAGATCGTGAGGGATGGGATTCCCGGCCTGCGTGGTTCGACACGCCCCTCCGGGGCTGCTCACCATGACGGCATTGGGGAAGCCAAAAATGTTCGTCATCCTGAGCAGGCCGCGTCAGCGGCCGTGTCGAAGGACGCAATGGAGCTGCGCCGTCTAAAGGCCATGGGCTTCTCCGACGCCCGCCTCGCCACGCTGACCGGCCGAACCGAGGCCGAGGTCCGCGCCGCCCGCCACGCCCTTGACGTCCGCCCGGTCTTCAAGCGCATCGACACCTGCGCCGGCGAGTTCCGGGCCGAGACGCCCTACATGTATTCGACCTACGAGACCGGCGCGCTTGGCCAGCAGCCGGACTGCGAGAGCGACCCGACGGACCGCAGGAAGGCCATCATCCTCGGCGGCGGCCCCAACCGCATCGGCCAGGGCATCGAGTTCGACTACTGCTGCTGCCATGCCGCCTTCGCGCTCGACGACATCGGCGTCGAGTCGATCATGGTCAACTGCAACCCCGAGACCGTCTCGACCGACTACGACACCTCCGACCGCCTCTACTTCGAGCCCCTCACGGCCGAGGACGTGCTCGAGCTGATCGCCGTCGAGCAGTCCAGGGGCACGCTGCTCGGCGTCATCGTCCAGTTCGGCGGCCAGACCCCGCTCAAGCTCGCCCACCCGCTGGAGCAGGCGGGCATCCCGATCCTCGGCACCAGCCCCGACGCCATCGACCTCGCCGAAGACCGCGAGCGCTTCCAGCAGCTCCTCCACCGGCTGAAGATTCAGCAGCCGGTCAACGCCATCGCCCGCAGCGCCGAGGAGGCCTTCGCCGGGGCCGCCAAGGTGGGCTTCCCGGTCGTCATCCGCCCCTCCTACGTGCTCGGCGGCCGGGCCATGGAGATCGTCCGCGACGACGAGCAGCTCGACCGCTACATCCGCACCGCCGTGCAGGTCAGCGGCGACAGCCCGGTCCTCATCGACCAGTACCTGTCCCGCGCCACCGAGGTCGACGTCGACGCCCTGTGCGACGGCGAGACCGTCTTCGTCGCCGGCGTCATGGAGCACATCGAGGAGGCCGGCGTGCACTCGGGCGACTCGGCGTGTTCGCTGCCGCCCTTCAGCCTCAAGCCCGAGACCATCGCCGAACTGAAGCGCCAGACGCAGGAGATGGCCTTCGCGCTGGAAGTGCGCGGCCTGATGAACGTCCAGTTCGCCATCGAGGAGCCGCACTCGGAGGCGCCACGCATCTACGTCCTCGAAGTGAACCCGCGCGCCTCGCGCACCGTCCCCTTCGTCGCCAAGACCATCGGCGCGCCCATCGCCGCCATCGCCGCCAAGATCATGGCCGGCGAGAAGCTGGCGAGCTTTGGCCTGACGGACCGCGTCTACGACCACATCGCGGTCAAGGAGGCCGTCTTCCCCTTCGCCCGATTCCCCGGCGTCGATACGGTGCTGGGGCCGGAAATGCGCTCCACCGGCGAGGTCATGGGCCTGGACTGGATCCGCCCCGGCGAGGGCCGCGCCCCCGCCTTCGCCCGAGCCTTCCTCAAGAGCCAGCTGGGCGGCGGCGTGCGCCTGCCCGAAGAGGGCTGCGCCTTCGTCTCCGTGCGAGAGGCCGACAAGCCCTGGATCGTCGAGCCGGTGCGCCTGCTCCAGTCCGCCGGCTTCCGCGTCCTCGCCACCGGCGGCACCTGCGACTTCCTGAAGGAGCAGGGGCTTGAGGTCGAGCTGGTCAAGAAGGTGCTCGAGGGCCGTCCCCACATCGTCGATGCGATGAAGAACGGCGAGGTGCAGCTGGTCTTCAACACCACCGAGGGCCTGCAGTCCCTCAAGGACAGCTTCGAGATCCGCCGCAGCGCCCTGATGATGAAGATCCCCTACTTCACCACCGCCGCCGGCGCCCTGGCCGCCGCCCAGGCCATCGTCGAAACCAAGGCCCACCCGCTGGAGGTCCGCCCCCTGCAAAGCTACGCGGCGGCCTGAGCCTCTGTTATCATGGCGCCATGACGCGCGATGAAGTCCTGCAGGTCCTCAAGGACCATGAAGCCGAGTTGAGGCGGCGAGGGGTCGCCCACGCGGCCCTCTTCGGCTCGCTGGCGCGCGGCGAAGCGGGACCCAAGAGCGACATCGACATCATCGTTGAGCTGAATCCGAAGGCCCACGTCGGCCTTTGGGGCTACGCGGAGGTCGTGGAATATGTCCGCGCCCTCTTCGATCGGCCCGTCGATGTGGCGCAGAAGCAGGGGCTGAAGCGGCACGTCCGCCCGTCCGCGGAGCGCGACGCGCTTTATGCCTTCTGATCCCCAGGCGGCGCTGGCCGACATCGCCGAGCACATCGAGCTGGCGCGCCAATGGTGCGCGCCGCACTCGCTCGCCAGCTTCAGCGAAGACAGGAAGACCTTCTATGCGGTGACCCGCTGTCTTTCGATCATCTCCGAGGCCGTCAAACGGCTTCCGCCTCAGATGCTCGAGCGACATCCGAGCCTGCCTTGGCGCCAGATCAGGGATGCCGGCAACGTCTATCGTCACCAGTACGACGACGTGCTGGAGCGGGATGTCTGGGACACCGTGCGCTACCACCTCGGCGCGCTGGAGAGCGCCGTGCGGGCGGAGCAGGCGCCCTGAACTGAAGGTTCGACGGCGCGTTCCCCTTCCATGACCCGGCTCACCATCATGTTCGTGGCGGGGGCGCTGGCTGTCGCCGCCTTCTTCGCCGTCTTTTATCTGGCGGGCGTCGCGCTCGGCGTCATCGCCATTCCGCTGGTCATCGCCCTGGCGCTGGCGGCGGTGGTCTTCGTGGCCTTCAAGCTTCGGCGGTCATAGAAGTCTTAACCGGCGCCGCGCCAGGCTGGCGCCATGTTCATCCTCTATCTCGTCGCCGTGAACGCTCTGACCTTTATCGCCTTCGCGCAGGATAAACGCGCGGCCGTCGAGGGTGAGTGGCGCGTGCGCGAAAGCACGCTCCTTGGCCTGGCCGCCATCGGCGGTGGCCTCGGCGCCGTCGTCGCCCAGATCACCCTGCGCCACAAGACGCGCAAGGAGCCCTTCCGCACGATGCTTTACGTGGTCATCGCCCTGAACCTGCTGCTTGTCGTCCTCATCCGCTGACGATCAGCACCGCCGCTCCGGTAGCGATGGCGGCGATGCCGGCGAAGCGCCCGGCGGTCAGCTTCTCCTTCAGCACGAACACCGCGATGGCCGTGGCGAACAGGATCGAGGTCTCGCGCAGCGCCGCCAGCCTCGGCACATCCGCCAAACTGTAGGCATAAAGCGCCAGCCCATAGGTCAGCACCGACATCGCCCCGGCCGCCAGCCCGGGCCGCCACTCGCTCCGCGCCGCCAGCACGAACCTCGGCCCCCGCCACAGCGCAAACAGCACCCCGATCCCGCCGCCCAGGGTGAGGAAGCCCCAGACGATGTAGCCGATGGCCGAGGGCGCCGCCCTCACCCCTTGCGCGTCCAGCACCGTGTAGAGCGCGATGGTCGCCCCCGTCGCCAGCGCCCAGCCCAGCGAGGCGCGTGTCACATGCCGCCCCAGCGCCACCGCCAGCACGCCCAGCGAGACCAGCGTCACCCCCGCCACCACCGGCCAGCTGATCGGCTCGCCGAACACCAGCACCGCCACCGCGCCCGCCAGCGCCGGCGCCACCCCACGCAGGATCGGATAGGCGACGCTCATGTCCGCCGCCTCGAACGCCTTGATCAGGCAAACCAGATAGACAAGGTGCGTCGCCCAGCTGGCCGCCAGCCACCCCCAAGCCCCATGTGGCGGCTCCACGAAAAACGCGACCGGCAGCACGATCAGCGCCGAGAACCCGTCGATCAGCGCCCGGCTCGACATCTTGTCGGCGCCCGACTTCAGGATCGCGTTCACGCCCGCATGCAACGCGCCCGACACGAGCATCATCACCGAGGCGAGCTGGACCACCGTCATGGCCCAGCTTCACGCCCGTTCGCACTCGCCCGTCAATCCGCCGGGTTATGCTTCTCCACGAAGGCGACGGCGGCCCTGAGCATCGCCTGGCGAGTTTCCTCGCGCGACAACCAGTGATCCTCACCCGCAAGCTCGACAAAGTCCACGGGCTTGCCGGCGGCCTTGAGCGCCTTTTCCATGAACCGGCTCTGCTCGATGGGCACTTCGGTGTCGTCCTTGCCGTGGATCAGCAGGACCGGCGCGCTGGCCTGGTCGGCGTGGCGGGCGGGGGAGATCTGGTCGAGCTCCTCGTCGGTGCCCACCTCGGCGGCGAAGCTGCGCATGCCGGGCCCCACGCGGCCCAGCTTGTAGCCCAGGTAGAAGCGCATCTTGGCCAGGTCGCTGATCGGCGCGATGCCGACGGCGCAGCGGTACAGGCCCTGCTGCAAAGTCACCCCCGCCAGCGCCGCATAGCCGCCATAGGCCTCACCGACGATGCACGCGCGCGCCGGATCGACGATGCCCTGCCGCGCCAGCTCGGCCACGCCGTCGCTGATGTCGGTCTGCATCTTGCGGCCCCACTGGCGATAGCCGGCGTCGCGGAATTCGGCGCCATAGCCCTCCGAGCCCCGGAAGTTCGGCTGCCACACCGCATAGCCCCGGCTGGCGAACGCCTGCGCCTGCCAGTCGAACTGCGGATAGTCGCGCTTGCCTGGCCCGTCGTGCGGCAGCACCACCACCGGCAGGTCCTTCGCCTCGCGCCCCGGGGGCAGGGTCAGCACGCCCTCCATCTCCAGCCCGTCGGCGGCCTTGTAGCTGACCATCTGCACGGGCCCGACGGCCTCGCCCCGCACACGCGGATAGGCGCGGCCGACCTCATCGGCGCGGCCGGTGTTGACGTCCACAAACCACCAGGTGCCGCTATCGCCCGGCCCGTCGGTCTGGACGATGAAGCGGTCGAACAGGATGTCCCAGGACTTCAGCCGCACGTTCATGCCCGGAAAGGCGTGCATGGTCGCCTGCACCCGCTCCTGCGCCGCCTCGTCGAAGAAGCGGTTGTCGGGCCGGTTGGAGTCGCGGCGATAGCCGATGAAGACGCCGTTGCGCGGGTCGCGGTACTGCTCGGCGATGCGGATGCCGCGAAACAGGATCAGCTTGTCGCCGGTCTTCGTCAGCGCCTCGTACCAGGTGTCCTCGCCGCCCTCGCCGCGCTCGCGATAGAGCACCGTGCCCTCGGTGCGGCCCTTGCCCGCCAGCAGGGTGTCGCCGAACTTGTCGACGCCGCTCGCCACCGCCTTGCCCTCGGGCGTGCGGATTTCCCAGCCACCGTCGCGCTGGTCGTAGTTGAAGAGGGCGTCCACCTTGCCGTCGATGCCGACGATCCAGGTGCGCCTGGAATTGCCCCCCTGGTCCTCGGCGATCAGCTTCGTCTCGCCGGTGTCGAGGTCCAGGCGAAAGAGGTCGGGGTTGGCGTCCTTGAACAGGATGCGCCCGCTCGTCTGGGACTTCTGGAACCGCAGGCCGCCGACAAACGCGTACCATCGCCCGTCGAGGTAGCGCACGCCGTAGTAGCCCCACACCCCGTTGCCGTTCAGTCCGCCTTCGCTCATCGCCCAGAAGTTCTTCCGGGTCTTCACATTGAGCACCAGCAGCTGGCCGACCTCGTACTTCAACAGCTTGAAGCGCGGCCCAAGGCCGGTCGCCAGCGAGGTGAAGACCAGCACATGGTCGTCGCCCGCCCACACCACGTCGCGCACCTTCAGGTCGCCGACCGGGGCGATCATCACCGGCTTGCCGTCCGCCCGCAGGATCAGCAGACGCCGCGCCTTCTCCACCTCGCCGATGATGGCGTAGTAGTCGCCGGAGGGTGACAGCACGACATTGTCCACCCCGGGCAGTCGCCCATAGGCCTCCAGCGGCGGCGGTTCGGCCTTCGCGGGCGCGGCCAGGAACAAGAGCGTAAGCACGGCGGCCATCCGTACGGCCGCCCAGGCGTTGAACATCGTCTTCCCCGTACTTGAGGGTGTGATTTTCAACCCGCCTCGCGGCGGCTTCAAGGCGTCATTGCGCTGCACCGCAGCGAAGACCTTGAAGTCTGGGGATGGGCGGACTAGTCTTTCGGCCCCCGGACGTCCGCGCCCGCGGCCGATCCAACTGAGGGCGAAGAGCTAAAATCCGCCAATGGAAAAAGTGCCGATGACCGCCGAGGGCTACACCGCCCTCGACGAAGAACTGAAGCGTTTGAAGACCGTCGAGCGGCCCAACGTGATCGCTGCGATCGCGGAGGCGCGCGCGCACGGCGACCTCAGCGAGAACGCCGAGTACCACGCCGCCAAGGACCGTCAGGGCTGGATCGAAGGCCGCATCGCCGAGATCGAGGACAAGATGGCCAGAGCGCAGGTCATCGACGTGTCCAAGCTGTCGGGCTCGCAGGTAAAGTTCGGCGCCACGGTCAGCGTGGTCGACGAGGACACCGAGGAGGAGTCGCGCTACCAGATCGTCGGCGAGCACGAAGCCGACGTGAAGCGCGGCCTCATCTCGGTCACCTCGCCCCTGTCGCGCTCGATGATCGGCAAGGAAGTCGGCGACGTCGTCGAGGTCAACACCCCCGGCGGCGTAAAGGCCTACGAAATCCTCAAGGTCGAGTGGGTTTAACTCCACCGCTACCCTCGCCCTCCATGAACGTGGTGAGGGAGTGCTCATGCACCCCCACCCGTCATCCTCGGGCTTGTCCCGAGGACCCATAATCGAGGCGATCGGTGAGTAGGGAGAGTGTTGGCCAACGTCCCGCCGCGCCCTGTGACGACGGTGCTTCTGGGTCCTAGGCACAAGGCCTAGGATGACGGGGGAGGAACGGGGCGTCGTGGCTAACCAAACTGCACCACTGACCATCTGGGCCGTTTCCGACGGCCGCGCCGGGATCGAGGCGCAGGCGCTCGGCATGGCCGAGGCGCTGGCGCGTCATCGCAAAGGCGCGGTGGTCGAGGTCAAGCGCGTCTCCTGGAAGGACAAGACCGGCCGCCTGCCCTGGTGGCTGGTGCCGTCCGCGCGGCGCTGGCTGACGCCCGAAAGCGAGATCGCCGCGCCGTGGCCGGACATCCTCGTCGCCGCCGGCCGCGCGACCGTGCCGGTCGCCATGCGCATCCGCCGCTGGTCGAAGAAGAAAACCTTCGTCGTCCAGCTTCAGGACCCGAAAACGCCGCTCAGCTTCTACGACGTCGTCGTCCCGCCGCTGCATGATCGGGTGAAAGGCGACAACGTCATCCCCATCATCGGCTCGCCGCACCGCGTCACGCCAAAGCGCCTGGCCGCCGAGCTGAAGAAGTTCGCCAAACGCATCGACCCGCTGCCCCAGCCGCGCGTGGCCGTCCTCATCGGCGGGCGCTCCAGGGGCTTCGACCTGCCGCCCGCCCGCGCCGAGCAGATGGCCCGCGAAATCCGCCTGGGTGTCGAGCACGAGGGCGCTTCGCTCCTCCTCACCTTCTCGCGCCGCACGCCCGAGCGCGCCAGGGCCATCCTGACCGAAGCCCTGAAGGACCTGCCGGGCATCATCTGGGACGGAACCGGGCCCAACCCCTACTTCGCCTTCCTCGCCGCGGCCGACTACATCCTCGTCACGGAGGACTCGACCAACATGGCGACCGAAGCCGCCGCCACGGGCAAACCCGTCTTCATCCTGAAGATGGAAGGACAAAGCCTGAAGTTTCGCCTGCTGCACGAGCAGCTCGAGCGCCACGGCGCCGCCCGCCCGTTCGGCGGCGGCTTCCACGGCTGGACCTACGAGCCGCTGCGGGAAACCGATCGCGCCGCCCAGGAAATCTGGGCGCGCTACGACGCAGCGAAGACTCGGTGAGCGCCGGAATCGGCATTAGATAGCGGGTTATGACCGCTCCTCGCACCACACGCTGCCTGATCGTCGGATCGGGCCCCGCCGGCTACACCGCCGCCATCTATGCCGCCCGCGCGTTGCTCAACCCCGTGCTGATCGCGGGAATCCAGCCCGGCGGCCAGCTGACCATCACCACCGACGTGGAGAACTACCCGGGTTTCGCCGACGTCATCCAGGGCCCCTGGCTGATGGAGCAGATGTCCGCCCAGGCCGCCCATGTCGGCACGGAAATGGTCAACGACATCGTCCTGTCGGTCGACCTCTCCAAACGCCCCTTCCACGTGAAATGCGACAGCGGCGCCGAGTGGCTGGCCGAAACGCTGATCATCGCCACGGGCGCCCAGGCCAAGTGGCTCGGCCTCGACAGCGAAGCGAAGTTCCAGGGGTTCGGCGTCAGCGCCTGCGCCACCTGCGACGGCTTTTTCTATCGCGGCAAGGAGGTCGTGGTGGTCGGCGGCGGCAACACGGCCGTCGAGGAGGCGCTTTTCCTCACCAACTTCGCCAGCAAGGTCACGGTCGTGCACCGCCGCGGCGAGTTCCGCGCCGAGCAGATCCTCCAGCAGCGCCTCTTCGCCCATCCCAAGATCGAGGTGGTCTGGGACAGCGCCATCGATGAAGTGCTGGGCCAGACCGACCCCCTCGGCGTCACCGGCGTGCGGCTCAAGAACGTCAAGGACGGCTCCACCCGCGAAATCCCCTGCGACGGCGTCTTCATCGCCATCGGCCACGCGCCCTCCTCCGAGCTCTTCAAGGGCCAGCTGGAGATGGACGGCGCGGGCTATTTGAAAGTGAAGGCGGGCACGGCTTCCACGGCGGTGAAAGGCGTCTATGCCTGCGGCGACGTCACCGACGACGTCTATCGCCAGGCCGTCACCGCCGCCGGCATGGGCTGCATGGCCGCGTTGGAGGCGGTCCGCTTCCTGGCCGAACAGGACCACGCCGCCGCCCACCACCCCATCTCCCACGCCGAGGCCGAAAAGATCGGCGCCTGGTAATTAAAATTCCCGATCTCCCCGGGACGCCCGGGGGAGGTGGGCGCTGCGGCCAACCTCCAACTCATTTCGCCCGCACTCAGTAGCGGTCGTTCATCGGGATCGGGGCGTCCGGGTCGTTCGGGATGGTGCTGGGGACCGGCGGGATGACCAGCGGCGTCTTGGGCTTTGGCTCGGGCTTTGGCGCCCGCGCCGCCGCGACGGCCTCGGGTCCGGTGGCGTAGGGGACGGACTCCGACGGCGTCTCCACCTTCGGCTCCACGCGCGGCTTGACCGGGGCCTTCCGCTGAACCGGCTCCGGCACGGCGACCGCGACCTGCGGCTCGGTCCGCAATACGGGCTCGGGCGTCGGGGCGACAGGCTCGGCGGGGGCCGTGACAGGGACCAGCGGCGCGGGCTCGGCCGTCGGCGCGGGCGCTTCCGGCGGCCGCAGCATGAGGGCCGCCGCCCCGCCCGCCGCCACTAATGCCGCCACGCCGGCGGCGATCAGCGGCGCTCGGGAGCGCTTCGGCGCGGCCCGGTCATACACCGGCCTCTCCGGCGCCAGGAACTCCGGCGCCGCTTGCGGCTCCGGCTCGACCGCGACCGGCTCGACCGCCGGAGCAAGCGCGGGTCTTGGCGCCGGGCGGGCGGCGGCGGGCCCGCCCACCGGCAGCGCCGCGCCGGTCAGGATCGAGGATGCCCGTGGCGCGGGCCGCGGCTGCGGTTGCGGCATCGGCGCGGCCTTGGGCAGCGGCCCGATGGCGAAGGTCTGGCTCGACATCCGCCCCCACGGGTTTCGCGGGCGGAAGGGGTTGTCGTCCTTGGTGGAAGGCGGCTGCATGCTCTCAACTCGCGCGCAACGAAACTGGACATCCCCCGCCCTCTAACTCGCGGCCAACTTGGTCGGTTCTATGGCTGCCAGCCGTCGCCGATGGGCAGGTCGTTGGTGTAGGCGGGCGGGATGTCGAGCGGCCTGACCTGCTTGTCCTCGGCGTCGATGACTTTCAGGCGGGCGTTGATGCGGGCGATCTCCTCGGCGGTCGGTGCCCGGCGGGTGGGGCTCAACGCCCCCGGCGCCTGAGCCTGCCGCGCGCCGGTTTCATCGACCGTGATGACATAGGTCCGCGCCTCGTCGCCCGCGCCCAGGGTCACCGTCTGCGTCGGCCGCACGGGCGCGGCCATCTGGCCGTCCTGGCCCAGCAGCTTGGAGCCCTGGATGCGCTCGTCGATCCCCCGCAGCACCGCCCGCGTCAGGTTCAGCTCATGGCCCCCGTACTTGCCGTTGAAGGCCTTCAGCTCTCCGGCCGGCCCGGTCCAGCGATAGAAGATGTGCGCCCCGATCCGCCGGATCTTCAACAGCGTCGGCGCCCAGTAGGGCGAGACATAGTCGGCGTGATAGTGCGTCGCCGTCCCGACCTCCCTGGCCACATAGCCGCCCAGCGCCGCCTTCGCGACCGCCTGAGCGCGGGCCCATGGGCCAGGGGCCGGCGCGCGCCTCAGCGAGCCGTCGCAGGTGAAGCTGAACTGGCAGCCGGCGGTGCGCATGGCGCCTTCGAACACCACCCCGCAAACCGATTTCGGATAGCCCGGGTGCCGCAGCCGGTTGAGCACCGTCTGGGCCACGGCCTGCTGGCCTTTGAGCGGCTCATTGGCCGCCTCGTAATAGACCGCCTGCGTCAGGCACTTCAGCGCCTGGGCGCTGTCCTCGGCGTTGGCCTTCAGCACGAAGGGCCGCGCCGGCGTCGCCACGCCCATCGACGGTTTCAGCGCATTCAGCGTCCGCACGTCGGCCACCGACAGGGTCGGCAGGGTCACCAGGTCCAGCACCGCCCACCCCGGCGTGCGGCCCCACAGGTCCTCGCGCTTTCGGCCCGGCACGTGCCGCTCGGCGAGCGCCAGCATCGCCGGGTCCATGTCGGCGCTGACCCGGGCCAGCGCGTGCGGCGAGAACCCCCGCGCCACGGCCGCCACACCCGCCTCGCGTCCATCGCCCCGGTGCAGATAGGGCGTAGCGCAGCCGGCCAGCGCCAGGGCTCCCGCGAGCAGCGCCGCCAGGCCCCGTCTCAAGCGGTTTGCCACCGAACGTCGATTGTGGCGCGCATGGGTTCTCCTTCGCTTGCGCCCATCAGGTAGGCTCGGCCATGATCACGGCAAGGCGCGGCGGCGACAAGCCGCTCGGGCGCCGTTGGGGTGACGCAGGTCAGAAGGAGGCCGGGGCTGTCTCCAATCCGCCCAGAGCGGCTGGACGAGCGGCTGGTCCCGACCCGGCCGGGGTTCGCGCGCGCCCTCAGCGTCAACTTCATCCTCATTGTCCTGGCGCTCGGCCTGCGCATGGTGATGCTGCCGCACACCAACGGTGTCTACCCCGGGGCGCCCTTCTTCCCCGCCGTAACGCTGGCGGCGGTCTATGCCGGCTGGCGCTGGGGCCTGGCCTCGACCGCGATCAGCATCTTCGTCCTGTGGGGCGCGCGCGAGTTCTTCGGCGAGGGCTGGGACGCCGCCGGCTATGCGGGCCTGACGCTTTTCACCGCCTCCGCCGTCGCCTGCGTGCTGGTCGCGGCCACCTTGCGCTCGGCGGTCATCAGCCTGCGCGACCTCGGCGAGCAGCGCGACGCCGCCGAAGCGGACCTGTCCCGCGCCCAGCGCCGCTTGCAGCTGGCCCAGGAAGTCGGCGGCGTCGGCCTGTGGGACTGGGACATGACCACCGGCGAGGGCTACTGGTCCGACGCCGTCTACCGCAACCTTGGTCTTGAGCCCTCGCGCCAGCCGGACATGGAGGCGATGTTCGCCGCCATCCACCCCGAGGACCGCGAGCGCGTCCGCGCCGTAAACCGCGCCGCCCGCACGCAAGGCCGCATGGAGCCGGTCGAGTACCGCGTTCCCCTGCCCGACGGCCGGGTGCGCTGGCTGCTCTCGCGCGGCGAGGTGCTGACGGACTCGAACGGCAAGCCCCTGCGCGCGGTGGGCGTCAACATCGACGTCACCGAGCAGCGCCTGGCCGAGGAAGCCGTCCGCGAGTCCGAGGCCAGGTTCCGCGCCCTGGCCGACAGCGCCCCGGCCCTGATGTGGGTCTCGCGCATCGGCGGCGCGCGCGAGTTCGTCAACAACGCCTATGCCGCCTTCGTCGGCGGCGGCTACCAGGCGGCCCTGACGCTCGACTGGCGCGACCGCCTGCACCCCGACGACCTGCCGCGCATCATCCAGGAACAGATCGCCGGCGAGACCTCCCGCAAGCCCTTCACGCTGGAGGCCCGCTACAAGCGCGGCGACGGCGAGTGGCGCTGGCTGCGCTCCTGGTCCCAGCCGCGCCATGGCCCCGACGGCGAGTTCGCCGGCTTCATCGGCATCGCCTTCGACGTCACCGAGGCCAAGCAGGTCGAGGACGACCTGACCCGCATCAACGACCTGCTCGCCGAGCGGGTCGAGCAGGCCCTGACCCAGCGCGACGAGGCCCAGGCCCAGCTGGTCCAGTCCCAGAAGCTCGAGGCGCTCGGCCAGCTGACCGGCGGGGTCGCCCACGACTTCAACAACCTGCTGACGGTGATCATCGGCGCCCTCGACATCCTCCAGCGCCACCCCGAAGACCCGGCCCGCATCAAGCGCCTCACCGAAGCGGCCCTGACGGCCTCGCGCCGCGGCGAGCGCCTGACGCAGCAGCTTCTGGCCTTCTCCCGCCGCCAGCCCCTGCGGCCCGAGATCGCCTGCGTGGACGACATGCTGCGCGAGAGCGAGACCCTCTACCGCCGCGCCGTGGGCGAGGCCGTGAACTTCAAGCTGGAGCTCGGGGCCGCGGGCGCCTGTTCGCGCGTCGACCTCGCCCAGTTCGAGGCCGCGCTCGTCAACCTGCTGGTCAACGCCCGCGACGCCCTGCCCGATGGGACCGGCGCCATCACCGTCACCACCAGCCGCCTGACCCTTACCGAGCCCCGCGCGGGCGCGGGCGCCGGCGAGTACCTGGCCGTGGCGGTCAAGGACAACGGCGCCGGCATGGACACCGAGACCATCGCCCGCGTCTTCGAGCCCTTCTTCACCACCAAGGCGGTCGGCAAGGGCACCGGCCTTGGCCTGTCACAGGTCTATGGCTTCGCCAGCCAGAGCGGCGGCGGCGTCGAGATCAAGAGCAAGCCCCGCAAGGGCACGACCGTCACCCTCCTCATCCCTTTCACCGACGAGCCGCGGCGCGCCGCCGAAGTCGCCCCCCGCCGCGCCCGCCGCGCAGCCCTGACCGTCTTGGTGGTGGAAGACGACGCCGAGGTCGGCGAACTGGTGCAGGCCATGCTGGAGGAACTCGGCCACACCGTCATGCGCGCCCAGACCGCCGCCGCCGCCCTGAAGGTCGCCGTGCGCGACAAGGACATCGGCCTCGTCCTCACCGACGTCATCATGCCCGGGGGGCGCACGGGCGTGGACCTGGCCCACGCCATCACCGCCAAGCGCCCCGGCCTGCCGGTGATCCTGACCAGCGGCTACACCGGCGAAGCCCTCGCCGACGCCGAAGCCGCCCCCTGGCCCCTGCTGCGCAAGCCCTACGCCATCGACGAACTCGACGCCGCCATCGCCGCGGCGCTGGACGGCATGGCGGAAGTATAGGTTATCGGGCGTTCGGAGTGGTCAGACGCTCGCGGCGAGCCATTTCACGGTCGATCTGGCGCACGCGGTGCAGCGAGTAGAAGCCGCCGGCCGCCAGCAGGCCGATCACGACGCCCATAACCAGGACGAAGGTTTGCATCGGGTCAGCGGGGACGGTCATGTGTCTCTCCTACAGGAGCCAAATATAGGGATACGCCGTGGGCAGCGATACCCATGATGATCCGGCCCAATTCCAGAGGGTGAAAGCCTGGCCCTTGAGCAGGGGTTCCGCCAGGGAGCCCCCCAGCGCCGCAAAGCCGTAGGTGTTCACGATCGTGCCGAAGAGTTTGACCCGGGCATTCCACTCCCGTTGGTCGGCCGCGCCGTCGGTGATCTGTTCCACGCTCATCGCAGCACCCCCAGGTTGCGGTGAAGCTCTGCTATAGCGGTGAGAGCCGCGTCCGCCCAGCGGTTACGCAGCGGCGCCGCTTGGCGCCGGCCTGCCGAAGGTCTATATAGCTAGGCAACTTATGCTCATTCGTAGCATAAGCCCCGTGCAAGCCGGAGACCGCAAGGAGTTCGCTCCGGCTTTTTTCAGGCTCCAGAAATGCTCAGTATGAGCATAAGGAGGGGTTGAGATGGCTGACGGTTTTACCGCCCTGGCGTTCACGCCCGAGGTCGAGGCGACCACCGCGCCGCTGTGGGAGAAGGTCCGCGCCCACGTCACCCCGATGGAATGGCGCCTGCAGGCTCCCCTGATCGCCGAGATCAACCGCCTCAAGCGCGAGAAGAACGCCGTCATCCTGGCCCACAACTACATGACGCCGGAGATCTTCCACGGCGTCGGCGACTATGTTGGCGACAGCCTGGGCCTGGCCCGCGAGGCCGCAAAGAGTGACGCGGCCATCATCGTTCAGGCCGGCGTGCACTTCATGGCCGAGACCTCCAAGGTGTTGGCGCCGCAAAAGACGGTGCTGATCCCCGACCTTCGCGCCGGCTGCTCGCTGGCGAGCTCCATCACCGGCGCGGACGTGCGGCTGATCAAGCAGCGCTACCCCGGCGTGCCCGTCGTCACCTACGTCAACACCACCGCCGAGGTGAAGGCCGAGACCGACATCTGCTGCACCAGCGCCAACGCCGTGCAGGTCGTCGAATGGGCCGCCCGCGAGTGGGGCGTGGACAAGGTCATCCTCATCCCCGACGAGTTCCTGGCCCGCAACGTCGCCCGCCAGACCGACATCAAGATCATCGCCTGGCAGGGCCGCTGCGAGGTCCACGAGCGCTTCACGGCGCAGGACATCCTCGACATCCGCGAGGCCTATCCGAACGCCGAGGTGCTGGCCCATCCCGAGTGCCCGGCCGAGGTGCTGGAGGTTGCCGACTTCGCCGGCTCGACCGCGGCGATGAACGACTACGTCATCCAGCGTAAGCCCAAGCAGGTCGTGCTCATTACCGAGTGCTCGATGGCCGACAACGTCGCCGCCGACGCCCCGGACACCCAGTTCGTGCGCCCCTGCAACCTGTGCCCGCACATGAAGCGGATCACGCTGGAGAACATCTACGAGACCCTGCTCCATGACCGCTACGAGGTCACCGTCGACCCGGCCGTCATCGAGCGCGCGGCGCTCGCCGTCCAGCGCATGATCGACCTGCCGCCGCCCGCCGTCCCGGCCCGCTACGACCTCGTCAAGGCAAAGCACCATGTCGATGTCGAACTCATATGACCTCTCCCTCCCCTTCATGGGGAGGGAAGATCGCGCAGCGATCGGGGTGGGGGAGTCCAGCCGCATCCCCACCCGTCTCCTCACTTCGTTTGGAGCCACCCTCCCCATGAAGGGAAGGGAGAACTGATGGAAACCATCCGCCATGACGGCGTGCTGATCCTCGGCGGAGGCCTTGCCGGCCTCTCCGCCGCGCTCAGCGCCGCGCCCGCGAAGGTGCTGCTGCTGACGGCCGCGCCGATCGCGCAGGGCTGCTCGTCGGCCTGGGCCCAGGGCGGCATGGCCGTGGCCATGGCCGATGACGACACCCCGGAGCTGCACGCGGCCGACACCGTCGCCGCCGGCGCGGGTCTGGTCGATATCGACATGGCCTGCCTGCTGGCCGAAGAGGGCCCCGCCGCCGTCGAGCGCCTCGCCGCGCTGGGCGCGCCCTTCGACCGCGACGAGACCGGCGCTTTCGCCCAGAGCCTCGAGGCCGCCCACTCCAGAGCCCGCGTCGCCCGCGTCAAAGGCGACCAGGCCGGCCGCGCCGTCATGGACGCCGTGGTCGCCGCCGCCCTCGCCTCGCGCCACATCGAGATCCGCGCGAACGCCCGCGCCCGCAATCTTCTTCAGGACGCTCAGGGCCGCGTTCGGGGCGTCCTCGCCGAAATTGACGGGCGCCTCGTGCGCGTCATCGCCCGCGCCACCATCCTCGCCACCGGCGGCCTCGGCGGACTCTACGCCGTCACCACCACGCCCGCCGAAGTGCGCGGCGAGGGGCTGGGGCTGGCCGCGCTCGCCGGCGCCGTCGTCGCCGACCCCGAGTTCGTCCAGTTCCACCCCACGGCCATCGACATCGGCCGCGACCCCGCCCCGCTCGCCACCGAGGCGCTGCGCGGCGAAGGGGCGGTGCTGATCAACGACGCGGGCGAGGCCTTCATGAGCCGCTATCATCCCGCCGCCGAGCTGGCGCCGCGCGACGTGGTCGCCAGAGCCATCCACGCCCAGCGCCAGGCGGGCTTCGGCGCCTATCTCGACGCCACCCAGGCGGTCGGCGCGCGCTTTCCCGAGGAATTCCCCGCCGTCTTCGCCGCCTGCCTGAGCGGCGGCATCGACCCGCGCGTCCAGCCCATCCCGGTCGCCCCAGCCTGCCACTACCACATGGGCGGCGTGGTGACGGACGCCGACGGCGCCACCAGCCTACCGGGCCTGTACGCGGCCGGCGAGGTCGCCTCCACCGGCGTCCACGGCGCCAATCGCCTGGCCTCCAATTCGCTGCTCGAGGCGGCCGTGTTCGGCGCCCGCGCGGGCAAGGCCGCCGCCGCGCATCCCGACCCGAAGACCACCCCCCTCGCCGCCGAGGCCCTGCCCGACCTGCCGCCGCTCGCCCTCCAGCGCCTGCGCCAGGCCATGAGCCGCCACGCGGGCGTCATGCGCGACGCCGCGGGCCTGACGAAGCTGATCGCCGAGATCGACGCTCTGAAGGCCCAGCACGGGACCGGCCCGGTTCTCGCCGCCGCCGGGCTCCTCGCCCAGTGCGCGCTGGAACGCCGCGAGAGCCGCGGCGCCCACTTCCGCACCGACTTCCCGCTGCCCGAGGCGCCGGAGCGGACGATCACGACCCTCGCCGAAGCCGACGCCCGCCGCGCGATGCGCTACGCCGCCGAATGACGCCCGCCCTGCCCGACCTGCTGATCGAGCCCGTCGTCCGCGCCGCGCTCGCCGAGGACCTTGGCCGCGCCGGAGACGTGACCTCGCTGGCCACCATCGACGAGGGCGCCCGCTTTTCCGCCGTCTTCGCCGCCCGCAGGGACGGCCGCATCGCCGGTCTCGATTGCGCCCGCATCGCCGTAAAGCTCCTCGACCCGACCGCGACCTTCGAGGTCGTCGCCCCCGACGGGACCGACGCCGCGCCCGGCGACATCCTCGCCCGCGTCGAAGGGAACGCCCGCGCCCTGCTGTCGGCCGAGCGCGTGGCCTTGAACCTCCTCCAGCGCCTCTCCGGCGTCGCCACCCTGACCCGCGCCTACGTCCGCGCCGTCGAGGGTACGGGAGCGGCCATCACCGACACGCGCAAGACCACGCCCGGCCTTCGCCAGCTGGAAAAGTACGCCGTCCGCTGCGGCCGGGGCGTCTCCCACCGCTTCGGGCTCGATGACGCCATCCTCATCAAGGACAACCACATCGCCGCCTGCGGCTCGGTCGGGGAAGCGGTGCGTAGAGCCCGCGCCTTCGCCGGCCACCTGATGAAGGTCGAGGTCGAGATCGACGGCCTGGACCAACTCGCCGAAGCCATCGCCGGCGGCCCCGACGTCATCATGCTCGACAACTTCGGCCTCGAGGACCTGCGCACCGCCGTCCACGAAGTCGCCGGGCGGGCCATCCTCGAAGCCTCCGGCGGCGTCACCCTCGAGACCGTCCGCGCCATCGCCGAAACCGGCGTCAACGTCATCAGCGTCGGCGCCCTGACCCACTCGGCCCCCGCGCTCGACATAGGCCTGGACGCGGCCTGATCCGAGGAACTGGCGGCGCGGCGAGGGGTTGGACTCTGCGAACCGCAGAGGAGATTTCCATGTCCAAAGCCCCGCCGATCCCGACCGAGCAGCGCGCCTTCAAGGGCCAGAAGCCCGACGTGAAGGGCGACACCGTCGGCCGCCGCGACGCGGTCACCGGCCTGCAGTCCAAACAGCCCGGCGACGATGACGTGAACCTCAAGGAGCAGGGCCGCCAGGGCAATATCGACCAGAACACCCACCATCAGGGCTTTCAGCAGGACCGCTAGCCATGCCCGACAAGCATCCCGACACCGAACGCTGGGGCGGCCCGGGCGCCAGCCACGAGGACCGCACCGAGAAGAAGCCCGACCCTCTGGTGAAGGACGCCGACGCCCCCGACCACTTCGACCGGCGCAGCAACGTCAGCGGCGGCGGCGGCGGCGAAAAAGACCGTCACCACGACCACGACCCGCGCCACAAATAGCTAGGCGAGCGCGGCGGCGGCCCTCTCCGCGGCCGCCCGGCGCTCGGGCATCGCCTTTTCGTAGAAGCCCTGGATGCGCTCCAACACCTCGCGCGGAGCCGTCTCCGGGCGTCCGGCGTCGAACGGCGGCGCGGGGGCGTACTCCAGCCCCAGCTGCACGGCCCGCGCGGCGTCTTCGCCGGCAATCTCGGCGAAGAGAACCAGCGCAAAGTCGATACCGGCCGTGACCCCGCCGCCGGTGAAGACGGCGCCGTCGCGGACCACCCGCGCCGGGTCGGGGATGGCCCCAAACAGCGCCAGCTGGTCGCGCCAGGCCCAGTGGCAGGCCGCCCGCTTGCCCCTCAGCAGCCCCGCCGCCGCCAGGATCAGCGAGCCGGTGCACACCGAGGTCACGTACTTCGCCCCCGCCGCCAGCCGCCGGATCTCCGCCAGGAAGGCCGCGTCCTCGATCATCTGCGTCGTGCCATGGCCGCCCGGCACACAGAGCACATCGCAGCCCTCGACCTCCGAGAGCCTGGCCAGTCCCGCGAACGTCAGCCCATCGGCCTCGATCGGCTGGCCGTCCGGCGAGGCGCACACGACCCGCGCATTCGGCAGCCGCGCCAGGAACTGGTGCGGGCCGGTGAAATCGAGGTGGGTGACGCCGGGATAAAGCGCAAAGACGACCTTGGTCATGGGCGGGCTCTCCGATTGACGAGCCGCACCATCGCAGCTTAAGCGTAAGGCAGAAATGACTTTGATCCCTCGATATCTGCCATGCGCACCGTCGGCGTCCTGATCTTCCCCGACTTCCAGCTGCTCGACGCCGCCGGCCCTATCGCCGCCTTCGAGATCGCCGCCCGCTATGTCCCCGGCGCCTACGCGATCCGGGTGCTGACGAGGGCGCCCGGCCTCGTCGCCTCTTCCTCCGGCGCGTCGATGCACGCCGAGGCCTTCGAGACGGCGCCAAATCTCGACACCCTTCTCGTCGCCGGCGGCGAGGGCACACGCGGCCCGGCCATCTGTCCCGACACCCTCGCCTTCGTGCGCGGAGCGAAGACCCGCCGCACCGCCTCCGTCTGCTCGGGCGCCTACATCCTGGCCGAAGCCGGCCTGCTCGACGGCCGCCGCGCAACCACCCACTGGCAGCGCTCGGCCGACTTCGCCCGCCGCTATCCCGCCGTGCGCCTGGAGCCCGACCGCATCTTCGTGCGCGACGGCGCCATCTGGACCAGCGCCGGTATCACCGCCGGCATCGACCTGGCGCTGGCCATGGTCGCCGAGGACCTGGGCGAGGCGATCGCCAGGGCCACGGCCCAGCAGCTGGTCGTCTATCACCGCCGCCCCGGCGGCCAGTCGCAGTTCTCCCAGCTGCTGGAGCTGGAGCACGGCGGCCGCTTCGACGCGGTCCTGGCCTGGGCGCGCGAGAACCTGCACGAGCCCCTCACCGTCGAGCAGCTGGCCGCCCGCGCCGCCATGAGCCCGCGCCACTTCGCCCGGGCCTTCGCCGCCGAAAAGGCCGTGACCCCCGCAAAAGCCGTCGAGCGCCTGCGCGTCGAGGCCGCCCGCGCCCTGCTCGACTCCCAGCCCCTGCGGGTCGAGGATGTGGCCATCGAGGCGGGCTTTGGTGACCCGGAGCGCATGCGCCGCGCCTTCATGCGCGCCTTCGGCCAGCCGCCCCAGGCCCTGCGTAGAGCCGCCCGCGCCTGACGGAACCTCGGCTTCCTCCGCGGATTGCAGGCACATGACGCGAACCGCGCCGCTTGTGCTCTGCTGCCTGGCCCTGGCCGCCTGCCGGACCAATCCCAAGCAGCTGGTCCTGGATCTCGACACCACCGACAAGGCGTGGGCGAGCGCCGAGTGCGTCGCCGCCCGCAAGGCCGTGGCCGACTACAACGACCGCGAGGGCCTGCGCGCCGCCACCTCGGTCGTCGGCCTTGTCGCCGGCGTGCCGGTCGCCGGCGCCCTCGCCAGCGCCGCCCTCAACGCCGCCCAGCAGGACGAACGCGAAGACCTCAACAACAAGGTCCGCGCGGCCTGCATCTCCGACCCGCTGGCGAAGAAGAAGTAGGGGCCAGGGATTAGGGGCTAGGGACTAGAGCGTAAGAGCGGCTAGGCTCGGCCCACTAACCCCTAGCCCCTAGCCCCTAGCCCCTCATCCATGCTCCCGCCCATCTACGCCGTCCACCGCTTGGTCCCGCCCAGGACCTTCGACGACCTCAAGGTCGGCGACCGCTATCCGCTGCCCTCGCGCACGCTCGGCGACGGCAATTTCGCGGCGTTCCAGGCGGTCAGCCTCCACAACCACCCGATCCACTACGACGAGGAATATTGCCGCGCCCTCGGCCATCCCGGCCCCCTCGCCCACGGCCTGCAGGTGCTCTGCTTCACCGCCGCCGGCGCCGGCCTCTTCCCGCATGAGATCGGGGACAAGCTGCTCGGCATGATCGAGGTCAGCGCCAGGATCCTGAAGTCCGCCTACCCCGGCGACACCCTCTACCCCGCCCTCGAGATCGCCGAGCTCACCCGCCAGCGCACCACCGGCCTCGTCGCCATGACCGCCACCGTCACCAACCAGCGCGGCGAAACGGTGCTGGAGGGCCGGCACGTGTATCTGCTGAGGCTTTAGAGGGGCTAGGGATTAGGGGCTAGGGGCTAGAAGGGGCGAGGAACGAGGGGCGAGGGACGAGAGGGGGCCGGCAACCCTCTCTAGCCCCTAGCCCCTAGCCCCTAGCCCCTAGCCCCTAGCCCCTAATCCCTAGCCCCTACTCCAGCTTCTCCCCGATCGCCGTGACCTGCTGCCTCAACAGCTCCAGCGCCTCCCTCAGCTCGCGGTCGCGCATCTCGTCGAGCTTGTCGTGCAGGCGCATGATCTCCAGTTCGGCGCGCAGGTTGACGACGTAGTCGTGCTCGGCGGCCTGGCGGTCCTTCGCCGCCTGCCGGTTCTGGCTCATCATGATCACCGGCGCCTGGATCGCCGCCAGGGTCGAGAGCATCAGGTTCAGGAAGATGAAGGGATAGGGGTCGAACGCCCGCCCGAAGATCATCAGGAAGAGGTTGAGCCCCATCCACGCCGCCAGGCACACCCCAAAGGCGAAGATGAAGCTCCACGAGCCGCCGACTCTCGCCACCTCGTCGGCCAGCCGCTCCCAGAAGGTGCGCTCGTCGGTCGACAGCGCCGGGTCGGCCCTCGTCGGCGTGCGGTCGGCCATCAGGTCGATGACGCTGCGCTTTTGCGGCGACAGCCGCTCGTAGGGCCGCCCCAGCAGCTGGCGCGAAAGCTCGTCGCGGATGTCGTTCGCCATTCGTCGGCCCCTGATCGTGGGGAGGAGTTGCTTGACCGTGCGTCAGCCAGGTTCACTCTCAGCAAACAACAAGGGAGGGGACCTTGACGGAACGCAAGGCGATTTTCATCACCGGCGGCGCCAGCGGCATTGGCCTGGCGACCGCGAAACTGTTTGCGCAAAAGGGCTGGTTCGTCGGGGTGGCCGACATCAACAAGGCCGGCCTCAAGGACGCCCTGGCCGAGATCGGCAAGGACAGCGCCGCCACCTATGAGCTCGACGTGCGCGACCGCGCCGCCTGGGACGCGGCGCTCGGCGCCTTCGTCAGGAAGGCCGGACGCCTGGACGTGCTGCTGAACAACGCCGGCATCGCTTCCTACGGCTACTTCGAGGAAGTCAGTCCCGAGGAGGAGGACCGCACCGTCGACGTCAACATCAAGGGGGTGATGAACGGCGCGCGGGCCGGCATCGAGCACCTGAAGAAGACGCCGGGCTCAAAGCTGATCAACGTCGCCTCGTGCGCCGGCCTCTACGGCTCGCCGAAGCTGGCGGTCTATTCAGCCAGCAAGTTCGCGGTGAAGGGCCTCTCCGAAGCCCTCGACATCGAGTTCGCCCGCCACGGGGTGGAGGTGCGCTGCATCATGCCCTGGTTCATCGAAACGCCGATCCTGGACGCCGGCGCGCAGGGCTCCAACGTCAAGATGAGCGACACCATCCGCCAGCAGGGGATGGACGTCTATCCGGTCGAGATGGCGGCTCAGACCGTCTGGGACGCCGCTCACGGCAAGGAGCTGCACTACACGGTGGGCAAGGCCGCCCACCGCATGCGCTTCATGACCCGGCTGATGCCCGGCGCGATCAGGAAGCAGCTGAAGAAGTCGGCGCTGCTGAACTCTTGATCGTCGTGGCCGTGGAGGCCTTGACCTCCACCGCCGCCGGCAGCGCCGCCGCGTCCGCCGCCTTGGCGACGGGCGCCTTGGGCGCGGCGACAGGCTTCAGCGCCGGCGCGGGGGCCGAGGCGGGCTCGGTCACCGGACCCAGCGGTCCGCCCATCCCGGTCTTGGCCAGGGTGATGTCCTGAGGCTTGGCCGCCGTCAGGCTGGTCATATAGACCCGCTCTTCGGGGCTCAGCCGGCGATAGGGCATCTCCGGCGTGTCCTCGCCCAGGCGCGGGGTGTCGGTGAAGGCGCCCGGCGCGCCGCGACGCCCGCCGAAGCGATAGAAGACGTGCAGCCCCACCTGGCCCACGCGCAGCAGGTTCGGACCCCAGTGCGGCGAGACGTTGATGGTGTGGAAGTGGGTGGCGTTGCCGATGTTGGCCGCCACCGCCCCGGCCAGCGCCTTGGCGGCGACGTCGCGGGCCCGGCTCCAGGCGCGCGCTTCCTTGCGGCGGCTCATGGACCCGTTGCAGGCGAAGCTGAACTGGCAGCCCTGGAAGACCACCGCGCAGACCGAGCTGGGGAAGGAGGGATGGCGTACGCGGTTCAGCACCACCTGGGCCACCGCCGCCTGGCCGGCCGCGCCCTCGCCGCGCGCTTCGTAATAGACGGCGGCGGTCAGGCAATCGAGGTCGCTCTGGGCGCCGGAGACGAACGGCTTGGCGGCCGGGCCGCGCAGGCTGGTCTTCAGCAGCTGGCCCGAGCGGGCGCCCTGCCGGTTGACGGTGTCGACGATGGTGGGAGCCGACGCGGCGGCCGGAGCCGTGGCGATCGGCGTCAGTTCGGCGGGGGCGGGAGCCGCGGCCCTGCCCGGCTGGCCCGCCAGCAGCGCGCCCGTCAGGACCAGGCCTACGATGGCCCCGGTCGCGGACGCGCCCAAAGCGGCGCGCGCGTTGTCGCGCGTGGTTTCACTCACAAACAAGATGTCGTGCCCTGTGCGGCGAGCGCCCCTCGGCGCCCCGTCAAAAACCGCTCTCGGACCGCCTCACGCAAAGTCCGGTAAGCGAGATCCAGCCGGTTCACGAGTGGGCCGGATCGTTCTGATCGCAGGGCTTATGGCGCCGGTGATCGTGATTCGTCAAGCAGATGCTGCACTGCGGTGCAAGGTCAGCTGCGTTCACGCTTGTGCATATTTGAGCAAACCCTTGTCATTAACGGGTTTTATGGCTTCGGCTGTTCTGGCGAACAACGCTACGTCAACTCACCGGAACTCGCCCTTCACGGCGCCGTTTATCGGGACATCCGCTGCAAGGGTTTTGAGATCATGAGACTGTCGCGCGTCGTCGCCATCGCCCTGTTAACCATCGCCGTCTCCGCCTGCGGCCACAACATGGAGCAACGCGCCGCCACCGGCGCCATAGCCGGCGCCGTCGTCGCCGGTCCCGTCGGCGCCGCCGCCGGCGCCGCGGTCGGCGCGGCGGTCGATAAGGCCAGCGACGGCAAGTAACCGGCATCGCCGAGTTCGGGCGAAATACGGGACCTGGACGCCATTTCTACCTTTAGTTGACTCCACTTTCCCAAGGTGTAGCTTGGCCCTGGGGAAGGGGAGTCATCATGCAATTCGCCACCCGCGTGCTTTCGCTGCTGCTGCTTGCCGGCGCCCTGTCAGGCTGCCTGAACGCGGCGCCCTATCCTGTCTTCTTCGAGCCGACCGACGCCGGCCACATCGCCGACCGCTGCGACCAGGCGAGAAAAGCCCCGGGGGACTCCGCCAAGGTGCAGTCGTGCCTGGATGCGCGCGGCGCGGCCTGGGAGAAGAAGGGCCTCGAGATACGGCGCTATTCCCGGCTGTCGGGCGGACTGGCCATTCCGGCGACCGCCGTCAGCATCGGCCTTGCCGCCCAGGGCGACCCTAACCACGCGGTGGCGCCGCTTGGCCTGCTCACCGGCTCGGCCCTGAACTATGGCGGCGCCTACGCGCGGCCCGATCAGGCGACCGTCTATGAACAGGCGCGCGACGCCTATCAGTGCCTCAGCAGCGCCACGGCCGACTGGCGGACCTACGGGATCGATGGCGTGGGCGAGGCGAGGGACGCCCTGCATCGCTCTGTCGCCTCCCTGGAGGCCGAGGTCGACACGGCGGATGCGGAAGTCCTCATCTGGTCCGCGAAGCTGGCGGCTCTGCCCGCGGGAAGCGCGGTGGCCGAGGCCTTCGCCGCGGTCCGCGAGGTTAAGGAAGCCCGCAGGTGGCGCGACGAGGCCTGGACCATCGACGCCGAGGCCGAAGCCGCCGTCGCGCGCGCGGGCGGGCAGCCCGGCGTTCGCCTGCTCAAGCGCGCCGACGAGATCGATGCGGCGGCCTCCAGGGCGATCAGCGCCCGCACGCCCGATCCCCGGGTGGTCGCCAGCGCGGCCGCGGCCAACCTGCCGGGCAGCATCGGCCAGGTCCCTCAGACCATGTCGCCAACCCCGGCCGCCGACGGTACGGAGAAGGCTTCACCGCCCCCGCCTCCGCCCGGCATGATGGAAAGCGCCGGCTGCGATCAGGCTTGCCGCCAACAGGCGCGGGACATAGCCAACGCGGCCCGCGCGCGCCTGGCGCGGATGCGCCTTGAGGCCACGGCGGTGGAGAAGGCTGCCGCGCGGTTCAACGCCACCCTGGCCGCCTACAAGCCCACCCAGACCGACTTCGGCGCCCAGTGCGTGCTCAGCATCGAGGACCTGCTGCCGCTCAGCGCCTCGCCGACCACCGTGGAGCTGGACGACGACAAGGGCTGGTTCCTCGTCAAGGGCGGCGTGCCGCCCTATGGCGTGCGGGCCAGCAGCGGCCTGACGGCGACGGTTACGCCCGTCAGCGCTCTGGTGGCGCACGTGGATCTGCAGGCCGCCGCCGGTAACGCCTGGTCCGTTCAGGTGATGGACGCCGCCGGCGGCGAGGCGACGGTTCAGGTCACCCAGCCCGAGGAGCCGGCCGGCGGCGCGGACCCCTAGGGACCGCTTACGGCCGCGCCTGTTTTGACCTATGGTGAGCGCCTGACAGGAGGCGCCCATGGGGGTGAGTGCGCGGTCCGGTGTTCGAGTTTTGCTGGCGGCCGTGCTGTGCGCGGCGATGGCGACGCCCGCGTCGGCGCAGAGCGGCGCCCCCGCCCCGCAGCCGCGTCAGCAGCCTTCGAAGGACAACAATGAGGCCACCGCCGCGGCCGTCGCCGCCGGCATCATCGCTGTCGGCGTCGCCAGCTGGCTGAAGAACCGCAAGGAAAAGGAGGCCGAGGCCGCCGCCGCGCCGCCCCCCGCCGAGCCCGGTCCCCTCGCCGAGACCCCGCCGCCCGCCGACGCCGTATCCGTCCCTGAACCCACGCCGGAGCCGACAGCCGCACCGGCCGCGGCGGCTCCCGAGCCCCAGCCGAAGCCGGCCCCCCGGCGGACCGCCGCGCCCAAACCGCCTCCCGCGCCTGTCGTCGAAGCGCCGGCCCCGGTCGCCGAGGCCGCCCCGCCCGCCGAACCCGCGGTGGCGGTGCGCGCGCCCGCGCCGCCGCCCGCGCCGCCGCCCGCGCCGTCCCGCCCCTGGTGGATCCTCGGCGTCCTGCTGGCCGCCCTTGCCGCCGCCGTCGTCCTGCGCGAACTGCTCACCCCGCCGCGCCTCCGCGCCAGAGCCCGCATGAAGGCCGCCGCCGTCTCCGCCCCCGTCTTCGCCGCCGCCGAACAGGCCAAGGTCGCATGAGCGCGCTGGCCCTGCGCGACTTCTTCCCCGGCCTCTCGGGCGAGGCCATCGCCAGGGGCCTCACCGCCCTCCCGGCCAGGGAGGGCCTCGCCGGGGCCATCGACAGCGCGCTGGAGGGCGTCCTCAACACCTCCATGGAGGGGGTGCTGTTCGCCTCATGGAAGCAGGCGCGCGAGGTGTCCGACGCCCTCGCCAAAAGCCGCCGCGACCCCAGGGCCGTCGCCATCCTGCCGCTGGCCGAGCACGCCATCGCCGCCGTTCACAGTCCGGACGTCGAGGTCTTCTACGGCCGCAAGCGCCTGGCCGGCTTCGCGCTGCGGCTGGACCTGCAGCTGACCCTGCGCGGCGTCGCCCTGGAAGTGCGCGGCGGCAAGCTCATCGCCGTCCGCAGCGGCGAGTGCGCGGGCGCGGGCTCGGTCAGCCTCGCCGGCGAGACGCTGCTGGAGCGCCAGACCCCCGCCATTCCCCTCCCCGGCCGCCTAGCGTTCGCCGCCCGCAAGCCCTAAGTTCACGTTCATGCCCCGTTCCCCCAGCGAAGGCGTCTCGGACGTCTCCGGCCAGTTCATCTATGACGCCGGCGCCGCGCCCATGCTGTGGACGCCGCACCGGCCTTCGCGCCCGCCCAAGTCCGAGGGCGGCAAGCGCTTCAAGCTCGTCAGCGACTACCAGCCCGCCGGCGACCAGCCGCAAGCCATCGCCGAGCTCGTCGAGGGCCTGCGCGGCCGCGAGCACGACCAGGTCCTCCTCGGCGTCACGGGCTCGGGCAAGACCTTCACCATGGCCAAGGTGATCGAGGAGACCCAGCGCCCGGCCCTGATCCTGGCCCCCAACAAGACCCTCGCCGCCCAGCTCTACAGCGAGTTCAAGGCCTTCTTCCCCGACAACGCCGTCGAGTATTTCGTCAGCTACTACGACTACTACCAGCCCGAGGCCTACGTCCCGCGCACCGACACCTACATCGAAAAAGACTCATCGATGAACGAGCAGATCGACCGCATGCGCCACTCGGCGACGCGGGCGATCCTCGAGCGCGACGACGTCATCGTCGTGGCCAGCGTCAGCTGCATCTACGGCATCGGCTCGGTCGAGACCTACACGGCCATGACCTGGGACCTCTCCGTCGGCGACCGCGTGACCGACGAGCGCAAGCTGCTCGCCGACCTCGTCGCCCAGCAGTATAAGCGCAACGACCAGGCCTTCGAGCGCGGCACGTTCCGCAAGCGCGGCGACACGCTGGAGATCTTCCCCGCCCACTACGAGGACCGCGCCTGGCGCGTCTCCTTCTTCGGCGAGGAGGTCGAGGCCATCCACGAGTTCGACCCCCTGACCGGCAAGAAGACCGCCGACCTCGAGACCATCCGCGTCTACGCCAACAGCCACTACGTCACGCCGCGCCCGACCCTGCTCCAGGCCATGCACGGCATCCGCGCCGAGCTGAAGGAGCGCCTCGACTGGCTGATCGCCAACGGCAAGCTCCTCGAAGCCCAGCGCCTCGAACAGCGCACCCGCTTCGACCTGGAGATGATCGAGACCACGGGCTCCTGCGCCGGCATCGAGAACTACAGCCGCTACCTCACCGGCCGGCGCCCCGGCGAGCCGCCGCCCACCTTCTTCGAGTACATCCCCGACAACGCCCTGCTCTTCACCGACGAGAGCCACGTCACCATCCCGCAGATCGGCGCCATGTACCGCGGCGACTACCGCCGCAAGTTCACCCTGGCCGAATACGGCTTCCGCCTGCCCAGCTGCCTCGACAACCGCCCGCTCAAGTTCGAGGAGTGGGAGGCCATGCGTCCGCAGACGGTCCACGTCTCGGCCACCCCCTCAAAGTGGGAGATGGAAAAGACCGGCGGCGTCTTCGCCGAGCAGGTCATCCGCCCCACCGGCCTCATCGACCCGCCGGTCGAGGTGCGCCCCGTCTCCACCGGCGGCTTCTCCCAGGTCGACGACGTCATCGACCAGGCCCGCCAGGCGGCCGCCGCCGGCTACCGCACCCTCGTCACCGTCCTCACCAAGAAGATGGCCGAGGACCTGACCGAGTACATGCACGAGCAGGGCCTGCGCGTGCGCTACATGCACTCCGACATCGACACCCTCGAGCGCATCGAGATCATCCGCGACCTGCGCCTGGGCGCCTTCGACATCCTGGTGGGCATCAACCTGCTGCGCGAGGGCCTCGACATCCCCGAGTGCGGCCTCGTCGCCATCCTCGACGCCGACAAGGAAGGCTTCCTGCGCAGCGAGACCAGCCTGATCCAGACCATCGGCCGCGCCGCGCGCAACGTCGACGGCAAGGTCATCCTCTACGCCGACCAGATCACCGGCTCGATGGAGCGGGCCATGGCCGAAACCGCCCGCCGCCGCGAAAAACAGCTCGCCTACAACGCCGAGCACGGCATCACGCCCGAGAGCATCAAGAGCCGCATCAAGGACATCCTCGCTTCCCCCTACGAGAAGGACCGCGTCACCGTCCCGGTGGGCGTGGCGGAGGACGGCAAACCCTTCATCGGCGACAACTTCAAAGCCACCCTGCGCGACCTCGAGGCCCGCATGCGCGAAGCCGCCAGCAACCTCGAATTCGAAGAAGCCGCCCGCCTCCGCGATGAGGTCAAACGCCTCAAACTCCTCGACCTCGAATTCGCCGCCGACGCCCTCGCCGACGCCGGAGAGCGGGGGGACCGCGAGGCGGTGAAGCGGGTGCGCGCCGAGGCGCGAGCCGAGGCTCAGGAACGGTTCAGGAAGGGGCGAAGGTAGATTAAAGAAGGCTTAGTGCTGTGCGGATTTCGCGCTTTACGAGATTCGGGAGATCGAACTCTTCCCATAGCCCAAGGCCCAGCCAGTCGCGGCACTCGTCCTCAGATAGCTTATCGTCAGCAACGAGCTCGGCTAACGCTATAGCTGTGGTGCGCGAAAGACCCAAACCCATGAACGAGAGCTGAGTGCCGCCAGGCACACCAAACTCCATCAATAGATTTAAGTTTACAAAGTCGTCGCTCAAATCTGCGCGGCCAATCTCATTCAGATGTTGTCTCAGGATATCCGTGTAACAGGAAAGGAATTTCGGCGCCTGAAATCTCGCCACCTCTTCGACGTCCTTCATTACCTGACGTATAACTGCCGGAATCCGAACCTCTCTGCCACGATTCTCTAAGACACGGATCTGATTGGCAATAAGCCGCCGGAGCGGTAAGCCGCGCATCCAGTCAGTGACGAGAAGCCCGAGCATGACGATGCGATCGCGTCCGCCGAACGTTGCAGTTAGATTTGCGGACACACGGTTCAAGATTGCAATGTAACGAGACGCGGCGTCAGCGCTTTCAGGTGGCACAGGCAGTAACTGTTCGACAGGACCTTGCCGTTCACGAAAATAGGTAAGCAAGGCGTCCATCGCGACTGGGCTCACTCCAGGGTTTCTCCAGACAGTTTCCGGGGATACAGAGAGACCATCCGCTATAGGCACCAGTATAGCGTCGATGTCGAAAACTAACTCCTTCGGGACCCTGTTCGCCCACGGGGTCCTTGATACTGTTCCAGCGCGAAGGACATGGCCGATCAGATAAGCGGCCATATACTCAAGCTCGGGAGACGCAGCGGCTACATTACGAGGCGTTCCGCTTCCGATGAAGTCTAAGAGCCCCGAAGGGGCCTCGAGCACGGCGTCTGCAGTACGACGTATGTGATACAAGGCTCGGGAGCGCGGAGCGCCGCCCCGCCAGACCTCTTCCCTATTCGCATCGACGCACACTATGTTGCCCTGAAACTCTTTACCCCACCGCCCGGCCCGCCCCGCCAAGTTCCAAAAGTCAGCGCCAGCCATAGGTTGGCCGCGCCCCTTTTTCGGGCCGCGCGCAAAGATGTTCCTGCAGGGCAGATTGACGCCTTCGATCAGAGTGGAAGTGCAGATCAAAAACCGAAGCTCCCCCTCTCGGAACAACCTTTCAATCTCTGAACGAATTATCAGAGGCATATTTCCATAGTGAAATGCTATCCCGCGGCCGAGTACCGTCCCCAGGGCGTACTTGTCGTGAATGACGCTCTTCGAAAGTGCTATTAGGTCCCGGATAGCACTTGAACTAACATCGCCCTCTTTACCGATCAGATCGTAGAGGACACCTGCGGTCTTTTCGGCATCAGCTGCGCCGTCGACGTAAATCAAATTGCCACTGTCTGCCGCCCCGAGTGCGTGAGCAACAAACGGCAGCCGCTTCCCGACGGATGTCGGGCTGAACGGCAGCGCAACCTCGCCCAACACTTCTATGCCGCCGCCGTGACATAGAGACAGCGTCCACCTCTTCGGATTTCCGCTAACCTGCGTGACCCATAAGAGATTTTGATTTACCATCACCTCCGTGCTGCTGATTGTGGCCTTTACCGACTTCGGCGGCGCGTCCGCCAGCAGCGACTCCGGATTCGAGGTGAGGGGGCTAGCAAATAAAACTTGGATATTTGCATTGTCGCTCGCTGCGCGCTCTATAACCTCTTGAAGTAAAACGCCGCGATGTCCGTCTCCCACCTTGTGAGCTTCGTCCACTACTAGAGCATCAAAGATGGCTTCGTCAGGATGGTGCGTCATGAACAAGTGCAGACGTTCCTGAGTAAAGATGTGGACGGTAGCGTCAGCTGGCTCGGCGCCGCCACCAACGGGAAGGGAAGATATTCGGACGCCAGACAGGTCTCGCTCTTTGACGAGGGCCCGAAAGTCGAGTTCAAGTTGTTGAATGAGTGCTCGCGTCGGAACGACATAGACGATCCGCTTTGCGGAGCGACTTGATAAAAGATCACCCAGCCATTGAAGGATCACATAGGACTTGCCTGTAGAGGTGGGGGCCGATGCAGATACCCAACCTTGATTTTGTGCGTGCCGCCAAAAGTCCCGCTGAAAGCGGTTCGCTCGAATTGCCGACTCGTCATCAAGGACGATTAGGTCCTCCACTGAGCGGCTCATCCATCCCAAGCGGGCTAAGGCACCTAAGCGGTGCGACACGCCTTCTTTTGCTAGGCCCCTACTATAAGCAAGATCGACTGATCGCCTATTGGCCATCTGGTCAAGTACTATCAGCGCTGAGTCACGTTCGAGTGAACTCGCGGACGGGTGTCGAAGGCAAGTTTGGGCCACCCGCAGAGCTGCGTCTTGTGCATGGCCATCATCCGATCCGGCTAACACGCTGGCGCAGAAGAGCAGGTGCGGCCAATCGTGTGGCTCGCCCGCTGCTGAGGATCGGAGAGCAGGAAACTCCAATGCCACGGACGCTCGAGCGAGGGCCGCTAGTTGGGCCTTGAAGGCGGCGTTCTCGAGTAGCTCGCGCCTCAGTTCAGCGGCCGACATAGCTAGCTTCCAATCGCTTGAAGAAACTGCGTCCGGAAGTCATCTACAGATGGAAATGGAACACAGAGAAAATGTATTTCGAATGTATTCAGATTTTCGGCCGCCACACGCTTCTGTAGATGTGAACGCCAAGCACCGATCGACCCAGTTACGGCTTGCAGTATCTTGTCGGCATCCGCGAGCGTCGGCGGCGCGGGATAACAGTCAGAGTTGAACCCGACTAGCGCGAGCCCACAGTACCTGACCTTATTGGATTGGGGCGAGTCTGGCTCTAGATATTGCCGAACAGCCGCCTCGGCTGATGGGTCGTTCAGATCAACCAGGCTACTGAGAAGCTGGACATCTCTGCTTCTCGTAGCGGAGCGGGATTGGGGTTCTTGCAGGTACGGAGCCAGGGATTGCAGACACGCCGTGATAGCCGACGTGGGATTTTGATGCATCTTTGACTCTCCCCAATATAGGTTCAGGGTTCCGTCGTGGGTTAGCTTTGCGTGCACGCCATCAGCACCTTGGTAATGCAACTGGCCTGACGTCTTAAGCGACATCTTGCAGATGACCTGAGGGAGCTGCAGAACTGACTCAGAAAAGGCAAAGAGAAGCAATTCACCACCCTCGCCAGTTTGCGCGAGGTCGGTGAATAAATCCCGCGCTTCCTCTGCCAGCCGCAGAAAACGCCTGCTGGATCCTGTGTTCTGAAAGTGTTGATTAGCCTCCTCAATGCGACTTCTAGGAATCGCATAATCTAATACTTGCTCGCAAACCCGTTCGATCAAAGACTGAGTACGTAAGAGCCCGTTCGCGTCGACCGCGATGAAGTAGCAATGGGACAACGTCCTTGTGCTGCCAACTAGCACTTCCCGCTCAACTTCGGTCAGGTAGGCTGCGAGATCAGTCGGTCGGCCACGCGTAAGAGACGCCAATGCGTTAGCGAGCGCCGGCGCTGTAGGCAGCGCGCTCTGAAGCACAGAGTGAATGGTCATCGTCCGCCCCTATCGCGTAAACTTTGCCGCGAGTCCGGGCTCACAGCCACCACAAAGTTACTCAGGAGCGAGACACATCCTCTCTCCCCTTCCGGCCCCTCTCGCCCCGCCTCGAGCCCAACTTATCCGCCCCCTCCCCGTCCGGCCGCACACTCTCCCCATGAGACCCAAGCCGAAGACGACCTATGCGACCGCCTCGCCGCAGACCTGGGAGCTGATCCGGGCTGCTTACCTGTCCGGCCTGTCGGCCCCCACGGCCGCCGCGCGCTTCGGGGTGTCGGTGACGGCGCTGCGCAAGCGGGCGGCGCGGGAGGGGTGGACCAAGGCCGCGTTCGCGCGCGCCCGCGCGCCCCTCCCCGCGTGCGCCCCCGCGCACCCGCCCCCGCCCGCGCCCCTCCCCGCGCCCGCGCATGGCGCGCGCGTTGACGACATCCCCCTGCGCATCGAGGCCATCGTCGCGCGCCAGATGATCCCGCTGTTCGAGGAGCCCACCGCGATGGCCCGGCGCGCGCTCGGCCAGGCGCAGCGGCAGATCGCCGAGGGGCGCGGGCTGGAGGCCGCGCAGATGGTCCGCGCGGCCAAGGAGCTGCACGCGCTGGAGGATTACATCCCCGCCGCCCGCTACTTCTTCGACGAGGACGAGGAGAGCGACTACGACGGCCGGCGCGAGCACATGCGCGTCATGCTGCGCACCATCGCCCTGAACCTGGCCGAGATGATCGCCGCCGGAAAGCCGCTGCCGGCCGAGTTCGAGGGCCTGCGGGCGGTGCGGGAGGAGGACTTTGAGTGAAGGGGCTAGGGGATAGGGGATAGGGGCTAGGGGCTAGGGGCTAGGGGCTAGGGGCTAGAGGGCGCGGGAGAGGCGGCCGGCGCGGCGACTTATCCCCCTATCGCAATGGTTTCAGCGGCACGGGAGAAACTAGCCCCTAGTCCCTAGTCCCTAGCCCCTAGCCCCTCGCCCCTCGCCCCTACCGTGGCAGCCCCGTCCTCGGGTTCACACTCCCCAGCCGCCGGCCAATCCCCCGCACCAGCCGCCAGACGACGAAGAAGACCACGGCGATGACCACCGGGATCAGGATGGGGAAGGCAAACGCGATCAGGGTCGTGCCGATGGCCAGCGCGTCCTCGGCCAGGCTGACGATCGGGTTGCCGAGCCCGGCGGTCGTGGCGGTGGAGGCCACGCGCGTTCCCGCCTGCGCCGTGTGGAAGGCGAAGGCGGTGGGCACGCCGACGATCAGGCCTGCGATGGCCGCCGTGCTCGGGTCGGCCAGGTGGAAGGCGCTGGCGGCGGCAAGCGCCCCGGCGGCCGGGCGGCTGACGGTTCCGACCGCGGCCAGGGCGTGGTCCACCACCGGGATCTTGTCGCCGACGAACTCGGCCGCCGTGGCGATGGACAGGGCCACCAGCGCCGGCAGGGAGCCCAGCCAGGCCAGCGCCCCGTTGGGCTCGAAACCGAACAGCTGGAACCTGGCCGCCAGGCTGACCAGCAACAGCGGCAGGAACGTCCGAAGGCCGCAGGAGGCGGCAAGGCCGATGCCCAGCAGGGCGGGAAGGAGCCAGGTCTCGATCATGCAGCGCTTAACGCGCGAACAGCAGCTAGGGATTAGGGGCGAGGGATTAGAGGGCGCCGTGGTGGTCGCAGCCGCCGCTGCGCCAACCACATCAACCTTACCAAGTCAACATGTGATCGGCGGTTTCGGAACCGGGCGCGGGCCGGCGCGTATTGATCGGCAATGGGGGAGTTCATCGACGTGCGGACGATCCCCCGGCGGCGATAGCTCCCCAGCCATAATTCACTGGGGATATCAGTAATGTCAGCGTCGCTCGCCATCGTGTCGAACCCTCCCGAAGCCGAAAATACGGCCAAGTCCGTCGAGTCCCTCACCGACCGGATCAAGCGCCTGCAGGACGAAGCCCGCGGCATGGCCCGCGAGCACATCAAGCAGCTCGAGCAGTCCATGCACGAGGTCGCCCGCCTCGCCGCCGAAGTCGCCGACGGCGGCGACGCCTATCCCGTCGGCGTGCGGGAGATGGCCCGCACCCTGGTGACCGACTACGAGGCCCGCCAGCTCAGCCTGCAGGCCATCCTGCACCGCTCGGGCAACGTCCACTAGGCGCTGTTGACGCCCTCTTTCGCGTACTCCACCTTCGAAACAACTGTTCGAGGGTGGAGTTTGCATGTCAGGGACTGCCGTTGACGCTATAGGGCCCCGGCCCCGCATCGGCCTTTGGACCAAGATCGCCTACGGGTTCGGCTCGGCCGCCTACGGGGTCAAGGACAGCGGCTTCAAGTCCTTCCTTCTCCTCTTCTACAACCAGGTCGTGGGCCTGCCGGCCGCCTCCGTGGGCCTGGCCATCCTGATCGCGATGGTCGCCGACAGCCTGCTCGATCCGATCATCGGGCATGTGTCCGACAACTGGCGCGGCAAGTGGGGCCGCCGCCACCCCATGATGTATGCGTCGGCCATACCGGCGGCTCTAAGCTTCATCCTCCTGTGGAACCCGCCGCAGGGCTGGAGCGAGCCGGCGCTGCTCGGCTACCTCATCGTGGTGGCCGTCGTGGCGAGGACCTGCATCACCCTCTACGAGATCCCCTCCGCCGCCATGGCCGCCGAGCTGACGGACGACTACGACGAGCGCACCTCCATCCTCGGCTACCGCTACTTCTTCGGCTGGTGGGGCGGGCTGGCGCTGGCGGTGGCCATGTTCCTGGTCTTCCTCCAGCCCGACGCCGAGCACCCCATCGGCCAGCTGAACCGCAACGGCTATGTCGAGTACGGCTACGCCGGCGCGGTGCTGATGGCGGCCTCCATCCTGCTGTCGGCCTGGGGGACCCACCGCTTCATTCCCTGGATGCGCAAAGCCCCCGCCCAGGCCGCGACCACCATCGCCGGCGAGTTCGCGAAGATGTGGCAGGCCATCGCCAACCGCTCCCTGCTCCAGATGCTGGGCGTGGGGCTGTTCATGGCCGCCGCGCAGGGGGTGGTGTTCGCCCTCGCCTTCTACTGGGGCACCTACTTCTGGGGGCTGAACTCGACGGAGATGGTGATCCTGATCGTCGACGGGTTCCTGGCCTCGGCCATCGCCCTGGTGGTCGCGCCGCGCATCCAGAAGCGGTGGGGCAAGCGCATCTCCGCCTGCGTGCTGCTGGCGCTTTCGATCCTGGTCGGCTTCCTGCCCTTCATCCTGCGCTTCGCCGGCTTCTTCCCCGACAACGGCAGCCCCTGGCTGGTGCCCATCCTGTTCATGGACGGTGTGCTGCGGACGGGCCTTGGCATCACCTGCACCATCCTCGTCGCCTCGATGATCGCCGACGTGGTGGAGGATTCGGAGCTCAAGACCGGCCGCCGCAACGAGGGGCTGTTCTTCGCGGCCATGAGCCTGGTGCAAAAGGCGGTCTCGGGCGTCGGCGCGCTGATCGCCTCGGTGCTGCTGCACGTGGTCGGCTTCCCCGAGCGCGCCGATCCCGAAACCATCGACCCGGCCATCGTGACGAAGCTCGCCTTCGTCTACATGCCGACGGTCATCGCCCTCTATGGCGTGGCCATCGCCTTCATCCTCTCCTACCGGATCACGCGCGAGACGCACGCCAACAACCTGGCGGCCCTGCGCGCCCGCGGTCAGATGCTGGAGGAGGCTATAGAGCCGACGATTCCGTAAGCGCCGAATAGACCAGCGTCCGAAGCTCCCGCCGGATGGGATAGCTGTTGGACGGCATCAGCTGGGTCATGAACACGCAGGTGAGATCCTCCACCGGGTCCACCCAGAAGGCCGTCGAGGCCATGCCGCCCCAGAAGTATTCGCCCAGCGACCCCGGCGCCTTGGTCCGCGCCTGGTCGATGGTCATGGCGAACCCCAGTCCAAAGCCCAGCCCCTCGAACACCGCCTCGCTGAACAGGGACCGCGAGCTCTCGACCAGCTCCTTGCCCCCAGGCAGGTGGTTCATGGTCATCAGCTTGATCGTCTTGGGGCTCAGGATCCGCGCGCCATCCAACTCGCCGCCGTTCAGCAGCATGCGGGCAAAGCGCATGTAGTCCGCCGCCGTGCTGACGAGACCGCCGCCGCCGGACTTCAGCGCCGGGTCGGTGAAGTAGGGGCTCTTGGCCGGATCGTCCTGCAGGATGGTGCGGCCGGAAGGGGTCAGGGCGTAGCAGGCGGTGAAGCGCTCGCGCTTGTTCGCCGGCACGAAGAAGCCGGTGTCGACCATCTTCAGCGGCCCGAAGATGCGCTCGGCGAAGAAGCGGTCCAGCGGCAGGCCGCTGATCTTCTCCACCAGGTAACCCACGACGTCGGTGGAGACCGAGTAGTTCCACGCCTCGCCCGGCGAGAACTCCAGCGGCAGCCTGGCCAGCTGGCCCATCATGCCCTCCAGGCCGCCCTCGGTGGCGAAGTCATTGATCTTCAGCTTGCGATAGGCCGCATCGACATTGGTGCGGTTCTGGAAGCCGTAGGTGAGGCCCGAAGTGTGGCGCAGAAGGTCGATGCAGCGCATCGGCTGGTTCGTCGGGATGGTCTGGTAGGCGCCGTCGATGCCGGCCTGATAGACGCTCATGCCCCGCCACTCGGGAATGTAGCGGTGCACCGGGTCGTCCAGCGCCGCCAGCCCTTCCTCGACCAGCATCATGAAGGCCGCCGAGGTGATCGGCTTGGTCATCGAATAGATGCGGAAGATGGCGTCCTCGCGCAGGTCGGTCCCCCGCTCCACGTCGGCCTTGCCCAGCGTCGAGGCATGCACCAGCTCGCCGCGCCGCCAGACCATCGTCTGGGCGCAGGGCAGCTTGCCGGTGTCCAGGTACTTGGCGCTGATGAAGCGCTCGATCCGCTTCAGGCGCTCCGATGACATGCCGACATTTTCCGCCTTGCCCATCGCTTCACTCCAAACAGTTGTTTGGACGAGCTTACGGAGGGTGGGGATCATCGCAAGACTAAGTTTACCCCCCTTCCCTAGGGTTTCCGGCTACTTGGGGGACCGATGGCGCTCGACCTCAACCATGAAGCGGCGGCGATAGAGGCCGATGCGGCTCGCTGGTTCTTTCAGAACAGCGATGAGCTGTTCATCGTCATGCACCAGGGCGTCATCGCCTGGGTGAACCCGGCTTGGACGGCGATCACCGGCTGGTCGCGCGAGGAAACCGTCGGCAAGACGCTGGTCGACTTCAGCGATCCTGACGAAGCCGAGCTGATCAACGCGACCATCCGCACCCTCCAGACCACGGGGGAAGCGGCGACCGAACACCGCCTGCGCGCGCGCTCGGGCGAGTGGTTGTGGTTCCGCTCGCGCTCGACCCGGCCGGTCCGGGGCGCGGCGCTGATCGTCAGCCGTCACATCACCGAGGAGCGGGCCCGCGACGCCGCCGCCGAGGCCAAGCGCAAGTCCAACGAGCTGCTGCGCGCCGAAGCCGGCATCTTCGCCTGGAGCTACAATCCCGACACCGGCGTCTATCGCGTGGACCCCGACCTGTCGGGCCCGGTCGTTCCCGGCAGCGTGGCGACCATCGAGGCGGACGGCAGCCGCACGCTGACCCTCGAAACCCTCATCACACAGATCCATCCCGACGACGTGGCGGGGCTGACCCAGGCCTTCTTCCAAAGCGTCGACACCGGCGAGAAGCAGGTCGTCAGCTATCGCCACTGGAATCCGGAAGGCCAGATGTGGTCGACGCTGCGGGCCGCATGGCTGGGGACTCACCGTTGTCCCTCGGGCAAGTGGGAGATGCTGGGCGTCACCCACGACATGACCGAAGTGGCCGTGGCCCGCGACGCGGCGCTGCATGGCGAGCGCGCGGCCCAGGCCGCCGCCGAGGCCAAAGCCCAGTTCCTCGCCAACATGAGCCACGAGATCAGGACGCCCATGAATGGCGTGCTGGGCGTGCTGCACCTGCTCAAGCGCGAGGCGCTGTCGGAGGGCGGACGCCGGCTGCTGGACGAGGCGCTAGGCTGCGGCTCGATGCTGTCGGAGCTCCTCAACGACATCATCGACTTCTCGAAGATCGAGGCGGGCCGGCTGGACCTCGCGCCCGAGCCGGTGTGCCCGGCCTCGATCCTCCAGGGCGTCATCCGACTTCTCAAGCCCGAAGCCGAGGCCAAGGGTCTTTACCTGCACGCCACCGTCGAGGCGGACATAGGCTGGGCGCAACTCGACCCCGTCCGCCTGCGCCAGATCCTCTTCAACCTTATCGGCAACGCGGTGAAGTTCACCCTGACCGGCGGCGTCGAGGCCCGGTTGGCGCTGGCGGCGGGGCCCGAGCGGCGGCTGCGCATCGAAATCGGCGACACCGGCGTCGGCATCGCGGCCGAGGCGCAGGAGAGCCTGTTCGAGCGCTTCCACCAGGGCGACGGCTCGACCACGCGCCGGTTCGGGGGCTCGGGGCTGGGGCTGGCCATCACCCAGCGGCTCGTCCGCCTGATGGACGGCGCCATCGGCTTCGAAAGCCGGGAGGGCGAAGGCTCCACCTTCTGGGTCGAACTGGCGGCCCCGAAGGCCGAGCAGCCGCTCGCCGCCGACGAGGATGCCGCCGCCACGCTGCTTGAGGGCCTGCGGGTTCTGGTCGTCGAGGACAACGGCACCAACCGCCTGGTCGCCACCCGCATGCTCGAACATCTCGGCGCCAGCGTCGAAACGGCCGAGAACGGGGCCGAGGGCGTTGAGGCCGCCAGGCGCGGCCGCTTCGACCTCATCTTCATGGACGTGCAGATGCCGGTGATGGACGGCGTGGAGGCCACGCGGCAGATTCGCGCGCTGCCGGACCCCGCCGGCCAGGCGCCCATCATCGCCATGACCGCCAACGCCCTGGCCCACCAGCAAGCGTCCTACATCACCGCAGGCATGAACGGCGCGGTGGCCAAGCCGCTGTCGCCCGCGGCCCTGGTCGCGGAGATCAGCGCGGTCCTCGGTTCCGCCGGCGCGGCCGCGGCGGCCTGACGATCAACCCGTACCTGAAATTCTAAAAGTGCTTGCGGCAACGTCTTCGCAGGGCGTTAACTGACGCTATTCAGACCGGCGAGCGCGCATACCCATCGCTCGAACATGGTTGGGGGACACGGCACGGCCGCTGTCCGTTAGAGAAAGTCGTTTGCGCCGGACCGGCGCGGTGAGCTAACCCTGCGCCGCTATCGCGCAGGGGGGCTTGATGGCAGACGGAACGATTGCGATGGACGGCGAGGCCGCTCCGCTCTCAACGGCCAGGTACGCCCGCAAGAAGGAGGCGATCCTCGCCGCCGCGACCGCGATCCTGAACCGCCAGGGCGTGAAGGGCATGACCCTGGCCGACGTCGCGGCCGAGGTCGGGCTGATCACCACCTCGGTCACCTACTACTACAAGAAGAAGGACGACCTGGCCGCCGCCTGCTTCCTGCGCGGCGTCGAGACCTTCAACGCCATGATCGCCCATGCGGCCCAGGCCGACGGCTGGCAGGAGCGTCTGACGCGGTTCCTGGACGCCTACTTGGACCTCGCCCGCCGCATCCGCCTGCGCGAAGCCCCGCAGATGGTCAGCTTCACCGAGATGCGCGCGCTCAAGGAGCCGCAGCGCACCGAGGTGGTCGAGGCCTTCAGCGCCATGTTCAAGAACTTCCGCGGCTTCTTCGACGCCCCGGAGTTCGCCTGGATGGACCGGCGCGAGCAGAACGCCCGCACCCACCTGCTGCTCGAGCAGGCCTTCTGGACCCACAACTGGCTGCGCCGCTACGACGTCGAGGACTACCCGCGCCTGCGCGACCGGATGTTGGACATCCTCGCCGGCGGCCTCTCGAACGGCCCGCATCGGTGGGCGCCCTCTACGCTGCCGGAACTCAGCCCCCTGCCGGCCGATACGCAAGAGGCCTCGCGCGAGACCTTCCTGGTCGCCGCCACCCGGCTGATCAACCAGCGGGGCTATCGCGGCGCCTCGGTCGAGGACATCTCCGCCCAGCTGAACGTGACCAAGGGCAGCTTTTATCACCACAACGAGGGCAAGGATGACCTTGTCGTCGACTGCTTCAAGCGCACCTTCGCGGTGATGCGGCGCGCCCAGCTGGCGACCCGCGACCTGGCCGGCGGCCAGTGCCAGCGGCTGGCCAGCGCCACCGCCGCCCTCGTCGAATACCAGCTGTCGCAGGACGGTCCGCTGCTGCGCGCCTCGGCCATGAGCGCCCTGCCGGCGGACATGCGCCAGGACATGATCGAGCGCTACAACCGCGTCTCCGAGCGGTTCGCCGGCATGATCTCCGACGGCATCGCCGAGGGGACCATCCGGCCCGTGGACCCGATGATCGCGGCCCACATGCTCAACTCGATGCTGAACGCCGCCGCCTCCCTGCAAAGCTGGGCGCCGGGGGTGCAGCGCGAGGACGCGGCGCGCCTCTTCGCCCGCCCCCTGATCGGCGGCGCCTTCTCCCGCTAGCTACCGGACAAAAAGAAGGGCGGAGCCGAAGCTCCGCCCAGGACCGCTCCAATTGGGGGGAGAGCGATCAGAACCTCTTCGTCACCGCCACCTTCATCGTGCGGCCAAGGCCGTTGTGGGTGAATGGATCGTAGTTCAGATCGAGACGCGCGAACGGCGGCTCTTCGTCGAACAGGTTGTCGATGGAGAGCACCACCGTCGTGTCCCACGGGGCCTGATAGCGGTAGTCGAGGTCGTGGGTGATCATCTTGTCGATGGTCAGCCCGCTCAGGATCGGCGCGCCGCAGCCGACGACGAAGGGCGTGCAGGTCCCCGGAACGTTGGGGTTGTTGGCCCGGATCGACGTCCGCTGGTCGTCGTATTCGCCGATGTAGTTGACCGTCCACCGGATGTTGTGCGGCCCGGTTTCGAACTCGGCGTAGGCCGAGCCCTTCCACTGCGGCACCGGATATGCGGAGGTCTGGTAGTTCAGGTGCCCCGCCGCATCGAACGACGGCTGGATGACCACGCCTTCGACGATGAAGTCGTCGGTCGTATACTCTTTGACGTAGGTGAACGAGGTCCCAACCCGGACCTCGCCGCCCATGAAATCACCCACGTTATAGTCGGCGAGCACGTCGATGCCGGAGGTCTGCACCCGCGGCCCGTTGACCGCCCGCGTCTCAATGCGCGCGATGTTGGACACGCTGCAGGCCCCCTGGAAGACGAACCGGGTTTCCAGGTCGTCGTAGGCCGGATCGGCGCAGTTGCCGGTGCCGGTGCCCGTCGGGAACATGGCCGAGAAGATCTGACCGCCCGGCTCGCTGACGATCGGGTTGTCGAAGTCGAAGCTCCAGTAGTCGATCGTCGTCTTCAGCCTGTTGTCGAGCAGCTTGAAGATGGCGCCGAAGCTGAAGGTCTTGGCGCTTTCCGGCTCCAGGTTCTCGTTGCCAAAGATGTCGACCGCGCGGAACGCGCCGCCGAGGTACTGCAGCGACGTCACGCTGCCGGGGGCCAGCTGGGTCTGCGGCGGGCCCCGGAAGGTGGTGCCGATGGAGGTGCGCAGCGCCATCCAGTCCGTCACCTGCCAGCGGACCGACAGCTTGGGATCGAAGGTCGATCCCACCGCGCCGCCGTAGTCCTCGAAGCGGGCCGCCAGCTGGGCCTGGATGGTGTCGGTGATCGGCAGCGAGAACTCGGTCAGGAGCGCGTAGACGTCCGCCTCCAGGTCGCTTTCATAGCCGCCGCCCAGGAACATCATCGGGCCGTTACGCACGGTGCAGCTGGTCGTGCCGGTGATCGGCGTGTCGATGCACGGCGTCACGTCCAGGTTGGTCATGTCGTTGTACTGCGACAGGAAGAAGTCGCGCCGGTACTGCATGCCGGCCGCCCACTTGATCTCGCCGCCCGGCAGGTTGATGCCGGTGCCGCCGCTCAGGACCGCGTCGAGCACGAACAGGCGCTGGGTCTGCTTGGTGGCGTTCTCGACGAAGAACCACCGCGTCAGGTCGGCGCTGTTCACCAGCGATGGGTCGAAGTCCGGGTTCTCCGCGCCCGTGATCGAGTTGCGCTCGATCGAATTGGAGAACGGGTTGAAGTAGTAGCAGCCGAGCGCCGCGTTGCCGGCGCCGGTCGTGTAGTTGCTGGTCTCCGTCGCGGTACAGCCGCCACCGTCCGCCACGTCGCTGGCCAGGCTGCCGTAGCCGCGCAGGGCCAGCTGGAAGCGGGAAACCACCGTATCGTAGCCGGTGCGCACGCCCGTTTCCTGGCTGTAGGTCATGGCCACGTCGTAGCCGAGGCCGTTGTCCCACTCGCCGTTGAAGCCGCCGGAAACACGGTAGGCTTCATAGTGACGCGTGCCTTCCGAGGGCCCGTAGTCGAACATCGGGTTGCCGCCCAGCGAATAGGGCCGGTACAGCACGCCCGGATAATAGACGCCGTTGGCAAAGGCCGGGATCTGCGTCGGATTTTGCGCCTTGTAGCTGATAAAGCCCGGGTTGGTGGACGGCACGAAATAGCCCGAGCTCAAGGTGCCATATGCCGGGTTGGTCGTGGCGGTCGGAACCTGCAGCGCCAGATAGGACGGCGAGGTGTTCCACTCGGGCACGTCGGTCTCGGCGTAGAGAGCCTCACCGTGGAAGCGGTGGTTGTCGTTCAGGTCGAAGTCGACCTGGCCGTACAGCTGGAAGCGATCCTCGATCTCCACCAGGTTGTCGTAGGGCGTGTAGTTCCAGTAGCAGGCCGCCGTGCCGGTGCTGGTGACGCCCTGGAAGCCGCCGAGCGGCTCGCAGCCCACGTCCGATTGAAGGCCGGCCGCCGGCGCATAGACACCGGCCGCGGGCGAGTAGGTCGGCAGGAAGGTGGTCACCGCGTTACCCGACGACCAGCCGCCTTCGGGGTTGTCCAGATAGTCGCGCGTCGCCCAGTCGCGCTCGGTGATCGACAGCCGCGAGCGGTGTTGATAGCCGGCGGTCAGCAGCACGTCGGCGTTGTCGTTGCCCCAGCCCCACACCACCTGGCCGGTGTAGTCGCCGTCCGACCCGTCGATGAAACGGAACGAGCCGCCCACTTCCAGCCCGTCGAAGTTCTTGCGGGTGATGAAGTTCACGACCCCGCCGATGGCGTCGGAGCCATAGGTCGCCGCCGCGCCGTCCTTCAGCACCTCGATGCGGCCGATGGCGGCGCTCGGGATGATGTTGGTGTCGACGATGCCGGTGCCGACCTGACCCAGCGGGTTGGCCGTGATCCGCCGCCCGTTCAGCAGCACAAGCGTGCGCTGCGGGCCAAGGCCGCGCAGGTTCACCGAGCCGGAGCCTTCCGAACCCTGGGCGCGGGCGTCGAACTGGTTGGTGTCGCCGAGCACGCCGTTGGACACCGGCAGCGCCTTGAGGAGCTCGACGGTCGAGGGCGAGCCCTGCTTTTCGAGCTCTTCCTGGCCGATGACGTCGACCGGCAGGGCCGCGTCTTCCGGGGTGCCCCGGATCAGCGAGCCGGTGACGACGACCTCTTCAACCTCGGTGGCCGGATTGGTGTCGGCGGTTTGAGCAACGGCGCCGCCGCCCAGCGTCAGCGCAAGGGCGAGGGCTGAGCCGCCCGCGAAATACCTGATCTTCATCTGAACTCCCTCCCTTGTGAGTGCCGTACCCGACCTTCTGTTTTGTGCCGGGCTCGGCGGTTGGCGGCGTCGTCAGGAGGACTCCCGCGGTTTGGGGGGAGCTGCGCGCGCGAGCGTGCGCGCCGCGCGGGGGAGCGCGGGCGCCAGAGACGCGACCGCGCCTCCTTCAGTTGATCGCACGAATACAGCCGCCAATACCGTCAAGAGCCCCTCAAGACGACGTCCGGCGTCAGATGACCGGTTAGAAGGTTGGGCGTCCAACCCCGTCCGGCGCATCTAACGCGTTTTCGAGGATGCGGTATGTTTGGGAAGAGCGCAATAGCAGACGGTGTGCGGACCTACCGTCCAGTTTGTCGCAGGGATGACGGGGTTCAGCCGAAAAGGCTGCTGGCGCCGCGGTCCGCGCCGCTGACCGCCTGACGGAACGCGCCGAAGAGTTCGCGCCCGAAGCCCGGCGCCTGCCGCGGCCGGCGCGCCGGCTCGCGAGCCCGCAGCTCGCCCTCGGATACCAGAACCTCGATAACGCCCGCATCGGCGTCCAGCCGCACGGTGTCGCCGTTGCGCAACAGGGGCAGCAACCCACCGTCCACGGCCTCCGGCGTCAGGTGAATGGCGGCCGGCACCTTGCCCGAGGCGCCGCTCATCCGCCCGTCGGTCACCAGCGCCGCCTTGAAGCCCCGGTCGAGGATCACGCTCAGCGGCGGGGTGAGGCTATGGAGCTCCGGCATGCCGTTGGCGCGCGGCCCCTGGAAGCGGATCACCGCCACCAGGTCGCGATAGAGTTCGCCGCGCTGGAAGGCGGCCAGGAAGTCCTCCTGGCTGTCGAAAACGGCGGCGGGCGCACTCACCGTCCGGTGCTCGGGCTTCACCGACGAGGTCTTGATCACCGCCCGGCCAAGGTTGCCCTTCAGGAGGCGAATGCCCCCCTCGCTCTGGAACGGGTCGGACACCGGCCGCACGATCTCGCGGTCCAGGCTCTCGGCCGCGCCCTCGCGCCAGATCACCGTCTCGCCCTCGAGGAAGGGCTCCTTCGTATAGTGCGACAGCCCCTGGCCCGCGACGGTCAGCACGTCCTCATGCGCGAGGCCCGCCTTCAGCAGCTCGCGGGTGACGAACGCCATGCCGCCCGCCGCCTGGAAGTGGTTCACGTCGGCCGAGCCGTTGGGATAGACCCGCGCCAGCAGTGGCGTCGCGCGGCTGATGTCGTCGAAATCCTCCAGCTCCAGCACGATCCCCGCGCCGGCCGCCATGGCGACGAGGTGGAGGGCGTGGTTGGTCGAACCGCCCGTGGCCATCAGCCCGACCAGGCCGTTGACGAGGGACTTCTCGCTGATCACCCGCCCAGCTGGTGTCCAGGCGTTGGACCTGGGCCCAATCTCGGCGCAGCGCCGGGCCGCCGCCTTGACCAGCGCATCGCGCAGCGGCGTGTTGGGATGCACAAAGGCGCTGCCCGGCAGGTGCAGGCCCATCATCTCCATCAGCATCTGGTTGGAGTTGGCCGTGCCGTAGAAGGTGCAGGTCCCCGGCCCGTGATAGGCGGCCTGCTCGGCCTCCAGCAGCGCATCGCGCGCGACCTTGCCCTCGGCGTAGAGCGCCCGGATCTTCGCCTTTTCCGAGTTGGGCAGCCCCGAGGTCATCGGCCCGCCCGGCACGAAGATGGCCGGCAGGTGGCCGAACGCCAGAGCGCCGAGCACCAGCCCCGGCACGATCTTGTCGCAGACGCCCAGATACAGGGCGCCGTCGAAGGCGTCGTGGCTCATGGCCACCGCCGTCGCCATGGCGATCACGTCGCGGGAGAACAGCGACAGCTCCATCCCCGGCCGTCCCTGCGTGACCCCATCGCACATGGCGGGCACGCCGCCGGCGAACTGGGCCGTCGCGCCGACCTCGCGCGCCGCGTCCTTGATCAGCGCGGGAAAGCGCTCCAGCGGCTGGTGTGCGCTCAGCATGTCGTTATAGGCGCTGACGATCCCAAGGTTGGGCGCATCGGGGTCGAGCACCCGCAGCTTGTCTGCGGCCGGCTGGGCCGCGAAGGCGTGGGCCCAGTTGGCGCAGGAGAGCTTGGCCCGGCCAGGCCCCGCCTCCCGCGCGGCGTCGATCTGGGCGAGATAGGCGGTCCGGCGCTCACGGCTGCGCTCGGCGATCCTGGCGGTGACGTCGGCTATGACGGGGTTCATCGGCATTAGATAGGCGCCTCGGGGGCCCACAGGACCCGCAGGGGCGCTTTTGTGCGCGCGAGCAACTGGTGGATGGGCAGCCCCTCGCCGTCTTCCAGCATTACGCGCTTCAGCTCGCCGCTGATCAGCACGACGGTGAGGCGGCGCGGCTGGAGGGCCTGAAGCGTCAGGCTGAGGCGCGGCTGAGGCGGCGCGGGCTCGGCGGCGTCGACACCCACCGCCAGCCCCTCGGCCGACGCCGACCCAGCGGGAAACAGCGAGGCGACATGGCCGTCCTCGCCCATGCCCAGCAGGACGACATCGGCCGGCAGCATCGGCCCGATCCGCCGCTCCACCGCCTCCACCGCTTCCTGGGGCGTGGCGGCGGGCGTCTTCAGCGGCAGGAAGCAGGCCTCGGCGGCCTTATCCACCAGCAGCCGGTCGCGGATCAGCCGTTCGTTGGACTGCGCCGAGTGCGGATCGACCCAGCGTTCGTCGGTCAGGCTGATGATCACCTTGTCCCAGGGCAGGATGGCGCGGGCGAGGATGTCGTAGGCGGCCTCCGGGGTCTTGCCGCCCGTGGCGATGAAGCCGGCCCGGCCCCGCTCAGCGATGGCGTCGTGCAGGGCGGCGGCGATGGCGTCCGCCGCCTCCCGCGCCGCCTCGCGGGGGCTTGCGAAGGCTTCAACCACGGCCCTACCCATTCCACGCCCTCCCCGACCGCTCGATCAGGGCGAAGGCGCCGGGCGGTCCCCAGGAGCCGGCCGGATAGGGCCTTGGCGCCATGCCCGCTTCCTTCCAGGCGGCCTCGACCGCATCGACCCAGCGCCAGGCCTCCTCCACCTCGTCGCGGCGCACGAACAGGGTGGAGTCGCCCCGGAAGACATCCAGCAACAGGCGCTCATAGGCGATGCGCCGCCGCCCGCCCTCCTCGCCCAGCGCCCGCGCCAGGCTCAGCGACAACGGCAGCGGCTGCAGGCGCATGGCGTCCTGCGTCAGGCCTGGCCGCTTGTTCATCAAGGTCAGCGAAATGTCCTCGTTCGGCTGCAGCTCGATGATCAGACGGTTGGCGACCATGTCCCGTTCCGCCGCGCCGCCGAAGATGGAGTGCGGCACCGGCTTGAACTGGATGACGATCTCGGTGCGCCGCTCAGGCATGCGCTTGCCGGTGCGCAGGAAGAAGGGCGTGCCCGCCCAGCGCCAGTTGTCGATGTGGGCGCTGACGGCGACGAAGGTTTCGGTGTCGGAGGCCCGCCCGACCTCCTCGGCGTAGCCCTTGGCCGGCTGGCCCTCGACCGAACCCGGACCGTACTGACCGCGCACCGTGCTGGCCACGACCTCGGCCCGGCCGATGGGACGCAGCGAGCGCAGAACCTTCACCTTCTCGTTGCGCACGGCGTCGGGGTTGAGGTCGCTCGGCGGCTCCATGGCGACCAGGCACATCAGCTGCAGCATGTGGTTTTGCAGCATGTCGCGCAGCGCGCCGTACTCGTCGTAGTAGGGCCAGCGCTCGCCCACCCCTTGCGTCTCGGCCACCGTGATCTGGACGTGGTCGATCGAGACGTTGGTCCAGAGCGGTTCGAAGAGGGTGTTGGCGAAACGCAGGGCGATCAGGTTCTGGACTGTCTCCTTGCCGAGGTAGTGGTCGATGCGGAAGACGCGGTTCTCCGGCGCGGCCTCGGCCAGCACCTCGTTGATGGCCCGCGAGCTTTCCAGGTCGTGGCCGATGGGCTTTTCCAGCACGAGCCGGGTCGTCTCGCCTGTCAGTCCGGCGGCGGTGAGCGCCTGACAAGCGGGCGCGAAGATGCTGGGAGAGACGGCGAAGTAGATGACCAGCAGGCTGTGCTCGCCGACCAGCCTTGCGAGGCGTTCGGCGCCCTCAGCCGTGGTCACGTCCGCCGAGCAGTAGTCCAGGCGCGGCGCGAGCTTTTCCCAGTCGGCGACTTCAAACCCCTCGCGGGAGGCCAGGTGGTCATGGACCTCGGCGCGGTAGCTGGCGGCGTCGCCCTCCCCCCGGCCGACGGCGATGATGCGCAGCCCATCAGGCAGCACCCCATCGCACTCCAGGTTCAGGAGCGAGGGCAGCAACATGCGCAAGGCGAGATCGCCTGCGCCGCCAAGGATGACGAGGACGGGTGTGGCCTGACTGCTCATGCCGTCTTCATAAAGCAAAAGGCCCCGGATCGCTCCGGGGCCTTTCACTCTATCCTGCGTCCCTCCCCTTCATGGGGAGGGAGAGCTCAGCGCCTACTCGACGATCTTGGCCACGACGCCGGCGCCGACGGTGCGGCCGCCTTCGCGGATGGCGAAGCGCAGGCCCTGGTCCATGGCGATGGGCGTGATCAGCTCGACGTCCAGCTCGGCGTTGTCGCCGGGCATGATCATCTCGACACCCTCGCGCAGGCGGATGATGCCGGTCACGTCGGTGGTGCGGAAGTAGAACTGCGGCCGATAGTTGGTGAAGAACGGCGTGTGACGGCCGCCCTCTTCCTTGGTGAGGATGTAGGCCTCGGCCGTGAACTTGGTGTGCGGGGTGATCGAGCCCGGCTTGCACAGCACTTGGCCGCGCTCGACGTCCTCGCGCTTGGTGCCGCGCAGCAGCACGCCGACGTTGTCGCCGGCCTGGCCCTGGTCGAGCAGCTTGCGGAACATCTCGACGCCCGTGCAGACCGTCTTCTGGACGGGGCGGATGCCGACGATCTCGACTTCCTCACCGACCTTGACGATCCCCTTCTCGATCCGGCCCGTGACCACGGTGCCGCGGCCCGAGATGGAGAAGACGTCTTCCACCGGCATCAGGAACGGCAGGTCGACCGGACGCTCCGGCTGCGGGATGTAGCTGTCCACCGCTTCCATCAGCTTCAGGATCGCCTGCTCGCCGATTTCCGGGTTCTTGCCCTCGACGGCGGCCAGGGCCGAGCCCTTGATGATCGGAATATCATCGCCCGGGAACTGGTAGGAGCTGAGCAGCTCGCGCACTTCCATCTCGACGAGGTCGAGCAGCTCTTCGTCGTCGACCATGTCGACC
>DASVBC010000034.1:0-28561 GCA_036376035.1 Caulobacteraceae bacterium | reverse complement strand
CGTCGCCCATGCCGTGCGCCGGCTGAAGGGCGCGGGTGTTCGCGTCTCCCTGTTCATCGAGGCGAGCCCCATCCAGGTCGAGGCCGCCCAGACCATCGGCGCCCAGGTCATCGAGCTGCACACCGGCGCCTACTGCGAGGCCGTGGTCCACGGCGACGCCGAGGCGGCCGAGCGCCACCTGAGGGCCCTGACGAACGCCGCCGCGGACGCCGCCGCGCGAGGCCTCGAAGTCCACGCCGGCCACGGCCTCGACTACGAGAGCGTCACGCCCGTCGCGGCCATCCCGCAGATCGCCGAACTCAACATCGGTCACTTCCTGATCGGCGAGGCGATCTTCACCGGCCTCGGCCCGGCCATCGCCCGCATGCGGCAGTTGATGGACGAGGCTCGCGCCCAGTGATCATCGGCATCGGCTCGGACCTGTCGGACATCCGCCGCATCCAGAAGTCGCTGGACCGCTTCGGCGAGCGCTTCACCCACCGCGTCTTTACCGAGGTCGAGCGCGCCCGCTCCGACCGCAAGCCCGACGCCGCCGCTTCTTACGCCAAGCGCTTCGCCGCCAAGGAGGCCTGCGCCAAGGCGCTCGGCACTGGCGTGCCCCGGCGCGGCGTCCACTGGGCCGACATGGGCGTGGTCAACCAGCGCTCCGGCAAACCGACCATGGCGCTTACCGGCGGCGCGGCCGAACGCCTCGCCGCGCTCATTCCCGAAGGCATGGCGCCGGTCATCCACGTCAGCCTGACCGACGACCATCCCTACGCCCAGGCCTTCGTCATCATCGAGGCCGTCCCCGCCACCGCCGCGCCATGAAGCCGAGTTAACTGGGCGAGCCGCTTGCCCGTGGTCTAAACCGCGCGTAGCTAAACCCGTCCGGGCGAGCCGGACTCAATGTCGAGAGCAGTATGACCGAGGCCGCCATGAAGGACGCCGACCCCGCCGACAAGACGGCGGCGCAGGAGGTGGTCGAGATCGTCAAGACGGTCGTCTATGCCCTGCTGATCGCGCTGGTCCTGCGCATCCTGCTTTTCCAGCCCTTCACCATCCCCTCGGCCTCGATGGAGCCCACGCTGCTGGAGGGCGACTACATCATCGTCTCGAAGTACTCGTACGGCTACTCGCGCCACTCCATCCCGTTCAGCCCGCCGATATTCGATGGCCGCATCTTCGAGCGCGCGCCGCACCGCGGCGACATCATCGTCTTCAAGTTGCCGCGCGACGGGCACACCGACTACATCAAGCGTCTCATCGGCCTGCCCGGCGACCGCATCCAGGTGCGCGAGGGCGCCCTCTACGTGAACGGCAAGGCCGTCACCCGCGAGCGGCTGGGGCCCGCCGCCATCGAGACCGACTATGGCTTCACCCGCCAGGTGATGCGCTACGAGGAGCACCTCGGGACGCACGACTACACGACCTTCGATTTCGGGCCCGACGGCGACGTCGACAACACCGAGGTCTTCGTGGTGCCGGAGAACCACTACTTCTTCATGGGCGACAACCGCGACAACTCGCTGGACAGCCGCGTGCCGCCCGAGCTGCAGGGCGTGGGCATGGTCCCGGAGGAGAACCTGGTCGGCAAGGCGCAGCTCATCCTGCTGTCCTGGGACCGCGAGGCGGCGCTGTTCAAGCCCTGGACCTGGGTGACCAAGGCCCGCCCCAGCCGGTTCTTCAAGGTCCTGAATTGAACACGCGCGAGTCCGCGGTTGCCGAGCTTGAACGCCGGATCGGCCATGACTTCGCCGACCGCGACCTCTTTGAGCGCGCCCTGACCCACGCCAGCGTCGGCGACGGGGCCCGCAAGGTCCGCCACAACGAGCGCCTGGAGTTCCTGGGCGACCGGGTTCTGGGACTGCTCGCCGCCGAACGCCTTCTGGCGCTCGACCCCGACAGCCGTGAAGGCATCCTCTCGCCCCGTCTGGCCGCCGTGGTCAACGGCAAGGCCTGCGCGCGGGTCGCCCGCCGGATCTGCCTTGGCCCGGCCCTGCGCATCGCCGGATCGGCCACCAAGATCGGCGCCCGCGACAACGACACGGTCCTGGGCGACGCCACCGAGGCGCTGATGGCGGCCCTCTACATCGACGGCGGGCTGGAGGTGGCGCGGGCCTTCTTCCTGAAGTTCTGGGCCGAGGAGTTCGAAACCGCCGAGCCGCGCGGCAAGGACGTGAAGAACCACCTGCAGGAGTGGGCGCAGGCGAGGGGGCTGCCGCTGCCCACCTATGAGGTGGTTTCGCGCACCGGCCCCGATCACGCGCCGGCCTTCACGGTCAAGGTCTCCGTGGAAGGCTACCCCGACGAAACCGGCACGGGCCGCTCTCGGCAGGACGCTGAAAAGGCCGCGGCGCTGTGCATGCTGACGCGCCGGGAGGGCAAGGAATGAGCCGCGCGGGATTCACCGCCGTCATCGGCGCGCCGAACGCCGGCAAGTCGACGCTGGTCAACCGGCTGGTCGGGGCGAAGGTCTCCATCGTCACCCAGAAGGTGCAGACGACCCGCTTCCCCGTGCGCGGCGTGGCCATCGAGGGCAACGCCCAGATCGTGCTGGTCGACACCCCGGGCATCTTCAAGCCGCGCCGGCGCCTGGACCGCGCCATGGTCGCCTCCGCCTGGGGCGGGGCCGAGGACGCCGACGCCATCGTGCACCTGGTCGACGTGAAGGCTGAACTGGCCGTCGCCGACGGCTCGGCCAAGGGCGCCGACAAGAAGGCCATCGAAGACGTCGAAAGCATCATCGAGGGCCTGAAGCGCTCCGGGAAACAGGCGATCCTGGCGCTCAACAAGATCGACGGCGTCAAGCGCGAGCGGATGCTCGAAGTCACCCAAAGGCTTTTCGATACGGGCGTTTACAGCGAGGTCTTCATGATCTCGGCCCTGAAAGGCGAGGGTGTCGATGACCTCAAACGCCACCTCGCGGGCCTGATGCCGGAGGGGCCCTGGCTCTATCCGGAGGAGCAGACCGCCGACCTCCCGGCCCGCCTGATGTCCGCCGAGATCACCCGCGAAAAGGTCTACCTGCGCGTCCACGAAGAACTGCCCTATGCCGCCACCGTCGAGACCACCTCATTCGAGGAGCGCAAGGACGGCTCTTTGCGCATCGAGCAGACCATCTACGTCGAACGCGAAAGCCAGCGGCCCATCCTGCTCGGCAAGGGCGGCCAGACGCTGAAGTGGATCGGCCAGGCCGCCCGCGAGGAACTCGCCGACCTGCTGGAACGCACCGTGCACCTCTTCCTCACCGTGAAGGTGAAGGAAAACTGGGCCGAGGAACGCGGGCTCTACAGCGACATGGGGTTGGATTTTGATGTCTGAGGGCCTGCGTCCTTCGACACGCCCGCTGCGCGGGCTGCTCAGGATGACGAACTCAGAATACGTCATGGTGAGCAGGCGCGGAGCGCCGTGTCGAACCACGCACGCCTGACGCCATGGAATGGCAGGACGACGCCTTCGTGCTCTCCGCCCGCGCCCACGGCGAGACGGGCGCCATCGTCGAGCTGCTGACCGAGACCCACGGCAAGTTCGCCGCCCACGTCGCCGGCGGCGCCTCGCGCAAGATGAAGCCGTTCCTGCAGGCGGGGGCCAAGGTGATCGCCCACTATCGCTCGCGCGTCTCCGAGCAGCTGGGCTCGGCGGCTCTCGAACCGATAGGCGAGGGCCCGGCCTCGCTGTTTGACGACCCGCTCGCGCTGGCGGGCCTCGCCTCGGCCGCCGCGATCGCCAATGCGCTGCCCGAGCGCGAGCCGCACCCAGGCGCCTTCCACGCCCTGGAGGCGCTGATCTCCGCCCTGGCGATGCCCGACATCTGGCCGGCGGTCTATGTGCGCTTCGAGGCGGGCCTGCTGACCGACCTCGGCTTCGAGCTGGACCTGTCGAAATGCACGGTCACCGGCTCGGTCGATGATCTCGTCTACGTCAGCCCCCGTACCGGCCGCGCCGTCAGCCGCGAGGCGGGCGAGCCCTACAAGGACCGGCTCCTGCGCCTGCCGCCTTTCCTGCTGTCCGCCCAGGGGGGGCTTGCCGAAGGCGACATCGGCGCGGGCCTCGACCTGACCGGCCATTTCCTCGAACAACACGTCTTCGGCCCCATGAACCGGCCCCTGCCGCCGGCCCGCGTGTGGCTGGTGCAACGTCTTTCCGACGCAGGGCGGCTTTAGCTCCCTTCCCCCTGGATGGGGGAAGGGTCGGGGATGGGGGTGGCGCCGTCTCAGCTAGCGCTGCGTTGGGGAGTGGACGCGGAAAGCATCCCACCCCCATCCCAACCCTTCCCCCATCCAGGGGGAAGGGCTTCAATAGGCGAACCGATTCTGAAGTAGCCCATGACCCTCCACACCCCACCGCCGGGCGACGGCGACCGCATTCTGGACGAGCCGCTCTCCGAGGCGCTGTCGAAGCGCTATCTGGCCTACGCCCTGTCGACGATCATGCACCGGGCGCTGCCCGACGTGCGCGACGGCCTCAAGCCCGTCCACCGGCGGCTGATGTACGCCATGCGCATGCTGCGGCTCGATCCCGAGGCCACGGCCAAGAAGTGCGCCCGCGTCGTCGGCGATGTGATCGGCAAGTACCACCCGCACGGCGACACCGCCGTCTATGACGCCCTGGTGCGCCTCGCCCAGGAGTTCGCGCAGCGCTACCGGCTGATCGACGGGCAGGGCAACTTCGGCAACATCGACGGCGATAACGCCGCGGCCATGCGCTACACCGAGTGCAAGCTGACCGACGCCGCCGCGCTGCTGCTCGAAGGCATCGACGAAGACGCCGTCGATTTTCGCCCCACCTACGACGGCGAGGATGAAGAGCCCGTCGTCCTGCCCGCCGGCTTTCCCAACCTTCTCGCCAACGGCTCGTCCGGCATCGCCGTCGGCATGGCGACCTCCATCCCGCCGCACAACGCCGCCGAGCTGATCGACGCCTGCCTGCTGCTGCTCGGCGACCGGGGCGCCACGACCGCCGAGCTGATGGAGCTGGTGAAGGGCCCCGACTTCCCGACCGGCGGCATCATCGTCGAGCCGCAGGCCTCGCTGCTGGAGACCTACGAAACCGGCCGGGGCGGCGTTCGCCACCGCGCCCGCTGGACGAAGGAAGACACCGGGCGGGGGACCTACCAGATCGTCGTCACCGAGATTCCCTATCAGGTGAAGAAGGCGGACCTGGTCGAACAGCTCGCCGACCTGATCGAGAGCAAGCGCGCGCCGCTGCTCGGCGACGTGCGCGACGAGAGCGCCGAGGACGTGCGGCTGGTGCTGGAGCCCAAGAGCCGCAACATCGAGCCCGAGCTCCTGATGGAGAGCCTCTTCAAGCTCTCGGCGCTGGAGGCCCGCTTCCCGGTCAACATGAACGTCCTGGATGCGCGCGGCACGCCGGGCGTGATGGGGCTGAAGGGCTGCCTGCAGGCCTTCCTCGATCACCGCCGCGAGGTGCTGGTGCGCCGCGCCCGGTTCCGGCTCGGCAAGATCGAGGCGCGGCTGCACATCCTGGCGGGCCTGCTGATCGCCTTCCTGAACCTCGATGAGGTGATCCGCATCGTCCGCTACGAGGACGAGCCGAAGGCCAGGCTGATCGCCGCCTTCGAGCTGACCGAGATTCAGGCCGACGCCATCCTCAACACCCGCCTGCGCCAACTGGCGAAGCTGGAGGAGATGGAAATCCGGCGCGAACACGCCGACCTGTCGGAGGAACGCGACGGCATCCAGGCGATGCTCGCCTCCGACAAGATGCAGTGGAAGCTGGTCGGGCAGGGGCTCAAGGACGTTCGCAAAATCCTCGGTCCGGACACGGCCGTCGGCAGGCGCCGCAGCGATTTCGGTGAGGCGCCGCAGGTCGACACCGACGCCGCCGTCGAGGCCTTCGTGCCGCGCGAGCCGATCACCGTCATCCTTTCCGAGAAGGGCTGGATTCGCGCCGCCAAGGGCCGCATCGACGACCCCTCCGAGCTGAAGTTCAAGGAGGGCGACAGCCTCGGCTTCCTTGTGCCGTGCGAGACGACCGACAAGCTGCTTATCTTGGCGTCCGACGGGCGGTTCTTCACCGTCGATTGCTCGAAACTGCCCGGCGCGCGCGGCCATGGCGAACCGCTGCGGCTGATGGTCGATATCGACGACCGCGTGAAAATCATCGACGTCTTCGCCCACAAGCCGGGCCGCAAGCGCGTGCTGGCGTCCAAGGCCGGCTACGGCTTCGTCATGCCCGAGGACGAGGCCATCGCCTTCCGCCGCGCGGGCAAGCAGGTGCTGAACGGCGAGGCGCAGGTCTCGCTGGAAGCCGCCGGCGACCACATCGCGGTCATCGGCGACAACGGGAAGATTCTCGTCTTTCCCCTTGAAGAACTTCCGGAAATGCCGCGCGGCAAGGGCGTCAAACTGCAGTCCTACCGTGAAGGCGGCCTGCGCGACGCCACAGTGTTCAAGGCGGAGGAGGGCGCCGGCTGGACCAGCGAACAGGGCCGCTCATTCAGCTGGGAAGACTGGCGTGACTGGCTCGGCCGCCGGGCCGGCGCCGGCAAGCTGGCGCCCAAGGGCTTCCCGCGCTCAAAGCGCTTCCGGCCGCGCTAGCACCCGGAATAGGGGGTGAGGGATCAGGTCCCCAGCGGGCCCTTACCGGGCAGGTGGGCATCCACCTCCACCGACAGCGGCGCAGGCAACGGCTGGGCCTCCACGGTGCGGTCGCGCGCGCTCATCAGCTGCCAGCCGCCGGGCTTGAGCACCTCCAGCGGCGAGAAGCGGGCCTTGTAGGCCATCTTCTCCGACCCCGGCACCCAATAGCCCAGATAGACGTACGGCAGCCCGGTCAGCCCCGCCTGCACCACATGGTCCAGGATCATGAAGGAGCCGAGGCTGCGCCGCGTCTGGTGCGGGTCGTAGAAGCTATAGACCATCGACAGCCCATCGCTCATCACATCGACCAGCACGCAGGCGACCAGATCGCCCGGGCCCCGGTCCTGCGAGGGCGCGCGGTATTCGATGATGTGGGTGCGGACGGCCGTATCCTCCACCATGGCCACGTAGTCCGGCCAGGTCATGTCGGCCATGCCGCCCTCGGCGTGCCGCGTCAGGAGGTAGCGACGCAGCAGGTCGAACTGCTCCATCGTCGCCTCGGCCTCGACCAGGTGGCGGGAGATGTCCTCGTTGCGCGCCAGCACCCGCCGCTCGGAACGGGTGAAGACGTAGTCCCTCACCGGCAGCCGGGCGGACACGCAGGCGGCGCAGCTCTCGCAGGCGGGGCGATAGGCGATGTTCTGGGAGCGGCGGAAACCCACCTGGGTCAGTGAGTCGTTGACGCTCGCGCCCTCGGACCCCGGCAGATGGGCGAACACCTTCCGCTCCTCCCGCCCCGGCAGGTAGGGGCAGGGCGACGGCGCCGTCAGAAAGAAACGCAGTTGGCGCGTCGGGAAGTGGTGCGTCACAGGCGAAGGCGGCCTTTCAAACCTTCCAGGTGGGTCCCTCGTTCGACAAAGATTAGGCGCCGGGACTCGTTCCAGCGCAAGGGGAAGCGGCGTAAGACCGCAGGGCAAATCAGGAGGTGTCGATGAAGGTCGCGTTCGTGGGCCTGGGCGTCATGGGCTATCCGATGGCCGGCCACCTCGCCGCCGCGGGCCACGAGGTCGCCGTCTTCAACCGCTCGCCGGAAAAGGCGCGGCGGTGGGTTGCAGAGCACGGCGGCCGGGCGGGCGCGACGGTCGCCGAAGCGGTCGGCGGCTGCGAGTTCGTGATCCTCTGCGTCGGCAACGACGACGATGTCCGGGGCGTGGTCGCCGAGGCGTTGCCCGCCATGGCGAGCGGGGGCGTGATCATCGACCACACCACCACCTCGGCCAAGGTCGCCCGCGAGATGGCGCAGGCGGCGAAGGCGGCCGGGCGCAGCTTCATCGACGCCCCCGTCTCCGGCGGGCAGGCCGGCGCGGAGAAGGGCCAGCTCGCCGTGATGGCGGGGGCCGATGAGGACGCTTTCGCCCGGGCCGAACCGGTCATGCGCGCCTACTCCAAGGCCATCACCCGCATCGGCGAGCCCGGCAGCGGCCAGCTCGCCAAGATGGTCAACCAGATCTGCATCGCCGGCATCGTCCAGGGCCTCGCCGAAGCCGTCCACTTCACCAAGCGGGCCGGCCTCGATCCGCAGCTCGTCTATGAGGCGATCAGCAAGGGCGCGGCGCAGTCCTGGCAGATGGATAACCGCTGGGCGACCATGCACGAGGGCAAGTTCGACTTCGGCTTTGCCGTCGACTGGATGCGCAAGGACCTCGGCCTGGTGCTGGAGGAGGCGCAGGCCAACGGCGCCAGGCTCGAAATGACCGAGCTGATCGACCGCTATTACGCCGAGGTCCAGGCCATGGGCCGCAACCGCTGGGACACCTCCAGCCTGGCGGCGCGGTTGGAACAGTCATAACATTGTTGCCACCATTTCGGCTTGCGCGTTATAACAACGTGCTTACAGGAGAGCCGTCATGCGCGCCGCCGTCCGGAAGATGGGCAACTCATCGGGAGTGATCATTCCCAAGCCGCTGCTTGGTCAGGTGGGCCTGCAGACCGGGGATGATGTCGAACTCACGCTCGAAGGCGGCAAGATCATCCTGGCTCCGGTCAAGAACTATCCGAGGCAAGGATGGGCGGAAGCGGCCCAGGCCTTGGCCGAGGCCGGCGAGGATGGCCTGGTCTGGGACGAGTTCGGCAACGAAGACGACGATAGCTGGACATGGTGACGATCGCGCGGGGCGACGTCTGGCTCGTCAATCTGGATCCGACAGTTGGAAGTGAAATCCGCAAGACGCGACCGGCCGTGATCATTTCGCCGCGCGAGATGCATGACCATCTGCGCACGGTCCTCATCGCGCCGATGACAACGGGCAGCCGGCCCATGCCCTTTCGTGTGGAGATCAGGTTTCAGGGCAAGACGGGATTGATCCTGCTCGATCAGGCGCGGGCGGTGGACAAGATCAGGCTCGTGCGGCGCTTGGGTTCTGTGGAGGCGCAAACACTTCAGGCCACGCTTTCCACGCTGCGTGAGGTGTTCGAGGACTAGCCCCCCAGCAGCCTCGCCGCCCTCGGGGCGAAGTAGGTGATGACGCCCGCGCAGCCGGCGCGTTTGAAGGCGCCGAGGCTTTCGAGGATAGAGCGTTCCTCATCCAGCCAGCCGTTCTGCGCGGCGGCCATGATCATCGCGTACTCGCCCGACACCTGGAAGGCGAAAGTCGGCATCGCAAACGCCTCGACGACGCGCTGGACGATGTCGAGGTAGGGCATGCCCGGCTTGACCATGACCATGTCGGCGCCCTCGGCGATATCGAGCGCGACCTCACGCAGGGCCTCGTCGGAGTTGGCCGGGTCCATCTGGTAGGTGCGCTTGTCGCCGGGGTTGTCGACCGAGCCCGTGCCGAGCTTTCCCGACCCGATCGCCTCGCGGTAGGGGCCGTAGAAGGCCGAGGCGTATTTGGCGGCGTAGGACATGATCATCACGTCCTGCAGCCCCTCGCCCTCCAGCGCCGTGCGGATGGCGCCGACGCGGCCGTCCATCATGTCGGAGGGCGCGAGGATGTCGCAGCCGGCGTTCGCCTGCATCAGCGCCTGTTCGACCAGACGCTCGATGGTGGCGTCGTTGACGATGCGGCCGCCTTCGATCAGGCCGTCGTGGCCGTGGTCGGTGAAGGGGTCGAGCGCGACGTCGCACATGACGCCGACCTCGGGCGCGGCCTCCTTCATCGCCCTCACGGCGCGGGCGACGACGCCGTCCGGGTCGGCGGCGGCCGAACCGCCGGCGTCCTTCTTGGCCCCGTCGATGTGGGGGAAGACGGCGATGGCGGGGATGCCGAGGTCGCGCGCCTCGACCGCCGCCCTGGCGCATTCGGCGACCGACAGCCGCTCGACCCCCGGCATGGACGGCACCGGAACGCGCCCTTCACCCTCGTGCACGACGAAGGACCAGATCAGGTCGGCGGGGGTGAGCACGCTCTCGCGCACCAGCCGCCGTACCCAGTCGGCCTGGCGGACGCGGCGAAGGCGAAGGGCGGGGTAGGCGGCGAGCGGCGTCGTGGTCATGCCGCCCTGTCACCCATCCCGCGCTGCGAGACAAGCCGGATGAAGCCGACCACCGGCGCGCTCAGCAGCCACAGGCATGCGGCCAGCCCGCAGATCGCCGTCACCGACAACAGCACGATCATGGCCGGCGGAACCTGGATGTCGTTCATCTCGAACGAGATGCTGTCCCAGGCGTCCCAGCCGCTGTGCATGGAAAAGTCGATCAGCTGCCCGATACCCACGGCCAGCGCGCCGAGGGCCGCCAGCGCCGCAACGGCCGTGATCGCCACGGCGACCCAGAAGATGCGAATCTGGAAATTATAGTGGCTGCGCAGCGCGGCGTTGGTCGAATCCCGCTGCGCATAGGCGATCACCACGGCGACCAGCCCCGGCATGCCCGCGAACAGGATGGAGAAGAACAGGAGGGCGTAGTTCAGCAGCGCCAGATTGCTGTCCACATCGCCCTGGCCGACGTCGGCGGTTACGTCACTCATCGAAACTCCCCGTGCTTGGCGTTGACAGGGTGCGCCAGCGGCGTCACGTCATCAACCGCAATCCGAAGGATCCCCCGCCGCATGGATTTCTCCTTAAGCGACGACCAGCGCGCAATCTGGGACGCCGCGCGCGCCTTTGCCGAGGCAGAACTCGCCCCTCATTCCGCTCGCTGGGACGAGGAAAAGCACTTCCCGGTGGACGTGCTGAAGAAGGCGGCCGAGCTCGGATTCGCCGGCATCTACGTGCGCGACGACGTCGGCGGCTCGGGCCTGGGGCGGCTCGACGCCAGCCTGATCTTCGAGGCTCTGAGCTATGGCGACGTGCCGGTCGCGGCCTTCATCTCGATCCACAACATGTGCGCCTGGATGATCGACCGCTTCGGCTCGGACGAGCTGCGCCGGCGCTACCTGCCGCGCCTGACGACCATGGAGCTGATCGCCAGCTACTGCCTGACGGAGCCGGGCGCCGGTTCGGACGCGGCTTCGCTGCGCACGACCGCGAAGCTCGACGGCGACCATTATGTCGTCAACGGCTCAAAGGCCTTCATCTCCGGCGCCGGGACCTCGGACGTCTATGTCGTCATGTGCCGCACGGGCGGGGAGGGACCCAAGGGCGTCTCGACCCTGGTGGTGGAAAAGGACACGCCCGGCCTCAGCTTCGGCGCGCAGGAAAAGAAGATGGGCTGGAATGCCCAGCCGACGGCGCAGGTGAACTTCGACAACGTCCGTGTGCCGGTGGAAAACCGCGTCGGCGCCGAGGGCGACGGCTTTCGCTTCGCCATGATGGGGCTCGATGGCGGGCGGCTGAACATCGCCTCCTGCTCGCTGGGCGGCGCCGGTTTCGCCCTCGACACCGCCAAGGTCTACATGGAAGAGCGCAACCAGTTCGGCCGGCCGCTGAAGGACTTCCAGGCCCTGCAGTTCAAGATCGCCGACATGGCGACCGAACTCGACGCCGCCCGGCTGATGGTGCGCCGCGCCGCCGACAGCCTCGACAAGCGCGACCCGGAAGCCACCAAGCAGGCCGCCATGGCCAAGCGCTTCGCCACCGACGTTGGCTTCTCCGTCGCCAACGACGCCCTCCAGCTGCACGGCGGCTATGGCTACCTGAAGGACTATCCGCTGGAGCGCATCGTCCGCGACCTGCGCGTCCACCAGATCCTCGAGGGCACGAACGAGATCATGCGCGTCATCATCGCCCGCGAGATGTTCCGGCAATGACGGGCGAGGTTCTCTGCCGCGTCGAGGGCAAGGTCGGGCGCATTACGCTGAACCGGCCGCAGGCGCTGCATGCGCTGAACACCGCCATGTGCCGCTCGATGATCGAGGCGCTGCTCGCCTGGCGCGGCGACGACGCGGTGTGGGCGGTGATGATCGACCATGCCGGCGAGCGCGGCTTTTGCGCCGGCGGCGATATCCGCATGCTCGCCGAGAGCGGGGCGGGGGACGGCGCCGAGGCGCGGGAATTCTTCTTCACCGAGTACCGGCTGAACCACCTGCTGTTCGCCTATGAGAAGCCCGTGATCGTCTTCATGGACGGGGTGACCATGGGCGGCGGGGTCGGGATTTCCATGCCTGCACGCTACCGCGTGGCGACGGAGCGGACGACCTTCGCCATGCCGGAGACGGGCATTGGCCTGTTCCCGGACGTCGGGGGCGGCTGGTACCTGCCGCGCCTGCCGCACCACGCGGGCCTGTGGCTGGCGCTGACCGGCGCGCGCATCAAGGCCGCCGACTGCATCGCGCTTGGCATCGCCACCGACTACGAGACTTCCGACAAGCTGGAGGCGGTAAAGGCCGAGATCATCGCCGACCCCGCCGCCATCGAAGCCATTCTTGCCCGCACCGACGCCGACCCCGGCCAGGCGCCCGGCGCCTTTCATCGCGATGACATGGAGCGCCTGTTCGGCGGCCACTCGGTCGAGGGCATCGTCGAGGCGCTGGAGGCGGACGGCGGCGAGTGGGCCAGGGCACAGCTCGCCACCCTCAAGACCAAGTCGCCGCAAACGATGAAGGTCGCCTTTCGCCAGCTGTCCGAGGGCGCGAAGCTGACCGACTTCGCCGACAACATGCGCATGGAATACCGCATCGGCGCCCGCGTCGTTCAGCGCCACGATTTCATCGAAGGCGTGCGGGCGGTGATCGTGGACAAGGACAACGCCCCCAGGTGGAATCCGGCCACCCTCGAGGGGGTCACCCCGGCTATGCTGGACGCGATCTTCGCGCCGCTGCCGGACGATCAGGAATGGTCGCCGCTGACGTGAGCGGACGGCTGCGCTAGGGTTAGCGCGATCATCGGGATGGAGGAGAGATCATGAACGCACGCTCATTGGTATTGGCGCTGGCCCTTTTGGTGGGCGCCTGCACGACCATGGCCCCGCCGCCTCCCGGTTCGGTCATCCCCGGCTTCCTCGCCGCGGCCGTGAACGATCCCGCCCGTCCGACGGCCGATCGCGAGCGCGACATCGACCGCAAGCCCGCGGAAGTGCTGGCCTTCGCGGGCCTCACCCCCGGCATGAAGGTCGCCGACCTGATCCCCGGCGGCGGCTACTTCACCCGCATCTTCTCTCGCGCCGTCGGCCCGACGGGGAAGGTCTATGCCTACGTCCCGGATGAGCTGACCAAACTTGCCAAGCGCGACCCGGCGGTGAAGGCCGTCGTGGATGATCCGGCCTACCACGGCAACACGGCCATGATCGTGCGCCGCCTGCCGGACTTCGGCGCGCCCGAGAAGCTGGACCTGGTGTGGACCAGCCTGAACTACCACGACATGCACGCCGACTTCATGGGGCCGGTCGATGTGGCGGCGGTGAACAAGGCGGTGTTCAATTCGCTCAGGCCCGGCGGGATCTACATCGTCATCGACCACGTCGACGATATCGGGACCGGTATCAGCCACGTGAATAACCTGCACCGCATCGACCCTTCCGTCGTGCGGCGCGAGGTCGAGGCGGCGGGCTTCGTCTTCGACGGTGAGAGCACCATCCTTCGCAACCCGCTCGACACCCACAAGCTGGCGGTGTTCGACGAGAGCATCCGCGGCCACACCGACCAGTTCGTCTACAAGTTCCGCAAACCCCGCGGGGCGCGTTGATGGCGCGTGTCGCCTTTATCGGCCTTGGAAACATGGGCGGCGGTATGGCCGCCAACCAGGTCAAGGCCGGACACGAAGTCATCGCCTTCGATCTGGCCGGGGCCGCCGTCGACAAGGCGGTGGGGCAGGGGTGCCGCGCCGCCGGCTCGGCCGCCGAATGCGTGAAGGACGCCGAGGTCGTCATCACCATGCTCCCGGCCGGCCAGCACGTGCGGCAGGTCTTCGCCGAGCAGGTGCTGCCCAATGCGCCGAAGTCCGCGCTGCTGATCGACTGCTCGACCATCGACGTCGATTCAGCCCGCGCCGTCGGCAAGATGGCCGCCCAGCAGGGCTTCCGCTTTGCCGACGCCCCGGTCAGCGGCGGCATCATGGCGGCCGAGGCCGGCACGTTGGCCTTCATGGTCGGCTGCGAGGCGGCGAACTTTCCCTCGTTCGAACAGGCGCTCCAGCCGATGGCCCGGGCGGTCTTCCACGCCGGCGACCTCGGCTCCGGGCAGGCGGCGAAAATCTGCAACAACATGGTGCTCGGCATCTCGATGCTGGGCGTATGCGAAGCCTTCGCCCTGGCCGAAAAGCTTGGACTGGACGCCGACCGCTTCTTCGAGATCGCCTCAAAGTCGTCGGGCCAATGCTGGTCGCTGACCACCTACAGCCCCTGGCCCGGCCAGGTGGAGGCCGCGCCGGCCAACCGCGGCTACAACGGCGGCTTCCTCACCACCCTGATGCTCAAGGACCTCAAGCTCGCGCAGGAAGCGGCCGCCAGGTCCGGGGCGACCACGCCCATGGGGGCCAACGCCGAGGCGCTCTACGCCCTGTTCGACACCCTCGGCTATGGCCAGAAAGACTTCTCCGCCGTCCTCCAGCTGATGCGTGGAAAGCTGGACGAGCTCGCTTAGGCGCCCTGCGTGGTTCGACACGCCCTTCGGGCTGCTCACCATGACGACTCAGAAATACGTCATCCTGAGCAGCGACCCTGAGCCTGTCGAAGGGCCGCGTGTCGAAGGACGCACGTGATCGTTTAGGGGTTTTCCCCTATATAGACAGGGCTCACGGGTGGTGCGACAAGCCCGCTCGAACAAGGGGACGGTCCGACTGTCGCGGGCCGCGTGTCGTGTCGATGGACTACAAAGCCGCTTTCACCAACGCCGTGGACCAGGTCCGGTCCGAGGGCCGTTACCGGGTCTTCGCCGACCTCAAGCGCCACCGGGGCGACTTCCCCCGCGCCACCTGGACGCGCGATGACGGCTCCACCAGCGAGGTGATCGTCTGGTGCTCCAACGACTATCTCGGCCAGGGGCAGAACCCCGTCGTTCTCGAGGCCATGCACGGCGCGATCGACGCCAATGGCTCGGGCTCGGGCGGCACGCGCAACATCTCCGGCACCACCCACCACCACGTGACGCTGGAAGCCGAGCTCGCCGACCTGCACGGCAAGGAAGCGGCGCTCCTCTTCACCTCCGGCTACGTGGCCAACGAGGCGGCGCTTTCGACCCTCTACAAGATCCTCCCCGGCCTGATCGTCTTCTCCGACGCGCTGAACCACGCCTCGATGATCGAGGGCATCCGCCACGGCGGCGGCGCCCGGCACATTTTCCGCCACAACGACCTCGAGCATCTGGAACAGCTGCTGGCCGCCGCGCCGGCCGATGCGCCCAAGCTCATCGCCTTCGAGAGCGTCTATTCGATGGACGGCGACATCGCCGACATCGCCGGCACCATCGCGCTGGCGAAGAAGTACGGCGCCCTGACCTACCTCGACGAAGTCCACGCCGTCGGCCTCTACGGCGAGCGTGGCGGCGGGGTGGCCGAGCGCGACGGCGTGATGGCCGACATCGACATCGTCGAGGGCACGCTCGGCAAGGCGTTCGGCGTCATGGGCGGCTACATCGCCGCCGACGCGGTGATCGTCGACGCCATCCGCAGCTATGCGTCGGGCTTCATCTTCACGACCTCGCTCCCCCCCGCGCTGACCGCCGGCGCCGCCGCTTCGGTGAAGTGGCTGAAGGAACACAGCGAAGTCCGCGAGCATCACCAGGAACGCGCCGCGACCCTCAAGCGCATGATGGCCGAGGCCGGCCTGCCGGTCATGCCGTCGGTCAGCCACATCGTCCCGGTGCTGGTCGGCGATCCGGTCCACTGCAAGATGGTCTCGGACATGCTGCTGAGCGACCACGGCATCTACGTCCAGCCGATCAACTACCCGACCGTGCCGCGCGGGACCGAGCGCCTGCGCTTTACGCCCACGCCCTTCCACACCGACGCGATGATGCGCGACCTGGTCGGCGCTCTCGAACAGCTCTGGGCTCGCTGCAATATTGCAAGGTTGGGTGGCGTCGCGGCCTGACCGGATCCGCTATCTTCGCCGCACGCCCCGCCCGAGCCCGATTTGCTTGGCGAAGTCGCTGCGGCGGGCCGCATAGGCCGGCGCCACCATCGGGTAGTCGGCGGGAAGGCCCCACTTCCGGCGGTATTCTTCGGGGCTCAGGTTATAGCGCGAGCGCAGGTAGCGCTTGAGCATCTTCAGCTTCGCGCCGTCTTCCAGGCAGATGATGTAGTCGTCGGTCACCGACTTGCTGATCGGCACGGCGGGCTTTTGCTTGCCCTGCGGCGCCTGCGCCTGGCCGCCGCCTTCGCCGAGGCCCGACAGTGTCTGGTGGATGGTCCGGATCAGTTCCGGGATCTCGCTGGGGGCGACCTTGTTCTGGGTGACATAGGCCGCGACGATGTCGGCGCTGTAGACGAGGATGTCGCTCGCGGCATCGGCCGCGACGGGCGCTTCCTCGTTGGAGATATCGGTCACTTCGGCCCCCTTGCTCGAGTCGTCACCAGCGCCCATCACGCCTCAGGTGCGCGACGGGCGAACCCTCAATGCACGTCGTTAGCGATGGTTGCAGACAGGGGCGTTTGATCCGGACGCGCGCGGGGTTAAAGAGGGCTTCCGCCGCCCAGGGATTCTCCATGAACGCTCCGACCTCGACGCCCGTCCCCGCCCGTTTCTTCGGCGCCGATCTGGCCGCCGCCGATCGCGAGATCTTCGACGCGATCGAGCATGAGCTGAAGCGCCAGCGCGATCAGATCGAGCTGATCGCCTCGGAGAACATCGTCTCCCGCGCGGTGCTGGAGGCGCAGGGCTCCATCCTCACCAACAAGTACGCGGAAGGCTATCCCGGCCGGCGCTACTACGGCGGCTGCGAATACGTGGACGTCATCGAGACGCTGGCCATCGAGCGGGCCAGGAAGCTGTTCGACTGCGCCTTCGCCAACGTCCAGCCGCACTCGGGCGCCAACGCCAACCAGGCGGTGTTCATGGCGCTGCTCAAGCCCGGCGACACCTTCATGGGCATGGACCTGGCGGCGGGCGGTCACCTGACCCACGGCTCTCCGGCCAACCAGTCGGGCAAGTGGTTCAGGCCGGTGGCCTACACCGTGCGCAAGCAGGACCAGCTGATCGACTACGACATGGTCGCCGAGGTCGCCGAGCGCGAGCGGCCCAAGCTGATCATCGCCGGCGGCTCAGCCTATGGCCGCGTCATCGACTTCAAGCGCTTCCGCGAGATCGCCGACAGCATCGGCGCCTACCTGATGGTCGACATGGCCCACTTCGCCGGCCTGGTCGCGGCGGGGGTCTATCCGAGCCCGCTGCCGCACGCGCACGTCGTCACCACCACCACCCACAAGACTCTGCGCGGTCCGCGCGGCGGCCTCATCCTCTCCAACGACCTCGATCTGGGCAAGAAGATCAACTCCGCGGTCTTCCCGGGGCTGCAGGGCGGTCCGCTGGAGCACGTCATCGCCGGGAAGGCCGTGGCGTTCGGCGAGGCCCTACAGCCCGAGTTCAAGATCTACGCCCAGCGTGTGGTCGAGAACGCCAACGCCCTGGCCGAGGCCCTGATGAAGTCGGGCCTCAACATCGTCTCGGGCGGCACCGACAGCCACGTGATGCTGGTCGATCTCCAGCCCAAGGGCGTCACCGGCAAGGCCGCCGAAGCCTCGCTGGAGCGGGCCCACATCACCTGCAACAAGAACGGCATCCCCTTCGACCCGCTTCCGCCGGCGACCACTTCCGGCGTCCGCGTCGGCACGCCGGCGGGCACCACGCGCGGGTTTGGCGTCGCCGAATTCACCCGGATCGGCGAGTGGATCGGGGAGGTCGTCGATGGCCTGGCGAAGAACGGCGAGGACAACAGCGCCGTGGAAGCCGAGGTCCGCACACGCGTCTTGGCGTTGACGGCGAAGTTCCCCATCTACAATTAGTAGGTGAGGCTCGCGGAGGGGCCAGATCATGCGCTGTCCGTTCTGCGGCAATGAAGAAAGCCAGGTTAAGGACAGCCGTCCGTCGGAAGACGGCGCCGCCATCCGCCGCCGTCGCCTGTGCCCCGAGTGCGGCGGGCGCTTCACCACCTTCGAACGCGTGCAGCTGCGCGAGCTGGTCATCGTCAAGCGCTCCGGCCGCCGCTCGGCGTTCGACCGCGACAAGCTGATGCGCTCGGTGATGATCGCCATGCGCAAGCGCCCCGTCGATCAAGAGCGCGTCGAGCAGATGGTCTCCAGGATCGTCCGCCAGCTGGAAAGCATGGGCGAGACCGAGCTGCCGTCCTCCACCGTCGGCGGCCTCGTCATGTCGGGCCTCAAGGAACTCGATGACGTCGCCTACGTCCGCTACGCCTCGGTCTATCGCGACTTCCGCGAGACCGGCGACTTCGCGCGGTTCCTGGGCGAAGAGGGTCTGCACAAACGCGACGAGGGCTGACCCGTGCGCGTCACCCTCAAGCTCGCCACGTCCCTTGACGGACGCATCGCCACCGCATCGGGCGAAAGCCGGTGGATCACCAGCGAGGCCGCCCGTGCCGCCACCCACGCTCTGCGCGCCGACCACGACGCGGTGCTGGTCGGTGTGGAGACGGCGCTGGCGGACGATCCGCAGCTGACGGTGCGGTCGGCCAACTACACCGGCCGCCAGCCCGCCAGGGTGGTTCTCGACAGCCGTCAGCGGCTCGACCCGGACAGCAAGCTCGTGCGCACCGCCCGCGAAACGCCGACCTTCGTCGTGGCCATCGGCGATTCAAACAAGCGTTTGACTGACGCGGGCGTAAAGGTGCTTACAGTCAAGGCCGTGGGGGAGCGGCCGGATCTGAAGGCCGCGCTGGAGGCGCTGGAGGCCGAGGGGATCGGCAGCGTCCTCGTCGAAGGAGGTGGCCAGGTGGCCGCGAGCTTCATCCGATGTGAGCTGGTCGACCAGATCGAGTGGTTCCGCGCGCCCATCATCCTGGGCGGCGAGGGACGCCCCGCCATCGGCGCCCTGGCGCTGGCGGCGCTCAGCGATGCGCCGAGGTTCGAGCGCGTGGCGCTGGAGCTCGTCGGTGACGACCTTTGGGAGCGCTACGCGAGGATCTGATGTTCACCGGCATCGTCACCGACATCGGCCGTGTCCGCTCCGTGCGAGAGACCAACCGCGACCGCCGCTATGAGATCGAGAGTTCCTATGACCTCTCCACCGTCGACCTCGGCGCCTCGATCAGCCACTCGGGCTGCTGCCTGACCGTCGTCGATAAAGGCGAGGGCTGGTTCGCCGTCGAGGTCTCCGGCGAGACCCTGTCCAAGACCACGCTCGGCGAACTCACCGAAGGCTCGCCCGTGAACCTCGAACGCGCCGCAAGGCTCGGCGACGAGATGGGCGGCCACATCGTCTCCGGCCACGTGGACGGGGTAGGGGAGGTGGTCAGCGTCGAAGCCGAAGGCGGCTCCCACCGGGTCCGTATCCGCGTGCCGAGGCCTCTCCACCGCGTGATCGCCCCCAAGGGCTCCATCACCGTCGAGGGCGTCTCGCTGACCGTCAACGAGGTCGAGGACGACATCTTCGGCGTCAACATCATTCCCCACACCTGGGACGTCACCACGCTCGGCCGCCTGACGGCCGGCGCGAAGGTGAACCTGGAGATCGACATGCTGGCGAGGTATCTCGCGCGGTGGATCGAGACGGAGCCGCGGTCATGAGCCCTTCCCCCTGGATGGGGGAAGGGTTGGGATGGGGGTGGCGCCCTCTCCGCAACGCTCCCTCTCGTGATTTTTCACCGTCATCCTCGGGCTCGTCCCGAGGACCCAGAAACGCGGACGGCGCAGGACGTCATCAACGATCGAGCCTCGTTCTGAATCGTCGGCGCGTCTGGGTCCCAGGTACAAGGCGTGGGATGACGGAAGCTGGGATGCAGAGCCTCGTCCTGAACCTCTTCCACCCCCATCCCCGGCCCTTCCCCCATCCAGGGGGAAGGGAGGATTCCTGACATGCACGACACACCCATCTCCCCCATCGAGGACATCATCGAGGACGCCCGCAACGGCCGTCCCTACATCCTCGTGGACGCCGAGGATCGCGAGAACGAGGGCGATGTCATCATCCCCGCCCAGTTCGCCACGCCCGACCAGATCAACTTCATGGCCAAGCACGCGCGCGGCCTGATCTGCCTGTCGATCACCGGCCAGCGCTCCAAAGAGTTGCGCCTGCCGCCCATGGCGGTGGAGAACGCGTCCGGCCACGGCACCGCCTTCACGGTCTCCATCGAGGCCAAGGAGGGGGTGACCACCGGCATCAGCGCCGCCGACCGCGCCCACACCGTCGCTGTGGCCATCGACCCGACCAAGGACTGCGACGACATCGTTTCCCCAGGCCACGTCTTCCCACTGGTGGCCAAGGAGGGCGGCGTCCTCGTCCGCGCCGGCCACACCGAGGCGGCGGTGGACATCTCGCGGCTGGCGGGCCTGAACCCCGCCGGGGTGATCTGCGAGATCATGAACGACGACGGCACCATGGCGCGTCTGCCGGAGCTCGTCGCCTTCGCCCAGCTGCACGGGCTGAAGATCGGCACCATCGCCGACCTCATCGCCTATCGCCGCCGCACCGAGCGTTGCGTCGAGCGCGTACTGGATACGCCGTTCCAGTCGGTCCACGGCGAGTTCCGCATGCTCATCTACCGCAACACCATCGACCAGTCCGAGCACGTGGCGCTGGTGAAGGGAAAGGTGGATCCGGACGTCCCGACGCTGGTGCGGATGCACCAGGTGGACTTCGCCGCCGACATGCTGGGCTACGTGGGCGCCCGGCGCGACTACGTGCCGGCGGCGCTGAAGGCGATCAACGATCACGACGGCGCGGGCGTGGCCGTCTTCATCCGCGATCCCAACCCGCACTGGCTGTCCGAACGCTACGGCGCGGGCGGCGAGGGCTCGCAGTACCGCAACAACGCGCTTCGCGATTATGGCGTCGGCGCGCAAATCCTGCTGGACCTGGGCGTGCGGGAGATGGTTCTGCTCACCTCCAGCCAGTTCAAGCCCGCCGCCATGGAGGGCTATGGCCTGAGGATCGTCGGCCGCGCGCCGATCCCGAGCGGAGAAGAGTGAGTTAGATGGCCAAGCCCGTCCGCGTCCTCATCGTCGAAGGCCGCTTCTATTCCGACCTGTCGGACGAACTGCTGGCCGGCGCGACCTCCGCGCTGGACGCCTTCGGCGCGGAGTACGAGGTCGTCTCCGTGCCCGGCGCACTCGAAATACCGGCCGTGGTGGCGCTGGCCGACAAGCATGGCAAGTTCGACGGCTATGTGGCGCTCGGCGTCGTTATCCGGGGCGAGACCTACCACTTCGAGATCGTCGCCAATGAAAGCGCCCGGGGGCTGATGGAGCTCGCCACGACCCGGGGCCTCGCCATCGGCAACGGCATCCTCACCGTCGAGAACGACGAGCAGGCCTGGGCGCGGGCCCGCGTCTCCGAAGGCGACAAGGGCGGCGGCGCGGCGCGCGCGTGCCTCGACGTCATCGCCCTTCGCAAGCAGTTCGGCGGATGAGCCGTCACGCCAGATCCGTGGCGCGCCTGGCCGCCGTGCAGGCCCTCTACCAGATGGAGGTCTCCGGCGCGGGCGCCGAGGCCGTGGTGCGCGAGTTCTCCGAGCATCGCTTCGACCGCGACATCGACGGCCACACCCTGGCGGAGGCCGACGAGGCCTTCTTCGCCGATGTCGTGCGCGGCGCCGTCGAGGATCAGGTCAAGATCGACCAGGCCATCGCCAGGCGCCTCGCCGAAAACTGGCGTCTGGAGCGTATCGACGCCACCCTGCGCGCCATCCTGCGCGCCGGCGCCTTCGAGCTGACCCGGCGCCCCGACGTGCCGCACGAGGTCGCCATCGACGAGTACGTCGAGATCACCAAGTCCTTCTTCGAGGGACCCGAGCCCGGCTTCGTCAATGGAGCGCTGGATGGGATCGCGCGGGATGCCGGCCGATGAGTTCGAGACCATCGCAAGGCTGTTTCGCCCGCTGACCGGCGGCGCGCCGGAAGCCCTCGACCTCCTCGACGACGCGGCCGTGTTGCCCTGCCGCCCCGGCTTTGACCTCGTCATAACCAAGGACGCCATCGTCGAGGGCGTCCACTTTCTCCCCGGCGATCCCCTCGACCTCGTCGCCCGCAAGCTGCTGCGGGTGAACCTCTCCGACCTCGCCGCCAAGGCCGCCGAGCCCTACGCCTACTTCCTCGCCGTAGGCTGGCCGGAGGGCGCCGACCGGGACGCCTTCGCCCGAGGCCTCGCCGAGGACGGCCAGGCCTATGGTCTCAACCTTCTCGGCGGCGACACCACCGCCGCGCCCGGCTCGCTGTTCGCCTCGGTCACCATGCTCGGCTGGGTCCCCGAGGGTCGAATGGTCAAGCGCTCCGGCGCCAGACCCGGCCACCTGCTGGCCGTCAGCGGTCCCATCGGTGACGGCTTCCTCGGCCTCAAGGCGGCGAGGGGAGAGCTCGATGATCCAGCGCTGGCCGACCGCTACCGCCTGCCGCACCCCCGTACCGACCTGCGCGAGCCGCTGCGCATCCACGCCAGAGCCGCCGCCGACATCTCCGACGGCCTCCTCGCCGACGCCGGCCACCTCGCCGAGGCCAGCGGCTGCCGCGTACACGTCGATCTGGACCGTATGCCCCTCTCACCCGCCGGCCGGCGCTTCGGCGACCGCCTGGCGCTGGCGACCGGCGGCGACGACTACGAGATCGTCTGCGCCCTCGAAGCGCCGCTGGAAGGCTTCACGATTGTCGGTGAGTTCACGCAAGGTGAGGGGGTGGCGGTTACGCGCGGCGGCCGCGAAATCACCCCCGAAAGGCTCGGCTACCGCCACCGCTGAGCCATTTTCCCCGCTGGAACGGGCAGTTGCGCCCCTTCGGTAACTTTGGCAAAGACGGCTGTCTTATTCGAGGGCGGGCTGCGGTGCGGCGCGCTTCGTGGGGAAACTTGAGGGGCTGTTGCGGCCGCCATCCGGCGGCTCGGCTCGCGCGCTAGAACTGAAGGGGCGCTTCACAGATGGATACGCTTACGCTGGTGATCATCGCCGGCTTCCTGGCGGTGCTTTACGGCATCGTGCAGACGGCCTCGCTGATGCGGGCCTCGGCCGGCAACGAACGGATGCAGGAGATCGCCGCGGCGATCCAGGAAGGCGCCCAGGCCTACCTGCGCCGCCAGTACACCACCATCGCCATCGTCGGCGTCGTGGTCCTGGCCGCCCTGTGGTTCTTCCTTGGCATGTACCCGGCGATCGGCTTTTTGATCGGCGCGGTGCTCTCGGGCGCCGCCGGTTTCGCGGGCATGCTGATCTCGGTGCGCGCCAACGTGCGTACTGCCCAGGCGGCTTCGGAGAGCCTGGCTCGCGGCCTGTCGCTGGCGTTCCGCTCGGGCGCGGTCACCGGCATGCTGGTCGCCGGTTTCGCCCTGATCGGCGTCGCCGGCTACTACGCCTTCCTGACCCAGGGCGCCGGCTTTGAGAACACCAGCCGCGAAGTGGTCGATTCGCTCGTCGCGCTGGGCTTCGGCGCCTCGCTGATCTCCATCTTCGCCCGTCTTGGCGGCGGCATCTTCACCAAGGGCGCCGACGTCGGCGGCGACATGGTGGGCAAGGTCGAAGCCGGTATCCCCGAGGATGACCCCCGCAACGCCGCCACCATCGCCGACAACGTGGGCGACAACGTCGGCGACTGCGCCGGCATGGCCGCCGACCTGTTCGAGACCTATGCGGTGACCACCGTCGCCACCATGGTGCTGGCCGCCATCTTCTTCCGCGGCACGGCCGGCGCGGTCGACGCCATGATGCTGCTGCCGCTGGCCATCTGCGGCGTGTGCATCGTGACCTCGATCATCGGCACCTTCTTCGTTCGCCTGAACAAGAAGGAAAACATCATGGGCGCCCTCTACCAGGGCCTCATCGTCACCGGCGTATTGTCGGTCGGCGCGATCTGGTGGGTCGTGAACACCCTGGTCACCGGTCCGGTCACCACGGGCGGCGGCCTGACCATCGACGCCATGGCCTTGTTCTGGTGCGGCGTTGTCGGCCTCGTCGTCACCGCCGCCATCGTGGTCATCACCGAGTACTATACCGGCACGGGCTTCCGCCCGGTGAAGTCGGTGGCGCAGGCCTCGGTCTCGGGTCACGGCACCAACGTGATCCAGGGCCTCGCCATGTCGCTGGAGTCCACGGCGCTGCCGGCCATCGTGATCATCGTCGGCATCATCGTGACCTATAACCTGGCGGGCCTGTTCGGCATCGCCATCGCCACGACCGCCATGCTGTCGCTGGCCGGCTTCATCGTCGCGCTGGACGCCTTCGGTCCGGTCACAGACAACGCCGGCGGCATCGCCGAAATGGCGGGTCTGCCGGCCGAGGTCCGCGTCTCCACCGACGCCCTCGACGCCGTCGGCAACACCACCAAGGCCGTGACCAAGGGCTACGCCATCGGTTCGGCCGGCCTTGGCGCGCTGGTGCTCTTCGCCGCCTACACCGAAGACCTGAAGTTCTTCTCGGCCAACGCCGAGCCGGGCTCCTTCTTCAGCGGCATGGGCGCGGTCGCCTTTGACCTGTCCAACCCTTACGTCGTCGTCGGCCTGCTGTTCGGGGGCCTGCTGCCGTTCCTGTTCGGCGGCATGTCGATGACCGCCGTGGGCCGCGCCGCCCAGGCCGTGGTCGTCGAGGTTCGCCGCCAGTTCAAGGAGAACCCCGGCATCATGACCGGCGAGGTGAAGCCGGAATACGGCCGCGCCGTGGACATCCTGACCAAGGCCGCGATCAAGGAGATGATCGTCCCCTCGCTGCTGCCGGTCGTCTCCCCGATCCTGCTGTTCTTCGTGATCCAGGCCATCGCGGGCAAGGTCAACGCCTTCGCTTCGCTGGGCGCCATGCTGATGGGTGTGATCGTCACGGGCCTCTTCGTCGCCATCTCGATGACGAGCGGCGGCGGCGCCTGGGACAACGCCAAGAAGCTGATCGAGGAAGGCCACCACGGCGGCAAGGGCTCCGAAGCCCACAAGGCCGCGGTGACGGGCGACACCGTCGGTGACCCCTACAAGGACACCGCGGGACCTGCCGTGAACCCGATGATCAAGATCACCAACATCGTGGCCCTGCTCCTGCTGGCCGCGCTGGCGCACGGCGCGGTGGGGTAAGGAAACGACCGTCATCCCGGACGGCCGAAGGCTGATCCGGGACCCAGGAGTCACTGCACCGGCCCCTGGGTCCCGGCTCTCCGCTTCGCTGCGGCCGGGATGACGGACCTTTCGAGCTCAAACGAAATAGGCCCCGGAGATCGCTCTCCGGGGCCTTCTTCTTGTCTCGATGATGGAGCGGCCTACCGCCCCGGGCGGCTGCCTGGGTCGCTATTGTCGGTGTCCGGCAGCACGCCCGAGCCGACGTTGCCGAGCAGCTGCTCGAGAATGGTCATCTCGCGACCGCGGGTCGGGGTCTCACGCCCGTTGTAGGCGATCACCTTGCCGTCCTTGAGCGTGTAGGTGTTGACCGTGGCGACCTGCTCGGACGCCGGGTCGAAGTGGATCGCCACCACGTCGCGCTTGGCCACGCGCGGCTTGTAGAAGGCCACGCGGTCGGTCAGTTGCGAAATGTAGAACCAGGTGTTCGGGTCGAACGTCGAGGTGGCCGAGGGCGAGCCCAGCTTGGCCATCACCGTGGACTTGGTGTCCTCGCCCACCTTCACATCGGCGGGACGCTCCTCGATGGCCTGAAAGCCCGAGTACTGGCTGATCGGCATACAGCCCCCCGTCGCCAGCAGGCTGGTCGCAGCGGCGGCGAGCGCCAAACGTCGAAACATCAAGGGACCCCGAAGTGCAGCTTTGCAGACTTTGACCTATCGCCCGGCGAGGCTTAGTTCAATGCCGCTTTCTAGGCCGCCGCCGCGGCGAAATCGAGGCAAGCATGTTTCTGGACCGGCTGTTCAAGCCCAGGCCCGCCAAGACGGCCGCCGCGGGGCTCTATGCGGCCGCCACCGCGCAGGCCCGTCTGCCCATCTTTTACACGACGCTTTCGGTCCCCGACACGCGCGAGGGCCGGTTCGAGATGTACACGATCCACGTCATCCTGCTGATCGAGCGCCTGAAGGGGCAGGGGGAGGCGGCGGCCGAAACCAGCCAGGCGGTGTTCGACGCCTACCTGCGCGGCCTGGACGACGCCTTCCGCGAGCTGGGCGTGGGCGATCTGTCGGTCCCCAAGAAGATGAAGAAGCTCGGCGAGGCCTTCTATGGCCGCCTGCGCGCCTACGAGAAGGCCTTCGCCCAGCTGCCCGACCACGGCGAGCTGGAGGCCCTGATCGGCCGCACCATCGAGAGCGCCGACCACCCCGCGCTCGCCCGCTATGTGGTCGCCGCCCGCGACCACCTGGCTGACCAGCCATTGGATGAGCTGCTGACAGGAAAGGTCACATGGCTCGATCCCCGGTGAACGGCTGGCGGGAAACCGTCCACTTCAACGACATCGCGCGCGGCCCGATCACGCGGCGCCTGTCGCCGCCTCCCGCGCAGCTGCCCGCCATCGCCAGGACCATCGGCGTCGATGAGGTGAAGAGCCTCACGGCCGAGATCACCATCACCCCCTGGCTCGACGGCGCCGAACTGCGCGGCGAGCTGGAGGCCGAGGTCGTCCAGACCTGCGGCGTCACCCTCGATCCCATCGATGAGAAGGTCTCCGGCGTCTTCAAGGTCCGCCTCGTCCCCGCCGGCAGCCCCAACCTTCCCTCCGAAGACGCCGAGATCGACCTGGAGGCCGACGATCCCCCCGATTCGCTCGAAGGCGACGAGATCGATCTCGCCCACTACGTCGTCGAGCACCTGGCGCTGGAGATCGACCCCTTTCCGCGCAAGCCGGGCGCGGTGTTCGAGCCTCCCGCCGAGGAGGACGACGCATCGCCATTCGCCGTCCTGAAGCGTTTGAAAGACTAGGCCTCGGGTGGTCGGCTTGTTGGGATAAGCGTCGCCAGGAGCTGAGGTTTGCATCCAAGCTTGGCCCATGTATCGTCCGCGCGCCTTGGCCCGGCGGGCCTCGTGGGGAGCTGTGAGTCGCCGCCTTGCCTGATCCGCTGACCATTTCCATCGACGCCATGGGCGGGGACCACGGACCGTCCGTGACGGTCCCGGGCGTGGCCATCGCCGCGCGGCGCTACCCCGACCTTCGCTTCCTGCTGCACGGGGACGAGGCGCTCATCGGGCCCGAGCTCGCCAGGTGCGCCGACCTGAAGGGCCGCGCCGAGGTCCGCCACACCGATCGCGCCATCGCCATGGACGAAAAGCCCGCCCAGGCCATGCGCCGGGGCAAGGGCTCGTCCATGTGGAACGCCGCCGAGGCGGTGAAGGAGAACGAGGCCCACGCCGCCGTCTCCGCCGGCAACACCGGCGCGCTGATGGCCATTTCCATGCTGATCCTGCGCATGGCCGAGGGCATCCACCGCCCCGCGATTGTCGCCAGCTGGCCGACCATGCGCGGCATCACCGCCGTGCTCGACGTCGGCGCCAACGTCGAGAGCGACGCCGAGCAGCTGGTCGAGTTCGCCATCATGGGCGCGGCCTTCCACCACGCCGTCCACGGCTCGGCCCGCCCGACCGTCGGCCTGCTCAACGTCGGCTCCGAGGAGCAGAAGGGGCACGAGGAGGTGCGCGGCGCCAATACCCTGCTGCGCGCCACCACCTTCGACCTCGACTATCGCGGCTTCGTCGAGGGCAACGACATCGCCAAGGGTGCGGTGGACGTCATCGTCACCGACGGCTTCACGGGCAACATCACGCTCAAGGCCGCCGAGGGCCTGGCCCGCTTCTTCACCAATGAGCTGAAGCAGACCCTGACCTCCAGCCCGCTCGCCACGCTCGGCGCCCTGATCGCTTCGGGCGCTCTGAAGAAGATGCGCGCGCGGCTGGATCCGGGCGCCGTGAACGGCGGCCCGCTGCTGGGCCTCAACGGCATTGTCGTGAAATCGCACGGCGGGGCGGACGCCAACGGCTTCGCCAGCGCAATTCGTGTCGCGGTGGAGCTTGCCAGAAGCGACTTCACGGCCGAAATCGACCGCAACATCAAACGTCTTACGGCCGTCGTGGGGGAGACGGCGGCCGATGGAGCCATGGGTGAACAAACTCCTCCGTAGCGTCGTCACCGGCGTGGGCGCGTACCTGCCCGACCTGATCGTCAGCAACGACGACATTTCGAAGATCGTCGACACCACCGACGAGTGGATCGTCGAGCGCACCGGCATCCGCCAGCGCCACCGCGCCCACGACGACCAGGCCGCCTCGGACCTCGCCTGCCACGCCGCCCGCCAGGCGCTGGAGAAGGCCGGCAAGAGCGCGGCCGATGTCGATCTCATCATCGTCGCCACCACCACGGGCGACCTGACCTTCCCCGCCACCGCCGCCATCGTGCAGCGCAAGCTCGGCTGCCCGGTCGGTATCGCCTTCGACGTGCAGGCGGTCTGCTCGGGCTTCGTCTATGCGCTCAGCATCGCCGACGGTTTCGTGGCCCGGAACCAGTCGAAGTGCGCGCTGGTCATCGGCGCCGAGGTCATGACGCGGCTGATGGACTGGACCGATCGCGGCACCTGCGTGCTGTTCGGAGACGGCGCCGGCGCGGCCGTGCTCGAACCCCAGGAAGGGCAGGGCACGACGGCCGATCGCGGCCTGCTCGGCT
>DASVBC010000027.1:0-38771 GCA_036376035.1 Caulobacteraceae bacterium | reverse complement strand
CAAGGCCGTCGCCGAACTCGACGCCGCCCACCCCGAGGTGGAGATCGAGGAGGTCTTTTCCACCGTCGACTTCGTCGAGGAAAGCTACGTCGCCTCGATGGAGGCGCTGGGGCTGGGCGCCCTGCTGGCCGTGATCGTCGTGTGGCTGTTCCTGCGCGACTGGCGGGCGACCTTCATCACCGCGATGGCCATGCCGCTGTCGCTGATCCCGACGTTCGCGATCCTCGCGCCGCTGGACCAGTCGTTCAACGTCGTCACGCTGCTGGCCCTGTCGCTGACCATCGGCATCCTCGTCGATGACGCCATCGTCGAGATCGAGAACATCGTGCGCCACATGCGGGGCGGCCAGGCGCCTTACCCGGCCGCCATGGAGGCCGCCGACGAGATCGGGCTGGCGGTCGTGGCGACGACCTTCACCATCGTGGCGGTGTTCGCCCCGACCGGCTTCATGCCGGGGATCGTTGGGCAGTTCTTCAAGGCCTTCGCGCTGGCGGCCTGCGTGTCGGTGCTGTTCTCGCTGCTGGTCGCGCGGTTGTTGACGCCGCTGATGGGCGCGTACCTGCTCAAGCACACCGACCACGCCGACACCGACCCGCCGTGGATGGAGCGCTATCTGAAGGCCCTGAACTGGACGCTCGACAACCGCTGGAAGGTGGTCGGCGCGGGCACGGCGCTGTTCATCGGCTCGCTGCTGCTCATTCCCATGGTGCCGTTCGAGTTCTCGCCGGCCGGCGACCAGGGCCGCGCGGGCTTCTCGGTCGAACTGCCGCCGGGCGCGACACTGCGGGAAACCGATGCGGTTGTGCAGGAGATCACCGCCCAGCTGCGCGCGCGGCCGGAAGTCACCTCGACCTTCGCCTCCATCGGCTCGGGCAGCGGCACCGTGCGCCCCGGCGGCGGCGTCACCCAGGGCGCGGTCAACTCCGGGACCGTCAGCGCCGCCCTCGTCCCCAAGGGCGAGCGGGACATGAGCCAGCAGGAATTCACCCGCTTCATGATCGAGCGGCTGCAGAACATCCCCGGCGCGCGGATCACCCCGGCCGAGCTGCAGGGCGGGGGCCCCGGCGGCGGGTCCACCTATGCCGTCAGTCTGCTCAGCGACGACGGCGAGGCGCTGAAGGTCGCCGCCCGGCGGGTCGAGCAGGCGATGCGCACGGTCCCGGGCCTCACCAACGTCATCAACTCGGCCTCCATCGCCCGGCCCGAGATCATCGTCACGCCCAAGCCCGACCAGGCGGCGCTGCTCGGGGTCTCCTCCGCGTCGATCTCGCAGGCGGTGCGGGTGGCGACCATCGGCGACCTGGAGCAGAGCCTGCCCAAGTTCAATCTGGGCGACCGGCAGATCCCGATCCGGATCATGCTGGACGATCAGGCGCGCGAGAGCCTGTCGGCCATCGAGAACCTGCGGGTGCCGACCAACACCGGCGCGGCCGTGCCGCTGAGCGCGGTGGCGGAGGTGAGCTTTGGCGCCGGCGCCTCGACCATCACCCGCCAGGACCGCTCGCGCGTGGCCACCGTCAGCGCCGACATGGGCACGATGCGGGCCAGCGAGGCCGCCAAGAAGGTTCAGGCGCTGCCGGCGCTGAAGAACCTGCCGGCCGGGGTGCGTCAGGTGGCGGCCGGCGACGCCGAGTTCATGAACGACCTGCTGTTCGGCTTCCTGACCGCTTTCGCGACCGGGATCGTGCTGATGTACGTGGTGCTGGTGCTGCTGTTCAAAAGCTTCGCGCACCCCATCACCATCATGGCCGCCCTGCCGCTGGCCATCGGCGGGGCCTTCCTGGCGCTGCTGGTCGCGGGTTCGAGCTTCTCGATCTCCTCGCTGATCGGCATCCTGATGCTGATGGGGATCGCGGCGAAGAACTCCATCCTGCTGGTCGACTACGCCATCGAGGCGAGGAACGGCGGCATGACCCGGCGCGAGGCGCTGATCGACGCGGCCCACAAGCGCTCGCGGCCGATCCTGATGACCACGGTGGCCATGGGCGCGGGGATGCTGCCGATCGCCATGGGGATGGGCGCGGACGTGGAGTTCCGATCGCCCATGGCCGTGGCGGTGATCGGCGGGCTGATCACCTCGACCTTGCTCAGCCTGCTCTACATCCCGGCCATCTTCACCATCGTCGACGACATCAGCGCCTGGGCGGGCGCGCGCCTGCAGAAGCGCTTCGCCGGCCAGATGGGCCCGGTGGCGGAGACGGCGGAGTAGGGGCGGCTAGCGGATGTAGCCGTAGATGCCCATCAGCACGGCGCCGAGGACGACGCTGACGCCGAAGATGAGCCAGCGGCGGCGGGCGGAGATGCGGGCGTAGGCCTCGTCCGTGGGGCCGATGCGCCACAGGATGAGAAAGCCGATGAACAGGCCGCCGACCGCGCCGACCGCGATGTCGAAGGCCGTGGTGGGCGAGCGGACCAGGCCGTAGAGCCACACCAGCACCGCGCCCAGCAGGGCGGACAGGCCGATGATCCGCCAGCGCCGCGCCACTGTGACCCGTGCGTAGGCCTCGTCCGACGGGCCGACCAGCCGATAGAGAATGAGCAGGGCGACAAAGAACCCCCCCACCGCCCCAACGCCGGCATCCTGAAGCGGCATGGTGTCCATCGTCTCGCCCCTCTGATCACGCTTACATCGCTGTAAGTACGCGACTCTTGTAGCGCGGGAATGGCGTCGCCGCCACCGTCCGCTCGCCGTCACGGCATAACAGAGGTTTGCGAAACGCCTCCGCCGGGGCACAGTGGCTTATCGAGACGGAGGGGTCATGGCGAAGGTTCTGGTTACCGGCGGGTCCGGGTTTATCGGCAGTCACTGCATCATCCAGCTGCTGGCGGCCGGGCATACGGTGCGGACCACCGTGCGCAACTTAGGCCGCGAAGGCGAGGTGCGGGAGATGCTGGCGCGGGGCGGGGTCAAGCCGACGAAGGCCAAGCTCACCTTTTTCGCCGCCGACCTGAACGGCGACGCCGGCTGGGCCGAGGCGGTGAAGGGCTGCGACTATGTCCTGCATGTCGCCTCGCCATTCCCGGCGGCGACGCCCAAAGACGAGAACGACCTGATCGTGCCGGCGCGGGAAGGGGCGCTGCGGGTGCTGCGGGCGGCGCGGGATGCGGGCGTCAAGCGGGTGGTGCTGACCTCCTCCTACGCGGCCATCGGCTATGGCCATCCCGAACGCGCCAGGCCGTTCGACGAGACCGACTGGACCAATGTCGAGACGCCGGGCATCGGCGCCTATGTGAAGTCCAAGGCCATCGCCGAGAAGGCGGCCTGGGACTTCATCGCGCGCGAGGGCGGCGGACTGGAGCTGTCGGTGGTCAACCCGGTGGCGGTGCTGGGGCCGGTGCTGGCGCCGGACTATTCGACCTCGATCCTGCTGGTCCAGAAGCTGCTCGACGGCGCGCTGCCGGCGGCGCCGCAGGCCTCGTTCGGCATCGTCGATGTGCGCGACGTCGCCGACCTGCACATCCGCGCCATGACCGATCCCAAGGCCAAGGGCGAGCGGTTCCTGGCCATGGCGGGCGAGTGCATGTCCATCCTGGAGACCGGCAAGGTGCTGCGCGAGCATTTCGGCGCGGCGGCGGCCAAGGTCCCGACCCGCGAACTGCCCAACTGGGTCGTGCGGCTGATGGCGCTGGTCAACCAGGACGCCAAGGCCCTGATGCCCCAACTCGGCCGCCGCATGGACGCCGACGTGACCAAGGCGCGGCGTCTGCTCGGCTGGCAGCCGAGGTCCAACGAGGACGCCATCGTCGCCACGGCCCAGAGCCTGATGGACCTGGGCGTGGTGAAGGCGGCGGCCTGAGGCCGATTGTTGCTGTTTCGCCTCAGTGGCGAGACATCATGTCGTTGCCAGCGAAACGGGTTTGCGCGGCTGAAGGGGCGGGCGTAGAGACCGCGCCCTTATGGCCGCGGAACAGCGATCTTTGACCCCGGCGGGCGATGGCCGGGCGCTCTACGTTCTCTTCTTCGTCGTGTTCCTGAACATGGCGGGATTTGGCGTGGTCATTCCGCTGCTGCCGTTCTTTGCAAAGTCGTTCAGCGCGCCGGCGTGGGCGGTGTTCGTGCTGTTTAGCGCCTACTCGCTCGGCAACTTCTTCGCCGAGCCGATCTGGGGACGGCTGTCGGACCGGATCGGGCGGCGGCCGGTGCTGATGATCACCATCCTCGGCAACGGGCTGACCTACCTGCTGCTGGCGTTCGCCCCGACAATCTGGGCGGCCATCGCCGTGCGGTTCGCGAGCGGGCTTTTGGCCGGCAACATCTCGACCATCCAGGGCTATGTCGCCGACGTGACGCCGCCGGAGCGGCGGTCCGCGCGGCTGGGGATGATGGGCGCGTCCTTCTCCATGGGCTTTGTCACCGGGCCGACGCTGGGCGGCCTGCTGGCCCATCCGGAGGCGGGGACCGTGGGCTTTCGGCCGCCGCTGTACCTGGCGTTCGGGCTGTGCGTGCTCGCCTTCATCGGAGTCGCCCGCTACCTGGTCGAGACGCGGCAGCTGCACTCGGACGCGCCCCGGCGGCGGCGGTTCGAGGGCGTGCGCGACGCTTTCCGCAATCCGGTGATCTGGCGGGTGATCAGCGTCAGCCTGATCTCGGTCGGGGGGTTTGCCGGGATGGAGGCGAGCTTTGGCCTGTGGGCCAACGCGCGGTTCGACTGGGGCCCGCGGGAGATCGGCCTTTGCTTCATGGTCATCGGCATCACCGCCGCCTTCGCCCAGAGCATGCTGGCCGGGCGCCTGGCGCGGCGGATCGGCGAGACGCCGACGCTGATGCTCGGCCTGGCGCTGATCGGCGCCGGGTTCGCCGTGCAGCCGTTCGTGACGCTGTGGCCGATCGCGGTGATCGCCATGGTGACGGTGGCGCTCGGCCAGTCGCTGACCTTCCCCAACATCGGGGCGGTGATCAGCCGCGCCGCGCCCCCCGAGCGGCAGGGCGAGATGCTGGGGCTGAACATGGCCGGCATGGCGCTGGCCCGGATCGTGGGACCGCTGGCCGCCGCGCCGCTGTTCGCCCTGGACATCGGCGCGCCGTTCGCGGTGGCCGCCGTGCTGATCCTGCCGGCCCTATTCATGGCCAACGAGGTGCGGCGGAACGTTCGAAAGTTGGCGTGAGGGGCTTGCCGTTCAGGCGGTGTCCCCGCTAGCGTCACCTCGGGGTTGTGTCTCGGGGGGTATTCCATGTTCAGGTTCATCGCAGGCTGCGTCGGCGCTCTTATGGCGCTCGCCGCGCCGCTTGCCGCCGTCGCCGCGCCGCCGCCGCTGTCGGCCTACGGGGCGCTGCCGGCCATCGAGAACATCGCCATTTCGGGATCGGGGTCGAAGATCGCCTTCATCACCGTGGCCGGCGAGCAGCGGCGCCTGATCATGCAGGAGGTGAGCGGCGCGCCCATCGGCGTCATCGAGGTCGGCGACAGCAAGGTGCGCGACCTGATCTGGGCGGGGGACGAGCACCTTCTGATCGTCACCTCCAAGACCACGTCCATGGCCGAGTTCGGCATCCCCGAACACGAGTGGTTCATCGGCCAGAGCTACAGCCTGGCCAAGAAGCGGGTGATCAACATCGGCGCGCAGGCCCAAAATTCGTTGAACGTGATGGCGAACTGGCCCGTGGTTCGGCAAGTCGACGGGCGGTGGTACGCCTACATCACCACCTTCAACCTCAAGCGGCCGATCATCGAACTCCAGCGGGTGCTTCTGGACGATGGGCGCACCGAGCCCGTGGAGCACATGGGTCAGGACGCCGAGGAGTGGCTGGTCGACGGTAACGGCGTTCCCCAGGCGCGTTCGCGCTACAACCAGGTGACCGGCTACTGGTCGCTGGGCGTGCGCAAGGGCGCGATCTGGCCGGACGTGTTCCAGGTGGAGGCCAAGCTGGACTCCCCGCAGATCGTGTCCTTCGGCAAGGACGGCCACGCCATCGTCGTGTCGGCGCAGACCAACCAGGGCCGGCGGTTCCTGGAGGTCTCGCCGGAGACCGGCGAGGTCACCGACCTGCATCCGGACAGCGGCAGCTTCACCGGGGTCATCGTCGACCCCGCCAGCCGCCGCGCCATCGGCGCGCGCTACATCGACGGTTATGAGCAGGCGGTCTTCTTCGATCCCGCCGACCAGGCGACCTGGAACAGCGTCAAGGCGGCCTTCAAGGGCCAGCAGGCCAGGCTGATCGACTGGTCGCGCGACCGCCGGAAGGTGGTGGTGCTGGTCGAGGGCGCCCAGAATTCGGGCGTCTATTATCTCGTCGATCTGGGGGCCAAGCGCGCGGACATCCTCGGCGAGACCTATCCCGGCGTGCCGCCCGGCGAGGTCGCCGAGATGAAGCCCTACAGCTACAAGGCGGCCGACGGGCTGGAAATCCCCGGCTTCCTGACGCTGCCGCCGGGACGGGAGGCCAAGGGCCTGCCGCTGATCGTCTTTCCGCACGGCGGGCCGCAAGCGGAGGATGTGCTGGGCTTTGACTTCTGGGCGCAGGCCATGGCCTCGCGCGGCTATGCGGTGCTGCAGCCCAACTTCCGGGGCTCATCGACCGAGGAGTCGCTGACCGAAGCCGGTTACGGCGAGTGGGGCCGCAAGATGCAGACCGACCTCTCGGACGGGGTGAAGGCGCTGGCGGCCGAGGGGGTCATCGACCCCGCGCGTGTGTGCATCGTGGGCGCCAGCTACGGCGGTTACGCCGCCATGGCCGGGGTGACGCTGCAGAAGGGGGTCTATCGCTGCGCCGTGGCGGTGTCGGGCATCGCCGATCCGCAGGGCTTCCTGAAGTGGAAGGCGATGCGGGGCGGTCGCAAGACCGAGGCGATGCGCTACTGGCACCGGTTCATGGGCGTCGACGAGGGCGGCGCGGAGGTCCTGGACGAGATCGCGCCGCTCAGCCACGTGGCCGACGCCCAGAGCCCGATCCTGCTGATTCACGGCCGGGACGACACCGTGGTGCCCTATCGGCAGAGCGTGGTGCTGGCCGAGGCGCTGGAGAAGGCCGGCAAGCGGGTGGAGATGGTGACGCTGGACGGCGAGGATCACTGGATGTCGCGCGGCGCCACGCGCCAGCGGATGCTCGAGGCGACCGTCGCGTTTCTCCTCCGGGAGAACCCGCCGAACTAGCCGCAGCGGCTTGCTTTGACGGGGCTTTTCACCTATCAGCGCCCGTTCCGAAGCCGCCGGGCCGAATGGCATGCCTTGGCGGCCGCTCACTGTGACCTAGAAGGACGGGGCGAAAGCTCCGCAGCGAAATGCCGAAACTGAAGACCAAATCGGGCGCCAAGAAGCGCTTCAAGATCACCGCGACCGGCAAGCTGAAGGCCGGCGTGGCGGGCAAGCGCCACCGGCTGATCAGCCACAACGGCAAGTACATTCGCCAACAGCGCGGCACGAAGGTGATGGACGCGGCGGACGCCAAGATCATCAAGACCTATCTGCCCTACGGCCTGTAAGAGGAGCGCTGACACATGGCACGCGTGAAACGGGGCGTCGTCGCCCACGCCAAGCACAAGAAGGTCCTCGAGCAAGCCAAGGGCTTCTACGGGCGCCGCAAGAACACCATCCGCGCCGCCAAGGCGGCCGTGGACAAGGCCGGGCAGTACGCCTACCGCGACCGCAAGGTCCGCAAGCGCACCTTCCGCTCGCTGTGGATCCAGCGGATCAACGCCGCGGCCCGCATCGAAGGCCTGACCTACTCCCGATTTATCTCCGGCCTGGACGCGGCCGGGATCACGATGGACCGCAAGGTGCTTGCGGACATCGCGGGTAACGATCCGGTCGCGTTCAAGGCCATCGCCGACAAGGTTCGCGCCGCCCTGGCCTAAGCGTTTCGGGTAACCGATGACGAAGAGCCCTCCGGTGCGAGCCGGAGGGCTTTTTCTTTTCACCAATCCCGTTAGACCAGCCAGCACATGACTTACCTGAACACCCTCGAAGCCGAGTTGACCGCGCAAGTCGCGGCCGCACCGGACGTCGCCGCGCTGGAGGCGCTGCGCGTGGCCGCGCTCGGCAAGTCCGGCTCCATCTCCGCCCTCCTCAAGTCCCTCGGGTCGATGAGCCCCGAGGAGCGCAAGGAGCAGGGGCCCCAGATCAACGGGCTGCGCGACCGCGTGGCGGCGGCGATTGCGCGGAAGAAGGAGGCGCTGGAGGGGGCGGAGCTGGAACAGCGGCTGGCCACCGAGCGGGTGGACCTGACCTTGCCGGCGCCGCCCAGGCGCAAGGGCTCGGTGCATCCGACGATGCAGGTGATGGACGAGATGGTCGCCATCTTCGCCGAACTTGGCTTCAGCGTAGCGGAAGGTCCCGACATCGAGGACGACTTCCACAACTTCACGGCGCTGAACTTTCCGCCCAAGCACCCGGCGCGGGAGATGCACGACACCTTCTTCTTCAATCCGGGGCCGGACGGGGAGCGCAAGCTGCTGCGCACGCACACTTCGCCCGTGCAGGTGCGGACCATGCGGCAGACGAATGAGAAGCCGCCGGCGCCGTGGATCGCGGGCGGGCAGGAGCCGCCGATCCGCATCGTGGTGCCGGGGCGCACCTACCGCTGCGACAGCGACGCCACCCACACGCCGATGTTCCACCAGATGGAAGGCCTGGTCATCGACCGGAATATCCACATGGGCCACCTGAAGTGGACGCTGGACACCTTCATCTCGCGCTTCTTCGAGGCCGAGGGCGTGGTCACCCGCTTTCGCCCCCACCACTTCCCATTCACCGAGCCCTCGGCCGAGATGGACGTCCAGTGCGACCGCTCCGGCGGCGAGGTGAAGATCGGGACCGGCACGGATTGGCTGGAGGTCGTCGGCTGCGGGATGGTCCATCCCAATGTGCTGCGAAACTGCGGCCTCGATCCGGACGAGTGGCAGGGCTTCGCCTTCGGCTTCGGCGTCGATCGGCTCGGGATGCTGAAGTACGGCATGCCGGACCTGCGCGAGATGTTCGCCGCCGACACCCGCTGGCTGGCCCATTATGGGTTTTCCGCCTTCGCGGCGCCCAATCCCGCCTCGGGGCTCAGCTGATGGAAGTTCACGCCAAAGCCTTCCCCCACGCACGTGGGGGAAGTGGCCCGACAGCGATAGCTGGAGGGTCGATGGGGGTGCGTAAGGTGAGAACCCGCGACCTCGCCGATCCTTCTCTCTTCACGCCCCCATCGAGCCTCGCCTTCGGCATCGGCCCACTTCCCCCACATGCGTGGGGGAAGGGCTTGGAGCTCAGCTGATGAAGTTCACCCTTTCCTGGCTCCGGGCCCATCTGGAGACGAGCGCGTCGGCGGCCGAGGTGGTCGAGGCGATGACGATGGCGGGGCTCGAGGTCGAGCACGTCACCGATCCCGCCGAGAAGCTGGGGGCGTTCACGGTGGCGAAGATCGTCGAGGCCGTGCGGCACCCCAACGCCGACCGGCTGCGGGTGTGTCAGGTCGATACGGTCGATGGCCGCAAGGAGATCGTCTGCGGCGCGCCGAACGCCCGCGCCGGACTGACGACGATCTATGCCCCCATCGGCGCCTATGTGCCTGGCATCGACGTGACGCTGGTCGCGCGCGAGGTGCGGGGCGTGGTGTCGAACGGGATGCTGTGTTCGGCGGCCGAGCTGGAGACCGCCGAAGAGAGCGACGGCATCCTGGAGCTGGACGATGCGTTGCCGGTGGGCGCGCCCGCGTCGCGGGCTCTGGGGCTGGAAGCGGTGATCGATTTCGAGGTCACGCCGAACCGGCCGGACTGGCTGGGCGTGGCGGGGATCGCGCGCGACCTGGCGGCGGCGGGCGTGGGTGAGCTGAAGGACCTGTCGGTCAAGCCCGTGCCGGGCAAGTTCCCGTGCCCGATCCAGATCAAGGTCGACGGCGAGGCCTGTCCGGTGTTCGCCGGGCGGCTGATCCGGGGGGTGAAGAACGGACCTTCGCCGGCCTGGCTGCAGGCATGGCTGAAGGCCGTCGGGCTTCGGCCGATCAATGCGCTGGTCGACGCCACCAACCTGATTTCCTACGACCGCGCCCGGCCGCTGCACGTCTATGACGCAAAGCTGGTGGTCGGCAGCGTGATCGAGGCGCGGCTGGGACGCGGGGCGCGCGAGCGGTCGGGCGCCGAGGCCTCGCCCGCCGAGCACCATGACGAGCAGTTGATCGCGCTCGATGGCAAGACCTACGACATCGGGCCGGAGATGTGCGTCATCGCCGACGCGGGCGGCGAGCGGCCGATCGGGCTGGGCGGCGTCATGGGCGGGGCCTCGACGGGGTGTTCGGAGGAGACGGTGGACGTCTTCGTCGAGAGCGCCTGGTTCGACCCGATCCGCACGGCGCAGACGGGGCGGGTGACGGGCATCAATTCCGACGCCCAGTACCGCTTCGCGCGCGGCGTCGATCCCGGCTTCGTCGTGCCGGGGCTGGAGCTGGCGACCCAGCTGATCCTCGATCTGTGCGGCGGTGAGCCGTCGGAGGTCGTGGTGGCGGGAGAGATTCCGGCCGCGCCGGAGCCGGTCGAGTTCGACCCGGCCTATGTGGAGAAGCTGTCGGGGCTGTCGATCACGGCGGCGCGGACCAACGAGATTCTGACCAAGCTCGGCTTCAAGATCGAAGGCTCGCGCGTCACCCCGCCGACCTGGCGGCGGGATGTGGAGGGCAAGGCCGACCTCGTCGAGGAAGTGGCGCGGATCGAGGGCTTCGGCGCCCTGCCGTCGACGCCGCTGCCGGAGGTGGCGCGGCAGGTCGGGGGCGTGCTGACGACACGTCAGACGCGGGCGAGGATCGCGCGGCGCGAACTGGCGGCGGCGGGCTACCAGGAGGCCATCGGCTGGTCGTTCGTTTCGCGCGACGTGGCGCGGCTGTTCGGCGGCGGGGCGGACGAGCTGGTGCTGGCCAACCCGATTGCATCCGACCTCGACACCATGCGGCCCTCGGCGCTGCCAGGCTTGATCGAGGCCGTGGGGCGCAACGCCAACAAGGGATTCCCGGACGCGGCGCTGTTCGAGGTCGGGCCGGTGTTCGAGAGTGACCGGCCGGAGGGGCAGAAGCTGGTCGTCGCCGCGGTGCTGGCGCCGCACGGGCCGCGCCGGTGGGACAAGGGCGGCGAGGAGAATGTCTTCACCGTGAAGGCGGACCTGACGGCGCTGCTCGACGAGATGGGCGCGCCGGTGGCGAACCTCCAGGTCGCGCAAGGGGCGGCGTCGCCCTGGTGGCACCCGGGCCGCTCGGCGCGGTTGCAGCTGGGGCCCAAACAGGTGATCGCCGAATTCGGCGAGCTGCACCCGGCGGTGCTTAAAAGCCTCGACGTCGAGGGGCCGGTCTATGGCTTCGAGGTCTTCGTCGAGGCGATTCCCGAGCCGAAGAAGAAGGGCGTCAAAACCCGCCCGGCGCTCGACCTGCCCGAGCTGATGCCGCTGACCCGCGACTTCGCGTTCGTGGTGGAGACGGGGCGCGCTGCCGGCGACCTGACCAAGGCCGTGGCCGGCGCCGACAAGGCGTTGATCGCCGGGGTGCGGGTGTTCGACGTCTATGAGGGCAAGGGGGTGCCGGAGGGGTGCAAGTCGCTGGCGCTCGAGGTCACCCTCCAGCCGCGCGAGAAGACGCTGACCGACGCGGAGATCGAGGCGGTGAGCCAGCGGATTGTCCAGGCCGCCGAGAAGGTCGGGGCGAGGCTGAGAACCTGAATCCCTCCCCCTCGATGGGGGAGGGGCAGGGGTGGGGGTGTGGCCGCCGAATCCGGTGGAAGGGCGTGGGCAGGCTCTGAGCCAACCGGCGCCTGCCCGTCAGCACGCTGCACTCACCCCCATCCCCGACCCTTCCCCCATCGAGGGGGAAGGGAGGAGGGAGAAGGGTTTTAGAACGGCAGCACGTTCCTTTGGCGGCTGTACACCAGGTAGCCGATGTTGGCGCCGAGCCGCAGGCCGACGCCGGCGCGGACGGGGGCCAGGACGATGTTTTCGGCGCGCTGGTAGTTCACGCCGAGGCCTCCGACGAGATAGGCCGAGCCCTCGACCCCCGGGAAGCGGCGGAAGATGGCGTCGGGGTATTGCAGGTTATAGCAGAGGGTGAAGACGCGGCTGCCGTTGCCGCCGACGTCGAAGCCGATGGTCGGGCCCTGCCAGAACACCTCGGTGGTCGGGCGGTCCTTCATGTAAAGCAGGCCCCGGCCGTAGCGGGCGCCGACGGTCAGGGCGCCGGCCGCTTCCTCGCCGGCGATGTAGGCGGTGGGCTGGCCGTAGTCGCGCAGGGCCCGCTCGATGGCCGCGCCCATCGACTCGGCGGCGACCCCCAGGAAGTCCGAGCCCTGCTGGATGATCTCGTCGGCGGTATAGGTCCGCGCCGGCTGGTCGCCGGGGCCGGTGGCGGCGGCGTTGGCGTCGGTCGAGGCCGGGCCGACGGGGGTCGCCGTGGCGCAGGCGCTCAAGCCGAGGGTGGCGATGCCGGAAACGATCAGGGCGCGGCGGTCCATGGAATCACACTCCTCAAATGGCTTTGGGCGCTGAGGATCAGCGCCGGTTAAGGCCGGTTTGAGGCGAGCCGGTTTAACGGCTGGTTAACCACGCGGACGCGGCGCGCCGGATCGGTCCTGGGCCTATTTCGGCGCCAGGATCATGATCATCTGGCGGCCTTCCATGCGCGGCTCGTACTCCACCTTGGCGACCTCGTCGAAGTCGGCCTTGACCTTCTGGAGCAGCTTCATGCCGAGCTCGGGGTGGGCCATTTCGCGGCCCCGGAAGCGAAGGGTGACCTTCACCTTGTCGCCCTCGTCGAAGAAGCGGTGCATCGACTTGGCCTTCACGTCGTAGTCGTGAACGTCGATGTTGGGCCGGAGCTTGATCTCCTTGACCTCGACCACCTTCTGGCGCTTTCGCGCCTCGTTCTTCTTCTTCTGCTCCTGAAACTTGAACTTGCCGTAGTCCATGATCTTGCAGACGGGAACTTCTGCGTTGGGGACTATCTCGACCAGGTCAAGGCCCGCTTCCTCGGCCGCCTCGAGCGCGGAGCTGGTGGGCATGACTCCCTGCTTTTCACCGTTCTGGTCGATCAGCAGAACGCGGGGAACTCGGATCTCGTCGTTGATACGCGGGCCGTCTTTGACGGGGGGCGCTTGCATGGGGCGGCGAATAGGCGGTGCTCCTGGAGCCATTGTCACGAGGCCGCGCGCGAAGGGGTCTTCGCGGCGGACGGCGGGAATATGACGAAGGCGCCCCCCGCGATCAAGGCGCGGCGGGCCCGCCGCGGCATTTCGTGAAGGAACCGTGGCCGACGGGCGGTGGTTTGCCGTACGGGGTCCGCGCAGGCGGGCCAGGCACATTTTTCCCGGAGGAACGAACATGGCCGACGACAGAAGGTGGAGCGAACGGGACCGAGACTGGCGCGATGACCGCGGCTGGGAAGGGCGCGGCGGACGCGGCGGCGGTCGTGGCGGCTACGCCGGCAGCCGCGAGCGCTGGCGCGAGATGCACGCCGACCGGCGCCACGAAGGGCCGGCGGGCTACAACGACAGCGGCCCGATCCAGGGCGGCTGGGAGTTCGGCGACCCCGCGCAGGGCGGCGAGCGCGGCCAGGGCTATGACCGCTACGGCTATGGCCGCCGCGAGGACCGCTACGCCTCGCCGGGCAGCGGGCAGGACTATGGCCGCGATCCCGGCGTCGGCTCGGGCTACGGCGAGACCTGGGGCAGCGACCGTGAATACGGGCGCGGCGGCGGGTACGGCGCCGGCAGCCGGGCGAGCGTGGGCGACTGGCGCGGCGCCGACCGCGGCAGCTACGACAGCTCCAGCCAGGGCGGCGGATGGCGCGGCGGCGAGCAGCCGCGCGGATACGGCTCCGGCTCTCGCGGCGGCGCCTATAGCGGCGGTTCGGGCTATGGGCTGTCGCAGGAAGGCGGCGGCTACGCCGGCGACCGGTCGCCTCCCTATGGCGCGCACACGCCCTACGGCTACCGCGGCCGCAACGAGTACGACGAGCGGGGCCGCGGCCCGCAGAGCGCCGAGGGCTATCGCGGCCAGGAAGACCGCAGCTGGCTCGAGCGGGCCGGCGACAAGGTGGCGGACTTCTTCGGCGCCGGAGACGAGGCCGGCCACCATCGCGGGCGCGGGCCCAAGGGCTATCGCCGATCGGACGACCGCATCCGCGAGGACATCAGCGACCGCCTGACGGACGACGCCTGGCTGGACGCCTCGAACATCGATGTCGAGGTCAAGGACTGCGAGGTGATCCTCAAGGGTGAGGTGGCCAGCCGGCAGGACAAGCGCCATGCCGAGGACCTCGCCGAGTCGATCAGCGGCGTGCGCAACGTCCAGAACCTGCTGCGGGTGAGCGACGGCGACAGCGACTACGACGGCTTCGGCTCGACCCGCATGACGGGCGAGGGCGAACGCCCGGCGACGGCCAGCCAGACCCTGCAGAACCAGGCGGCCGGCCGCACCGGCAGCACCGCTGAAAAGGATCAGAAGGGCATCGGCCCCTCGACCGGCCGCCAGGCCTCGAGCGACTAGGCCGCCTTCTGACCGAGCGAGCATCGACTTGGCCCCCGGTCCGCGCCGGGGGCCTTTTCCTATGCGGCGATGGCGTCGGCGGCTTCGACCACGGCGCTGAGCGGGAGGTCGGCAAGGTCAGGGCTGTGCAGGACGCGCACCTTGCCGCGCGGGGCGCAAAGGGCGGGGTCGGAGGCGTCGGAGAACAGGGCCAGCGTCGGCGCGCCGGCGGCGGCGGCCAGGTGCAGCGGGCCGGTGTCATTGCCGATCACGCACTCGGCCCCCGCCGCCAGGGCGGCGATGTCGGCGAAGGAGGTCTTGCCGGTCAGGTCGCGGATCTCGCCGGCGACGCGGGCGATCTCCTCGGCGATGGGCGCCTCGCCGGGGCCGCCGATGACATAGACCTCAAGACCCCGGCCGCGCAGTTCGAGCGCCAGTTGGGCGAAGCGGCCGGCGGGCCAGCGCTTGTCCAGCCGGTGCGGCGAACCACCGGGGATCAGCATGACATAGGGCAGCTGGGCGGGCGGGCGCCCGGCGGCAAGGAAGGAGAGGTCGGGCGGCGGGGCGGTCCCGGGCTCCGTCGGCGCGTCCGGCCAGATGCCGGCGTACTTCAGCTGGTCGGCCTGGCGCTCCAGCGTGTGCATCGAGTCTCGCGCCGGGTTGGCGTGGGGCAGCGAGCAGCCCCTGGCGATCCCCGACCATGGCGGGGGGTTCGGCCGCAGGAACTGGAAATAGGCGGACGAGCGGCTGGAGGTCTGCAGATCGTAGATGCGGCCGTAGTGGGCGCGGCGCAGGCGAAGCAGCATGGCCGCTTCGGCGATCAGGTTGTCGGGGCGGCCGTCGGTGTCGACCGCGTCGAACCAGCCGCTGGCCTCCGCCAGCTCGCGGAACGGCGGGGTGGTGAGGAGGGTGATCTGGTCGTTCGGGTGGGCCTCCCTGATCTTCTTCATCGCGGCCATGGCGAGGACGAAGTCGCCGAGGGCGCCCAGCTTGATGACGAGGATCTTCACGCGCGGGCCTCCAGCACCCGGCGATAGACGGCCAGCGTCGCTTCGCACATCGCCTCGACCGAGTAGAGCCGGACGGCGCGCTCGCGGGCGGTCTCGCCCATCTCGAGGCGCTTGCGGGCGGTCATGCGCACGACCTTGCCCAGCGCGGCGGCCCAGGCGTCGGCGTCGCCCGGCTCGACCAGCCAGCCGGTCTTGCCCGGGAGCACGGTCTCGGTGGCGGCGCCGTGGTTCGCCGCCAGCACGGGGCGGCCCATGACCTGCGGCTCGACCGCCGTGCGGCCGAAGGCCTCGGGGTCGAGCGAGGGCGCGGCGGCGACATCGGCCAGCAGGTAGGCGGCGGGCATGTCCTCGCAGTGGCCGACGAGGCGCACGTTGCCTCCCAGATCGGCGGCGGCGATGGCCGCTTCGAGTTCGGCCCGGTAGGCGGACCGCCCCTGGTCGTCGCCGGCCAGCAGGATGAGGAAGCGGGATTCGCCACCGGCCTTCAGGCGGGCGGCGGCGTCGATGAGCAGGCGCTGGCCCTTCCAGCGGGTGAGGCGGCCGGCCAGCAGCACCTTCACGCGCGGCTCGTCACGGTCGAGGCCCCAGGCTTCGCGCAGGGCGGCCAGGCGGCGCTCGGTGACCTTGACCGGGTCGAAGCGGGCGAGATCGACGCCGCGCGGGATGGCGACGACGTGGTCTTCGTCGACGCCGTGCTCATCGATCACGTGGCGGCGGGTGTATTCGGAGTTGGCGATGACCACCTCGCCCCGCGTCATCACCGCGTTGTACCAGCGCTTGATGCGGCCGCCGGCATTGTAGACGCCGTGGTAGGTGGCCACGAAGGGCGTGCCCGTCGCCTTCGCCGCCCACAGCGCCGAGAAGGCCGGCGCGCGCGAGCGGGCATGGACGATGGAGACCTTGCGGCCCCGGATCAGGCCGATCAGCCGGATGGCGTTGTCGAGCATGACGAGCGGGTTCTTCGACTGCATCGGCAGTTCGACCAGCTCGCCGCCGTCGGCGCTCAGGCGCTGGGCCATGCGCCCGCCGCGCGAGGCGACCAACGCCATGCCGCCCGCCTTCACCACCGAGCGCGCGACATCGAGGGTCGTCTGCTCGGCCCCGCCGGTTTCCAGCTCGGGGGTCACCTGCAGGAGGGTGAAGTGGGGTGGGAGTTCTGTCACATGGTGTGCATAGCTGAACCGGGCGGCGCCATACACACCCCCCGTCATCCTCGACGCCTCCACCGCGTCATCCTCGACGCCTCCACCGCGTCATCCTCGGGCTTGTCCCGAGGACCCATAATCGGGGCGGTGGGGTATGAGGTGTGGCGAGCGCCGCCTCCTATCTCCGAGCGTCGGCGTTTCTGGGTCCTAGGCACAAGGCCTAGGATGACGGGAGTGGGGTGGTGATGGCGAACGAAGAGACCGGCTTCCTCGACCGCGGCGACGGCGTGCGGCTGGCCTGGCGGCGGCTGCGGGGAGAGGGGCCGACCGTCGTGTGGCTGGGCGGCTTCATGTCGGACATGGCGGGCACGAAGGCCCAGGCGCTGGCCGACTGGGCGCTGGAGGAGGGGCGCGCGTACGTGCGCTTCGACTACTCCGGGCACGGCGAGTCCGAAGGCGCCTTTCGCGAGCAGACGATCACGCGCTGGCGGGCCGATGCGCTGCGGGTGATCGAGGCGTTGACCGAGGGGCCGCTGGTGCTGGTGGGCTCCTCGATGGGCGGCTGGATCGCCTGCCTGGTGGCCGCCGCCATCCCTGAGCGCGTCGGGGCGATGGTGCTGGTGGCGCCGGCGCCCGACTTCACCTCCAAGCTGATGGCGCCGGAGTTTCCGCCGCAGGCGCACGCGGCGCTGGCGCGGGACGGGGTGTGGATGCGGCCGAGCGAGTACGGCGACCCCTATCCGATCACCCGCGAGCTGCTGGAGGACGGGGCGCGGTGGTCGATCCTGGAGGGGCAGGTCCCGGTGGAGGCGCCGGTCCGCATCCTGCAGGGCGGCGAGGACCCGGACGTGCCGTGGCGCCATGCGCTGGAGCTGGCGAACCAGATCAAGGGCGAGGATGTGGTCTTCACCCTGATCCGCGACGGCGACCATCGCCTGTCGCGCCCGCAGGATATTCGACGATTAATCGCTGCGGTGGAGGAGGTTTCCGCTCCCTTCCCCCTGGAGGGGGGAAGGGCCGGGGATGGGGGTGGCGCCGCCTCAGCCAATGCTGCGGACGGGAGTGGTTGCTGAGAGCATCCCACCCCCATCCCAACCCTTCCCCCTTCCAGGGGGAAGGGCTTTGAAGATGGACTCCAGCCCTTCTCTGTACGTCGGATAAGCCAGCCGCCAGCCGAGTTCGGCCTTGGCCCTGGCGTTGGAGACGCGCTTGTTCTCGGCGAAGAAGCGGCTGGTGTCGGCGGGGTCGAACGGCTGCTCGGGCGGCGGCTCGCGGCCGATGAGGCGCGCGGCGTAGGCGATGACCTCCTGCGGCGGGGCCGGCTCGTCGTCGCAGAGGTTGTAGATGCCGCCGGCCCTGGGGCGGGCGATGGAGGCGGCGAGGCCCGAGGCGATGTCGTCGATGTGAATGCGGCTGAAGACCTGGCCCGGTTTGACGATGTTGCGGCTCTTCTCAAGCCGCTCGAACGCCGAGCGCCCTGGGCCGTAGATGCCGGGCAGGCGGAAGACCTGGACGGTGAGGCCCATGCCGCGCCCCACCTCCAGCCAGTCCCGCTCGGCCCGGCAGCGGCGGGCGCCCTCGATGGAGCGGGCGGCGAGATGGCTGGTCTCGAACACCCAGCCGCCCTCGCGGTCGCCATAGACGCCGGTGGTGGAGAGATAGCCGATCCAGTCGGGAAAGGCGCCGGAGACGGCCAGCGCCGGAACGAGGGCGGACAGGCCCGGGCAGCCGTGGTCGCCGGGCGGGGCGGTGACGAGGATGGCGGTGACGTCCTCCAGCGCCGCCGCCATGGCCTTGCGGTCGGCGGGGTCGACGGGGGTGACGCCCTGGCTTTTCAGCGCGTCGGCGGCTTCGGCCGAGCGAACGGTGGCGACGACGGGCCAGCCCAGCCGCCTCGCCAGCGCCTGGCCCGTGTAGCCGTAGCCGAAGACGAAGAGTTTCATTTCCCCTCCCCCTCGATGGGGGAGGGGCAGGGGCGGGGGTGTGGCCGCTGAGCTCGGGCGAAGCGCTCTGTTGGGCTCCGAGCCAAATGGCGGGTCAATTTCATCTCCCTGCACTCACCCCCATCCCCGACCCTTCCCCCATCGAGGGGGAAGGGAGATTAGAGCAGCGCCTTCACCGCCGCCCGCGCCGCGCCGCCCAGGTCCGGGTGCTTGAGCGCGTAGGCCACGTTGGCGCGCAGGAGGCCGACCTTGTCGCCGCAGTCGTAGGTGGTCCCCTCGTACTCATAGGCGTGGAAGTCCTGGAGGCCCATCAGCCGCGCCATGGCGTCGGTGAGCTGGATCTCGCCGCCGGCGCCGCGTTCCTGGGCGGCGAGCAGGGCGAAGATCTCGGGCTGGAGGATGTAGCGGCCGGAGATGAAGAGGTTGGAGGGCTCGGTCCCCGGCGCCGGCTTTTCGACCATGCCGGTCATGCGGTTGAGCCGCCCGTCCTGGCCGTCCAGCGAGACGATGCCGTACTTGTGGGCCTCGCCCTCGGGCGCGGGCTCGACGACGACGATGTTGCCGCCGACGCGCTGGTAGGCGTCCACCGCCTGGGCCAGCGCCGGGACCTTCGCGTCCATCAGCATGTCGGGAAGCATGACCGCGAAGGGCTCCTCGCCGATGATGTCTCTGGCGCACCAGACGGCGTGTCCGAGGCCCAGCGGCGCCATCTGGCGCACGAAGCTCATCTCGCCGGGCCTGGGCAGGTCGGCGCGAACCTCCTCGAGGATGGCGGTCTTGCCCTTGGCCTCGAGCTGGGCCTCCAGCTCGATGTGGTGGTCGAAGTAGTCCTCGATGGCGCCCTTGCCGCGTCCCGTGACGAACACGAAGTGCTCGATCCCCGCGGCGCGGCCCTCGGCGATCACATAGCTGAGGATCGGCCGGTCGAAGATGTTCAGCATCTCCTTCGGCGTGGTCTTCGCCCCCGGCAAAACGCGGGTGCCAAGCCCCGCCACCGGCAGGACTGCTTTACGAACAGGTTTCATGAACGCCCCTCAAGTCGCGTCTAAAACTAATCACAGATACGTGTGGATTCCACCCGCCGGGACGGAACCTTCGAGGGCGCGATTGGTTCACGCGCCGGGGGGCCTCATCGGGAGGCCTCGTCTCCGGGAGCAAACCTATGCGCAAAACCTATCCCGCCCTGGCCGTCCTGGCCGTGGCCGCCCTGTCCCTGGGCGCCTGTAACAATCCGAACGACGACACCGCGGCGAACACCGCCGACACGGCCGCGACCATGCCGGCCGATACCTACGCCACCAACACCATGGCCACGAACACCGCGGGCACGACCACGGTCAACCCCGACGGCTCGACCACCACGGTCAACCCGGACGGCACCACGACCACCACGGCGGCGGGCTCGGCGACGATCGGCGACACGACGGTCACCGGCAACACCACCACCACGACGACGCCGTAAGCGGCCTATTCGACCGTAACGGACTTGGCGAGATTGCGCGGCTGGTCGACGTCGGCGCCCTTCAGCACCGCCACATGGTAGGCGAGCAGCTGGATCGGAGCTGAGAAGACCAGCGGCGCAATCATCGCATCGCAGGTGGGCGCCACGATCACGTGCGCGCCCGCCGGTGCGTTTTCGGCGCCCTTGGCGTCGGTGATCATCACCACCTTGCCGCCCCGGGCCATGACCTCGCTCATGTTGGAGGCGGTCTTCTCGAAGAGCTCGTCGGAGGGGGCGATGACGATGATCGGCGTGTGCTCGTCGACCAGTGCGATGGGGCCGTGCTTGAGCTCGCCGGCGGCGTAGCCCTCGGCGTGGATATAGCTGATTTCCTTGAGTTTTAACGCGCCTTCATAGGCCAGGGCGCACATCGGACCTCGCCCGAGGTAGAGGACGTCTCTGGCCTTGGCGAGTTCGGGCGCCAGCTTGACGATGGCCTCCTCGACCTCGATCGATTCCTTCACAAGGCGCGGGGCCTCGACCAGCACGCGGGCCAGGCGCGCCTGCTCCTTGTCGTCGATCCGCCCGCGCGCGGCGGCGGCGGCGATGGCGATGGCGGTCAGGGCGGTGACCTGGCTGGTGAAGGCCTTGGTGGAGGCGACGCCGATCTCCGGGCCCGCGTGGGTCGGCCACAGCAGGTCGGCCTCGCGCGCCATGGTGCTCTCGTGGGCGTTGACGATGGCCGCCGTGCGAAGGCCGTGGTCCTTGCACCAGCGCAGGGCCGCCAGGGTGTCGGCGGTCTCGCCGGACTGGGAGACGGCGATGGCGAGCGTGCCGGGGGTGATGGCGGGCTCGCGATACCGGAACTCCGAGGCGATCTCGACATCGCAGGGCAGGCCCGCCAGCCGCTCGAACAGGTAGCGCGCGATCAGCCCGGCGTAGAAGGCGGTGCCGCAGGCCACGATCTGCAAGCGCTCGACCTTGGCGAAGTCGATATCGCCCGGCGCGCGAACGCTGCCGGTGGTGGGATCCAGATAGGCCGACAGCGTGCGGCCGCACGCCTCCGGCTGCTCGTAGATCTCCTTTTCCATGAAGTGGCGGTGGTTGCCCTTCTCGACCAGCGCCGCCGAGCCGGAGACGGTGCGCATCGGACGCTCCACTTCCTTGCCCTCGCGGTCGAAGATGCGCGCGCCCTTGCGGTCGATGGCGACGTAATCGCCCTCGTTCAGATAGGTGACCCGGTTGGTGAAGGGGCCGACCGCCAGCGCGTCGGAGCCGAGGAACATCTCGCCGTCGCCATGGCCGACGACCAGCGGGCTGCCGTGGCGGGCGCCCATCACGAGGTCGTCGTGGCCCTCGACCAGCACGGCCAGGGCATAGGCGCCGGTCAGCCGGTCCAGCGCGGCCTTGAAGGCCTCGAGCGGCTCCTTGCCATCCTCCAGGCAGTCGTCGATCAGCTGGGCGATGACTTCGGTGTCGGTGTCGCTTTCGAAGGCGCGGCCCTTGGCCATCAGCTCGGCCTTCAGCTCGGCGAAGTTCTCGATGATGCCGTTGTGGACCAGGGTCACGCGGCCCGAACGGTGCGGGTGGGCGTTGTTCTCGGTCGGGGCGCCGTGGGTGGCCCAGCGGGTGTGGCCGATGCCGACGGTGGCTTCGACCGGTTGCTCGCGCAGCACCTCTTCGAGGTTGCGGATCTTGCCGGCCGCGCGGCGGCGCTCGAGCTTGCCGCCCGCGATGGTGGCGACGCCGGCGCTGTCATAGCCGCGGTATTCGAGGCGCTTGAGGCTGTCGATCAGCCGGTCCGTGACCGGCTTGTCGCCGACGATGCCGATGATGCCGCACATACTGTCCAACTCCCGTCGGCCTTGCGGGCCGGATGTTTTTGCGCAACGTCCCGGCGGGACTTAGGATCGCGCCTTTATCACCGGCAAACCGCGCCAGGTGATTCAAGGTGAGTTACCGAGTGTTGCCCCTGGGGGAAAGTGCATGACGAAGCGCCGCTATTTCGGCACCGACGGCATTCGCGGCCGCGCCAACAGCCATCCGATGACGGCCGAGGTGGCGCTGCGGGTCGGCCTGGCGGCGGGCAAGCTGTACCGCTCGGACGACGACCGGCGCCACCTGGTGGTGATCGGCAAGGACACGCGGCTGTCGGGCTACATGATCGAGCCGGCGCTGGTGGCGGGCTTCACCTCTCAAGGCATGGACGTGCGCCTGTTCGGGCCGCTGCCCACGCCCGCCGTGGCGATGATGACCAGGTCCATGCGCGCCGACCTCGGCGTGATGATCAGCGCCTCGCACAACGCCTTCTCCGACAACGGCATCAAGCTGTTCGGCCCCGACGGCTACAAGCTCTCCGACGAACGCGAGGCCGAGATCGAGGCCTTGATGGACGAGGGCCTGCAGGAAGACCTGGTGGGGCCCACGGACCTTGGCCGCGTGAAGCGGATCGACGATGCGCAGGCGCGGTATGTGGAGATCGTCAAGGCGACCTTCCCGCGCGACCTGAACCTCAACGGCCTGCGCGTGGTGGTCGATTGCGCCAACGGGGCCTCGTACAAGGTGGCGCCGACCGCGCTCTATGAGCTGGGGGCCGAGGTGAAGGAGCTGGGCGTCGCGCCCGACGGCTTCAACATCAACGACGGCTGCGGCTCGACCCATCCCGACGCCATGGGCGCCATGGTCAAGGAGTACCGGGCCGACATCGGCATCGCGCTCGACGGCGACGCCGACCGGGTCATCATCTGCGACGAGAACGGCGCGGTGGTCGACGGCGACCAGCTGATGGCGATCATGGCCTGCCACTTCGCCGAGCAGGGCACGCTGCGCGGCGGCGGGGTGGTGGCGACGGTGATGTCGAACCTGGGGCTCGAGCGGCACCTGGCGGCCAAGGGGATCAAGCTGGAGAGAACCCCGGTCGGCGACCGCTACGTCATGGAGCGCATGCGCCAGGGCGGCTTCAACGTCGGCGGCGAGCAGTCCGGCCACCTGATCCTGTCGGACTTCTCCACCACGGGCGACGGGCTGATCGCGGCGCTGCAGGTGCTGGCGGTCATGCGCCGGACCGGCAAGCCGATGAGCGCGCTGGCGAGGCAGTTCGAGCCCGTGCCTCAGAAGCTGGAGAACGTGAAGTTCGCCAAGGGCGGCGAGCCGCTGAAGAACGAAAAAGTCCTCTCGGCCATCGCCGACGCCGAGCAGAAACTGAACGGCTCCGGCCGTATCCTCGTTCGCCCCTCCGGCACCGAGCCCCTGATCCGCATCATGGCCGAAGGCGACGACGAAAAGCTGGTCAACCAGCTCGTCCGCGAGATCGCCGGCGCGGTGAAGAGCGCGGGGGCTTAACTTTTTTCCGTCATCCTGGCCGTAGCGAAGCGGAGAGCCGGGACCCAGAGGTCGGCGCAATGACTCCTGGGTCCCGGATCGGCCTATCGGCCGTCCGGGATGACGGGGTTTAGCAGTTGAAGGTTTCGTAGAGATCGAGCCACTGTGGGTTCATCTGCTCGATCTTCGCGAGCTTCCACGCACGCCGCCAGCGTTTGAGGCGCTTCTCGAAGGCGATGGCTTCCAGCGCCGTCGGGAAGTCGCTGTACCAGACGAGGCGGTGAACACCGTACTTGCTGGTGAAGGCGCTGCCTTTGCCCTCGCGGTGCATCCAGACGCGATGGGCGAGGTCGCCGGTCACGCCGACATACAGCGTGCCGTTTCGCTGGCTGGCCAGCATGTAAACGTAGAAGGTTCTCTCCCCCACAACTCAACCATACACCGTCATCCCGGCCGTAGCGAAGCGGAGAGCCGGGACCCAGAGGTCTGAGCTGTGACTCCTGGGTCCCGGATCGGCCTACGGCCGTCCGGGATGACGAGTTTTGATTAGCTACCTTGCCAAAGCGGGGCGTTTGGCTGAACCTCAGCTTGGGTCCCCGCCTTCGCGGGGATGAGCGGGGGAATTGAAATGACTCAGAATGCGATCTTCCTGCCGGTGCTGGCGCTGGCGGCTGTGACGTTTGTGGTGCTGATGCTGATCCCGGTGCGGCGCTTTCGGGCGGCGTTCGCGGGGACGGTGACGCCGGCCGACTTTGCGCTGGGCGAAAGCGCCAACGTGCCGGGGCAGGTGAGCCTGGCCAACCGCAACTACATGAACCTGCTCGAGGCGCCGCTGCTGTTCTATGCGGTGTGCATCGCGCTCTATGTGACGCAACAGGTGGACGCGCTGGCCCTGAATATCGCCTGGGCCTACGTCATCCTGCGCGGGCTCCATAGCCTCGTGCACATCACCTACAACAACGTCGTCCACCGCCTGAGCCTGTTCGCGCTCAGCAACGTGGCGCTGGTCGCGCTGTGGGTGGTGTTCGGGATGCGGGTGATCGAGGGGGCTTAAGAACCCTCCTCCCTCGATGCGAGGAGAGCAGGGTGGAGGGTGTGGCCGCTGAGTTTGGGCTCACCCCCATCCCCGACCCTTCCCCCGTCGAGGGGGAAGGGAGCTAGATTTCCTGGTTGTAGGCGCCCACTTCCGGGCGCTTCGCCAGGCGGGGTTTGACCTCTTCGCGGAAGAGGGCGCGCATGTCGGCTTCGGACTGCGTGCTCTCGACCACGACGACGAGTTCGGGCTTGTTCGATGAGGCGCGCACGAGCACCCAGCTGCCGTCCTCCAGCGCCACGCGCACGCCGTTGACGGTGATGACGTCCTTGATGGCCCGGCCGCCGATCTTGCCGCCGCTTTCCGCCAGCTGCCGGTAGTCGCGGACGATGTCCTCGACGACGCCGTATTTGGTCTCGTCGGCGCAGTGGGGGCTCATGGTCAGCGACGTGTAGGCGACCGGGAGCGCCTTCTTCATGTCCGACAGCTTCTTGCCTGGGTTGCGGTCGAGCATCATCAGGATGGCGGCGGCCGCCACCAGCCCGTCGTCGTAGCCGCGCCCGAGCGGTTCGTTGAGGAAGAAATGGCCGCTCTTCTCGAAGCCGGCCAGCGCGCCGAGCTCGGCGGACTTCCTCTTGATGTAGCTGTGGCCGGTCTTCCAGTAGACGGTGGTGCAGCCGTTCTCCGCCAGGATCGGGTCGGTGGCGTAGAGCCCCGTCGACTTCACATCGACCACGAACGTCGAGCCGGGGTGCAGCGGGGCGAGGTCGCGCGCCAGCATCAGGCCGATCTTGTCGGCGAAGATCTCCTCGCCTTCGTCGTCGACAACGCCGCAGCGGTCGCCGTCGCCGTCGAAGCCGAGCGCCAGGTCCGCGCCATGCTCGCGGACGGCCTTGGCCATCTCGTGCAGCATCTCCTGGTCTTCGGGGTTGGGGTTGTACTTGGGGAAAGTCCAGTCGAGGTCGCAGTCCATCTCGATCAGCTCGGCCACGCCCATGCGGCGCAGGGCCTCGGGGGCGAAGGCGCCGGCCGTGCCGTTGCCGCAGGCGGCGACGACCTTGAGCGGGCGGGTGAGCTTCGCCCTCGAGGCGACCTCGGCGATGTAGCGCTCGTGCATGCCCTCGATGCGGGTCAGCTTGCCGCCGTCGCGCTCCTTGAACTGGCCGCCAAGGACGATTTCGCGCAGGCGGCCCATCTCGTCGGGGCCGAAGGTGAGGGGCCGCGCCGCGCCCATCTTCACGCCGGTCCAGCCGTTTTCGTTGTGGCTGGCGGTGACCATGGCCACGCACGGGGCGTCCAGGTCGAACTGGGCGAAGTAGGCGGTGGGCGAGAGCGCCAGGCCAATGTCCAGCACCTCGCACCCGGCGGCGATGAGCCCGAGCGACAGGGCCTGTTTCACGCTCAGCGAATAGGACCGGAAGTCGTGGCCGACGACGATCCGCTTGTGGCCCAGCTCGTGGATGTAGGTCCCAAGGCCGAGCCCCAGCGCCTGGATGCCGAGCAGGTTGATGTCCTTCTCCAGCACCCAGCGCGCGTCGTACTCCCGAAAACCGTTGGCGTTGACCAGAGGCTCGGTCTCGTAGGCCAGGGTGTTGGGAGCGATATCGGCGCGCGGCGTGAAAGGCATGCGTTCGCGGGTCCTCGTGTCAGGTGGGTTTGGGGTTTAGGCGCCCCGGCTGGCCACGGCAATGCTTGCGGCGCGGCGGAGTTCCGCGTCAGACGACGCCGGCGCGGAGGATGTCGTGGATGTGGAGGATGCCGACGGGCTTGCCGCCGTCGACGACGAAAAGGACGGTGATGCGCCGCTCTTCCATCTGGCGCAGGGCCTCGGCGGCGAGCATGTCGGGGGTGACGGTCTGAGGGTCGGGCGTCATCACCTCGCCCGCCGTGTGGCTCATCAGCCCGTCCATGTGGCGGCGCAGGTCGCCGTCGGTAATGATCCCCGCCAGCTTGCCGCCGTCGTCCACGGCCACCGAGCCGAAGCGCTTTTCGGTCATCACCAGCAGGGCCTGCGGCATCGGTGTGTCGGGCGTGACGATGGGCAGCTCGGGGCCGGTGTGCATCAGATCGCCGACGGTCTGCAGCTGGGCGCCCAGCTTGCCGCCGGGGTGGAAGACCTTGAAGTCGCCGGCGGTGAAGCCGCGCCGCTCCAGCAGGGCGACGGCCAGGGCGTCTCCCAGCGCGATCTGAAGCGTCGTGGAGGTGGTCGGCGCGCCGACGTAGGCGGTAGCCTCGGGCGCATCGGGCAGCAGCAGCAGGATGGTCGAGGCCTTGCCGAGCGCGCTTTCGGCCGAGGCGGTGATGCCAATCAGCGGGATGGAGAAGCGGCCGGTGTAGGCCAGCACGTCGGCGAGCTCGCGCACCTCGCCGGATTTGGACAGGGCCAGCACGATGTCGTCGGAACCCACCATGCCGAGGTCGCCGTGGCTGGCTTCCGCGGCGTGGACGAACATGGCGGGCGTGCCGGTGGAGGCGAGGGTGGAGGCGATCTTGCGCGCCACGTGGCCCGACTTGCCGATGCCGGTGCAGACCACCCGGCCCTTGGCGCGGAAAATGGCCTCGACGGCTTCGGCGAAGGCTTCGCCCAGGCTGTCGGAGAGCTGGCGCAGGGCGTCGGCCTCGATGCCCAGCACCCGCCGGCCGACCCAGATGGCGTCGAAAGAGCTCACTTGGCGACCTCGTGTCCGAACGGCGGCGGCGAAGGCGCGCCCAGCCCCTGCGGCCACACCACCGCCAGCGCCACCATCGCCAGGGCGACGAGGATCATCAGGGGAAAGAAGGCGCGGTCACGCATAGCGCCGATATAGCGGGGCCTTCACGGAAACGCACCCCTCGGCTAGGACGGCGCGAACCTTAAGGAGCGCCCATGCCGACCCTCGTCCTGCTTCGTCACGGCCAGAGCCAGTGGAACCTGGAGAACCGCTTCACCGGCTGGGTCGACGTCGACCTGACCGCCGAGGGCGAGGCGCAGGCCAGGAAGGCGGGGCAGCTGATCAAGGCGGCGGGGATCGTCTTCGACCGGGCCTACACCTCCGTGCTGACGCGGGCGATCCGCACGGGCGAGAGCGCGCTGCGCGAGGCCGGGCAGGGGGACCTGGAGATGGTCCGCGACTGGCGGCTGAACGAGCGGCACTACGGCGGGCTGACGGGGCTGAACAAGGCCGAGACGGCGCAGAAGCACGGCGAGGACCAGGTGAAGATCTGGCGCCGCTCCTACGACGTCCCGCCCCCGCCGCTGGCGCCGGGCGGCGAATACGATTTCGCGTCGGACCCGAGATATGCGGGCGCGACCTTGCCCGACACCGAAAGCCTGAAGACCACGCTCGACCGCGTGCAGCCGTATTGGGACGCGGAGATCGCGCCGCACCTGAAGGCGGGCGAGAGCGTGCTGGTCGCCGCCCACGGCAATTCGCTGCGGGCCATCGTGAAGCTGCTGTTCGGCGTGCCGGACGACCAGATCGTGGGGGTGGAGATTCCGACCGGCAACCCACTGGTTGTGGAGCTGGACGGGGCGCTGCGGCCGACGGCGGCGCGTTATCTCGATGAGAGCCGGGCCCAGCCTCTGCCCCCTCTCTAAACCGCTCACCCCGGCGAAAGCCGGGGCCCAGGGCTTTCCCCGCACCGCTTTTCAGTCAAAGTCCTGGGTCCCGACTTTCGTCGGGATGAGCGGGGTTGGGGATGCGGTCGAGCGATCTCGAATACATGCAGCGCGCCATCGAGGTCGCGCGGGGCAACGTCGGCAGAACCGCGCCGAACCCCTGTGTGGGCTGCGTGATCGTACGCGACGGAGATGTGCTCGCTGAAGCCTGCACGGCGGAGGGCGGCCGGCCGCATGCGGAGGAACAGGCGCTGGAAGGCGTCGATGCCCGGGGCGCCACGGCCTACGTGACGCTGGAGCCGTGTGGGGCGCGGTCGGCGGGCGGACTGTCGTGTTCCGATCGGCTGGTGGCGGCGGGCGTGGCGCGCGTGGTGGTCGCCTGTGAGGACGCCAGCCCTTACGCGTCCGGCCAAGGCGCCGAGCGGCTGAGGGCGGCGGGGGTGGCCGTCGAGATCGGGCTGTGCGCCGACGAGGCGTTGGCGGCCTTGCGCTACGGCGAGAGGCCAGACAAGCCGGTCTCAACGCAACCTCTCAGTCGAGCCGCGCTTATCGGCATAGCCGCCGCCGTCGGCCCTCCGGCCGGGGGCGCACTCATCTTCCTCGTTATGCTTGTCGTGAGTGGTGGGAGAGCGTTCGTCTTCTTCCCGATTATTGTGTTCGGCTCGTACCTCTTCGGCCTCGTACCAGCGCTCCTCTCCGGCGTTCTCATCAGTCTGTTACCGCGCCCGAGACGGCTGACGATGCATGTCGCCACGTGTGTCTTCAGCGGAGGGCTTATCGCCTGGATATTCGGCTTGGTGATCGCCCCACGGGACTTGGAAGCCTCTGGCTTGTTGGCCCTCTGCGGCGCAGTGGCCGGCCTTGCATGCGCGCTTCTCACGAAGCGCTGGCCAAGCAGAGCCTAATGAAAAAGCGGCGTCGTGAGACGCCGCCTAGTTGGGATGTGTTCCTTAAGACGAGGCGCCTACGCGGCCTTTTCGCCTTCGATGAGGGTGCTCTGCCCGCCGGCATTGATTTCAATGCGGCGGGGCTTGAGGGCTTCGGGAAGCTCGCGCTTGAGGGAGATCGAGAGCAGGCCGTTGTCGAGCGTGGCGTCCGTCACGATGACGTAGTCGGCCAGCTGGAAGCGCCGCTCGAAGTTACGCTCGGCCAGGCCCCGGTGCAGGAACTGGCGGGCGTCGTCGTTGGCGGCCTTGCGGCCCTCGACGGTCAGGAGGTTTTCCTTGACCTCGATGTTCAGTTCTTCCGGCTTGAAGCCCGCGACGGCGATCTCGACGCGGTAGGCGTTCTCGTCGGTCCGCTCGATGTTGTAGGGCGGATAGCCGGCCGAACCTTCCTGGGCCGCGGCGGCGTCGAGCAGCGCGGCGAGGCGGTCAAAGCCCACGGCGGAGCGGTAAAGGGGGGAGAAGTCGATCGTGCGCATGAGGCAACATCCTTCATAAGCAAGGTTGCGGTTGTGCAGACGTATCGCGAGCCGGATCGGCCTCGCGGGGGTCTGGAAGGCCCGGACATCCAGCGCCTTCAAGGGAGAGGTAGGATCGCCCCGCGCCGCTTCAAGGCCTTCTTTGACCGTTAAGCATCGCCGCGTTAAGGCGCACGGATGATGCTGTTTTCACGTCGAAATCTGTTGCTGGGCGCGGGCGCCGCGGGGCTCGCCGCCTGTTCGCGCAAGGGCGCCGCGCCGAGGGTTTCGGGCCCGCCCAACACCATCGAAGAGGCGGTGGCGGGCAGCTGGCGCTTGTCCCAGGACCGGGCGCGCGACGCCTTCCGCCACCCCGTCGAGAGCCTGAAGTTCTGGGGCCTGAAGCCGGGCATGACGGTGGTGGAGTTCTGGCCGGGCGCCGGCTGGTACACCGACATCCTGGCGCCCTTCCTGGCGGGCACGAAGGGCAAGCTCTACGCCGCCAACCTGGAGCCGCTCGACCAGGCCAGCCGCGAGGTGGTGGAGGCCTACAAGGCCAGGCTCGCCGGCAAGAAGCGCCTCTATGGCGACGTGACGGTCACCGCCTTCGGGCCGACCAGCGGACCGGTTGCGCCGGCGGGGACGGCCGACCTGGCCCTGTTCCTGCGCAACGTCCACAACTGGATGGCCGCGGGGATTATCGACAAGGCCTTCGCCGACGCCTTCGCGGCGCTCAGGCCGGGCGGCGTGCTGGGGGTGGAGGAACACCGCGCCGCTCCCGGCGAGGTTCAGGACGCGCTGGCGGCCAGCGGCTATGTCCAGCAGGATTATGTGATCGCGCTGGCGAAAGAGGCCGGGTTCGTGCTCGACGCCGCCAGCGAGATCAACGCCAACCCGAAGGATACGAAGGACCATCCGTTCGGCGTCTGGACGCTGCCGCCGACCCGCCTGTCGGCGCCGCGCGGCCGGCCGGCGAAGGAAGGCTTCGACCACACGAAGTACGACGCCATCGGCGAGAGCGACCGGATGACCCTGCGCTTTCGAAAGCCGGCCTAGAGGCGCGCGGGCTTACTGAACGCTGTTTACTTGCGGCTCATGCCAAGCTATCGGAGTCGTCCGCGTTAAGCAGGGAGAGCGCAACCATGTCCTATTCCGTTGAAGAAATGACCGACCGTATCCGTGGCGCCATGGACCCGGATCCGCAGATCGGCAAGACCATCAAGTTCGACCTCAAGGGCGACGGCTTCATCTACATCGACGGTCAGACCGTGACCAACGAGGACAGGCCGGCCGACCTGACCATGACCATCGCCAAGGACGACCTGATCGCCATGGGCGAAGGCAAGCTGGACGCGACGATGGCGTTCATGTCGGGCAAGCTGAAGCTGTCGGACATGGGCCTGGCCATGTCGCTGCAGCCGAAGATGAACGCGATGTTCTCGCGCCTGCAGTAGGTCATGAGCGACCAAGCGCCTCTGGTTTCAATTCCCGAGGCGCCCGTTCCACCCGGTGGAACGGCGGAGTGGTTTCGCGGCGCGGATGGGGCGACCCTCCGCGCCGCTTTCTTTTTGCCCAGGGGCAAGCCGCGCGGGTCGGTGGTGCTGTCGGGCGGACGAACCGAGCCGATCGAGAAGTACCTGGAGGTCGTGCACGAGCTGATCGACCGCCGCTTTGCCGTCGTGGTTCACGACTGGCGCGGGCAGGGGCTGTCGGCGCGGGCGCTGGCGGACCGGCTGAAGGGGCACGCGGCGGGGTATTCGCCGTTCGTCGAGGACTACAGGGCGCTGCTCGACCATTTCGAGGCGCGGCTGCCGAAGCCCTGGATCGCGCTCAGCCACTCCATGGGCGGATGCCTGACGCTGCTGGCGCTGGCTCAGGATGAGTGGCAAAGGTTTGCTGGCGCGATCCTGTCGGCGCCGATGCTGGGGCTGAACACCAACGGGCGCGGCAAGCGCTCGGCGCGGGCGCTGGCCTGGCTGATGAGCCGGCTGGGACGGGCCGGCGAGTATGTGCTGGGCGATCCCGGCCTGCCGTTCGGCGATGGCTTCGAGAGCAATGTGCTGACCCATGACCGGGCGCGTTACGAGCGCAACGTCGCAATCCTGCGGGCCAATGAGGACCTGGCGCTGGGCTCGCCCACCTGGGGCTGGCTGGAGTTCGCCTTCACCGCCATCGGTTGGCTGAAGACCGCGCCGGAAGTCACGCAGATCGGCATCCCCGTGTGGGCGCTGGGCGCCGAGCACGAGAAGCTGGTGGACAACGCCGACCAGATTCTGGTCATGGCCCGCGTGCCGCAGGGCCGCTGGCTCGAAGTCCCCGGCAGCTACCACGAGATCCTCCAGGAGACGGACGAGGTGCGGGCGTTCTTCTGGCGCGAGTTCGACGCGCTTGCGGATGTTGTCAAAAATGACTACAAATAGATGAGCCGCCCGACCCGGCCCATCAACTGGGTGAAGGCGGCTCTGAAGGACTTCGACAGCTTTCCCGAAACGGTGAAGCTGGAGGCCCTGCGGGCGCTGACCATCGCCGCGGAAGGCGCTAAGGCCGACGTGGCCAAGCCGCTGACCGGCCTTGGGGCGGGCGTGTGGGAGGTGGCGATCAGGTCACGGGGCGATGCCTGGCGCGTTGTCTACGCCGTACAGCTGGAGGATGCCGTCTGGGTGGTGCACGCCTTCCAGAAGAAGTCGAAGACAGGGATCAAGACGCCCCGGCACGAGATCGATGTCGTGCGCGAGCGTCTGAAGCGTCTGAAGGAGGCGCTGCGATGAGTGAGGAAATCGAGATCGTCCGAGGCGGCGGCAATGTCTTCCGCGACCTTGGTCGTGAGGACGCTGACGCTGAACAGCTGAAGGCCGTGCTCGCCGCCCAGATCATCAAGGTCCTGGATGCCGGCAAGCTGACAGTGCGGAAGGCGGAGGAAGTCACGGGCATCGCAGCGGCTGACTTCTCACGCATCCGGCGAGCGAAGCTGGATCGGTTCACCATCGACCGGCTGATGGCGATCCTGGCGAAATTCGATCGTCGTGTGGAGGTCAAGGTTTCGGTGAAGCCTCGACGGCCCGTCGCCCACGCGGCTTGACTATTTCGCTGAGCGCCTTAGCGCCACCAGGGCTTCGTCCAGCACGGCGCGGTCGCCGGCGATGGCGACCTGGCCGCCGTTCGGGCCCACGGGCTGGCCGCGCCAGTCGGTGACGAGGCCGCCGGCGCCTTCGATGAGCGGGATGGCCGCTTCGATGTCCCAGGATTTGAGGCCGGCTTCGACGACGAGGTCCATCGTGCCCTGCGCGACCATGGCGTAAGCGTAGGCGTCGCAGCCGAGGCGCGCGAGGCGGGCGGCGGCGCGCACCTGGGTCCAGGCGCCGAGTTCCGCGCCGTTGAAGCAGGCCTCCGGGTCGGTGGTGGCGATGACGGCCTGGCGTATGTCGGGGCAGGCGCGGACCTTCAGCGGGACCTCGCCGCCGGCGACGACGAGGCGCGAGCCCGCCGCGCCGCCGATGAAGACTTCGCCGAGGAACGGCTGGCCGATGGAGCCGAGGACCGGGCGGCCCTGATGGCGCAGGCCGATGAGGGTGGTCCAGACCGGCAGGCCGGCGATAAAGGCGCGGGTGCCGTCGATGGGGTCCAGCACCCAGACGAACTCGGCGTCGGGCCGGTCCTCGCCGTACTCCTCGCCGATGACGCCGTGGTCGGGGTAGCGGTCGGCGATCATCCGGCGGATGACGCGCTCGGCGCCCTTGTCGGCCTCGGTGACGGGGTCGAAGGCTTTGGCGCCCTTGTCGACCATGCCGTTTTCGGTGCGAAACAGCGGCAGGATCAGCTCACCCGAGGCGCGGTTCAGCGCCAGCAGGAAGGCGTCCAGTTCGGCGAGGCGGGCGGCGTCCAGGCTCATGGCCCTGCCTTAGCCTTGAGCGCGGCGGCGCGCCAGCCTACCAAGGGACATGGCGGACAAGCCCTCCATTTCGCAGGACCTGACCTGGCGGCTCGAGGCGCTGGGCTTCGACATCTTCACCTTCCTGTTTCGCCTGCTGCCGACCGACTGGGCCTCGTGGATCGGCGGCAAGCTGGTCAAGCTGATCGGCCCGACCAGCGGCTCGCACAAGATCGCCCGCCGCAACCTCTTGATCGCGTTTCCGGACAAGGACGCGGCCTGGCATGCGAAGACGCTGGCTGCCCAGTGGGAGAACCTTGGCCGCTCCTTCGCCGAGTTCAGCCTGATGGACCGCATCCGGCCCTCGACCGGGCGCGTGCAGCTGGTGAACGGCGAGCGATTGCACGAGATCGCGCGGACGATGACGCCGGTGGTGTTCGTCTCGGGCCACATCTCCAACTGGGAGGTGATGCCCGCCGCCATCGTCGACAGCGGCGTGGTCTGCCAGATGACTTATCGGGCGGCCAACAACCCCTACGTCGACGACCGCATCAAGAAGAGCCGGTTTCGCTATGGCGTGCGGCTGTTTGCCCCCAAGGGTGGCGATGGCGCGCGCGAGCTGCTGGACGCCATGAAGCGCGGCGAGAGCGTGGCGCTGATGAACGACCAGAAGTTCAACGGCGGGGTGGCGGCGCCCTTCTTCGGCAAGCTGGCCCACACCGCGCCGGGGCCCACGCGCCTGGCGCTACGGTTCGGCACGGTGCTGCAGCCGATGAGCGTTCAGCGGATCAAGGGCGCGCGGTTTCGGGCCGTGGTGCACGAGCCGATCCACGTGCCGAACACCGGCGACCGTTCGGCTGACATCGAGGCGGGGGTTCGGCTGATCAACGCCTTCATGGAAGAGCGCATCCGCGAGCGGCCCGAAGAATGGTTCTGGGTCCACAAACGCTGGGCCAACGAGGTGTATGAGGAGATGGCGGCGCGGGGCCTCTAGCCGTTGAGCTCTTTCCAGCGCTGGAGCGCGATCTCGGGGCTGGCGTAGGCTTCCTGCTTCACCGGGTTCCAGTAGCGCAGGGCCTCCAGCGGGATCTTCGCGCCCGTGACCGCGCACAGCACATACTTGCCCGGCCGCAGCACGACGAACTCGCCGTCGGCGTAGTGCAGTTGGGCGAGCTCTCCGGCGAACTGGCGGTCGTGGGCGTTCATTCCTCGTATCTAATCTACGGAGCCCAGTCCTTAAACCCCGCTCATCCCGACGAAAGTCGGGACCCAGTTCTGTCCAGTCAGCACTCCGCTGGAAAGTCCTGGGCCCCGGCTTTTGCCGGGGTGAGCGGATTTAGAAAAGGGATCCTTGGTCAGGTGGCGCGATCTTCGTCTTTGCGGGCCTGGCGGTCGGCGTCCCGTCCACGACGGCCCCGCGCTTACCGTCCCGGAACTCGAGCACCAGCGCCTCGCCGGGGGTGAGCGCCGGGGCAGACCGGGCCAGCGAGCCGTTGGGGCGGTGGATGAGGGCGTAGCCGCGCTCCAGCGGGCCCCGGGGGCTGAAGGATTCCAGCAGCTTGCCGAGGTTGGCCAGACGCAGCGCCTCGCGGTCGAAGTTCAGCGGCACGGTGCGGTTGAGGCGCAGGTTGGTCTGCGTCAGCCGCCGCCCCTCGTCGTCCAGCCGGCGCTGGAGCGCGGCGCTGGAGAGGCGCGCCGAGGCGAGGACCAGCTCGCGCTCATGCACCGCCGTGTTGCGCGACAGGGCGGCGGCGAGCTTGCCCGAGGTGATGTCGAAACGCTGTTGCGCCATGCCGATGATCTCGGCGGGCCGGGGCAGACCCCTCGCCGCCGAGGTCAGGCGGGCGCGGCGGTCTTCCAGCAGCCGCCCCCCGGAGCGGGCGAGGCGGCGCTCATAGTCGGCGACGGCGGCCTTCAATTCCGAGAGAACGGGCGTCGCCATCTCGGCCGCGGCGGTCGGCGTCGGCGCGCGGCGGTCGGAGACGAAGTCGATAAGGGTGGTGTCGGTCTCATGGCCGACGGCGCTGATCAGGGGGATGGCGCTGGCGGCGGCGGTTCTAGCCAGCGTCTCGTCGTTGAAGGGCCAAAGGTCCTCCACCGACCCGCCGCCGCGCGCGACGATGATGACGTCGGGGCGGCCGTCCGCCAGCTCGTTGAAGCCCTTGATGGCGGCGCAGACCTGGCCGGCGGCGGCGTCGCCCTGGACGACCACGGGCCAGACGACCACGCGGCAGGGCCAGCGGTCCCTTATGCGATGCAGGATGTCGCGGATCACCGCGCCCGTCGGGCTGGTGATGACCCCGACGGTGGCGGGCATCGAGGGCAGGGGCCGCTTGCGGGCCTGATCGAACAGGCCCTCGTCCTGGAGTTTGGCCTTCAGGCGTTCGAGTTGGGCGAGGAGGGCGCCAAGGCCCGCCGCCTCCATCGTCTCGATGACGATCTGGTAGCGCGAGCCCATGGGATAGGTGGTCACCTTGCCGGTGACGATCACCTCCAGCCCCTGCTCGGGCCGCACGGAAAGGCCGCGCACCGAGCCCTTCCAGACAACGCCGTCGATGCAGGCCTTGTCGTCCTTGATCGACAGGTAGACGTGGCCGTTGGAGTGGAAGGTGACCTTCGACAGCTCGCCCCGCAGCCGCACGAACCCGTAGGCGTCCTCCAGCGTCCGCTTCAGCGCGAACGCCAGTTCGGAGACGGAGTAGGCCGTGGCGTTGGTGGTGGGGGCGTCGGTCATGAGGGGATAGGGGCTAGGGGCTAGGGGTTAGCAGGGACTGCATCTAGTCCCTAGCCCCTAATCCCTAGCCCCTCTGCGCCCCCGCTAAATGTAGCGGCGGAGAGACCTAGCCAGCTCGTTGGCGCCGGTCTTCTTCTTGCCGGTCTGTTGCGGCTGGTAGGCGACGCGGGCGTGGTCGACGCAGTAGGGGGTGCCGTCGTCGGCGCGCTTGCCGCAGAAGGTGAAGCTGTCGCTCGACGGATCGCCGATCGGCCACTTGCACATGTGGGCGCCGAGCGTGAGGACCGTGGCCGAGCCCGGCGCTTCCTCGCGATAGACCTGCACGCGCGGGGTGGGCGTGTGCGAGGGCTCGCTCGCCACCCGGCGCGGAGCCGACGGCGCCGAGGAGACCGGGCGCGGCGCGCGGGGCGCCTTGTAGGTCGCCGGACGCGGCGTCGAGGGGGTGGCGCGGCCGGACAGGCCCAGCCGGTGCACCTTGCCGATCACGGCGTTGCGGGTGACCCCGCCGAGCTGCTTGGCGATCTGGCTGGCCGAGAGGCCTTCGAGCCAGAGCTTCTTGAGCAGCGCTACCCGTTCTTCAGTCCAGCCCATCGTCCCGCCCTCCGAGCTATATCTTGTGTGAGCGACAGCCCCGCCGGCCATCTCCATACCAAATATCGTAATCCCATGAGATCGAGACGCAACATCTAGATACGCACTTCTCCACAGGAACTAGATGTTGTGGATAGATGAGGGGCGAGGGGCGAGGGGCGAGGGGCTAGGGGCTAGGGGCTAGGGGCTAGGGGCTAGGGGCTAGCAAGGAAGAGCACCTCTAATCCCTAGCCCCTAACCCCTGGCCCCTCTCTTGCAGAGCTGCAGCAGGAAGCGCACTTACGCTCCATGCGAGACACCGCCGAACAGGTTATGCCGCCGCGGCCGCGCGATTATGCCGGCTTCAACTGGCTGGGCTTTCAGACGCTGTACCTGCGCGAGGTGCGGCGGTTCTGGAAGGTGGCGATGCAGACGGTGGCGGCCCCGGTCGTGACCACGCTGCTCTACATGATGGTGTTCGTGGTGGCGGTGGGCGCGAGCCGCCAGCCGGTGGAGGGGACCGCGTTCGGGACCTTCGTGGCGCCCGGTCTGATCATGATGGCCATCCTCAACAACGCCTTCGCCAACTCCTCCTCGAGCCTGCTGCAGGCCAAGATGATGGGCCTGACCCCCGACTTCCTGACCCCGCCGCTGTCGGCGCTGGAGCAGGTGCTGGCCTTTACGCTGGGCGCGGCGACGCGAGGCGTGGTGGTTGGGGCGGTCACCGCGCTGACCATCCTCTTTTTGCCATTCACGCACCTGACGGTGGTTCACCCCTGGGCGGTGATCTACTTCGGGATCGGCGCCTCGCTGCTGCTGGGGCTGGTCGGCGTGGTGACGGGGCTGTGGTCGGAGAAGTTCGACCACCTGGCCGGCATCACCAACTTCATCATCATGCCGATGACGTTCCTGAGCGGCACCTTCTACCTGGTCGACAAGCTGCCCGAGCCGTTCGCGACCATCAGCCACTACAACCCGTTCTTCTATCTGATCGACGGCTTCCGCTACGGCTTCATCGGCCACGCCGACGGCAACCTCAGCGTCGGCGTCGCGCTGACGGCGGTGTTGGTAGTGGGCCTGTTCGCCATCTGCTGGCGCATCTTCGTCACCGGCTGGCGGCTGAGGACGTAGTTCCCCCACAGCAACATCGCGTCTAGATTGCGCGAATGGAAACCTCCACCTCCGTGGCGATGGTTGCCGCGCTCCTGTTCCTCACATTGGGGCGGGTGATCGCCATCGTGAATGGCTATCGATTTGATGCTGTCAGGACGGGTGCGCTGGGTATTGGACGAACCATCCATCGTTCCATCGACCCCAAAGGCTTTCGCAAGCAGATCGTCTGGCACGCCGCCTTTGCGGCCCTCTTCGCCGCAGCGTGCATTTTCAATGCTGTGGAATTGGCGGTGGCGCTCTCATTGACATAATCCCGTTCCAGCGCGAGAACTCGCGGCCTTCCGTGACCCCGGACCTCCCGTCCGGGGCATTTCGCTTTTGGGAGGCACCTTTGGCCGAAGCCGCGCCGTCTAACCCCGTCCCGACCGACCACATCATGGGCGTCTACAACCGCGCCCCGCTGGCGTTCGAGCGCGGGCGAGGGGTGCGCCTCTATACGGCTGAGGGCGAGGAGTACCTGGACTGCGTGGGCGGCATCGCCACCACGGGGCTTGGCCACGCCAATCCTGTGCTGGTCGAGGCTTTGAAGGCGCAAGCCGACAAGCTCTGGCACGTCTCCAACATCTACCGGATCCCGGGCCAGGAGCAGCTGGCGCAGCGGCTGACTGACGCGACCTTCGCGGACGTGGTGTTCTTCACCAACTCCGGCACCGAGGCCATCGAGGCGGCGCTGAAGCTGGCGCGCAAGTACCACTCGGCCAACGGCGAGCCGGAGCGGATCGACATCATCGGCTTCGACGGCGCCTTCCACGGGCGCTCCTACGCGGCGATCAACGCGGCGGGTAACCCGAACTACGTCGAGGGCTTCGGCCCGCGCCTGCCGGGCTACATCCAGCTGCCGTTCGGCGACATGGAAGCCATCGAGAACGCCATGGGCCCGAACGTGGCCGCCATCATCGCCGAGCCGGTGCAGGGCGAGGGCGGGGCGCGGGCCTGGCCGGACGCCTCGCTGCGCCGCCTGCGCGAGCTTTGCGACCAGCATGGCGCGCTCCTGATCTACGACGAGGTCCAGTGCGGCATGGGCCGGACCGGCAAGCTCTTCGCCCATGAGTGGGTGGAGGGCGCCGAGCCGCACGTCATGGCCATCGCCAAGGCGCTCGGCGGCGGCTTCCCCATCGGCG
>DASVBC010000012.1:0-125607 GCA_036376035.1 Caulobacteraceae bacterium | reverse complement strand
TGCTTCCCAAGGCTGAAGCCTAAGTTCTGGAAGGTTTGAAACCATGATCCAGATGCAGACTAACCTGGAAGTCGCCGATAATTCGGGCGCTCGCCGGGTCATGTGCATCAAGGTGCTTGGCGGCGCCAAGCGCCGCTACGCACACGTAGGCGACAAGATCGTCGTCTCCGTGAAGGAGGCGATCCCGCGCGGCCGCGTGAAGAAGGGCGATGTGCTGCAAGCCATCGTCGTTCGGACCAGCCAGGCCATCAAGCGCAAGGACGGCTCGGTGATCCGCTTCGACAAGAACGCGGCCGTGATCGTCAACAAGAGCTCCGAGCCGATCGGCACGCGGATCTTTGGCCCGGTTCCCCGCGAACTGCGCGCCAAGAACCACATGAAGATCATCTCCCTCGCCCCCGAGGTGCTGTGATGGCGGCCAAGATCAAGAAGGGCGACCGCGTCGTCGTCCTGACCGGCAAGGACAAGGGCAAGACCGGAAGCGTCACCAGGGTGTGGCCCAAGGAATGCCGCGTGCTCGTCGCCGGGATCAACGTCGTCCAGCGGCACACCCGGCCCTCGCAGGCCGATCCGCAGGGCGGCATCAAGAACAAGGAAGCGCCGATCCATCTGTCGAACGTGGCCGTCGTCGATTCCAACGGCAAGCCGACCCGCGTCGGCTTCCGCCTGGACGGCGACAAGAAGGTGCGGTTCGCCAAGAGCACCGGCGAGGTGATCCATGGCTGAGCAAGCTTACGAACCCCGGATGAAGACCATCTATCGCGAGCGCATCCGCGCCGCGTTGAAGGAGAAGTTCGGCTACACCAACGAGATGCAGGTCCCCAAGCTGGACAAGATCGTCCTCAACATGGGGATCGGCGAGGCTGTGGCGGATTCCAAGAAGGCCGCCGCGGCCATGAAGGACCTCGCCCTGATCGCCGGCCAGAAGCCGGTGGCCACCAAGGCGCGCCAGTCCATCGCCCAGTTCAAGATCCGCGAGGGCATGGTGGTCGGCGCGAAGGTCACCCTTCGCAAGGACCGCATGTATGAGTTCCTCGACCGCCTGATCACCATCGCCCTGCCGCGGGTGAAGGACTTCCGGGGCCTCAAGGCCACCAGCTTCGACGGCCGCGGCAACTACGCCATGGGCCTGAAGGAGCACCTGGTGTTCCCGGAGATCAACTACGACCAGATCGACCAGGTCTGGGGCATGGACATCATCGTCACCACGACCGCGAAGACCGACGAGGAGGCCAAGGCTCTCCTCACGGAATTCCAGTTCCCGTTCAACAGCTAAGAGCGGGAAGGAAAGAAGCACATGGCCAAGAAGAGCGCCGTCAACCGCAACGAGATGGTCAAGAAACTCGTCAAGCAGAACGCCGAAAAGCGCGCCGCGCTGAAGGCGATCGCCAATGACGAGAGCCTGCCGCTCGAAGAACGCTTTGAAGCCCGGCTGAAGCTTGCCGAACTGCCGCGCAACTCGTCCGCGACCCGCATCCGTAACCGGTGCGAGATCACGGGCCGTCCGCGCGCCTACTACCGCAAGCTCAGGATGAGCCGGATCAGTCTGCGCGAGCTCGGCTCCGCGGGCCTGATCCCCGGCCTCGTCAAGTCGAGCTGGTAAGGGGAGGTCCGCAAATGGTGAACGACCCCATCGGCGATATGATCGCCCGTATCAAGAACGCCGCGATGCGCAAGCGCAGCAAGGTCACGACGCCGGCTTCCAAACTGCGCGGCCGGGTTCTGGATGTGCTTGCGGACGAAGGCTACATCCGCGGCTACACGCTCGTGGAAAAGCCCGGCGCGTTCCCCGAATTCGAGATCGAGCTCAAGTATTTCGACAATGAGCCCGTGATCGCCGAGATCGCGCGCGTGTCCAAGCCGGGCCGCCGCGTCTATTCGTCGATCAAGGATCTCAAGCCGATCAAGAACGGCCTGGGCATCTCGATCCTGTCGACGCCCAAGGGCGTCATGTCCGACACTGCCGCCCGCGACGCCAACGTCGGCGGCGAAGTGCTCTGCCGGGTCTATTAAGATGTCTCGTATCGGCAAGAAGGCGATTGAAATTCCGAACGGCGTGACCCTCACGCTGGACGGCCAGACCGTGACTGTGAAGGGCCCCAAGGGCCAGCTGTCGTGGACGGTCGCCGAGGAGATCGTGCTGGCCCAGGACGGCAATACGCTGACCCTGACCCCGCGCGACGACTCCAAGCGCGCCCGCGCCATGTGGGGCCTGTCCCGCACGCTGGTGAACAACATGGTCGTGGGCGTCACCACCGGCTACGAGCAGACGCTCGAGCTGGTCGGCGTCGGCTATCGCGCGGCGATGAAGGGCAATGCGCTCTCCATGCAGCTGGGCTTCAGCCACGACGTCGACATCCCGCCGCCCAGCGGCGTGACCTTCGCGGTGCCCAAGCAGACCGAAGTGAAGATCAGCGGCATTGACAAGCAGCTGGTCGGTGAGACCGCGGCCAAGATCCGCCGTATCCGTCCGCCCGAACCCTACAAGGGCAAGGGCGTGCGCTACGCCGGTGAGAAAGTCCGCCGCAAGGAAGGCAAGAAGAAGTAGGCCATGGCTCTTACTCCCCGCCAATCCGCCGCCAAGCGCTCGCAGCGCACCCGCACGCGCCTTCGCGCGCTTGCGAACGGTCGCCCGCGCCTGTCGGTCTTCCGCTCGTCCAAGAACATCTACGCCCAGGTCATCGACGACGCGAACGGCGTCACGCTGGCCGCGGCCTCCTCGCTGGAAGGCGAGGGCAAGGCCAAGGGCGCGGACAAGGACGCCGCCGCCCGCGTGGGCAAGCTCGTCGCCGAGCGCGCCAAGGAGAAGGGCGTCACGGACGTCGTCTTCGACCGTGGCGGCTACATCTATCATGGCCGGGTGAAAGCCCTGGCCGACGCCGCGCGCGAAGCCGGCCTGAATTTCTAAGGGATATCGAATGGCCCGCAGGAACGAAGAGCGCGGTGATCGTCGTAATCGCGAAGAAAGCGACAGCGACATCGTCGAAAAGCTCGTCCACATCAACCGCGTCGCCGCCACCGTGAAGGGCGGCCGCCGCTTCAGCTTCGCCGCCCTGATGGTGGTGGGCGACCAGAAGGGCCGCGTGGGCTTTGGCCACGGCAAGGCCCGCGAGGTCCCCGAAGCCATCCGCAAGGCGACGGAAGAAGCCAAGAAGACGATGATCCGCGTGCCGCTGCGCGAATCCCGCACCCTGCACCACGACGGCAATGGCCGTTGGGGCGCCGGCAAGGTGATGGTCCGCGCGGCGCCTCCGGGCACCGGCGTCATCGCCGGCGGTCCGATGCGCGCGGTGCTGGAAACCCTCGGCGTCCAGGACGTCGTCGGCAAGTCCACCGGCTCGTCGAACCCCTACAACATGGTGCGCGCCACCTTCGAAGCGCTGAAGGTCCAGGCCTCGCCGCGCCAGATCGCCGCCAAGCGCGGCAAGAAGGTCAGCGACGTCCTTGGCAAGCGCAACGACGGCGCGTCGTCGCCGGAAGCGGTCGAGGGCTAGTCATGGCTGAGAACACCGTCACCGTTCGCCAGACGGCGAGCCCCATCCGCCGCAAGAAGGACCAGCGCGCCACCCTGGTGGGCCTGGGCCTCAACCGCATCGGCCGCACCGCGACCCTGCCCGACACCCCCTCGGTGCGCGGCATGATCGCCAAGGTCGCTCACATGGTCGAGGTGGTGGAGTAGTCCTCCGCCGCTCCCGTATTTTACATCCGCCGAGTCAGGCTCATCGCCTGGCGACTGATCTCCAAGGAGAGGCTACAGATGACCAAGCTCAACGAGCTTTCGCCCCGTGAGGGCTCCACCAAGAACCGTATGCGCGTCGGCCGCGGGCCGGGTTCGGGCAAGGGCAAAACCGGCGGCCGCGGCGTTAAGGGACAGAAGTCCCGCAGCGGCGTCGCCATCGCCGGCTTCGAGGGCGGCCAGATGCCGCTCCACATGCGTATGCCCAAGCGCGGCTTCAACAACCCCTTCCGCAAGGAGTTCGCCGAGGTGAACTTCTGGCGCATCGAGCAGGCGATCGCCGCCGGTAAGCTCGACGCCAAGAAGCCCATCGACGCCGACGCGCTCCTGAAGGCCGGCATCATCCGCCGCGCCAGGGACGGCGTGAAGCTGCTGGGCAAGGGCGAGCTGAAGTCCAAGCTCGACATCACCGTCTATCACGCCTCCGCCAGCGCCCGCGCCGCGGTCGAAAAGGCCGGCGGCAAGCTTACCGTCACCAAGCCCGCGGCCGCTGAAGCCGAAGCCTGAGCATCGGGTGACAAGGGCAGGGTGCTGCCCTATCTGTCACCCATCAAGATCGCGGGGTAATAGATGGCGTCCGCCGCCGAGCAGCTAGCAGCCAATATGAACTTCGGCGCCTTTCAGAAGGCGACGGAGCTTCACAAGCGGATCTGGTTCACCCTGATCGCGCTCGTCATCTATCGGCTTGGGACCTACATCCCGATCCCCGGCATCGACGCCACCGCCTTCGCGGCGGCCTTCGAGCAGCAGTCCAAGGGCATCCTTGGCATGTTCAACATGTTCTCGGGCGGCGCCGTGCAACGCATGGCGATCTTCTCGCTGAACGTGATGCCCTACATCTCGGCCTCCATCATCGTGCAGCTCCTGGGCTCGGTGTATCCGCCGTGGGAGAAGCTGAAGAAGGAGGGCGGCGAGGCCGGCCGCAAGCAGCTCAACCAGTACACCCGCTACCTGACCGTCGTGCTGGCGCTCTTCCAAAGCGCTGGCATCGCCTTCGGCCTGCAAAACGCCAACCCGCCGATCGTCGACAACCCGGGCTTCTTCTTCCTCGTCTCGACGGTCGTGACCCTGACCGGCGGCACGCTCTTCCTCATGTGGCTGGGCGAGCAGGTGACGAGCCGGGGCGTGGGCAACGGCGTGTCGCTGATCATCTTCGCCGGCATCGTGGCGGCCCTGCCGCGCTCGGGCTACCTGATGCTCGAGCAGCTGCGCGCCGGTTCGCTGCACAGCTTCACCGCGCTGATGATCGTGGTCATCGCCGTGTCCGCCGTTGTCTTCATCGTCTTCATGGAGCGCGCCCAGCGGCGCCTCCTGATCCAGTATCCCAAGCGCCAGTCGGGCAACCGGATGATGGGCGGGGAGAGCAGCTTCCTGCCGCTGAAGATCAACACCTCGGGCGTCATCCCGCCGATCTTCGCCTCCAGCCTGCTTCTGCTGCCGGCGACGGTCATGGGCTTCCTGGCGACGGCGGACCTTCCGCCGTGGGCCGACTGGCTGCCGCTGGTGGTCGGTCAGCTGACCCATGGCCAGCCGCTGTTCATGGTCTTCTACGGCGCGCTGATCGTCTTCTTCTGCTTCTTCTACACCTCCATCGTGTTCAATCCGGAGGAGACGGCGGAGAACCTGCGCAAGTACGGCGGCTTCCTGCCCGGCATCCGGCCCGGCAAGCGCACGGCCGAGTACCTCGATTACGTGCTGACCCGCCTGACCGTGATCGGCGCGGCCTACATCACGGCCGTCTGCCTGCTGCCCGAAACGATCATCGCCAATACGGGCAGCACCAGCTTCTACTTCGGGGGGACTTCCATCCTCATCGTGGTTTCGGTGACGATGGACACGGTCGCCCAGATTCAGTCGCATCTGCTGGCGCACCAGTATGAAGGGCTGATCAAGAAGTCGAAGCTGCGCGGCCGCGGCCGCTAAGAGACGGGGCAGGGGCCTTTATGAACGTCATCCTCTTCGGCCCGCCGGCAGCGGGGAAGGGCACGCAGGCCAAGCGGCTGGTCGAGCACCGCGGCATGGTCCAGCTGTCCACCGGCGACATGCTCCGCGCCGCCATTGCCTCCGGCTCAGCTCTGGGCCAGCGGGTGAAGGGCATCATGGAGCGCGGCGAACTCGTCTCCGACGACATCGTCATCGAGCTGATCGAATCGCGCTTGCCTGAATGCGAGGCCGCCGGCGGGGCCATCTTCGATGGCTTCCCGCGCACCGTGGCCCAGGCCGAGGCGCTCGACGCCATGCTGGCCGGCCGCGGCCGCAAGATCGACGTCGTCCTGCGTCTGCGGGTCGATGAAGAGGCTCTCGTCCAGCGGATCGCCAAGCGGTTCGCCGAGGAGGGCCGCGCTGACGACAATCCCGAATCCTTCCGCGTGCGGCTTGGCGCCTATAACCGCCAGACCGCGCCCCTGCTTCCGTATTACGCCGAGCAGGGTAAGCTGGAGGAGGTGGACGGCATGGCCTCGGTCGAGGACGTCGCCGCCGCCATTGACCGCGCCCTCGACCGACTGGTCGAATAGGGCGATTTGCCGCGTCTTACGCATTGACGGAACGGCATTTCCCCCTATAACCGGCGCTTCCGCGAAAGGCGCGACCCCGCACCGGCTCCTGTTGAGGCTCGAGCCGGGGCGCGTGTCGCGTTTCTGCGCGTGCTAGGAGAGATTAAGACGTGGCCCGTATCGCAGGCGTCAACATTCCGACCAACAAGCGCGTCGTCATCGCGCTTCAGTACATTCACGGCATCGGCCCCAGGAGCGCCCGCGACATCGTCCAGAAGGTCGGTATCGAAGATGCGCGCCGGGTGAACGAGCTGACCGACGCCGAGGTCCTGCAGATCCGCGAAGCGATCGACAAGGACTTCACCGTCGAGGGCGACCTGCGCCGGGAAACCGCGGTCAACATCAAGCGCCTGATGGACCTGGCCTGCTACCGCGGCCTGCGTCACCGCAAGGGCCTGCCGGTCCGCGGTCAGCGCACCCACACCAACGCCCGCACCCGCAAGGGCCCCGCCAAGCCGATCGCCGGCAAGAAGAAGTAAGAGAGCCGCCTCATGGCCAAGGAACCGGCTCGCGTCAAAAAACGCGAACGCAAGAACATCACCTCGGGCGTGGCGCACGTGAACGCCTCGTTCAACAACACCATGATCACCATCACCGACGCCCAGGGCAACGCGATCTCCTGGTCCAGCGCCGGCATGATGGGCTTCAAGGGTTCGCGCAAGTCGACCCCTTACGCCGCCCAGATGGCCGCCGAGGACGCGGGCCGCAAGGCTGCCGAGCACGGCGTGAAGACTTTGGAAGTGAACGTGTCGGGTCCGGGTTCGGGCCGTGAATCGGCGCTGCGGGCCCTTCAGTCCGTCGGCATGACGATCACGACCATCCGCGATGTTACGCCTATTCCGCATAATGGTTGCCGGCCGCCCAAGCGCCGGCGCGTCTGAGTAAGACAATTCGAACTTCCCTTCGCCGGCTGGAGCAATCTGGGCCGGCGAGCCGCGTTTGAGGGACCGCCCCGTGATCGAAAGAAACTGGAACGAGCTCGTCCGCCCGGAGAAGCCGCAGATCGAGACCGGCGCCGACGCCAGCCGCAAGGCTCGCATCGTCGCCGAACCTCTCGAGCGCGGTTTTGGCGTGACGCTCGGCAACGCGCTGCGGCGCGTTCTGCTCTCCTCCCTGCAAGGAGCCGCTGTCACCGCCGTCCAGATTGACGGTGTGGTGCACGAGTTCTCCTCGCTGGAAGGGGTGCGTGAGGACGTTGTCGACATCGTCCTCAACATCAAGCAGCTGGCCGTGCGCATGCACTCCGAAGGGCCCAAGCGCATGACGCTGCGGGCCACCGGCCCAGGCGTGGTGACCGCCAGCCAGATCGACGCCGGCTCGGACATCGAAATCCTGAACGGGGACCACGTGCTCTGCACCCTGGACGACGGCGCTTCGGTGCGCATGGAGTTCACGGTCCAGACCGGCAAGGGCTACGTCCCGGCCGAGCGCAACCGTCCCGAAGACGCCCCGATCGGCCTGATCGCCGTCGACGCCCTCTACTCGCCGGTCAAGCGCGTCGCCTACCGCGTCGAGCCGACGCGCCAGGGCCAGTCGCTCGACTTCGACAAACTGGTCATGGAGGTCGAAACCAACGGCGCGGTGTCGCCGGTGGACGCGGTGGCCTACGCCGCCCGCATCCTCCAGGACCAGCTGCAGATCTTCATCACTTTCGAAGAGCCGAAGGCCAAGTCCGACAGCGAGGCCAAGCCGGAGCTGCCGTTCAACCCGGCCCTGCTGAAGAAGGTCGACGAGTTGGAGCTGTCGGTCCGTTCGGCCAACTGCCTGAAGAACGACAACATCGTCTACATCGGCGACCTGATCCAGAAGACCGAGGCGGAAATGCTCCGCACCCCGAACTTCGGCCGCAAGTCGCTGAACGAGATCAAGGAAGTGCTCGCCGGCATGGGTCTGCACCTGGGCATGGACGTGCCCAACTGGCCGCCGGAAAACATCGAAGACCTGGCCAAGAAGTTCGAAGACCAGATCTAGATCAAAGGCTTACAGCGCTTTTCTGAACTTCGGTTCGGGCCCGGCGAAACCGCAACAGCGGCGGAGGGCCCCAGCGCTTCACGAGGACCCGGGCGGGAAAGAGGCCGGGAGTTGGTGAAGATCAGGGCTTAGCGGCCCAGGAGATAGAGAAATGCGTCACGGGAAAGCCCACCGCAAACTGGGTCGTACGACCAGCCACCGCACCGCCATGTTCGCCAACATGGCCGCCTCGCTCATCAAGCATGAGCAGATCGTCACCACCTTGCCCAAGGCCAAGGAACTGCGCCCGGTCGTCGAAAAGCTGGTGACGCTCGCCAAGCGCGGCGACCTGCACGCCCGCCGCCAGGCCATCAGCCAGGTCCGCGACATCGAACAGGTCGGCAAGCTCTTCGCCACGCTCGGCCCGCGCTACGCCGCCCGCAACGGCGGCTACCTGCGCATCCTCAAGGCCGGCTACCGCTACGGCGACAACGCCCCGCTCGCCGTCATCGAGTTCGTCGACCGCGACGTGAACGAAAAGGGCAAGGACTCCGGCCCCGTCCAGGTCGCCATGAGCGCCGACGACGAATAGGCCTCCAGGGCATCGGAATTCCAAGGGCGGCCGGAGCGATCTGGCCGCCCTTTTCCTATTCGGCTTCTTGGTTGAATATCGCCCCACATCAACGGAGGCTGCGATGGCCAACGGACGACCGACGATCGCTTCGGCCATCTTCTACCGCGACCCGCGCGGGGCGATCGAGCTCCTGAAGGCCGCGTTCGGGTTCGAGCTGGTCACCCTGATCGAAACCCCCGACGGCAATCTCGCCCACTCGCAGATGGCGCTCGACGGGGCGACCATCATGGTCGGCGGGGAATGGATGGCAGATGTGGCCAGCCCCGCCTCCGTGGGCGGCAAGAACACCCAGTTCATCCACATCCACATCGCCGGCGACATCGACGCCCACTGTGAACAGGCCCGCGCCGCCGGCATGACCATCACCCAGGAGCCGCAGGACCAGTTCTTCGGCGACCGCACCTACCGCTGCAAGGACCCGGAAGGCCACATGTGGGTCGTCGCCCAGACCGTTAAGACGGTCACGCGCGAGGAGGCGGAGGCCGCCACGGGCTTCAAGATCACTGGCTGGGCGTGAGCGAGGCGGGCAGCCAGGGCCGGCGGCGCGCCGCGCTCGGCTTCATCTTCGCCACCGCGCTGATGGACGTGCTGTCGCTCGGCATCATCATTCCCGTGCTGCCGAACCTGGTGAAAGAGATGGTCGGCGGGTCGACAGCCTCGGCCGCCCTGTGGGTCGGGCTGTTCGGATCGGCCTGGGCGCTGATGCAGTTCATCTTCTCGCCGATCCTGGGCCTGATCTCGGACCGCTACGGTCGCCGGCGCGTGATCCTGATCTCCATCTTCGGACTCGGCACGGACTATCTGTTCATGGCCTTTGCGCCGACGTTGGCGTGGCTGTTCCTCGGTCGGATCATCCACGGGATCACGGCCGCCAGCTTCGCCACCGCCAGCGCCTACATCGCCGACGTCACCCCGCCGGAGCGCCGCGCGCGCAGCTTTGGCCTGATCGGCGCGGCCTGGAGCGTCGGGTTTGTCGTCGGCCCGGCGCTGGGCGGCACGCTTGGGGAGATCGACATCCGCCTGCCGTTCTTCGTGGCGGCCGGTCTGGCCCTCACCAACTGGCTCTACGGCTTCTTCATCCTCCCGGAGTCCCTGCCGCCCGAAAAACGCGAGCCGTGCTTCAACTGGGCCAAGGCCAATCCGCTGGGCTCGCTCAGGCTGCTCCGGAACCACACCGAGCTACTGGGCCTGGCGAGCCTGTGGTTCCTCTATCACCTCGCCCACTACGTCCTGCCGGCCATCTTCGTGCTCTACACCGGCTATCGCTACCACTGGAGCATGCATGAGGTCGGGCTGATGCTGATGATCACCGGCATCCTCGGCATCATCGTCCAGGCCGGGCTGGTCGGCCCCATCGTCAAGCGGATCGGCGAGCGCGGCGCGCTGCTGCTCGGCATGGCCTGCGGCGCAACGGGCTTCACCATCTACGCGCTGGCGCCCACCGAACAAATCTACTGGCTGGGCATGCCCGTCTTCGCCTTCATGGGCCTCGTGCAGGCCTCCATTCAGGGACTGATGACCCAGCGCGTCGCCGCGCACGAGCAGGGGCAGTTGCAGGGCGCCAACGCCTCCATCGCCGGGCTGACCGGGCTGATCGGTCCCGGCCTCTACACCGTCATCTTCGCCTGGTCCCTACGGAACGAGGCGACCCGGCACATGCCGGGCCTGGCCATCCTCGTCTCGGCCGGTCTGATGGGGCTTGGCTTTGTCCTTGCGCTGCGCTTTGCCCACGCGAGACCGGCCGCCGAGCCCCAGCCCGCCTGACGCCTTGATTGCGCCCGAAAACTTCGCTGACTAGGGCTCCTCCTCGCGTCAGACAAAGAGCGTTCGCCATGATGAAAGCCTATCGCGCGCTGATCCCCGCCTTCGCCATCCTCGCCGTCGCCTGCTCGCCCCAGAAGGGCAGCGCCCAGGTCGCCGGGCTCGAGCCGCCGAACAAGGCCCCGCCGATCAGCGCCGAGGCGATGAAGACCTCCTTCGCCCCGGTGGTGAAGCGGGCCGCCCCGGCAGTGGTGAACGTCTATTCCCGCCGCGTCGTGCGCCAGCGCGTCGATCCGTTCTGGGAGTTCTTCTACGGCGGCTCGGTGCCCCGTGAGCGGGTGGAACAGTCGCTGGGCTCAGGCTCCATCGTCCGGGCAGATGGCCTGGTCATCACCAACCACCACGTGGTCGAGGGCGCGCAGGAGATCATGGTGGTCACCGCCGACCGCCGCGAGTGGCCCGCGACCCTGCTCCTGGACGACCCCCGCGCCGACCTCGCCGTCCTGAAGATCGAGCCCAAGGGCGAGCGCCTGCCGGTCCTCGCCATCGATGACCAGGAGCCGCTGGAGGTGGGCGACCTGGTCCTCGCTATCGGAGATCCGTTCGGCGTCGGCCAGACGGTGACCAACGGCATCGTCTCTGCGCTCGCCCGCTCCAACACGGGCCTAGCCGACTACGGCTCCTACATCCAGACGGACGCGGCGATTAACCCCGGCAACTCGGGCGGGCCGCTGGTGGACATGGACGGCGACCTGGTCGGCGTGAACACGGCCATCCTGTCACGCTCGGGCACGTCCTCCGGAGTCGGGTTCGCCATTCCCGCCACCACCGTCAAGCAGGTGCTGGCCGCCGCGCTCGGCGGCAGCCACGCCGTGGTGCGGCCGTGGTTCGGCGCCCGCACCCAGGACGTCTCCGGCGAAATCGCCCGCAGCCTTGGCATGAGCCTGCCGCGCGGGGTGCTGGTCGCCGACGTGTGGCCGGGCGGCGCCGCCGCGCGCGCGGGGCTGAAGGACGGTGACGTGGTCCTCTCCGTCGGCGGTGTCGAGGTGAACGACGTCGGCGCCCTGACCTATCAGTTCGGCTCCAAGCAGGTCGGCGCCAGCGTGCCGGTCACGGTGCTGCGCAACGGTCATGAGGTAAGCCTGAACATCCGCGCCGAGGCCCCGCCGCGCACGCCCGCCTCCGACGAGCAGACGATCAGCGGCTCCAACCCCTTCAACGGCGCGACCGTGGTCAACCTCTCGCCCGCCGCGGCCGATGAGCTGGGCCTTGATCCCTTCGCCGGGGCCGGCGTGGTCATCGCGCGGGTGGGGCAGGGCTTCGCCAAGGGCGCGGGTTTCAGGCCGGGCGATTTCGTGCGCGAGGTGAACGGGCGCGAAATTCGAACGGTGAAGGACCTGACCGCCGCGCTTGGCTCCAACAGCCGCGCCTGGCGCGTGGTGATCGAGCGGGACGGACGCCGGATAACGGGCGAATTCCGAACCTAGGCCAAAGCGGGGAACAAGGTTGGGCGCTCGTGGGTTACGCGGGCGCCATCAACCTTGACAGGAAAGCCCCCCTGATGACCCGGATCCTTCTCTCCACCGCTGCTGTCGCGGCCCTTCTGACCGCCTGCGCGCCGACCCCGCCGCCGCCCCCGGTCGTGATGAATCCGCCGGTGGTGACCGCTCCCGCCATCACCCAGGCGGGCATGGATTGCGTGATCCGCGGCGGCGCCATGGACATGTACGAGATCGAGGCCGCGCGCCTGGCGCTGTCCATGTCGACCAACCCCAACGTGCGGGCGTTCGCCCAGCAGATGATCAACGACCACACCGCCTCCACGGCCCAGATGGCCGCGGCGATGCAGTCGATCGGCATGAACCCGCCCCCGGCCCAGCTGACGCCGGACCTTACGGCCCGGCTGGACGCCCTGCGCACGGCCGGCACCGGCTTTGACGCCATGTACCTGGCCGACCAGGTCCAGGCCCACCAGCAAGCCCTGGCGCTGCATCAGGCCTGCGCCGCCAACGCCGGCGCGCCGATCGCCAACGTCTCGGCCGGCCTTGTCCCGCACATCCAGGGTCACCTGAACGCGGCTCAGAGCCTGCAGGCCAACTGGCGCGGCACGGCCGGCGAACGCGGCTAGCCACTAGGTGAGCGCTCATGGGCGGCGTACATAGCCTCCCATGAGCGACCTCTTCGAAGCCGCGGGCCTTTCGACCGGCGCCCCCGCGCCGCTCGCCGAGCGCCTGCGGCCCCGGACCCTCGATGAGGTCGTCGGGCAGGATCACCTGCTCGGCCCCGAGGGCCCGGTCAGACGGATGGCCGAGGCCCGGCGGCTCTCCTCCATGATCCTGTGGGGGCCGCCGGGCACCGGCAAGACCACCATCGCCCGGCTGCTGGCCAGGGCCGCTGCCTACGAATTCCAACGGCTCAGCGCCGTCTTCAGCGGCGTCGCCGACCTGAAGAAGGCTTTCGAGCAGGCCCGCGTCCGCCGCGCGGCCGGCCAGTCGACCCTGCTGTTCGTCGATGAGATTCACCGCTTCAACCGCGCCCAGCAGGACGGCTTTTTGCCATTCGTGGAGGAGGGGATCGTCACCCTCGTGGGCGCGACGACCGAAAATCCCTCGTTCGAGCTGAACGGCGCGCTGCTGTCGCGCTGTCAGGTGTTTGTCCTGCGCAGGCTGGACGAGGCCGCGCTGGAGAGCCTGCTCGCCAAGGCCGAGGAGGCTGAAGGCAGGCCGCTGCCCCTGACGCCGGAGGCCCGCGACGCGATGATCGCCATGGCCGACGGCGACGGCCGCTACCTGCTTACCCTCGCCGAGACGCTGTTCAACATCGGCAGTGATAAACCGCTCAGCCCCGCAGAACTGGGCCAGGTTCTGCAAAAGCGCTCCCCCGCCTACGACAAGGACCGGGAGGAGCACTACAACATCATCTCCGCCCTCCATAAGTCGATCCGCGGCTCCGACCCGGACGCGGCGCTGTATTGGCTCGCGCGCATGCTGGAGGGCGGGGAGAACCCGCTGTTCATCGCCCGCCGCCTGATCCGCGCGGCCGCCGAGGACATCGGCGAGGCCGACCCCATGTCGCTGGTCCTCGCCAACGCCGCCAAGGACACCTACGACTTCCTTGGATCGCCCGAGGGTGAGCTGGCGCTGGCCCAGCTGGTTGTGCACCTGGCCACCGCGCCCAAGTCCAACGCCGTTTATAGCGCCTACAAGGCCGCGAGGGCCGCCGCTCGCGAAACCGGCTCGCTGATGCCGCCCAAACACATCCTCAATGCGCCGACCAAGCTCATGAAGGGCCTCGGCTACGGCAAGGGCTACGCCTACGACCACGACACCGAGGAAGGCTTCTCCGGCCAGAACTACTTCCCCGATGAGATGGAGCGGCGAGTGTTCTATGCCCCGAAAGGCGAGGGCCACGAAGCCAAGCTGAAAGACCGCCTCGACCGCTGGGCCGCCATCCGGGCGAAGAAGAGCTAGTGCGCAATCCGCCCGTCCACCTGTCGGAGGAAGAGGTCGCCTTCGTGCGCGCCCTCGTCATCCACCAGGACGAGCACGTCATCGCCCTGAACAAGCCGGCGGGGCTCTCCAGCCAGGGCGGGCGGATCAAGGCGCACACCCTCGACGACCTCCTCTGGGCCTTCGCCACCTCCGGCGGAAACCGGCCCCGGCTGGTGCACCGGCTGGACCGCGACACCTCCGGCGTCATCCTCACCGCCCGCACCAAACCCGCCGCAGGTTTTCTCGGCAAGGCCTTGATGGCCAAGCGTTTTCGCAAGACCTACCTTGCCATCGTCGCGCCCGGCGCGCCCGACCCGAAGGGCGGCGTCATCGACAAGCCCCTGCGTCGCGACATGCAGGGCCGGGAGGCCTACATGCGCGTCTGCCCGTCCGATCATCCGGACGCCGAGACGGCCCAGACCCGCTACCGCACCCTCGCCGCTACCCCCGAGGCGGCCCTCGTCGAATGCGGCCCCGAGACCGGCCGCATGCACCAGCTGCGCGTCCACCTGGCCTCCATCGGCCGCCCCATCGCCGGAGACGCGCGCTACGGCGGCGCCCTCACGCTCAGCGGCCGGCCCGTGCCGCGCCTGATGCTGCACGCCGCCTCCCTGACCTTCCCGCACCCGGCCGGCGGGACCTTCCGTGTCGAAGCGCCGCCCCCGGCGGACTTCCAAACGCTAGCCAAGTCACTGGAACTTATGGGAACCTAGAGCTGGGACGGCTCTTAATCTGGCGACAAATCCGGTCGAAAGGACCTGAAGCACCATGACCCGTCCCCTGATCGCCGCCTGCGCCGCGCTGGCGCTGGGCGCCTGCGTTTCCACTGCCACCGTCTATGCGCCCGTGAATCCCGCCGCGACCGGCGTCGCCGCGCGCGTGGGCTTCTCCGAATACAAGATCGAGAACAACCGCTACCGCGTCACCTTCCAGGGCGGCCCGGGCGCTTCCGAGCGCCTGGTGACGGACTACGCCTTCCTGCGCGCGGCCGAGATCACCCTGCGCGACGGCTACGACTGGTTCCAGGTTGTCGACCGCACCGGCGAGCAGACGGCCTCCGGCTCCAGCGGTCCGCGCCTGTCCATCGGCGGCGGGACCAGTAGCTACGGCGGCCGGTGGGGCCGCGCCAGCGGCATCGGCGTGGGAGTCGGCACCAGCTTCCCCCTCGGCGGCGGCTCGGGCGCGGCCTACACGCGAACGATCGAGATCATCCTGGGCCGCGGCGCCAAGCCCGCCAACCCTGACGCCTACGACGCGCGCCAGGTCGCCCAGTCGCTGGCGCCCAACAACCCGGTCGCCCGCTACTAGCGAACAGCCCCTTCGCCGTCGCATAAGGGGGCCATGAGCAACCTTATGTTCGTGGCCCTTGGCGGCGGAACCGGCGCGGTCCTGCGCTACCTGCTCGGCGTGCAGGCGATGCAGCGCCTCGGCTCCGGCTGGCCGTACGGCACCTTCGCGGCCAACGTCATCGGCGGTTTGTTGATGGGCGTGCTGGCCGGTTGGCTGGCGCACCGGGGCGGGGCGGACCAGGAGCGCTGGAGGCTGCTGCTTGGCGTCGGCCTGCTCGGCGGCTTCACCACCTTTTCGGCCTTCAGCCTCGAGACGGCGCTGATGATCGAGCGGCGGGCCTACAGCCAGGCGTTCGGCTATGCGGCGCTGTCGGTGGCGCTCAGCATCGCCGCCCTGTTCGTCGGCCTCCTGCTGGCTCGCCGCGTGTTCGCATGAGCCGCGAGGTTCGCACGCTCTATGTCGACTCGGGCGAGGACGGCGTTCGCCTGGACCGCTGGTTCAAGCGGCGCTGGCCGCACCTGTCGCACATCCAGATCAACAAGCTCGCCCGCTCCGGCCAGATCCGCGTGGATGGCGCCCGCGCGAAGGCCGACACGCGCCTGACAGCAGGCTCGCAGATTCGCGTGCCGCCGCTGCCCGACGCCCCCGACCCCGGCGAGCGCAAGACCATATCCGACCGTGACGCCGCCTTCGCCAAATCGCTGGTCCTCTACGAGGATGAGGAGGTGCTGGCCCTGAACAAGCCGGCCGGGCTGGCGGTGCAGGGCGGCACCAAGACGACGCACCATATCGACCGGCTGCTCTCGGCCTGGGGCGAGGGGCTGGAGCGCCCGCGCCTCGTCCACCGCCTCGACCGCGACACCTCCGGCGTCCTGCTGCTCGGCAAGACACCCGGCGCGGCGGCCAAGCTCTCCGGCGCCTTCGCCCGCCGGCGGGCGCAGAAGACCTACTGGGCCATCGTCGCCGGCGCGCCCAAGCCGCACGAGGGGATCATCGAATTGCCGCTGGCCAAGAAGGGCGTCGGCGACCGCGAACTGGTCCTGCCCGCCGATCCCAAGGACCCCCGCGCCGATCCGGCCGAAACCGAGTACGTCACCATCAGTCGCGCCGCCCAACGCGCCACCTGGCTCGCGCTGCGCCCGCACACCGGCCGCACCCACCAGCTGCGCGCCCATATGAAAGCCATCGGCCACCCGATCCTGGGCGATCCCAAATACGGCGACGACAAGAGCGCCGAGCTGTCCGGCGGCCTCAAGCTCCAGCTCCATGCTCGCCGCGTGACCCTGCCGCATCCTTCCGCCGGTCTGATCTCCGTGGAAGCGCCTCTCAGCCCCGAGATGAAGGCCGGTTTCGAGCGTTTCGGCTTCGACGAGCACGAAGCCGACCCCGAACCCTTCGCGCGCAGGGGCAGGCGGTGACCCAAAAAGGCTACAAGGAGCCGCTGGCGCTGCCCCGGCGGTTCTACAAGGACGTCACCGTTGCCGACGGCGCCGTCCAGCTCGACGGCCGCACGCCCCGCAGCCCGGGCGCCAGGCCGCTGGTGCTGCCGACGGAGCCGCTGGCGCAGCTGGTGGCTGAGGAGTGGGCCGCGCAGGGCGAGCACATCGTGATGGCCCAGATGCCCGCCACCCGGCTTGCCTGGACGGCGCTGGACCGGGTCGCCATCGCTCACGAGGAGGTCGCCGCCGAGGTGGCGCGCTATGCCGCCTCCGACGCTCTCTGCTACGTCGCCGAGGAGCCCGCGGCGCTGGTGGAGCGGCAGGCCCACGCCTGGGGCCCGCTGCTGGCCTGGGCGCGCGAGGAGCTGGGCGTCGAGCTCCACCCTGTCGAGGGCATCATCCATCGGCCCCAGCCGCCGCACTCTATCGCCCGGGCGGGAGAGTTGGCCGAAGCGCTGAACGACTTCTCGCTGGCCGCCCTGGCGCACGCCACGGCGCTGTTCGGGTCGGCCGTGCTGGGCTTTGCGCTCCAGCGCGGGCGCGTCGGCGGGGATGAGGCCTTTCACCTCTCGCGCCTCGACGAAACCTTCCAGGAGGAGCGCTGGGGCATCGACGCCGAGGCCGCCGACCGCACCCAGCGGCTGGCGCAGGAGGCCGCCATGCTGGACCGCTGGTTCGCTGCGCTGCGGTAACGGTGCTTGTCATAGGCGCGCCGCGCATTTAACCCCTGCGCCAGCATTTCGGAGTGGGGACCACAGCGTGCACAACATCCTGGAAGAGCTTGAGAAGCGCCGCGAGGCCGCGCGGCAGGGCGGCGGTGAGCGCCGGATCGCCAACCAGCACGCCAAGGGCAAGCTGACCGCCCGCGAGCGCATCGACCTGCTGCTCGACGAAGGCTCCTTCGAAGAGTTCGACATGTTCGTCGAACACCGCTGCAACGACTTCGGCATGGACCAGCAGAAGATGCCGGGCGACGGCGTCGTCACCGGCTGGGGCACGATCAACGGCCGTGTCGTCTATGTTTTCTCCAAGGATTTCACGGTCTTCGGCGGTTCGCTGTCGATGTCCCACGCGCAGAAGATCGTGAAGGTCCAGCGCCTGGCGGCCAAGGTCGGGGCGCCGGTCATCGGCCTGTTCGACGCCGGCGGCGCCCGCATCCAGGAGGGCGTCGACAGCCTCGCCGGCTATGCCGACATCTTCGTCGAGAACGTACTGTCGTCGGGCGTCATCCCGCAGATCAGCGTCATCATGGGGCCCTGCGCCGGGGGGGACGTCTATTCGCCGGCCATGACCGACTTCATCTTCATGGTGAAGGACACGAGCTACATGTACGTGACGGGCCCGGATGTGGTGAAGACCGTCACCAACGAGGAGGTCAGCCACGAGGACCTCGGCGGGGCGCGGGTGCACGCGGCCAAGTCGGGCGTCGCCGAGGGGGCGTTCGACAACGACCTGGAGGCCATGACCCAGGTCCGCCGCCTGATCGACTTCCTGCCCGGCTCGAACCGCGAAAAGCCGCCGGTGCGCGAAAGCTTCGATGAGCCGCTGCGCGACGAGCCGTCGCTCGACACCCTGGTGCCGGCCAACCCGAACAAGCCCTACGACATGAAGGAACTGATCCTCAAGGTCGTGGATGAAGCTGATTTCTTTGAAATATCAAGCGAGTGGGCCAAGAACATCATCTGCGGTTTCGCGCGGATGGAGGGCATGCCGGTCGGCATCGTCGCCAACCAGCCGCAGGTGCTGGCGGGGGTTTTGGACATCGACAGCTCGCGCAAGGCCGCCCGGTTCGTTCGCTTCTGCGACGCCTTCAACATCCCGATCGTCACCTTCGTCGACGTGCCGGGCTTCATGCCGGGCACCAAGCAGGAGTACGGCGGCCTGATCAAACACGGCGCCAAGCTGCTGTTCGCCTACACCGAGGCGACGGTGCCCAAGGTGACGGTGATCACGCGCAAGGCCTATGGCGGCGCCTACGACGTCATGAGCTCCAAGCATCTGCGCGGCGACATCAACTACGCCTGGCCGACCGCCGAGATCGCCGTCATGGGCGCCAAGGGGGCGGTCGAGATCATTTTCCGCGCCGAAGCCGGCGATCCCGAAGCGCTGGCGGCGAGGGAGGCGGAATACAAAGACCGCTTCGCCAACCCCTTCGTCGCCGCCCAACGCGGCTACATCGACGACGTCATCATGCCCCACGGCACCCGGCGCCGCGTCGTGAAGGCGCTGCGCTCACTGAAGAACAAGCAGCTCTCCAACCCCTGGAAAAAGCACGACAACATCCCGCTGTAGCGGCTGCGTACGCTTGCCGTCGTCCCCACGCCGTCATCCGCGGGCTTGTCCCGAGGACCCATAATCGAGGCGGCTGTTGGATCGAGATGGGAAGTGGCCAACGCACTGCACGGCCCTGCCGCGTCGGCGTTTCTGGGTCCTAGGCACAAGGCCTAGGATGACGATTGTAGGTGGGTTTGGGCGAGATGGAGGAAGCCGGTGACCGACACGGTCTCGGCGCGGGCGTTGGGGTCGATGCCCGCCGCCTGGCACAACTCTTCGCCGCCGAGCACTTTCAAGCTCGACCGCAGCATCTTCCTCCGCTGCCCGAAGGCGGCGGCGGTGATCTTCTCCAAGGCCGCGAGGTCGGCGGGCGAGGGGCGCTCCGCCTTGGGATCGAGGCGCACGACAGCGCTGGCGACCTTCGGCGGCGGGGTGAAGGCTCGGGCGGGCAGGTCCATGACGACCTGTGCGTTCGCCACCGCCTGCGAGATAACCGCCAGCCGGCCATAGGCGCCGCTCCCCGGGCGCGCGGCGATGCGGTCGGCGACTTCCTTCTGGAACATCAGGGTCATGGACTTCGGCTGCCAGGGGCCGGTGAGCCACTTCAGCAGCAGGGGCGTGCCCACGTTGTAGGGGAGGTTGCTGACCACGTGGCCTTTGCCGCCAGTCAGCGCCGCCTCATCCACAGCCAGCGCGTCGGCCTCGACGACCGTCAGCCGCCCCTCGGCGGCGCCAGCCAGTTCCTGCAGCAGGGGGATGAACCGCGCATCCTTCTCCACCGCGATCACCTTCGCGCCGGCCTCCAGCAGCGCCCGGGTCAGTCCGCCCGGTCCGGGTCCGACCTCCACCACCGTCTCGCCCTCCAGCGGCCCGGCCAGCCGGGCGATCTTCCTCGTGACGTTGAGGTCGAGGAGGAAGTGCTGGCCAAAGCTCTTCTTCGCCAGCAGGCCGTGCTCGGCCAGGCTTTCGCGCAGGGGCGGCAGGTCAGACAGCCTCATGCGCGCCGCGCGGCGATCTCGGCGGCCAGGCGAATGGCGGCGATCAGGCTGTCGGGCCGCGCGTGGCCGCGTCCGGCGATGTCGAAGCCGGTCCCGTGGTCGGGTGAGGTGCGCACGATGGGCAGGCCCAGGGTCACGTTCACGCCGCCCCAGAAGTCCAGCATCTTCACCGGGATCAGCGCCTGGTCGTGATACATGCAGACCACCGCGTCGTAAGCGGCCCGCGCCTCGGCGTGGAACAGGGTGTCGGCGGGCGAGGGGCCCGTGACCTCCACCCCCTGCGCCCGCAGCGCCTCGACGGCGGGGGCGATAATCTCGACCTCCTCGCGCCCGATCGAGCCGCTCTCGCCGGCGTGGGGGTTCAGCCCCGCCACAGCCAGCCTCGGCCGCTCGATGCCGAAGTCGCGCCGCAGGGCCTGGACGGTGCAGATCGCGGTGTTGACGATTTTCTCGACGTTCAGCAGGCCGGATACCTTGGCCAGCGGCTCGTGGATGGTGACCAGCACCACGCGCAGGTCGCCGGCGGTCAGCATCATCACCGGCCCGCGAACGCCCTCGTGCGCCGCCTCGCCGGTCAACTCGGCCAGGAACTCGGTGTGGCCAGGAAACTTGAAGCCGGCCTCATAGAGCGGCGCCTTGGCGATGGGGGCGGTGACCAGGCCCGACACCTGCCGCGACAGGGCCAGCCCCACCCCCGTCTCGATCCAGCGGATGATGTGCGGCGCGTGGGACGCGGACGGCTGCCCCGCCACGACCGGCGAGGACAGCGGCAGGTCGAGGACTGGAATGGCCTTGCTGAACACCGTCCGCGCGTCGGAGGCCGCCCCGATGCGCTTGACCGGCGCATTGCGGCCCGCCGCCGCCACCAGGGTCGCATCGCCGATGACGATAAAGGAAGGGCCGCTGTCCTTCAGCGCCGCCCAGGCCTTGGCCACGATCTCCGGTCCGACGCCGGCCGGATCGCCGAGGCTCAGGGCGAGCGGCGCGGGGGTCACCGCGTCTCGATGGTCGCCGAGTTACGCAGATCGCGCAGGTAGCGCTTGGAGATCATCGACAGCTGTTGGCTGAACAGCCGGTTCTCGATCTGCGCCTCGGAAGGGATCTGACCGCCGCTCTGGCGCTTGCCGCACAGGGCGACGAGGTGCAGGCCGGCGGGGGTGCGGATCGGCGCGGACACCTGGCCGACGGACAAGGTCTCGGCGGCCTCGCGGAAGGCGGGCGCCAGGTCCTGCAGTTCGGCCTCGCCCAGGTCCCCGGCGATCACGCCGTCGATGCCGGCGGCGGCGCTTTCGAGGGTGTCGCAGCTGGGGATTCGGGGGCGCAGGTCCTCCAGCTTGGCGCGGGCGGCCGCCTCGTCGGCGGCGCTGGCGTCGGCGCCCAGCGGGATGGCGGCCTGCTTGAGGTTGATCAGCGTCGCCGTCGCGCCTGAACGCTTGTCACGCAGATAGACGATATAGACGCCGTCCTTCACCGGGATCGGCCGCGACAGCTGACCGGGGCGCAGCTGCTCCAGCACCGCGTCCACTTCGGCCGGCATCTCGCCGGTGGAGACCCAGCCGGCGTCACCGCCCGCCGCGGCCGTGGCCGAGGTCGAAAACTGGCGGGCGACCGCGGGGAAGGGGGCGCCCTTCTGAAGCTGTTCGACCAGCTGGTTGGCGCCCTGTACGGCGTTTTCCATGCCGCCGACGCGGGCTGAGTCGATGAAGATCTCGGCGACCTGGTACTGCGGCTTGGCGGCGGCCGCCTCCAGCTGTTCGCGCACGGCCTTGATCTGGTCCTGGCCGATGCGCAGGCGCGAGCCGTAGCGGCCGTGGATCCAGCGCTGCCAGCTGACTTCCGAGCGCAGCTGCTGGCGCAGGGTCTCGGGGCCCACGCCCTGCGAGGCGAGCGCCTGAACCAGCTGCGGGCCGGTCATGTTGTTGGACTTGGCGATGTCGGCGATCTCGCCGTCGACGTCTTCGTCGGTCGCCACGATGTCGATCTTCTGTTCCTTCTCGACGCGGCGGATTTCCTGCATCTGCAGGCGCTCGTCGATCAGCGAGCGCAGGGCCTCGCGCTGCAGCTGGGGCAGGTTCTCCTTGGTCGGCTGGACGCCGGCGGTGACCATGATCAGCCGCATCCGCTGGCCCAGGTCATAGCTGGAGATGATGTCGTCATTGACGATGGCGATGACGGCCTCGGAGATGGTCCCCGGAGGCGGCGCGGCGGGAGGCGGCGGCGCGGTCGCCACTTCCTGCGCAAAGGCGCCAAGGCCGCATGCCATCAGAGCCAGGGCGGAAGAACCCGCCGCAAGAGTACGCGCAAGCCGCATGGAAGGTGTCGTTCCCTAAAGTCCGGCGCCAGGCTTCACGCCCGGTTCGCCCCCGTTTCAGTGGCTATAGCCTTTATCCCCAAGTGTGACGAGGGTGAGGCGCACCTGTATGGACTCCGAGGGCCCAAGGGTGCGGTTGAATGTCTCTTCCCTCACCCAAACCACCGCCAGATCCAGACATTCGTCTCGGTAGAGGGCGCCGATCTCCTGGCGCCGCCACACGTCGCGCTCCAGGTCGTGCACGCCCCGGAAGGTCACGCCCCAGTTGCCGGCCAGCAACACGTCGCCGCCGAAGTCGATGTCCTCGCGCTGGTCGCCCAGGTAGTCCTCGTTATCACGCAGATAGCGCACGAAGCCCTGCGCCCGCGTCAGGTTGACGTCCGCCCCGGCCTCCAGCCGCCGCAGCGAGCCGTCGTCGGCGTCCAGCCGCGCGCGGGAGAAGAAATCGACGCCGTGAATCGGCGTGGCCTCCGCCGCCACGATCCAGTCGGAGGCGCGGGCCTGCAGTCCGCTGCGCGAGGGCAGGACCGGGTCGCGCTCGTCGCGGAAGCTGCGGCCGACCAGCAGGCTGGCGCCTCGGCCGTCGTCCAGCATCACCGTGCCGCGCACGCCCGCGTTCAGCCGCAGGCCGTCCTCGTAGAGGTCGAAACCGGGGAATTTGTCAGCGCGAAACAGGTTGGTCTCGTCGAACTGCAGCGCCAGGCTGTCTTCGTTGAAGTAGATCGGCCCGTCAGCGTCCTCGCCGATGACGATCTGGTCCGCTTCCGGAGAGATCGCCAGCTGCGCCATCGGCTCGATGACGATGGTCCGCGTCCCGTCTCGCCGGAACAGGGGGAAGCGCAGGTCGACGCCCGCCACGCCCAGCACGCGGCCCTTCTCGAGACTGTCGCCGCCCGGCAGGTCGTCGATCGAATAGACGTCGCCTCGCACGTTGGCGAAGGGCGAGACGCGAAGCCCGCTCGCCAGCGTGTAGTTGGCGCGCCAGTCCGCCTCGCCCGTGGCGCGGCGGCTGTCGATGCCGGGATCGCCCCGCACCGAGCCCAGGGCGTCGGACTGCTCGCGCGTCAGCACCACGCCGCTGCCCAGCAGGCGAAGGCGCCCGCCCATCACCGGCCCGTTCGGCTCCCAGCGCGCTTCGATCAGCGGGGCGATGGTGGGGAAGGTGCGGTCGATGTCGGAGGGGCGCAGGCCCTGGACGCTGATGGCGTTGATCGAGAACCACGACTTCTGGTCCTGTCGCGTCACATAGAGCTGGCTGGTCAGCCGGTGGTCGTCGGTCGCGATCAGGCCGCGCTGGCGATAGACGTCGGAGATCTCGTACTTGTCGAACAGCAGGTCATCGCTCGTCCGCTCGGCCGCGAAACCCCAGCGCCACTTGTCGGTGATGTCGAAAGCGCCGTTGGCCAGGATGTAGCTGCGCCAGCTCTCGTTCCCCAGCTTACTGCCGTTGGAGTCGAGCTCCTCCTCATAGGTCGCGCCGGCCCGCACGTTCGCCTGCCCCGACCACCAGCGCTTGCGCCAGGCGGTGTTGAGGAAGGGGTTCACCTTGGAGTTCAGCTGCGGGCTGACGATCACGTCCTGATAGGGGCTGATCACCCACAGGTAGGGCTGCTCGAAGGAAAGGCCCCGCCGGCGGGAGGCCGCCAGCTTGGGCTGCAACAGGCCCGACTTGCGCTCGGCGCTGGGGTCGGCGTGCCAGAAGACAGGGGCATAGAAGACCGGCGCGCCGAACATGGTGATGACGGCGTTGCGGTAATAGACGATCTGCCGGTCCTTATCCTGCACCACCTTGTCGGCGCGGATGGACCAGGTGGGCCCGTGCTGGTCGCCGTCCTTGTCCACGCAGACGGGGCAGGGCGTGTAGATCGCCTTGTTGAGCTCGCTCACGGTCTCGGAGCGGCGCACGGCCGTGGCGGCGGCGATCTTCACGTCGCCCGGCAGGCGGGTGGAAAAGCCCGTGGCGATGCCGGCCCGCATCTCGTCGTCCAGCGTCACCGAATCGGCGAACTGGGCGCTGCCGTCGGGGTTGATGATCGTCGTCTTGCCGCTGGCGGTGACGACCCCGGTGGCGCGGTCGTAGGTGACCTCCTGCGCGCGCAGGGTGCGGCCCTGGTAGCGGACCTCCACATCGCCCCGGGCCGTGACGACGTTCTCGCCCTCGTTCTGGATGACCTCGTCGGCCTCCAGATAGAAGGCGCCCGGCCGCAGGCCGTCGGCATCGGGCGCCGGGGCGGCGGTCTGGGCGTATGAAGGTGCGGCGGCGGCAAGCAGTCCGAGCGCGGCGGCGCCTGCGAGGAGGCGCGCGCGCATAAGGCGCTTGGCGGACCGGCTGACCTTGCTCATCTCGCGCTCATCTCTACGACGCCCCTGGGCCCGGACCTAGCCGTCCTCGGTGTAGCAAAGCAAGGTCAGACCGGACAGCAGCGCCAGCAGCGGCGGCGCCCAGGCCGCGGCGAACGGCGGCAGCATCTCGGATTTGCCAAGAGCGCTACAGAACTGGTTGAAAAAGAAGAAGATAAAGCCAAGCGCCACGCCAGTCCCGGCCAGCCGCGCCAGCCCGCCCAATCGCACCAGCCGCAGCGAAAATGCCGCCGCCAGCACCGACATGGCCGCAAACAGTAGTGGCGTGGCGAGCAGCTGCTGCAGGCGCAGGCGATAGCTCAGCGCCGAAAATCCCGCCTCCTCGGTCCAGCGGATGGTCGCCGGCAGGCGCCAGAAGGCGATGGCGTTGGGGCTGGAGAAGCGCTCGATGGCGTCCTCTTCCTCCAGCGTCGAGGGGATCGTCAGGCTCTCCGACCGCACCGAGGCCGCCCCCGGCGCGGCCTCCCGCACGCCGGTCAGCTGCCAATAGCCGGGCATCAACTCGGCCTGCTCGGCCTCGATCCGCCGCTGGAAGCGCAGGCCCCCGTCCGGGTCCACCGAATAGATGAACAGCGAGACGCCCTTCAGCCGGATGCTGCCGCGCACCCGCTCATGGTTCTGGGCGCGAATGACCACCTGACTGTGCTCGTCCCCCTGCCGCAGCCAGGTCTCGCGCGGGGTGGCGGCAAGATAGTCCTCCAGCAGCTCGGTGCGCGTCTGCTCGAACCTCGCGGTCAGCATGGCGGTGAGCGGGTTCAGCGCCGCCACCGTGACCGCCCCGATCAGGAAGGCCGCAGTCGCCGCCGGCAGGATGAAGCGCCAGGCCGAAGCGCCCGCCGCCCGCATGGCGATCAGTTCGCTTCGCCGGTTGAGAGTCATGAACGCCGCCAGCGTCCCGAACAGGAAGCAGAAGGGCAGCAGGATCAGCAGCGTCGCCGGCGCCTTCAGCGCGGTCAGCCAGATGACCTCGCCAAAGCCGACCTCGGCCCGTCCGCCCACGGTGCGGGAGATGTCCACGAACTCGATCAGCACCACTACCGAGCCGATCACCGCCAGCGCCCCGGCGACCGCCGCCAACGTGCCGCGAAGGACATAGCGTTCCATGCTGCCGATCAGCGCATTCATGCCAAGGCCGCCTCCGCCGTTTGCCGCCGGCGCCGTCGCACCGGTCGCCTGAAGACCTGCCGAAGGCCCCACCACGCCCCCAGCATCGGCACAAGGTATTGGCCGACATTGAGCAGGGCGTTGTCGTCACAGGCCGCCTGCACCGCAAAGCCCATGATCCGCACCAGCGCCGCCACGCCCGCCACCATGGCGATCCGCCTCCCATAGCCGAGCCGGCTGAACCCCGCGCCGACCACCGCTCCCAGCGCCAGCGCCATGAAGGTGATGTTGTAGAGCGGCGAGGCCAGCCGCGAGTGGGCCTCGGCCAGGTACTTGATCCGGTTCTCCCGCTCGTCGTCCTGCGTCAGGTCCGGATAGAACAGTTCGTGCAGGTAGCGGTCCGAGGCCTTGTAGCGGACCTTCTCGCCACCGCTCAGGAAGGGCCCGAGGTCGAAGGCGTACTCCTCGAAGGTCAGGAAGTTCAGCACCCCGCGCCGGGAGAACTGCTGCGTCGAGCCCTGGCTCATGATCAGCACCGGCGCGCCGTCGCGCCGCCCGATCCGTCCCTCGCGCGCCGTATAGGTCGCCGCTCCACCGCCCGGCAGTTCCTGATGGATGAAGAGGTTGGAAATGCGCCCCTCGCGATCGACGCTCTGACCATAGATGGTCAGGCCCGACACCGGCTCGGTGAACTCGCCCTCGCGCACCAGCGTCGCGGCGATGTCCGTCCGCGCGGCGAACAGAGTCTCGCGCATGGTCCGGTAGGAGAGGGGCTGTACCCACAGGTTGATGACCAGGCCCAGCAGCGTCGCCCACACCGCCAGCCGCAGCGCCGGCGAGGCCATGCTCCAGCGAGACATGCCGCCGGCGAAGCAGACCACCAGCTCCTGGTCCGTCTGCAGGCGGTTGAGCGTCACCAGCGCCGCCACGAACACGGCGATGGGCAGGATCATGTTGACCAGCATGGGCAGCGCCAGCAGCGTCACCTTAAGAAACACCATCGCGCTCGCCCGCTGGTCGACGATGATGTCGAGCGCCGACAGACTCTGGCTCAGCAGCGCCACGCCGCCCAGCGCCGCCGTCGCCAGCAGCGTCGGCGTCAGGAGCTGGCGGAACAGGTAGCGTTCGATCAGGCGCATGCGTCGGTCTTGGGGGAGCCCCTGCGCGGGCTGGCCAGTTCTACATGCCGCCCCCCCGCGCGCACAACCAGCGCCTTTCGCGTCCGGCCGTAAGCCGCTATGCCGCCCGCAACCGTTTCAGGAGTGACTAGATGCGCATCGAATTCGTCCCCGCCGACGCCGCCCCCTCCGTCGGCTCCGCCATCGCCGTGCTCGCCCACGAACGCGGCGTCCTCTCGGCGGAGGCGCAGGCGCTGGACCAGGCGATGGGCGGCGCGCTCGCCCGCGCCATCGCCGCGGGCCGCTTCACCGGCGCCAAGGGACAGTCGCTGGAGATGCTGGCGCCACAGGGCGTGGATGCTGGCCGCGTGCTGGTGATCGGCGCCGGCAAGCCCGAGGCGCTGGACGCGCAGGGCATCGAAAACGCCGCCGCCGCCGCCTTCCGCGCTGTTCAGGCCTCCGGTGCCAAGGAGTTGCTGATTCGCTTTCCGCAGGCGCCGGAGCGCGCCGCCGTGGGCGTGCGGCTCGGCGCTTACCGCTTCGACAAGTACCGCACCACCGAGAAGCCGGAAAAGAAGCCCTCGGTCGAGACGGTGAACATCGCCGCCGCCGACGTGGCCGCCGCTCAGGCCGCCTTCGAGCCGCTGTCGGGCGTCATCGATGGCGTCCTCTTCACCCGCGACCTCGTCTCCGAGCCCGCCAACGTCCTCTATCCGGCCGAGTTCGCCCGCCGGGTGAAGGAGCTGGAGCGCCTTGGCCTCACCGTCGAAATCCTCGGCGAGAAGGAGATGGAGAAGCTCGGCATGGGCTCGTTGCTCGGCGTCGGCCTCGGCAGCGTGCGTGAAAGCCAGCTGGTCGTCGTCCAGTGGAAGGGCGCGCCCGATCCCAACGCCCAGCCCATCGCCTTCGTCGGCAAGGGCGTGTGCTTCGACACCGGCGGCATCTCCATCAAGCCGGCCGACGGCATGGAGGACATGAAGTGGGACATGGGCGGCGCCGGCGCGGTCGCTGGCCTGATGTATGCGCTCGCCGCCCGCAAGGCGAAGGTCAACGCGGTCGGCATCCTGGGCCTGGTGGAAAACATGCCCGACGGCGCGGCCCAGCGCCCGGGCGATGTGGTCACCTCGATGTCCGGCCAGACTATCGAGGTTATCAACACCGACGCCGAAGGCCGCCTGGTGCTGGCCGACGCCCTCTGGTACTGCCAGGACCGCTTCAAGCCGAAGTTCATGGTCGACCTGGCGACGCTGACCGGCGCCATCATCATCTCGCTCGGCAACGACTATGCCGGCTGCTTCAGCAACAACGATGAGTTGGCGAACAACCTGCTGGCCGCCAGCCAGGCCGAGGGCGAGCCTCTGTGGCGCCTGCCGATCCCCGAGGCCTACAACAAGCAGATCGAGAGCATGATCGCCGACGTGAAGAACACCGGCGGGCGCCCCGGCGGCTCGATCACCGCCGCGCTCTTCCTGCAGAAGTTCGTCAACGGCCTGCCCTGGGCCCACCTCGACATCGCCGGCGTCGCCTGGAAGAAGCCGTCCACGGTCTCGTCCATCCCCGACGGCGCCACCGGCTACGGCGTGCGCCTCCTGAACCGCATGGTGCAGGACAAGTACGAGGGGTAAGCTTCCCTCGATGGCGGAAAGTGGCTGCGAAATCTGGTTCTACCACCTGGAGCGATCCTCGCTCGATCAGGTGCTGCCCGAGCTTTTGGAGCGCACGCTCCAGCGCGGCTGGAAGGCGCTCGTGCGCACCGGCCAGCCGGAGCGCGTCGATCACCTCGACGCCCATCTGTGGAGCTGGCGCGACGAGAGCTTCCTGCCGCACGGCACGGCGGACGAGCCGATGGCCGAGCGCCAGCCGGTGCTGCTGACCAGCGGACCTGAGAACCCCAACGCCGCCGAGGCCCTCTTCCTGATCGACGGCGCCGAGCCGGGGGATCTGACCCCTCACCAGCGCTGCATCATCCTGTTCGACGGGCGCGACGATGCGGCGCTCAAGTCAGCCCGCGTTCATTGGAAGAGCTTTAAGGCGGATGGACGCACCATCTCCTACTGGAAGCAGGGAGCCGAACGCGGATGGGAAAAGCAGGCCTGAGTCTTCTGGCTTTTGCGCTCGCCGCCTGCGCGCCCGTTGATGGGCCACGGGGCACGGTGCTCGATCAGCCGCCCCCGCCGGTCTATGTCCCGCCGCCTCCGCCGCCGCCCCCCGAGCCGGTGGACTTCTGCGGCGCCAAGGCCCTCCAGTACCTGATCGGCAAGCACCGCAACGAGATCCCGATCCCGGTCGACCCCAGCGGCCGCCGCGTCACCTGCACCACCTGTCCGGTGACGATGGACTACAGCCCCTCGCGCCTGAACATCCTTTACGAGAGCTCCACCGGCATCATCAAAGAGGTGAAGTGCGGGTGATGCTCCTTCTCCCCTCGCGGGAGAAGGTGGCCTGCGAAGCAGGTCGGATGAGGGGGTTCTCAGAAGCTTCAGCTTCGAACGGCTGTTGAGAGGGCGGTGCGCCCCCTCATCCGTCAGCCTTCGGCTGCCACTTTCTCCCGCGAGGGGAGAAGGGTTGTCTAGGCATAGGCTTTGACAGCCAGCTCATACGCCTCGGCCGCTTCGATCCACTTCGCTTCGGCCTCGTCGAGCTTCGTCTGGGCGACGTCGCGGCGTTTGCCGAGATCGGCGGCCTTGGCGGGGTTGTTGGCGTAGAGGTCCGGATCGGCCAGTTGCCGGTCGAGGTCTTCCAGCGTCCGCGTGCAGCGAGCCAGCACCTCTTCGGCCGCTTCGAGGCGGCGCTTCATCGGGCCCGGCGGCATCGGCTTTGCGACAGGCGGCGGAGGCGGCGGCGCTTCTTCACGCACCTGCGTCGGCGCTCTCGCCGCCGCCTTGGCGCGGTCGAGGACGAACCTGGCGTAGTCGTCCATGTCGCCGTCGTAGGACTTGATCGTCCCGTCCGCGGCCAGCCACAGCCGGTCGGCGACCAGCTCCATCAGGGAGCGATCGTGGGTGATCAGGATCACCGCCCCCTCGTACTCGTTCAGTGCGTCGAGCAGCGCCCGCCGCGAGTCGATGTCGAGGTGGTTGGTCGGCTCGTCGAGGATGAGCAGGTGCGGCGCGTCCATCGCCACCAGGTTCAGGAGCAGGCGCGCCCGCTCGCCGCCGGAGAGATCCTCAACCTTGGTGTCGACCTTGTGGAAGGGAAAGCCGAACTGGGCGAGCTTCGAGCGCCGCTGCGCCTCGCTGGCGTCGGGCATCGCCCGCTGGATGATGACCAGCGGCGTGTCGTTGGGGTCGAGCGCCTCGATCTGGTGCTGGTGGAACCAGCCGACCTTCATGCGCCGGTCGCGGTGCATCTTGCCGGCCTCGATCGCAAGCGCGCCGGCGATCATCTTGGCGAAGGTCGATTTGCCCGCGCCGTTGACGCCCAGCAGGCCAATTCGGTCGTCGAGGTCGAGCCGCAGGTCCAGCTTCTTGAGGATCGGCGGCCCGCCATAGCCTACCGCCGCGCCCTCAAGCCGGATCAGCGGCGGCGCCAGCGGCTTTTGCGGCGAGGGCAGGGTGAAGGGCGCCACGCGCTCCTCCAGCGTCATCTCCACCACCGGCAGCTTGGCTAGCTGTTTGAGCCGCGACTGCGCCTGCCGGGCCTTGGACGCCTTGGCGCGGAAGCGATCGACGAAGGCCTGCATGTGCTCGCGCTTGGCCTGGATCTTGGCGCGCGTCGATTCCGCCAGCCGGGCCTTCAGCGCCCGCTCATGCTCGAAGTCGTCGTAGCCGCCGGTGTAGAGGTCGAGCTTGCCGTTGTTCAGGTGCAGGATGTAGCCGACCGAGTTGTTCAGGAGTTCGCGGTCGTGGCTGATGATCAGGGCGGTGTGCGGATACTTCTTCAGCCGCGCCTCAAGCCACAGGGCGCCCTCCAGGTCGAGATAGTTGGTCGGCTCGTCGAGCAGCAGCAGCTCCGGCTCGGCGAACAGCGCCGCCGCCAGCGCCACGCGCATCCGCCAGCCGCCCGAGAACTCCGCCATCGGCCGCGTCAGGTCTTCGTTGGAGAACCCGAGCCCCGACAGGATTTCCGCCGCCCGGCTGGGCGCCCGGTCGGCGTCGATGTCGATCAGCCGCGCATAGATCTCGCCCAGGTGCTCGGGATCGGCGGTCTCCAGCTCGGCCGTCAGCCGCGCCCGCTCCACATCGGCGGCCAGCACCGTGTCGATCAGCGAAACCGGCGTCGCCGGATGCTCCTGATCGACGGAGCCCATGCGGGCGGCCTTGGGTATCTGGATTTCGTCGCCGCCGTTCGACAGCTGGTCCTTGATCAGGCCAAACAGCGTTGTCTTGCCGACCCCATTGCGTCCCACGACCCCGACCTTCGCGCCAGCCGGAATCGTCACGCTCGCCTTGTCGAAAAAGCGGCGTCCCCAGGCGTCGAAGGTCAGGTCGTTGATCTGCAGCATGGCGGGGGTTTGCGGTCGGGAGGCGCAGGGCTATAAGCCGCGACCTCCTCGACAACAACTTATGTGTGGGCATTAGCCAAAATGACTGAACGCACCTTCTCGATCATCAAGCCGGACGCCACGCGGCGCAACCTGACCGGCAAGGTCAACGCGGTGATCGAAGACGCGGGTCTCCGCATCGTCGCCCAAAAGCGCATCCGCATGAGCAAGGCCCAGGCCGAAAAGTTCTACGAGATCCACAAGGAGCGCCCTTTCTACGGCGAACTGGTGGACTTCATGACCTCCGAGCCGGTGGTCGTGCAGGTGCTCGAAGGCGACAACGCCGTGGCCCGCTACCGCGAAGTCATGGGCGCCACGAACCCGAAGGACGCCGCCGACGGCACCATCCGCAAGCTCTACGCGGAATCGGTCGGCGAGAACTCCGTCCACGGCTCCGACAGCCTGGAGAACGCAAAGATCGAGATCGCCCAGTTCTTCACCGACTCCGAAATCGTCGGCTAGGCGGCCGTGGGCAGCACGCCCGCGAACTGCACCTGATCGAGGATGTCCGCGTCGATCGAGCGCTTCAGCTGCTCGACGACGTGGGCGCTTGCCCCCGCCAGCGTCACCGACGCTCCGTCACGCCGCAGCTGCTCGATGAAGCTGCCGAGGGCGAACGCGCCGGTTGGGTCGATCATCGGCACCTCGTCCAGCCGCAGAATGTAGGCGGTCTTGCGCTCGCCGATCTGGTCGAGCGTGTCCTTCAGCGTCGAGGCGCTGCCGAAGAACAGCGGCCCCCGGAAGGTGATCACCGAGGTGTCGCCGCGCTCGGGCTCATAGCGGCTTTCGTTGCGCGCGAAGTCGTCCTCGTCGCCCTCGATCAGCGACCGCCCGCCCTCGATGGTGGTCAGCCGGCTCATCCGGTGCATGAAGACAAACGCCGCCAGCACCATCCCGACCTCGATGGCGACGGTCAGGTCCACCAGCACCGTCAGGGCGAACGTCGCCAGCAGCACCGCCCGGTCGCCCGCCGAGGTCCCGAGGATCACGCGGAAGCGGTGCATCTCGGCCATATTGACCGCCACCACCACCAGGATCGCCGCCAGCGCCGCCAGCGGCACGAACCGCATCGCCGGCGCCAGCAGCAGCATGAACACCAGCAGAAAGGCCGCGTGCGCCATCCCCGCGATGGGGGACCGCGCGCCTGAGCGAATGTTGGTCGCCGTCCGCGCGATGGCGCCGGTCGCCGGCAGCCCTCCGAACACCGACGAAGCGAGGTTGGCCACCCCCTGGGCCACCAGCTCCATATTGGAGCGGTGACGGCGGCCGGTCATCTGGTCGGCCACCACCGCCGATAGCAGCGATTCCACCCCGGCCAGCAGCGCAATGGTCATGGCGTCCGGCAGCACCGCCCGGGCCTTAGCGAGCGAGAAGAAGTGCAGGTTCGGCGCCGGGAAGGTCGACGGCACTCCGCCGAACCGCGTCCCTATGGTCTCCACCGGCATCTTCAGGATAACCACCAGCGCCGCCGCCGCGATGGTCACGACCAGGAAGCCCGGCGCCTTCGGCGCGTGCCGCCGGAGCAGCCAGATCGCCGCCAGACACCCCGCCGCCAGCCCCAGGGTCGGCAGGCTCAGCGTCTCGCGCGCCGCCCACAGCGTCTCGATCTTCGGCAGGAAGTCGGCCGGCACGCTCGCCGCCGCCAGCCCGAAGAAGTCCTTCAGCTGACTGGCCAGGATGATGGTCGCGATGCCGGTGGTGAAGCCGGTGGTCACCGGGTCGGGGATGTATTTGATCAACGTCCCGATCCGGGCCAGCCCGGCCACGATCAGGATGGCCCCCGCCATCAGCGTCGCCATCAGCAGGCCGTCGTAACCCTGCCGGGCGATCACTCCATAGACGATGACGACAAACGCCCCCGTCGGCCCGCCGATTTGAAACCGGCTGCCCCCCAGCGCGGAGATCAGGAAGCCGGCCACGACCGCCGTGATCAAGCCGACCTGCGGCGGCGCGCCCGAGGCGATGGCAAGCGCCATGGCCAGCGGCAGCGCGACGATGGCGACCGTCAGGCCCGCCAGCCCGTCATGGCGAAAGTCGGCGCCGGTGTAGCCCTGTTTCAGGACCGTCACCGTCTTCGGCACGAACAGCCGCCAGTCTCGCCACATCCGGGGAGGATTTAGGGGAGTCCCGCTCGCCCGCTTTGATGCAAATCAATGGCTCGAGCGAATCAGCGCCGCCAGCGCCGCCGGATAAAGCCGGTGCTCCTCCGCCAGCACCCGCCGCCTCAGCGCCTCCTCATCATCGCCCGGCAGCACCGGGACGCGGGCCTGGCCGAGGATGGGGCCGCAGTCCAGGTCGTTGGTGACGAGGTGGACGGTGCAGCCGGCTTCGGTGTCGCCGGCTTCCAGGGCGCGTTTGTGGGTGTCGAGGCCCGGGTATTTGGGGAGCAGGGAAGGGTGGATGTTGACCATCCGGGCTTTCCACGCCCCCACCAGGAACGGCGTCAAGATCCGCATATAGCCGGCCAGCGCCACGTACTGGGCGCCCGCCAGCCGCAGGGCTTCGTCGATGATCTTCTCGTGCGCCTCGCGGTCCTTGCCGTAGAGGCGGCGGTCGATGGCCTTGGCCTCCACGCCCAGTTCCCGGGCGCGGGCCAAGCCCGCCGCATCCGGGTTGTCGGACAGCACCAGCACCACTTCATAGGGACACTCAGGGTCGCGGGAGGCCTCGATCAGGGCCTCCATGTTCGATCCCCGGCCGGAGATCAGGACGCCGACCCGGGCCCGGCTCATGCGGCGGCCAGCTGGCCCATGACGAAGGCGTCTTCGCCGGCGTTGAGCAGGGCGGCGAGCACCGGCTCGGCGTCAGCGGGCGAGCAGATCAGCATGAAGCCGACGCCGCAGTTGAAGGTGCGGCGCATCTCGTGATCCGAAACCCCGCCCGTCTTCTGCAGCCAGTCGAACACCGGCGGCAGGTCCCAGGCGTTCCAATCAATGGCGGGGACCAGGCCCTCGGCGATCGCGCGCGGTGGGTTCTCGATCAGGCCGCCGCCGGTGATGTGCGCGCCGCCCTTGATGCGCCCGGCCTTGATCAGCGGCAGCACGCTCTTCACGTAGATCCGCGTTGGCGCCATCAGCACTTGCGCCAGCGTCCCGTCGGCGAACGGGCAGGGCGCATCCCACGCCAGCCCCGAGCGCTCGACGATCCGGCGCACCAGCGAATAGCCGTTGGAGTGCGGCCCGCTCGATCCGACGCCAATCAGGACATCGCCCGCCCGCTGATCGTCCAGCCTCGGGAGCACGCCGCCGCGATCCACCGCGCCGACGTTGAAGCCGGCGAGGTCGTATTCGCCGTCGGCGTACATGCCCGGCATCTCGGCCGTCTCGCCGCCGACCAGCGCGCAGCCGGCCTGCTTGCAGCCCTCGGCGATGCCCGCGACCACCCGCGTGGCCGTCTCCACGTCCAGCTTGCCGGTGGCGAAATAGTCGAGGAACAGCAGCGGCTCGGCGCCCTGCGCCAGCAAATCGTTGCAGCACATGGCGACAAGGTCGATGCCGACCGTGTCGTGCAGCCCGGTCTCGATGGCGATCTTCAGCTTGGTGCCGACGCCGTCGGTGGTCGAAACCAGCAGCGGATCGTCATAGCCCGCCGCCTTGAGGTCGAAGAGGGCGCCGAACCCGCCCAGCCCCGCCTCCGCCCCCGGCCGGCGCGTGGCTTTGGCCAGCGGTTTGATGGCTTCGACGAGGGCGTTGCCGGCGTCGATGTCGACGCCTGCCTGCGCATATGTGAGGCCGTTGGGCCGTTCGGTCATCTGTCGCTCGAATACTTCAGGGCGGGTGTAAAGGTCGCGCCGCGACGCTTGCCCCTTGCAGACTCGCCCGCTCGCGGGGCTATAGCTAGCCGATGACGCCGATTACCACCACCGCCGAACTGTCGGCGTTCTGCAAGTCGTTGACAGGCCAGCCGTTCATCGCCGTGGACACCGAGTTCATGCGCGAGACGACCTATTGGCCCAAGCTGTGCCTGATCCAGGTGGCCTCGCCAGAGGACGCGCGCTGCATCGATCCGCTGGCCGACGACATCGACCTGACGCCGCTGCTCGACATCCTGCGCGATGAGAAGGTGCAGAAGGTCTTCCACGCCGCCCGTCAGGACGTGGAGATCTTCAACAACCTCGGCGCCATGCCCGTGCCGCTGTTCGACACCCAGATCGCCGGCATGGCGGCCGGCTTCGGCGAGCAGATCGCCTATGACGCCCTCGTGCGCCAGATGCTGAAGGTGGACATCGACAAATCCAGCCGCTTCACCGACTGGGCGCGCCGGCCGCTGAGCGACACCCAGCTCACCTACGCCATCGGCGATGTCACCCACCTCGCCAAGCTCTACCCCATGCTCCGCGCGCGCCTGGAAACGGAAAAGCGCCTGGCCTGGGTTGAGGAGGAGATGGCGGCGCTCACCGACCCGGCCCTCTACGACGTCGAGCCCGAGAGCGCCTGGAAGCGCCTGCGTCCGCGCAAGCACACCGCCAAGTACCTCGCCGTCTTCAAGGCCGTCGCCGCCTGGCGCGAGCGCACCGCCCAGCTGCGCGATCAACCGCGCGGGCGCATCCTCAAGGACGACGCCATCGACGAGTTGGCCGCTCAGGCGCCCACCGACGCCGCCGCCATGGACCGCCTGCGCGGCGTGCCCAAAGGTTTCTCCGGCTCAAAGTTCGGGCCCGACCTCCTCGCCGCCATCCGCGAGGCGCTGAAGGACCCCGAGGGCTACGCGCCCGTGATCGAGCGCAACGGCTCGCCGCCCAACCAGGCCGCCGGCGCCATCGTCGAACTCCTCAAGGTGCTGCTGAAGGCGCGTTCGGAAGACGCCGGCGTCGCCTCGAAGCTGATCGCCACCGTTTCGGATCTCGAAAAGATCGCCAACGACGACAACGCCGACGTCCAGGCCCTCCAAGGCTGGCGCCGCGAAGCCTTCGGCGCCGACGCGCTGAAGCTCAAGCGCGGCGAACTGGCGCTGGTCCTGGACGGCGCCCGCGTACGGGTGGTCGAGGTGCGGCGGGCGCCGAGGGCGGCCCAGGCGACCTAAGCCGCCAGCGCCTGCCACATGGCCACCGCCAGGCTGAAGGCGCGCATGTCGCCCTGGGTGGTCGAGGCCATCTTGTTCATGGCGTAGGCGAAGGTGGTTCGCGCATCCATGTCGATGATGACCAGCGAGCCGCCATAGCCGCCCCAGTAGATGGTGTTGGGGTTGGGAAGGGGGACGCGTCCGCCGGGCAGGCCAAAGCCCATGCCGTAGCGCACGGGGAGGCCAAGGATCAGGTCCTCGCCCTCGATCTGGAACTCCAGCGCCTTGCGAACGCCTGCTTCCGACAGGAACTGCTTGCCGTCGGCGACGCCGCCATTGGCCATGATGCGGTGGATCTGCGCCACCGAGCGGGCGTTGCCCGTGCCCCCGGCGGCCGGGATTTCCGCTCCCCGCCAGGCGCGCCCGCGCGTTTCGAACACGTCGATGCCCGGGTTGCTGGTCATGTTCTTCTGAAGCTCGGTCTGTTTGCCGCCCGTCGCCAGAGGGGGCGGGATGAGGTCGGCGACGCGGTGGTCTTCGGAAGCGGGCAGGCCGATGTGGAAGTCCGCGTTCAGCGGCCCGGCGATCTCCTCGCGGAACACCGTGCCGACAGTCTTGCCCGTAATGCGGCGGATGACCTCGCCGACCAGGTAGCCCTGCGTCACCGCGTGGTAGCCCGGCGCCGTCCCCGGCTCCCAGAAGGGCGCCTGCGCGGCCAACAGGCTCGTCGCCTTCTCCCAGTCGTAGAGGTCTTCCTTGCTGATCTTCTCGCGCCAGCCCGACAGTCCCGCCGAGTGGCTCATTAGGTGGCTGACCTTCACGTCGTCTTTGCCGGCGGCGGCGAACTCGGGCCAGTAGTGGGCGACGCGCTGGTCGAAATCGAGCTCGCCCCGGTCGGCGACGAGCAACGCGGTCAGCGCGGTCATCGTCTTGGTGGTGGAATAGACGTTGACGATGGTGTCGCGCTCCCACGCCCGCGTCTTCTCGGCGTCGGCATGGCCGCCCCACAGGTCGACGACGGTTTCGCCCTCCAGCGTCGCGCAGAACGAGGCGCCGAGGTCGTCGCCCCGGGCCAGATTGCCGTCGAAGACAGAGCGCACCTCGGCAAAGCAGTCCTGGGTGAAACCATCAGCCATGTCGCGAGCCATCGATGCCCTCCAAACAGTTGTTTGGATGAGTCTTAAGCGTCAGCCGGTGCGGATGTCGAGCTTTACGGACAGGGCCTGCGCCAACGACTGCGCCCGCCGCGCTGTCTGTTCGCCCAGCAGCATGTCGGCCCAGCCTTCGTTGGCCGACAGCACCAGCTTGCCGTTCTCCCGCGCGATCCGGCTGCGGGCGAGGAGGGCGCTGGAGCGGCCCGACAGATCACATCCCAGCCGGATCGCAGCCCCCAGCGCCCGCGCCCTGCGGCGCTGAGCGTCGGGCAGGATGCGCGCGATGGTCGCTGGCTCGGGGATGTCGGCGTGGCCGGTGTGGCGGTAGAAGGCCGCCACGGCCAGGAACGCCCGCTCGGCGTGGCTCTGCCCGGCGATGGGCGCGCGCAGCACCTGCTCGAACACCAGCGTCGCGCGGTGGTCGGGGTGCAGGGTGGCGCCGAGGTCGGCAAGCCGGCAGGCGGCGGCGATCAGCACGCCGTCCCGCTCTCCAAACAACGGCGGCATGGAGCGGAACACCGGCGCGAGCCACCCCTCCAGCGCCTTGCCCAGTCCCTCGTCGGCGGCCAGCCGCCCGCCCAGCGCCGCGCACCCGGCGATCAGCGGGTCCTCGCGCTGCACCTTGGCGGGCATGGCCTCGTACAACAGCCCCTCGCGCAGCCCATAGGCCGAGGTGAACACTCGCTTGATGCCCAGCTGCCCGATCAGCACCTCGAGGACCGTGGCGGCATAGGGCAGGGTCTCCAGGCGCTTCCTCGACACGCCCGGAATCCGCTCCAGCGAACTGCTCGACAGGCCCGAAACCAGCCGCGCGGCGGTCAGCACCTCGCCGCGGGCCATCTCGTATTCGTGGACGATCTGCAGCGGATAGCCGCTCATGCCCATGTGCAGCAGAGCCAGGTTCCGCCACGCCCCGCCGACCGCGTGGAAGGTCTCGGCCTTGAAACGGTCCGCCACCGCCGCGATGCGCTTTTCGACCTCGCCGCGCAGTTTGCGGGCGTCATCACCCAGCCGATAGCCGAGCGCGAACGGCCCCAGCGCCAGGGTGTCGGCGTCGCCCGGCCCGCGCTCGTTCAGCCGGGTCAGCTCCAGGCTCGCGCCGCCAAGATCGCCGACCACCCCGCCGCCCTGTGGAGCCCCGGCCATGACGCCCAGCGCGGAGTACCGCGCCTCTTCAGGTCCCGAGAGCACCCGCAGCTTCAGCCCGGTCTCCTCGGCCGCCCGCGCCACGAAAGCCGCCCCGTCGGTGGCGTCGCGCACGGCCGCCGTGGCCACCGCGAACACGTCCGATGGCCTGGCCGCGTCCAGCACCGCCTTGAACCGCCGCAGCGCCGCCATGGCCATCTCGACGCCGGCCGGCGACAGCTTGCCGGTGGCCCCCAGGTCGCGCCCCAGCCCCGCCAGCACCTTTTCATTGTAGGTGGTCCAGATCGCCCGCCCTTCCAGCCGGTAGAGCACCAGGCGCACCGAGTTGGAGCCGACGTCGATGACCGCGGCGTCGCGGTAGCTATGGCCTGACGACATCGCCCAGCGCCCGCGGCAGATCTTGAACGTTCTGTCCGCGGCCGGACAGGCTGGGGTTGGTCATGAAGTACTCGTGCGCCGAGAAGGCGGCCTTGGATTCCCACTGAGGATCGCGCGTGTAGCGGCCCTGCGCATCCAGCGTCCAGCTTTGCGCCTCGTCGCGCAGCGTCGCCAGCATGATCTGGTCAAGCACCTGCTGGTGGACGGTGGGGTTTTCGATGGGGCACAGCGCCTCGACCCGGCGGTCCAGGTTGCGCGGCATCCAGTCGGCCGAGGAGATGAACACCCGCGCCCGCGAACTCGGCATCTCGTGCCCGGCGGCGAAACAGACGATCCGCCCGTGCTCCAGGAACCGCCCGACGATGGACTTGACCCGGATGTTCTCCGACAGCCCCGCGACGCCGGGTTTCAGGCAGCAGATGCCGCGCACCACCAGGTCGATATGCACCCCCGCCTGACTGGCGCGGTAGAGGGCGTCGATGATCTCGGGATCGACCAGCGAATTGAGCTTGGCCCAGATCGCGGCGGGCAGCCCGGCGCCGGCGTTCTTCACCTCCTCGTCGATGTAGGCGAGAAGGTCGGTCTTCATGGTCTCCGGCGAAAACGACAGCTTCTCCAGCCGCTCGGGCCGGGCGTAGCCGGTGATGTAGTTGAACAGCCGCGCGCTATCGCGCCCGAGCGCCGGATCCGTCGTGAACAGCGACAGGTCCGTGTAAACCTTGGCGTTGACCGGGTGGTAGTTGCCGGTGCCGAAGTGGCAGTAGGTGCGCAGCGTCTCGCCCTCGCGCCGCACGATCAGGCTCAGTTTGGCGTGGGTTTTGTACTCGACGAAGCCGAAGACGACGTGCACGCCGGCCCGCTCCAGGTCGCGGGCCCACTTCAGGTTGGCTTCCTCGTCGAACCTGGCCTTGATCTCCACCAGCGCGGTGACGTTCTTGCCGTTCTCGGCCGCCTCGATCAGGGCCGCGACGATCGGGCTGTTCTGGCTGGTGCGATAGAGGGTCTGCTTGATCGCCAGCACGTTGGGATCGAGTGCGGCCTGGCGCAGGAACTGCACCACCACGTCGAAGCTCTCGAACGGGTGGTGGACCAGGATGTCCTTTTCGCGGATCGCCGCGAAGCAGTCGCCGCCGTGGTCGCGGATGCGCTCGGGGAAGCGGGCGGAGAAGGCGGGGAATTTCAGATCGCCCCGGTCGGATGGGATCAGCTCCGACAGCTGCGCCAGCCCCAGCTTGCCATCGACCACCACCACGTCCTCGGGCGCGGCCTTCAGCCCCTCGATGATGAACTCGCGCAGGTCCAGCGGCATGGAAGCCTCGACCGTCACCCGCACCACCGAACCCAGCCGCCGGCGCTTCAGCCGCGCCTCGAACTCGCGCACCAGGTCTTCGGCCTCTTCCTCGATCTCCACGTCGCTGTCGCGAATCAGGCGGAACATGCCCAGCCCCTCGACCTCGCAGCCGGGGAACACGTGGTCGAGGAACAGGACCAGGAAGCTCTCCAGCGCCAGGAATCGCCGCTCACCCTTGCCGCCGCGGTTTTCGCCGGCCGTCAGCTCCCAGAACCGCTTCACCTGCGTGGGGGCGGGGAGGAGGGCGTAGAGCGCCTTGCCGTCCGACTGCCGCCGCAGTTTCAGCGCCAGTGAGAAGGCGAGGTTCGGGATGAAGGGAAACGGGTGGGCCGGGTCGATGGCCAGCGGCGTCAGCACGGGGAAGAGTTTGCTGAGGAAGATGTCGCTGGCGCGGTCGTAATCATCGCCGCTGACGTCGCCCGAGCTGAGCAGCCGAAGCGCGTTCCCCGACAGCTCCGAGCGCAGTTCGCGCCAGATGCGCTGCTGGTGCGCCATCAGCTCAGCCGCGTCCTCGTTGATCTTCACCAGCTGCTCGGTGGGGGTGAGGCCGTCCTGGCTAACCACCCGCACGCCCTCGCGCACCTGTCCCTTCAGGCCCGCCACGCGCACCATGTAGAACTCGTCCAGGTTCGCCGCGCTGATGGACAGGAACCGCAGCCGCTCCAGCAGCGGATGGCGCGGGTTCTCCGCCTCCTCCAGCACACGCCGGTTGAACGCCAGCCACGAGAGTTCGCGGTTGAAGAACCGCTCGGGCGAGCCCAGCAGCGCCTCGTCCAGCGTCAATTCGCGCCGCAGCGTCTCGCTCATTCGAACAGCTCCAGCGTGCCGTCGGCGTCCAGCACTTCGCGCGCCAGCATACGCGTGATCGCTCGATGCTGCTCGTCGGCCGCCTCATCGAGCCGGCGCACCACCTCTCGCGCCGCCGGCACGGACCGCTCGATCCGGCGCAGCAGGTATTCATAGACGTCCTCGCCCGGCCGGATGGACCGTTCGCGGAAGAACTTCTCCAGCATCCTGCGCAGCAGCACGTCGTCCGGCGCGCCAAGCTCGGCCACCGTCAGGGCGTTGAGCCGCGAGCGCAGATCGGGCAGGGCGGTTTTCCACTCCATCGGCGGCTTGCGGGCAGTGAGCAGCAGCCCGCCGCCCTTCAGGCCCGCCATGTTGAACAGGTGGAACAGCGCCTCGTCGTCGGCGCCGCGATCGATGTCCTCGACCAGCACCGGCCGGCCCTCCAGCGCCGCCAGCTCCGCCCGCGCCTCGAACACGACCGCGCCGACGGTCTCGGCCCAGGCCCGCGCCAGGTGGGTCTTGCCCGACCCCTCCGGTCCGACCAGCGCCAGCGCCTGCCCCGGCCAGTCGGGCCAGGCGTCGACCGCCCGCACCGCCGACTCATTGGTCGGCGAGAGCACGAAGTCGGCTCTGGCGTGGGAGGCCGGTCGTTTGAGCTTCAGGCGTAGCTGGCGAGCCAAGCAGATCGTCTCAAAAGTGTCATTGCGACGGCAGTTTACCAAGATCGCTTCATGTGCGCGAGCCCTGCCGCGACGCTGACCGCGCAACCGCTTCCCTGTTAGAGTGTTACGGCGCTCGGGCTGTTTGCGTTCGGATGATCGAGGTGCGGCTTAACCGTTCCAGGACGCCAGGGCGGCTCGCGAGGAAGCCCAGAGACGACCAGTGGGCGGAGTCTCAAACAGGCTCCGCCCACTTTTTCGAGGTGAAGAGACGATGAAGATTTGGGGCGGCGCTCTGGCGCTGGTGATCGCGACAGCCGCGGCCGGTCAGGCTCTGGCCGCCGACGACGGGTTCGAACTCACCGGCCTTGTGGGCTTCGACTATTCGAGCGGCGACTACGGAACGGGGATCGACACCAACATCCTGCGGGTCCCGCTCGGCCTTCGCGCCACGACCGGACCGCTGCGCCTTACCGCCTCGATCCCCTACGAGCGCATCGAGGGCGCCGCCAACATCATCAGCGGCGACGGCGGCGGCCCGATCATCGTCGATCCCAGCGCGCCCATCGAGAAAGTCACCCGCGAAGGCTGGGGCGACCTGGCCCTCGGCGCGTCCTACACCCTGCCGGCCAGCATCACCGGCGCCCTTGAGGTCGACCTGAACGGCCGCGTGAAGCTGCCGACCGGAGACGATGAACTCTCGACCGGCGAGACCGACTACTCCGTCGGCACGGAGGCCTCCTATCCCCTTGGCGCCTGGACCCCGTTCGCCAGCCTTGGCTACAAGATGCGCGGCGACCCGGAGGGCGTGGACCTCGACAACACCATCAACGCCTCCATCGGCACGAGCTACGCCGTGACCGACCGCAGCGTGGTGATCGTCTCCTATGACTACGACCAGGCGAGTACGAGCGGCGTCGACGATTCGCACTCCCTCTTCGCCGGCTACAGCGCCCCGTTGGTCGGCCGTGTGAACTGGACCATCTACGGCGTCGCGGGCCTCAGCGACGGCGCCCCCGACGCCGAAGGCGGCCTGCTGCTGAGCGTGCCGTTCCTTTAAGCCTCTCCCTCCCATCAAGGGGAGGGAGGTTGACACTTTGGTGCGGTCATGCGCCCTTCCGCGCCTTCGTAAATCAAGCCGTTTCGAGACCCGATGCACGCCTACCGCACCCACACCTGCGGCGCGCTCCGCGCTTCCGATACGGGCGCGCAGGTGCGCCTCTCCGGCTGGATTCACCGCAAGCGCGACCACGGCGGGCTGATCTTCGTCGATCTGCGCGACCACTACGGTCTGACGCAGCTGGTCCTGCACCCCGGCACGCCCGGCTTCGACACCGTCGAGCACCTGCGCGCGGAGAGCGTGATCCGCGTCGACGGCGAGGTCATCCAGCGCTCGCCCGAGACGGTGAACCCCAACCTCCCCACCGGCGAGGTCGAGGTTCGCGTGAGCGCGGTCGAGGTGCTGAACGAAGCGGCCGAGCTGCCGCTGCCGGTGTTCGGCGAGCCCGAGTACCCCGAGGACATCCGCCTCAAGCACCGCTATCTGGACCTGCGCCGCGAGACGCTGCACCGGAACATCGTCCTGCGCTCACGGGTGATCGACAGCATTCGCCGCCGCATGATCAACCAGGGCTTCCTCGAGTACCAGACGCCGATCCTGACCGCCTCCTCGCCCGAGGGTGCGCGCGACTTCCTCGTTCCCTCGCGCATGCATCCGGGCAAGTTCTACGCCCTCCCGCAGGCGCCCCAGCAGTTCAAGCAGCTGCTGATGGTTTCGGGCTTCGACCGCTATTTCCAGATCGCGCCCTGCTTCCGCGACGAGGACCTGCGCGCCGACCGCAGCCTCGAATTCTACCAGCTCGACGTCGAGATGAGCTTCGTGACGCAAGAGGACGTCTTCGCCGCCATCGAGCCGGTGATGCATGGCGTCTTCCAGGAGTTCGCGAACGGCAAGGCCGTGACGCCATACCCCTTCCCGCGCATCGCCTATCGCGACTCCATCGCCTGGTACGGCACGGACAAGCCGGACCTGCGCAACCCGCTGAAGATGGCCGAGGTCTCCGACCACTTCCGCGGCGGCGGCTTTGGCCTGTTCGCCCGCATCCTGGAGGACGCCCGGAACGCGGTGTGGGCCATCCCCGCGCCCAAGGGCGGCTCGCGCGCCTTCTGCGACCGCATGAACAGCTGGGCGCAGGGCGAGGGCCAGCCGGGCCTTGGCTACATCTTCTGGAGCGAGGACCAGGGCGGCTGGGGCGGACCCATCGCCAAGAACCTCGGCCCTGAGCGCACGCAGGCGATCATGGATCAGATCGGCATGGGGCAGGGCGACGCCGCCTTCTTCGTCGCCGGCGATCCGAAGGGCTTCTACAAGTTCGCCGGCTCGGCGCGCACGAAGGTGGGTACGGACCTTGGCCTCATCGTCGACGACCGCTTCGAGTTCTGCTGGATCGTCGACTTCCCGATGTTCGAGTGGTCGGAGGAGGAGAAGAAGGTCGACTTCTCCCACAACCCCTTCTCCATGCCGCAGGGCGAGCTGGAGGCGCTGAACGGCAAGGACCCGCTGGAGATCCTCGCCTATCAGTACGACATCGTCTGTAACGGCTATGAGCTATGCTCGGGCGCGATCCGGAACCACAAGCCGGAGATCATGCTCCGCGCCTTCGAGATCGCGGGTTACGGCCCCGAGGTGGTCGAGGAGCAGTTCGGCGGCATGCTGAGCGCCTTCCGCTATGGCGCCCCGCCGCACGGCGGCCTGGCCCCCGGCATCGACCGCATCGTCATGCTGCTGGCCGGCGAGAGCGCCATCCGCGAGGTCATCGCCTTCCCGCTGAACCAGCAGGGCGAGGACCTTTTGATGAAGGCGCCGTCCGAGGTCTCGGAAAAGCAGCTCAAGGAGCTGTCGATCCGCCTCGCGCCTCCCATCAAGGTCTAATCGGCGGTCGAGAAGATCCAGCGCGGCGGCTTGGCCGGCTTGGGCGGCGCCGGCGGCCTGATGTGCTGGATGACGACCCCTCGGCAGGTCTTGACCGTCAGCCCGCCCGGCAGGCTCGTCGAGCCGTCGCCGCACGCTTCGTCCAACTGGTCCTGAGTCAGCCCACGGGCCCGCGACAGGTCCGCACCGTGCAGCATCGTCTTGTATAGGCTGGCGTCGCGGAAGTCGGCGCCCGCGAACTCGCCATCCGACAGCACCGCGGCCTTCAGTTCCGCGCCCCGGAAGTTCGCCCGCTCGAAGTTGCCGCCGGTCAGGTTGGCGGCGACCATTTCCGCGCCCCGGAAACTGGCGCCCCCCGCGTCGGCCTTGGCCAGGTTCACCGCCTTCAGCTCGGCGCCGGAAAAATCCGCCCCGATCAGGACCGCGCGGGAGAAGTTGGCGCCCTGCAGCTCGGCGCCGGTCAGCTGCGCCTTGCTCAGGTCCGCGCCGCCGAAGTTCGCGCCTGCCGCCTCGACCCCGTCCAGCTGGGCGCTGACGAACACCGCCCTGGAAAAGTTCGCGCCCTGCATGGAGGCCGAGCGCAGGTCCGCCCGCGTCAGGTCGGCGGCGTCGAAGTTGGAGCCGATTACGGTCGCGCCGCGCAGGTCGGCGCCGACCAGCGCGGCCTTGGCAAGGTTCGCGCCCATGAAGCGCGCGCCCGTCAGCTTCTTGCCGGACAGGTCGCATTTGTAGCAGGAGCCGCCGACCGAGACGGAGCGGGCGACCTGCTTGTCGTCGCCGCGCGCATAGGCCTGGCCGGCCGTGAGGGCCAGCGCCAGGGCGGTCAGGGCGATCGTTACGCGGTTCATCACATCGTACCTCTAGGCGGGGGGAGCCGCTGGGCGCCCTACGGATGTGAGGCGTAAAGCCCTGATGCGCCACTTAAATCGCGGTAATGCGCCTTTCAGCCACTAGCTTGCCGCACCTGTGTCGTTGGCAAGGCCGTCCTGCGCGCCACAGGTCTGGCAGATGCTGAGCGAGCCCTGCCGCATGACAGCCAGGTCACCGCAGGAAGAACACACATCGCCTTGAGAAGACGCAGGTTTCGCCTCCCGCGCCTCTCGCCCGCCGAACGGCAGGAAGACGAGGTTGTCAGGCGCCGCGCCGCGCGAAAAACCCTTGGAGATGAACTTCGACGCGGGCTGCAACTGCGGCGCTTCGTCCTCCTGGGGCGCCGCGCCGTCGGCCAGGCCCCGGCCGAGCCCGTCGGCGTTGAACTCTTCCGGATCAGCGTTGGCCAGGTCGTCCCGCTCCAGATAACTGACCCCCAGTTCGCGGAAGATGTAGTCGAGGATCGAGGTCGCCGACTTCACCGAGTCGTTGCCCGTCACCGGCCCCGCCGGCTCGAAGCGCGTGAACACAAAGGCGTCCACGAACTCGTCCAGCGGCACGCCGTATTGCAGGCCGATGGAGATGGCGATGGCGAAGTTGTTCATCAGCGAGCGGAAGGCGGCGCCTTCCTTGTGCATGTCGATGAAGATTTCGCCGAGTTCGCCGTCGTCGTACTCGCCGGTGTGCAGATAGACCTTGTGGCCGCCGACGGTGGCCTTCTGGATGTAGCCCTTGCGCCGGTCGGGGATCTTGCGCCGCTCGCGCGCCCGCTCGACCACCTTCTCCACCACGCGCTCCTGCACCGTGGGCGCGGGCTCCAGCCGACGCTTCGGCGCTTCCTCCTCGACGGTGGGGATGTCCAGCGAGAAGCCGATGGGGGCGGCCGCGCGCTCCAGCCGGATCGCCCGCACTCCCGCCCGCGCCGCCGCCGCCTGCAGCCGCACGGCGTCGGCCGGGGTGTCGTCGAACGCCAGCGGCAGCGTGAAGGCCCCCGGCGCGCCGACGAACGGCTCCACCGCCGCCGTCATCGCCAGCCGGTCGGCGACGGAGATGTCCCGCGGCTCGGCGAACGCCGCCCCGCTCAGCCGTCCCGAGCCGATGGCGTGGGCCGCGGCGGCTTCGATCTCGTCCGCCGTAAAGCCGGCCAGCGCCAGCGTGTCGAATCCCGGCTGCTTGAGGTCCTCGTTGGTGGCGCCCAGCACATCGCACACGAAGCCCTCGCCCAGCAGAGCCGGCGCGAAAGCGTGCCGCAGGTCGCTGACGAAGGGCAGGGCGGCCTCGGCGGCGGCGATCTCGTGGTCGGTGAAGCCTCGGGCCTTCAGCGCCGTGTGGTCGATGGCGGGGGCCTCGGCCAGGCTTCCGGCTCCCAGCGCCTCCGCCCGTGCCTGCGCAATGTCCGCGCCGACAGCCTTTAGCCCCGCCAGCGCCGCTTCCGAGAGCACCCGCACGATCTCGCCGTCCGCTGTCTCGGCGACGCTCGCCGCTCCCCGCCAGGGCGCCGCGCCGAGCGGGCGGCCCACCCGCAACTCCAGTTCGGCGTCGTCGAACACAGCCGTCGTGGCCGGCTGGATCGTTCCGGCGAGGTCTCCGGCCACAGTCGCCACCGTCTCGGCCGCCGCTCGCCACAGCTCAGCTGCCGCGGCGCGCCCCTCCGCCGAGCCGTAGGCCAGCCCGCGCGCGACCAGGACGTCCGAAACCCCGGCCAGCGTCAGCCGCCCGACGCCGCCGCCCGAGAGGGTCGCCTCGATGGCCAGGGCCGCCGCGACAACACGGATCAGCGCCGTCAGCCCCTCGGCATCGCCTTCGAAGGCGAACACATCGACGGCCCCACCCGGCGCGGCGTTGGCGCTGGCCAGCAGCTCGGCGTCAACCTGCTCAAACGCCAGCGTCACCGCGCTCGTCCGCCAGCCCAGCCGCGCCGCCGTCGCCGCATCGCCGTCCGCCGCCGCCACAGCGGTGCGCGAGGCGGTCACGATCAGACGCGGCGAGACCGGCGCGGCCAACGGCGCCCGCGCGGCGCTGTCCTCGACCTTCCCCAGCGCAATAGCGTCGGCCAGCATCGCATCGCTCGCCCCCGCGCTCCGCGCCGCCTGCGCGGCCCTCGCCAGCGCCAGGTTGCGGCCTGGGTCAGCGCAGGCCGCGGCGTCGCCTTCGCAGCGCCGCACCGCCTCGCTCACCGCCTTCAGGCGCGCGGCCAGGGCGTTCACCGCCGGTTCGGCCAGCGCGTGAGCTTGCGCCCGGCCCGCGAACTCGGCGGCCTCGCGGGTGAACTCGATGGCGTGGATGTAGGGCGTCGCCGCATCGAATCCCGCTTCCCGCGACGGCGTCACAGCCGCGACGCCCAGCGTCAGGGCCGTGAACAGCTCATCGCGAAACGCCAGCGCGTCGGTCTGCTTGTGGAAGACGCCCAGCTCCAGCCCCCACGCCGCAATCCGCCGCGCGTAGCGGTCGGGACCGCCGGCCAGCACCGGATCGGGCGCCTCGCTGTTGGCCAGCGCCTTGGGGCAGGTCTCCGGCATGTCGGCGGGCAGGGCCTCGGCCCAGTCGAGCCAGGCTTCGACCTTGGCGTCCGGCCAGCCCTTGGGCGCCAGCACCCCCGCCAGCGCGCCCGCGGTCTCCACGGTGCGAAGCTCCACCTCCGCGGCCACACCTCGCGACAGACGCCGAGAAAAACGCATCGAATCCGACTCCCCGCACACTGGTCAGGAGAGGCTAGGGAAGCGGGGAGGGGCTCGCAATAGATGTTGCGGCTCCATCTGCATCCATCCACAACATCTAGCGTTAAGATCGCGCCGCGGCTCGCTGGACGCGCCGGGCCGCCGTCGCTATGCTCCGCGCGCGGTTTACGGCTCAATTCGCAGGGCTTTTTTTGTGCTGAAGCAGCTCCTCACCTGGTGGCATGGCGCCACCCCCGGCATCCGCTTCACGGTCGGCCGTCGCGGCGTGTTCATCGGTCAGGACGACTTCGGCAACAAATACTACGAGGCTAAGGACGACCGCGATTCCTACGACGTGGGCCGTCGGCGCCGCTGGGTGATCTACAACGGCTATGCCGAGGCGACGAAAGTCCCGCCCGACTGGTTCGGCTGGCTGCACCACACCTTCGCCGAGCCGCCGACCATCGCGCCGCTGCCGCGCCGGGCGTGGGAGAAGGACTACATCCCCAACCTCTCGGGCACCCAGTACGCCTACCGTCCCAAGGGCTCCATCGCCCGTGGCGGCGAGCGCCAGGCCGCCACCGGCGACTACGAAGCCTGGACGCCGGAGTAGCGCCGCCATGGCGGCAGGGCGTCTCCTCACAGCGTTGATCGTGGCCTTCGCCGCCGCTGCGCCCGTGCAGGCCCGGCAGGCCGAGGCCGAGCCGGCCGCGCCGCTGCCGTCCGCGCCGATCCCCTACAACCAGCTGAACCGCCCGCGCGTCACCGCAGTCCCGCAGGTCGAATTGCCGGCCGAGGACGAGAAGCCCGACACCCCGGAGGAGCCGCTCAAGCGCCCGCGCGCCAACGTCGCCATCCTCCAGGCGCTGGACAAGATCACCACCGAAACGCTGCGCTTCGAGGCGCAGGTGGGAAAGCCGGTCCGCTACAAGAACCTGATCTTCACCGTCCGCGCCTGCGAGACCGCCGCAGCCGATGAGCCGGCGCCCGAGGCCACGGCCTACGTGATCATCGACTCCGCGCCGCGCCGCCGCGCGGGGGGCGCCGACCTGCCGGGCCGCCAGCTGTTTCGAGGGTGGATGTTCGCCTCGTCCCCCAGCCTCAACCCGCTGGAGCACCCGGTCTATGACGCCTGGTTGATCGCCTGCAGGACCGCCACGCCGTCACCGGTGAACCGGTAGAAGTCGGCCTCGACCTTCAGCGCCAGCGCCAGGCGCCGCCGGTACTCGTCCCGCTCGATTTCCCGCGCGCCGAACTGGGCCAGGTGCTCGGTCATGAACTGGGCGTCCAGCAGCCGAAAGCCTCCGACGATCAGCCGCGCCACCAGATGGCACAGACAGACCTTCGAGGCGTCCCGCGCCCGTGAAAACATGCTCTCGCCGAAGAAGGCGCCGTTGAGCGCCACGCCATAGAGGCCGCCGACCAGCTCCCCGTCCAGCCAGGCCTCGACGCTATGGGCGCCGCCCTCGCGGTAAAGCTCGGCATAGAGCTGCTGGATCGGGCGGTTGATCCAGGTTTCCGGCCGGGCGGGCCGCTCCTGGGCGCAGGCCTCGACCACCTCGTTGAAGGCGGTGTCGACCTTGACGGTGAAGGGCCCGCCGCGCACCGTCCGCGCCAGGCGCTTGGGCACATGGAACCGCTCCAGAGGCAGGATGCCCCGCCGCTCCGGGTCGATCAGGAAGATACGGCTGTCGTGGCGCGCGTCGGCCATGGGGAAGATCCCCTGCCGGTAGCAGGCGATCAGGTCCTGGATGTCGAACCCGTCGTCCCGCGCCATCGCACGATCAGCCCTGCGCCTTGATCCACTGCTCGAGCCAGTGGATGTGATAGTCGCCCTCGATGATGTCCGGCTCCAGCAGCAATTCCTGGAACAGCGGGATGGTCGTATCGATCCCCGCCACCACCATCTCCGCCAGGCACCGGCAGGTCCGCGCGATGCACTCCTCGCGGTCTCGGCCGTGGACGATCAGCTTGCCCGCCAGACTGTCGTAATAGGGCGGGATTGTGTAGCCGGCGTAGAGCGCACTATCGAGCCTAACGCCCAGACCGCCCGGCGCGTGGAAGTCGGTGATCGTGCCGGGCGAGGGCGTAAAGGTCTTCGGGTTCTCGGCGTTGATCCGGCACTCGATGGCGTGGCCCTCGAAGATCACGTCTTCCTGCTTGAAAGAGAGCGGCAGGCCGGCGGCGATGCGGATTTGCTCGCGCACCAGGTCGATGCCGGTGATCATTTCGGTGACCGGATGCTCAACCTGCAGGCGGGTGTTCATCTCGATGAAGAAGAACTCGCCATTCTCGTACAGGAACTCGATGGTCCCGACGCCCAGGTAGCCGATCGCCTTCACCGCATCGACGACCACCTTGCCGATCTTCTTGCGGGTCGCGGCATCGATGACCGGGGAGGGGGCCTCCTCCATCACCTTCTGGTGGCGGCGCTGGAGCGAGCAGTCGCGCTCGCCCAGGTGCACGACGTTGCCGAAGCTGTCGGCGATGACCTGCAACTCGATGTGGCGGGGCTTTTGGAGATAGCGCTCCATATAGACCGCATCGTCCCCGAACGCGGCCCGCGCTTCGCCCTGGGCCGTCGCCAGCGCTTCGGCCAGGTCCTCGGCCGTCTCGGCGACCTTCATCCCCCGACCGCCGCCGCCGGCCGCGGCCTTGATGAGGACGGGAAAGCCGATCACTTCAGCCGCCGCAAACGCCTCTTCCTCGGACTGCAACGCGCCTTCGGAGCCTGGCACCACCGGGATGCCGGCTTCCTTGACCGCCTGCTTGGCCGTGATCTTGTCGCCCATCATGCGGATGTGCTCGGGCTTGGGCCCGATGAAGGTGAAGCCGTGCGCCTCGACGATCTCGGCGAAGCGGGCGTTCTCCGACAGGAAGCCATAGCCCGGGTGGATGGCGTTGGCGCCGGTAATCTCCGCCGCGGCGATGATAGAGGGAATGTTGAGGTAGCTCTTGGCGGCGGGCGCGGGGCCGATGCAGACGCTCTCGTCGGCCAGCCGCACCCACATGGCGCCCTCGTCGGCCTCGGAATGAACGGCGACGGTGTTGATGCCCATTTCCTTACAGGCGCGGTGCACCCGCAGGGCGATCTCCCCCCGGTTGGCGATCAGGATCTTGTCAAACACGGCGGCTACTCGATGACGACGAGAGGCTCGCCAAACTCGACGGGCTGAGAATCGGACACCAGGATCTCGACGATCTTGCCGCCGCGCGGGGCGGGGATCGGGTTCATGGTCTTCATCGCCTCGACAATCAGAAGCGTCTGCCCCTCGGCGATCTGCGCGCCCACGCGAATGAAGGGCTCGGCTCCAGGCTGGGGCTGCAGATAGACGGTGCCGACCATGGGCGAGGTGATGGTGTCGCCGTTGGCGGCCGACTGGGCCACCGAGGATTCCGCCGGCGCGGCGGCTGCGGCGGGCGCGGAGGCCACAGGCGCGGCCAGGGCCATCGGCGCGGCGGCGGCCACGGTCAGCTCACGGGCCACGCGGATGCGCAGGTCGCCGTGCTCGACCTCGATCTCGGTCAGGCCGGTGTCCTTCAGGATGCCGGCCAGCTTGCGGACCAGGCGCGTATCGATGGCTTGCGAGTCGCTGGGGGAATCGGTCGCGGGAGCCGTGTCGTTAGGCATGGAAGCGATAACCTCTGTTCAGGCCTGGGGGTTCGCCGCGCCGCAGAGTCCGGCGGCGGCTTCGACGGCCAGTTCGTAGCTCGCAGCCCCGAAACCGGAGACCACCCCGGTGGCGGCGAGCGAAACGTAGGTCTTGCGGCGAAAGCCCTCGCGCGCCGCGGGGTTCGACAGGTGACACTCCACGATGGGGATCGTCAGGGTCTTCAACGCGTCGAGAAGCGAAACGGAGGTGTGGCCATAGCCGGCCGGGTTGATGACCAGCGCGGACGCCTTCTCGCGGGCCTCCTGGACCCAGTCGATCAGCTCGCCCTCGTGGTTGGTCTGGCGGAAGACGACGCTCAAGCCGCGCCCCTTGGCCCGCTGCTCACAGCGCGCCTGGACGTCGGCCAAGGTGTCATGGCCGTAAATCTCAGGCTCGCGGACGCCAAGAAGGTTGAGATTGGGCCCGCTCAGCACATAGATCGGTTTCGACATTCGGCCCCTGCCGCCCGTTTCGCCGCGTCTTGTATAGGCAGGCAGCCGGGGTCACAAGCTCGGGGCCGTTCCAGGAAGGTGAGTGAATGCTGATTACGCTGAACGGCGAGGAGCGTCAGGTGGGCGCCGGCGACATCGGCGCCCTCGTCGCCGAACTCGGCCTCGACACACGAAAGGTCGCCGTCGAGCGCAATCTGGAGATCGTGCCGAAGTCCCTCTACGGCCAGACGCCGCTAGCGGAAGGCGACCGGCTCGAGATCGTGACCTTTATCGGAGGCGGCTGACTTGAACGCGATGACCACGCCCGAAGACACCTGGACCGTCGCAGGCCGCACTTTCCGCTCGCGGCTGATCGTGGGGACGGGGAAGTACAAGGATTACGCCGTCAACGCCGCCGCCGCCGAGGCCGCGGGCTCGGAGATCGTGACGGTGGCGGTGCGGCGGGTGAACCTGTCGGACCCGAGCCAGCCGCTCTTGATGGACTATGTGAAGCCCGACCGCTTCACCTACCTGCCCAACACCGCCGGCTGCTTCACGGGTGAGGAGGCGGTGCGGACGCTTAGGCTGGCGCGCGAGGCGGGTGGCTGGGACCTCGTCAAGCTCGAGGTGCTAAGCGATCCCAAGACCCTCTATCCGGACATGGAAGAGACGTTGCGCGCCCTGAAGCTCCTCGTCGCCGAGGGCTTTGCGGTGATGGTCTATTGCTCGGACGACCCGGTGTACGCCCGCAAGCTGGAGGAGGCCGGCGCCTCGGCGATCATGCCGCTGGGCGCCCCGATCGGCTCGGGGCTCGGCATCCAGAACAAGGTCAACATCCGGCTGATCGTCGAGGCGGCGAAGGTGCCGGTGCTGGTGGACGCCGGTGTCGGCACGGCCTCCGACGCCACCGAAGCGATGGAGCTCGGCTGCGACGGCGTCCTCATGAACACCGCCATCGCCGAGGCCAAGGACCCCATCCGCATGGCCCGCGCGATGAAGCATGCCGTGATCGCGGGCCGCGAAGCCTACCTCGCCGGCCGCATGCAGAGGCGCATGTACGCCGATCCGTCCTCGCCGCTGGCCGGATTGATCTGAACCCTCCTCCCTCGAGGGGAGGAGGGCAGGGTGGAGGGTGTGGCCGCTGAGTTGGGGCGATGGGCTCAGTTGGCTCAGAGCCTCACGGGCCTTTCCGTCACCTGCCTGCACTCACCCCCATCCCCGACCCTTCCCCCCTCGAGGGGGAAGGGAGGTTAGCCCTTCTTCGCCTTCGCGATCGCCGCCTTCAGCGCCTCCGGGTCCGCGCCGGGGACCATCGTGTCGCCGATGATGAAGGCCGGGGTGCCTTCGATGCCGAGGCTGGCGGCCAGGGCGTGCTGGTCGGCGAGGTATTTCTGCTGCTCGGCCGATTCCTGCCGCTTGCGCGCGGCGTCCGGGCTGATGCCGTTGGCCGTGAGGATGCGCGCCACGCCCGCGTCGTCGAGCGGCTTTTCGGCCATGAACTGGCGGTGGACCTGCAGATAGCGGCCGTTCTTTTTGGCCAGCTCCGCGCCCGCCGCCGCATACTCCGACGCCTCGCCGAAGATGGTCAGGTCCTTGAAAACCACCCGCACGCCGGGGTCGGTCTTGACGATGTCGAGCACCTGCGGGGCGATCAGCTTGCAGTAGCCGCAGTTGAAGTCGAAGAACTCGACGACCGTGACCTTGCCGTTCGGGTTGGCCACGAAATCGCGCGGGTCGTTCTCCAGCGCCTTGCGGTGGGTCTTGATGTTGGCGGTGGCGTCGGCGAGGCGCTGCGCTTCCTGCTTCTCCTGCAGCTTGCCGTAGGCTTCCTGCAGCACCTCGGGATGCTCGAGCAGATAGGCGCGGACCCGGGCGCCGAACGCCGCGTCGGAGGCCTTCTGACAGCCGCCCAGCGCCAGCGCCAGGGCCAGTCCCAGCACCGCCCACCGCTTCATCGGCGCTTCGCCGAATCGATGGAGCCCTCTTTGGCCAGCTGCTTGAGGTCCCAGTCCCCGGGGTTGGAGGCCAGCACGATGTCGGTGGCGCGGCGCCATTCGACGGTGTCCTTGTCCAGCAGTTCGCGCGCCCGCATGGCGAAGATGCGCGCCTGCTCCTCATCGCCGATGGCGAAGCTGTATTCGGCGGTCGCCAGCCGCGCCTGGCCATCGTCGCCGCGCTTGTCGTAGGCCTCGGCCAGCAGCCGCCAGGCGACCGCGTTGTCTTCCTCGTCGAGCAGCGACTTCTTCAGTTCGTCGATGCCCTCGTCGAGCTTCTTGGGGTCGTCCAGGCTGATCAGCGTCTGGCCAAGATTGACCCGCAGCAGGGCCGCGTTGGGTTTCAGTTCGACCGACTTGCGCTGCGGCTCCTCGGCCTCCTTGGCGCGGGCGAACTCGAACAGGATTTGGCCCTTAAGCTCGTAAAGATAAGGGTTTTCCGGATAATCCGCGATCAATTCGTCGATCAGCTTGATGGCCCGGTCGGGGTCCTTGGTCTGGTAGTAGGCGATGGCCCGCGCATAGCGCGCCGGGAAGGACTTGTCGGTTTCCTTGTACTTGGTCAGCGACAGCTGGGGATTGAGGAACCCGTCCAGCTTGGCCTTCATCACCTCGTGCAGGGCGATGTCCTCGGCGCTGTCGACGGCGTCATAGTGCTTGGCCCGCTCGACGCGCCCGCGCAGCAGCTCGATCCGGTCCGACGACAGCGGGTGGCTGCGGAAATAGGGAAAGCGCCGCGCCTCCTGGAAGACTTCCTGGTAGCGGAAGTTGTCGAAGAAATCGACGAGTCCCTTGCCCGACTGGCCGGTCTTTTCGAGGAAGCCCGCGCCCGCCTGGTCCGCCCGCGATTCCTGCTCGCGGCTGTAGCCCAGCGCCCCCAGCGTGCCGAAATAGCCCGAGTTGCCCAGAAGCACCGCCCCCGCGTCCGGCGCGCCCGCCGCCATGGCCAGCACGCCCAGCCCCATGGTCAGGATCATCGGCACCATGCCGGCCTTGGTCAGTTCGCCCGAGCGGGCCGGGTGGGCGCCGGCCAGGTGGCCCGTCTCGTGGGCGATGACGCCCTTGAGCTGGTTGGGGTTCTCTGTCTCCAGGATCAGGCCGGAGTTGAGGCCGATCTGCAGGCCCTGGGTCGCGAAGGCGTTCAGTTCCTTGTCGCCGATAAGCAGGATGCGCACACGCTTGGGATCGAACCCGGCCGCCTGGAAGATGGGGTCGGCGTCGTGGTGCAGGATCTCTTCGATCTCGGTGTCGCGCAGCAGCGTCGGCCCGTCCTGCGCGCGGGCCGCGGTCGCCATCAGGGGCGTGAGAAGAGCGGCCGCCAACGTGACGGCTCGTCCCAGATTACGCAGCGGGCGGCTCATGCCGTGTCTCCCAAACAAGCGCCCCCGCGCGACCTAACTCTAGCGGCTCACCCTCAGCGCCGCCACCAGCCCTTCCTTGGAGCAGCCGGAGGCGTCGAAATTTCGGCGGGATCGGGTTCGGCCGGCGCCTTTGCGGGCGTCTTGGCGCGCGCTGGCTTGGGTTCCGGTTCGGCCGCCGCGGCCAGCTGCGGGTCGGGCGCGGCCTCGACGACCACCACGTCCGGCGCGGGCTCGGCCTTCTTGCGCGAGCGGCGGGCCTTGGGCGCGGGGGCGGGCTCTTCGGCCGCGACCGGCTCGGGTTGCGGTTGAGGATCGGGCTGGGCTTCGACCACCGGCTCGGGCGCGGCTTCCGCCTCGGCCTTGCCGCCGCGGCGTGAGCGGCTGCGGCGGGGCTTCTTCGGCGCTTCCGATTCGGCGGGAAGTTCGACCCACATCTCGACGCCCTCAGCCGGGGCTTGCGCGGCGGCAGGCTCGGGCGCGGGGGCCGCGTCGGCGGCGGGCTTTTCCTTCACCACGCCGGCGAGGGCGGGGTCGAGTTCGGCCGGGTCGTGCCAGACGAAGGTGTCATCGCCGAACGGCACGCGCGGGCGGCTCCAGGCGAAGCCCTCGGCCGGCTGGCTCTCGTCGCGCACCCGGCGACCGCCACGGCGGCCCCGCCGACGGCGGCGGCGGCCTTCGCGGTCCTCGCCTTCGCCCTCGCCGTCATCCTCGCCCTGAGCGGGCGCGGCGGCGGTCTCGGCGGTTTCCTCGCGCGGCTCGTCACGGCCGCGGCCGCCACGGCGGCGGCGGCGTCCGCGGCGGCCGGAGCGTTCGCCGTCCTCGCGGTCGTCGCGGTCTTCGCGCGGCTCGCGGGCGCGAGGCTCTTCCTCATCGCCCTCAGCCTCGATCTCCTCGTCCTCTTCCTCCTCTTCCTCGACGTATTCGAAGGTGTCGTCCTCGGGCTCAAAGACCTTGGCGGCCGGCGCCGTTTCGAGGGCGTGGGAGGAGTGCTGGCCAAGCGAGGTTCGCTCGATCTCGTGGTCGTCGTGCGCCAGCGCGTCGTCGATCTGGATGGTGACATACAGACCGTGCAGCTGGTGCACCTTGGCGAGGTACGCGCGCTTTTCGTTGAGGATGTAGAGGCCGACGGCGCGGGGCACCTTCAGCGTCACCTCGCCGCCGCCCTTCAGGGCTTCCATCTCGACAGCCCGCAGGGAGGCCAGGGCGCTGGACTCGGTCGAGCGCACGCGGCCGACGCCTTCGCAGACGGGGCAGACGTGGGTGGTGCCTTCCAGCACGCCGGTGCGGCGGCGCTGGCGGCTGATCTCCATCAGGCCAAAGGAGCTGATCCGGCCCATCTGCACGCGGGCGCGGTCGTCCTTGAGGCAATCCTTCAGCTTCTTCTCGACCGCGCGATTGTTCTTGGCCTCATCCATGTCGATGAAGTCGATGACGATCAGGCCGGCCAGGTCGCGCAGGCGCAGCTGGCGGGCGGCTTCCTCGGCCGCTTCCAGGTTGGTCTTCAGCGCCGTCGCCTCGATGTTGCGCTCCTTCGTGGCGCGCCCCGAGTTGACGTCGACGGCGACCAGCGCCTCGGTCTGGTTGATCACGAGGTAGCCGCCCGAACGCAGGGGCACCGTCGGGTGATAAATCTGGGCGAGGTGGTCCTCGACCTTGTGCGCCACGAACAGCGGCGTGGCCTCCCGGTAGGCCACAACCTTCTTGGCCTGCGAGGGCATCAGCATGCGGATGAAGTCGCGCGCTTCCTTGTAGCCCTCTTCGCCCTCGACCAGGACCGCGTCGATGTCCTTGTCGAACAGGTCGCGGATGGCGCGCTTGACGAGGTCTTCCTCCTCGTAGATCAGCGCCGGCGCGACCGAGTGCAGGGTGGTGTCGCGGATGTTTTCCCACAGGCGCAGCAGGTACTCGTAGTCGCGCTTGATCTCGGCCTTGGTGCGCTTGGCGCCGGCCGTGCGGACGATCAGCCCCATGCCCTGCGGCACGTCCAGGCTCTGGACCACGCTCTTGATGCGCTTGCGGTCGGTCGCGGTGGTGATCTTGCGCGAAATGCCGCCGCCACGCGCGGTGTTGGGCATCAGGACGCCGTAGCGGCCGGCGAGCGAGAGGTAGGTGGTCAGAGCCGCGCCCTTGTTGCCGCGCTCTTCCTTGACGACCTGCACCAGCATGATCTGCCGGCGGCGGATCACTTCCTGGATCTTGTATTTGCGCATGAGGCGCCGGCGACGCCGGGCGACCTCTTCCTCCATGACGTCGTCTTCGTCGCCGGAGGTCTCGACCTCGTCGTCATCGCCGTGGCCGTTTCCGCCCCGAGGATGGTGGTCGTCCTCGTCGTCCTCCAGCTCCTCGCGCATCAGCGCTTCGCGGTCGGCGACCGGGATCTGGTAGTAGTCGGGGTGGATCTCGTTGAAGGCGAGAAAGCCGTGCCGGTTGCCGCCGTACTCGACGAAGGCGGCCTGCAGGCTCGGTTCTACCCGGGTGACCTTGGCGAGATAGATGTTACCGCGGAGCTGTTTTCTCGACTGGCTCTCGAAATCGAACTCTTCAACCCGTGTTCCGTCCACGACGACCACACGCGTTTCTTCCGCGTGTGCTGCGTCGATCAGCATCTTCTTCGACATTTAAGTGATCTCCGCGGCGCTGCGCGAACACGCGGTCCGGGCGCCGGCTTGTAAGGAGGGCGCGCTGCACGGCTCCGCCAGCCGCGAGAACGCGGGGGCTCAAATGCCGAATGCGGGCGAGAGCGCTGCCCATGGGTTCATTCCCTGGTCGCGCCGTCGACAAAAGGCCGGGCGCGGAGTGGATGGTGCGTCGCTGCCGAAAATGGCGCCCGACACAGGCGTTCTTGCGCCAGGAGCTTCCGTTGAGCGGAGCGGCTGATTGCGCGGCCGGACTTTAGCCACAACCGCGGGGAAAAGGAAAGCAAGCCGCGCCGGTAACCATCTTTAACCACTTGGCCACACCTGCATGCGAATCTTCCCGTTCGTGTCGAGTGGGCTGGTGAGGGATTCATGCGCGCGCGGGAGGCCGGCGTCCGTAAGGCCAGGGTGAGCAGGTTCGCCGCGGGAATCGCGGCGTTCTCCGCTTGCGTGATCGGCGCGGGGGCCCTTCAGATCGCCCAGGCCGCCGCCAACACCGCCGATGTGCTCAAGGTCCGGCTCGGCGGCGACAAGGCCGAAACCCGCATCGTTCTCGACGTAAACCAGAAGGTCAGCGGCAAGCTCGTCTCCGACGGCGCGGCCGACGGCAAGGTGGTCATCACGCTGTCCGACGTGGACGTGCCGATGACCCTGGCGGGCGGCGCTCATGGGCTGGTGAAGAAGTGGTCGGTCGCCGACTCCGGCTCCACCGTCAAACTCACCGTCGAACTGGCCTCCGACGCCGTGGTGCGCCGGCGCTTCCTGCTGCCGCCGGCCGACGGCGTGCCCAACTACCGCTATGTGATCGACCTGAAGTCCACGGCCGAACTGCCGAAGGTCCAGCTGGTCAAGTCGACCGTGACGCCCGAGAAGCCGGTAGTGATCAAGGCCGCGGCCCGCGCCAAGCGCATCATCGTCATCGACGCCGGCCATGGCGGCAAGGACCCCGGCGCCAAGGGCGTCTCCAGCCACGAGAAGGATGTCACCCTCGCGGCCGCCCGGGCCCTCAAGGCGCGCCTCGAAAAGTCCGGCCGCTACACCGTGGTGATGACCCGCGACAGCGACGTGTTCATCCCGCTGGAGAGCCGCGTGAAGGTCGCCCGCCGCGCCGACGCCGACCTCTTCATCTCGCTGCACGCCGACGCCGGCCCAGACGAGGACACCCGGGGCCTGTCGGTCTACACCCTCTCCGAAAAGGGTCAGGACCGCGCCGGCCGCGTGATGAGCAAGGACGACTGGCTGATCAACGCCAGCTACGCCAAGAACAACCCAACCGTCAGCCAGATCCTGCTGGACCTGACCCAGCGCGCCACCAAGAACCGCTCGGCCCAGTTCGCCGAACTGCTGCTCGACCGCGTGGACGACGAAGTGCCGCTGCTGCGCCGCAGCCACCGCGACGCTGGCTTTGTGGTGCTGCTCGCCCCCGACGTTCCGGCCGTGCTGCTGGAGATGGGCTTCATCACCAGTCCCGACGACGAGGACATCCTGACCTCCTCGGCCGGCCGCAAGCGGCTGATGGACGCGGTGGGCGATTCGATCGACGCCTACTTCGCCGAACAGACCAAACTGGCCTCCCGTTAGGGGCTCCACCGCATTGGCGCCCGGCGCGACGCGCGCTACACGATCCCTGCGCGCCCGGGGCCGCGCGGAGGTCTGCTTGCTTTGAAACCCCTTGAGACTTGGGTCAGGACGCTTGGCGTCATTGCGTTGATCCTGATCGGGGTCGCGGGGCTGGCGACGACCATCTACACGGCCTGGCTGTTCCACGACATGCCCGACGCCAGCGAGCTGGCCGACTACCGCGCCCCGACCTCCACCCGCGTCTACGCCTGGGACGGCACCCTGATCGGCGAGTTCGCCACCGAGCGGCGCATCTTCGTGCCCTACGACAACATGCCCCCGCACGTGGTCCGCGCCTTCCTGGCCGCCGAGGACCGCAACTTCTTCCACCACGGCGGCGTCGATCCGCAGGGCCTGGCCCGCGCCATGGTGCGCAACGTCTTCAACGCCATGCGCGGTCGCCGGCTCGAGGGCGGCTCGACCATCACCCAGCAGGTGGCCAAGAACATCCTGCTCTCCAGCGACGCCACCATCGGCCGCAAGGCCAAGGAGGCGATCCTGGCGGGCGAGCTCGAACAGACGCTCTCGAAGGAGCGCATCCTGGAGCTCTACCTCAACGAAATCTGGCTGGGCTATCAGAGCTACGGCGTCGGCGCGGCGGCCTACAACTACTTCGGCAAGTCGGTGCAGGACCTGACGCTGGAGGAGGCGGCCTACCTGGCCGCCCTGCCCAAGGGGCCGCAGAACTACCACCCCATCCGGCGCAAGCGCCAGGCCATCGCCCGTCGCAACTGGGTCATCGACCAGATGGCCGAGAGCGGCTGGGTCAGCCGCGAGGCCGCCGAGCGCGCCAAGGCCAGCGACCTCAAGGTCCAGAGCGCCCCCGCCCGCGCCAAGTACCGCGACGCAGACTTCTTCGTCGAGGAAGTCCGCCGCCGCGGCCTGCAGGAGCTGGGCCCCCGCCTGACCGAGGGCGGCTACTACATGCGCACCACCCTCGATCCGCGCTTGCAGACCGCCGCCCGCGTGGCGCTGATGAACGGGCTGGAGGCCTACGACCGCCGCCACGGCTGGCGCGGCGCCTGGGGCCGGGTGAACCAGATCGCGCCGGGCTGGGAGCAGGTCGCCCGTAAGAAAGGCCCCCCGTCCGAGCGCCGCGCCTGGCGCGCCGCCGTCGTCGATTCCGTCGGCTCCAGCGTCCACGTGATCCCGGCGAAGGACTACGAGCCTGGTAACCTTGTCTCCGAGGACGTCGCCTGGGCCCGCGCGGGCAAGGGGCTGAAGGTCGGCGACCTCGTCTTCGTCGAGCCGGCGGAGAAGGGCGGGGGCTATCGCCTTCGCCAGATTCCCGCCGTCAACGGCGCGCTGGTGGCCATGGAGCCCTACACCGGCCGCGTGGTGGCCATGGTCGGCGGCTATTCCTTCTCGCTGTCGAGCTTCAACCGCGCCACCCAGGCCAAGCGCCAGCCGGGCTCGGCCTTCAAGCCGTTCGTCTATGCCGCGGCGCTGGAGAACGGCTACACGCCGGCCAGCTACGTCACCGACGCGCGCATCACCCTGCCGGGCGCGGGCGGCGAGGCCTGGTCGCCGGAGAACTACAACAAGAAGTACTACGGCGCGATGCCGCTGCGCCGGGGGCTGGAGCTGTCCCGCAACGCCATGACCGTGCGCCTGGCGCTGGGCGTCGGCATGAAGAAGATCGCCGACCTGGCCGAGCGCGCCGGCATCACCCCGCATATGGACAAGGTGCTGGCCATGGCGCTGGGCTCCGGGGAAACCACGCCCTACGCCCTGACGGCCGCCTACACCGCCTTCGTCAACAACGGCCGCCGCGCCGAGCCGCACCTGATCGAGCTGGTCGAGGACCGCGACGGCGATGTGATCTACCGCGCCGACAACCGCCAGTGCCCGCGCTGCCGGGCCGGTTTCGGCGGTGAGGAGAGCCCGCGCCTTCGCCCCAACGGCAAGGAAATCCTCGACCCCATCGTCGCCTACCAGATCACCTCGATGCTCGAAGGCGTCGTCCAGCGCGGCACCGCCGTCCAGGCCCGCGTGCTGAACCGCCCGACGGCCGGCAAGACCGGCACGACGAACGAGTACCGCTCGGCCTGGTTCATGGGCTACACGCCCCAGCTGGTCACCGGCGTCTTCATCGGCTTCGACGACAACCGCTCACTGGGCCACGGCGAGACCGGCGCGCAGGCCGCGCTGCCGATCTTCATCGACTTCATGCAGGAGGCGCACAAGGGCGTGCCGCCGACTCCCTTCAAGGAGCCGAAGAACGCCAAGTGGGGCATCGTCAACGGCATCCGCGAGGCCTTCCGCCCCGGCGACATCCCGCTCGTCGTCCAGCCGCGCGAGCCGACCGGTCCGGCACGGCCCGCGCAAGGCCCCGCCACCCCGGCCGGGCCCGCGCAGCCGGCACCCCCCCCGCCGCCGAAAATCCCCGAGGACCTGCAGGGCCTCTACTGACGGAGTTTTGTGAATGAGACCGGATGTCGAGGCCGCCAAGGCCGACATCGAGCAGTCCATCGGGCTGCTCAGGAGGCGTCTTTGACTGGGAACCGGCTCTAAGGCGACTCGACGAACTCGACGCGCGCTCCGAAGATCCCACCCTCTGGGAAAAGCCCGAGGAGGCCCAGGCCCTGATGCGCGAGCGCCAGCGCCTCGCCGGCCAGGTCGAGGCCGTCCGCGCCATCGAGCGCGATCTCAACGACGCCGTCGAATACGCCGAACTGGCCGACATGGAGTCCGATGAGGCCTCGCTGGAGGACGCCCGCGCCCAGCTGAAATCCATCCGCGAGCGCGCCGGCCGCGCCGAACTCGAGGCGCTGCTGTCGGGCGAGGCCGACGGCAACGACGCTTACATCGAGATCAACTCCGGGGCAGGGGGCACCGAGTCCGCCGACTGGGCCAACATGCTGCTGCGCATGTACACCCGCTGGGCCACCGCCCACGGCATGGAGGCCGAGCTCGTCGAAGAAACCCCCGGCGAACAGGCCGGCATCAAGTCGGCCACCGTCCACGTGAAGGGGACCAACGCCTACGGCTGGCTGAAGACCGAGGCCGGGGTCCACCGGCTGGTGCGCATTTCGCCGTACGATTCCAACGCCCGGCGCCACACCTCCTTCGCCTCGGTCTGGGTCTATCCGCAGATCGACGACACCATCGAGATCGAGATCAACCCCTCCGACGTGCGCACCGACACCTACCGGGCCAGCGGGGCCGGCGGCCAGCACATCAACAAGACCGACTCGGCCGTACGCCTGACCCACATCCCCACCGGCATCGCGGTGGCCAGCCAGATCCACCGCTCCCAGCACCAGAACCGCGACGAGGCCTGGAAAATGCTCCGCGCCCGCCTCTACGAGCAGGAGCTGCAAAAGCGCGAAGCCGCCGCCCAGGCCCTCGAAGACGCCAAGACCGACATCGGCTGGGGCCACCAGATCCGCAGCTACGTCCTGCAGCCCTACCAGATGGTCAAGGACCTGCGCACCAACGTCGAAACGTCAGACACCGCGGGCGTCCTTGACGGCGACCTGGACGACTTCATGGGCGCGGCCCTGGCCCAGCGCGTCGGCGCCACCCGGGACGCCGCGGAGGGGTAGGGGAGGAAGGGGCCTAGCGCCGCCGTCCTCTGCCGCCGCCCCGGCCACCCTTGGGCGGAGGCCCGCCACGCAGCCGCACGCCCAGCCTTGGACGAGGGGCGTTGGGGTCGGGCGCCTGGGCCTCGCTCAGCATCTCGAAGAGGAGGCCGCCGGTGATGGGGGTGGCTTCGGTGAGTTTTACCTCGACGGCCATGCCCAGCGGGAAGCGGGCGCCGGTGCGCTCGCCGACGAGGGCGTGGGCCTTGTCGTCGTGGATGAAGTACTCGTCGCCCAGCGACGAGACGGGCACAAGGCCGTCGGCCCCGGTGTCCGTCAGGCGCACGAACAGGCCAAAGCGGGTCACCCCGGTGATGCGGCCGGTGAAGGTCGCGCCCACGCGATCGGCCAGGAAGCTCGCGACGTAGCGATCGGTGGCGTCGCGCTCGGCGGCCATGGCCCGGCGCTCGGCGAAGGTGATGCGCTCGGCGGTGTCGCGAATCTGGGCGATGTCCTGGTCGGTGAGGCCGTCGTCGCCAAGGCCCAGCGCCCGGATCAGGGCGCGGTGGACGATCAGGTCGGCGTAGCGGCGGATCGGGCTGGTGAAGTGGGCGTATTTGGCCAGGTTCAGGCCGAAGTGGCCGATGTTGTCGGACGCATAGACCGCCTGCATCTGGCTGCGCAGGACGACCTCGTTGACGATCTCGGCGTGGGGCGTCTCGCGGGTCTGGCCGAGGAGGCGGTTGAAGCGGTCCGTGCGCGGCGCCTCGCCCTTCGACCAGTTGATGCCCAGCGTCTGGAGGAAGTCGGCCAGCGCCTGGACCTTCTCCTGCGAAGGCGTGTCGTGGATGCGGTAGATCAGCTGCGAACGCTTGGCCTCCAGCGTCTCGGCGGCGCAGACGTTGGCCTGGATCATCATCTCCTCGATCAACCGGTGGGCTTCGAGGGACTCGCGGCGGGTGATCGAGGTGACCTCGCCGGCCTCGTTGATGACGACCTTGCGCTCGGGGCTGTCGATAGCGAGCGGGCTGCGCGCCTCGCGGCCCTTGAGCAGCACGTGATAGCCGGCCCACAGGGGCTTCAGCACCGCCTCGAGCAAGGGACCGGCCCTGTCGCCCGGCTTGCCGTCGATGGCGGCCTGCGCCTCCTCGTAGGCCAGTTTGGCGGCCGACCGCATCAGTCCCCGAACGAAGCGGTGGCCGGTCTTCTTGCCCTGGGCGTTGAACACCATCCGCACGGCCATGCACGCGCGGTTCTCGCCCTCGCGCAGGGAGCACAGGCCGTTGGAGAGGCGCTCGGGCAGCATCGGCTCGACCCGGTCGGGGAAATAGACGCTGTTGCCCTTTTCGCGGGCTTCTTTGTCCAGCGCCGTGCCGGCGGTGACGTAAGCCGCCACGTCGGCGATGGCGACCCAGACGACCCAGCCGCCGGGGTTCTTGGGGTCCGGGTCCGGATGGGCGTGGACGGCGTCGTCGTGGTCGCGGGCGTCCGCCGGGTCGATGGTGACGAAGGGCAGGTCGCGCAGGTCGTCCCGGCCTTTGAGCGTCGGCGGCTGGGCGGCTTCGGCCTCGGCCAGCGCCTGATCGGAAAAGCCTGTCGGGATGCCGTGGGCGTGGATGGCGATCAGCGAGGCCGCGCGCGGCTGGTCCTCGCGGCCGACGACCTCCAGCACCTTGCCGTGGTGGATGTTGCGGCCGGCGTGGGCCGAGCCGACCTGGGCGAGGACAAGGTCGCCGTCCTTCAGTTCGTGCGCCGAGGGATCGGTTAGGATGAGCGTCTCGCGCGTCTTGCGGTCGACGGGCTCGACGCGGACTTCGCGGGCGCCTTTGCGGATGACGCCGAGGATCTTGTGGGCGCTCTGGCCAAGGCGCTTGATGAGCCGTGCTTCGGTCTCGCCGTTCTCCAGCCGCTGGAAGCGCACGAGCACGCGGTCGCCAAGGCCGGGCGCGCCGGCGACCTTCTCGCCGCGGTCGGGGGCCAGGCGCACGAGCGGCAGGTCGTCGCCGCCCTTGGCCAGCTTGACGAAGAGGTCGCCGTCGGCGTCGCGCTCGACCACATCGGCCACGCCCACCGGCGGCACGGTCCCAGCTTCCGAGATGCCGCGCCGGCCGCGTTTGCCGAGCGCGCCGGAGGTCTCCAGCTCACGCAGCATCTCTCGCAGGGCCCGGCGGTCGGCGCCCTTCAGGCCAAAGACGCGGGCGATGTCGGCCTTGTCGGTCTCACCGGCCTCGCGGATGTAGCGCAGCAGCGTGTCGCGGTCGGGGAGGCCCTGCGCGGGCTTGGAGGGACGGGTGGTTTTGGGCCTGGCCATGGGCTTCCATAGCGCGCGTCGCGGTCAAGTCGAAGCAACGCGCATTCGCTGCTGCTGCTCCAACATACCCGTCGCCCCAGGCCGGAGGTTAGTCTTCCGCCGTGGCCGCCGCTTTCGGCGCCGCGCGCATCAGGAAGGCCGGAACGTCATTGCCGAAGCCGACGACGCGGCGGTCGTCGTCGTCGCGAGGGGCGGGTTTGGAGACGCCTCGGACGGGACGGACCGGCGGCTCGTCGCGGCGGGGACGCTCCGGCGCCTCCTCGCTGGGCTCGGGCGCGGCTTCCGCGGCGGCGGGCGCTTCTTCGCGGGGCTGTTCCTCGCGCCGGGTGCGTCCGCGGCCGCCGCGCGTGCGGCGGGGGCGTTCGGCCTTCTCTTCGGCGACCTGTTCGAGGACCGGTTCGGCCTGGGCGACGGCGGGCGCGGCTTCGGTGACTTCGGCCGGCGCCATGGCGGCGCGTTCGCCGTGGTCCTTGCGGGGGCGTTCGCGGTCGCGGTCACGGCTTCTGCCGCGGCTGCGCTCGCGGTCCTTGTCGCCTTCGCGGCGGGGGCGGTCGTCCTTGGCCAGCGACCAGTCGAGGTCGAGGGTGACCTCTTCGGGGACCTTGCCGATCAGCTTGAGCACCTTGTCCAGGTTCTTGGCGTCGGCCGGCGTGATGATCATGAAGGTCTGGCCGGACTTGCCTGCGCGGCCCGTGCGGCCGATGCGGTGGACATAGTCGTCGGCGTGGTGCGGCACGTCGTAGTTGAAGACGTGGCTGACGTCGGGAATGTCCAGCCCGCGCGCGGCGACGTCCGAGGCGCAGAGCAGGCGCAGCTCGCCCGAGCGGAAGGCCGCCAGCGTGCGCATGCGGGTCGCCTGGTCCAGGTCGCCGTGGATGGCGGCGGCGTCGAAGCCGTGCTTGCGCAGCGACTTGGCGACGATGTCGACCTCGGTCTTGCGGTTGCAGAAAACGATGCCGTTCTTCACGTCCGCCCGCTCGATCAGGGCCCGCAGCGCCATGCGCTTGGCCTTGGCCTCGGAGGAGGGGATGCGGACGAGGTTCTGGGTGATGGTGTCGGCGGTGGTGGCGGGACGGGCGACCTCGATGCGGGTCGGGTCCTTCAGGAACTGTTTGGTCAGGCGCGTGATCTCGGGCGGCATGGTGGCCGAGAAGAACAGCGTCTGGCGGTTCGGGGGCGTCAATTTGAAGATGCGCTCGATGTCGGGGATGAAGCCCATGTCGAGCATGCGGTCGGCCTCGTCGACGACCATGATCTGCACGCCGGTCAGCAGCAGCTTGCCGCGCTCGAAGTGGTCGAGCAGGCGGCCGGGCGTGGCGATGAGCACATCGACGCCGCGATTGAGCTTGGCTTCCTGGTCGCCGAAGGACACGCCGCCGATCAGCAGCGCCCAGCTCAGCTTGGCGCCCTTGGCGTACTTCTCGAAGGAGGCGGCGACCTGGTCGGCGAGTTCGCGCGTCGGGGCCAGCACCAGGGAGCGCGGCATGCGCGCCTTGGACCGCCCGGCGGCGAGGCGCTCGATCATCGGCAGGGTGAAGGCGGCGGTCTTGCCGGTGCCCGTCTGCGCGATGCCAAGGACGTCTCGGCCCGCCATGGCGACCGGAATCGCCTGTTCCTGAATGGGGGTGGCCGTGGTGTAGCCGGTGTCTGCGACCGCTTGAAGGGTCAGGGGCGACAGCCCCAGTTGGGAAAATTCTGTCATGTCTCGCTGATTAATTCGTCGGAACCGCCCGTGCCTGGGCGAGCGGGCGGCGCGAATTCGCCAGACCTGTCCCGAACTGCGGCCCTACATAGGCGGAACCCCAGTAAAGTCAATGATTTTACACCTCACACGTCCAGGTCGGCGGCGGCGAATTCGGCGTTTTCCTGGATGAAGCGGAAGCGGGCTTCGGGTTTTCGGCCCATGAGGTTTTCGACCAGCTCCTCCACCGCCTCCTCCGCGCGGGGGAGGGTCACCCGGGCCAGCGTGCGGGTGGCCGGGTTCATGGTGGTTTCCTTCAGCTGGGCCGGCATCATTTCGCCCAGGCCCTTGAAGCGGCCGATCTCGGGCTTTTTGCCCTTGAATTCGGTGGCCAGCAGTTCGTCCTTGTGGGCGTCGTCCTTGGCGTACACGGTTTTGCCGCCGTGGCTGATGCGATAGAGCGGCGGCAGGGCCAGGAACAGCCGCCCGCCGCGGATCATGTCGGGCATGGTGCGGTAGAAGAAGGTGATCAGGAGCGAGGCGATGTGGGCGCCGTCCACGTCGGCGTCGGTCATGATGATGATGCGCTCGTAGCGCAGGTCCTCGTCCCTGTATTTCGACCCCGTCCCGACGCCGAGGGCGAGGAGGAGGTCGCTGAGCTCCTTGTTGGCGATCAGCTTGTCGGTGGTGGCCGAGGCGACGTTCAGGATCTTGCCGCGCAGGGGGAGGATCGCCTGGGTGCGGCGGTCGCGCGCCTGCTTGGCCGAGCCGCCGGCGCTGTCGCCCTCGACGATGAAGAGTTCGGTGCCGTCGGTGGCCTGGCCCGAGCAGTCGGCCAGCTTGCCGGGCAGGCGGAGCTTGCGGGTGGCGGAGGCTCTGGCGACCTCCTTGTCCTTGCGCTTCTTCAGCCGCTCCTCGGCGCGCTCGACGACGAACTCGAGCAGTTCGGAAGCGGCCTTGGGCGAGCCGGTCAGCCAGTGATCGAAGGGATCGCGCAGGGCGTTTTCGACCAGCCGCTGGGCCTCGCTGGAGGACAGGCGCTCCTTGGTCTGGCCCTGGAACTCCGGATTGCGGATGAAGACCGAGATCAGCGAGCCGGCCTGGGCGATGACATCGTCGGCGGTGATGATGGCGCCGCGCTTTTCGCCCGACAGCTCGGCATAGGCCTTGAGGCCCTTGGTCAGGGCGGCGCGGAAGCCGGCCTCGTGCGTGCCGCCTTCGGGCGTGGGCACGGTGTTGCAGTAGGACTGCATGAAGCTGTCGGCTTCGCCAAAGCCCTGCGGCGTCCAGGTGACGGCCCATTCGACCGCGCCGCCGTCGTCCTTGCGCTCGATGCGGCCGGTGAAGGCCTCGGGCGTCACGGTGGCGATGCCCTTGGTGCGCTCGGCGAGGAAGTCGGCAAGGCCGTTGGGGAAGTGGAAGGTCGCTTCGGCCGGCGTCTGGTCGTGGATCAGGGCCGGATCGCAGGTCCAGCGGATCTGCACGCCGCGGAAGAGGTAGGCCTTCGAGCGGGCCATCCGGTACAGCCGCGCCGGCCGGAAGGCCGCGCCCTCGCCGAAGATCACCGGGTCGGGCAGGAACTTCACCGAGGTGCCGCGCTTGCGCGAGGGGCCGATCTGCTGGAGGCCGCCGATGGGCTTGCCGCGCGAGAAGACCTGGCGATGTTCGAAGCCGTCGCGCCAGGAGGTGATCTCGACCCGCTCGGACAGGGCGTTGACGACGCTGACGCCGACGCCGTGCAGCCCGCCGGAGGTCTCGTAGGCCTTGCCGGAGAACTTACCGCCCGAGTGCAGGACGGTCATGATCACTTCCAGCGCCGACTTGCCCGGATGCTTGGGGTGGGGGTCCACGGGGATGCCGCGGCCGTTGTCGATGACGGTCAGCGAACCGTCGCCGTCGAGCCTGACCTCGATCAGCTTGGCGTGGCCGGCGACAGCCTCGTCCATGGCGTTGTCGAGGACTTCGGCGAAGAGGTGGTGCAGCGCCCGCTCGTCGGTGCCGCCGATGTACATGCCGGGCCGCTTGCGCACCGGCTCCAGCCCCTCCAGCACCTCGATGTCCTTGGCCGAGTAGCCGGTGGCGGCGATCTTCGGGTCGGGCTTTGGCTCATGCACGGCGGCCGCCGGCGAGGGCGCGGCGGGCGCCGAGGCCGGGTCATCGAGCGAGAACAGGTCGGGAAGCGGGGCGGACTTGGCCATCGGGACAATTTGAGACGATTCGGGGAGAGCTTCGTAAGCCTGCCGGCCGCCGGCTACAAACGCCGCCATGGCGCGTTATGGGCCTGAACCGCTGGAGTTTGCCATGAAACGCTTCCTCGCCCTGGCCGCCATGCTGATCCTCGGCGCCTGCGCCCCCGCCCAGGTTCCGCCCGTCGAGACGATCCCCGTCGCCATCGGGCCGGGCGAGCGGGACGGCCTCTGCGGCGGGATCGCGGGCTTCCAGTGCAAGTCGGCCGGCGACTACTGCGTCATGGCCGACGGCCAGTGCCGCATGCCGGACGCGGCGGGCAGCTGCCAGCCGAAGCCGCAGGTCTGCACCCGGGAGTACCGGCCGGTGTGCGGGTGTGACGGCAAGACCTATGGCAATCCTTGCGAGGCGAAGGGGGCGGGGACCTCCATCGCCCATGACGGCCAGTGCCGCGCCTAGCCTCGCGCGGGGACGCCGGCCTCCAGCGTGGCGCGAGGCAGGGTCATCCGGCAGACGAGGCCCCCGGGCTGGTAGTCCATCGCCACGTCCGCCCGGAGCGCTCGCCCGGCCACGTTCTGGATGAAGTCCGTGCCGAAACCCCTGCGCTTTGGCGGTCGCACACGCGGCCCGCCGGTTTCGCGCCACTCGATGACAACCTGGCCGCCGCCCTCTCCCTTGTAGGCCGACGTCAGGGTGACGTGACCGCCGATACTGCCGAGCGAGCCATACTTCGCGGCGTTGGTTGCGAGTTCATGGACGGCCAGCGCCAGGATTTGCGCCGCCCTGGGCCCCACGGTAACGGCGGGCCCCTCGATGGTCAGGTTCGTGCCAGCCGGGGAGCGGTATTGGTCCAACTCGGCCGTGAACAGGTCGCTTAGGTTGGTGTCGCTCTGATCCTGGAACCGCAGGACGCCTTGGGTCGCGGCGAGGGCGCGCAGACGACCGACAAGCGAGGCGCGAAACTCCTCGACATTGAGCGCGCCGGCGGCGCTAAGCGAGATCAGGGAATTGACCACCGACAGCAGGTTATTCATCCGGTGGTCGCGCTCCTGCGCGACGGCCTCACGCAGATCTTCGACCTGTTTGCGCTCGGTGATGTCGCGGTGGACGACAGTCAGGATCGTGCGGCCATCGATCCTCTGGCGCGAAACCATGGCCTCGGCCGGAAACTCCTCCCCGTTCTTGCGTCGGCCCAGGACCTCCCGCCGTTGACCCATCAGGCGATGGGCGGTCCCCATTCCGGAGGCGAATTCTTGAACGTGGAGAACATGCTCCGCGCGGTGGCCCTGCGGCAGCAGCATTTCGACCGGCTGGCCGATCACTTCGATGGCGCTGTAGCCGAACGACTCCTCGGCGGCCTGGTTGAACACCAAGATGCGTCCGTCCTCATCGGTGCAGATGACGGAGTCGGCGATAAGCGCCAGCGCCTCCAGGTTCAGGGGGGGGCGACGACGCTCGAGGAGGACCGGAAGCGACTTCCATTTACAGCCCCTGAGAAGGGCTAATCCTAAGCTCAAGTATATCCGATCGCAGGATGGAAGTCGATGTGCAAAGTGCAATGCTGAATTGTATTTACTATTAATATTAGCTGGGGTGATCCCTGTTGTCGTGGAGGCGCCAGAAAAGGGCCGGAGGATCGCGCCCCTCGCCCGTTGTCGATAACGGTCAGCGAACCGTCGCCGCCGGCGCCGGGCGACACGGGCCGCATCTGCGGCGGCATCGCGGGCTTCCAGTGCAAGTCGCCCGACGACTACTGCGTCATGCCCGACGGCCAGTGCCGCATGCCGGACGCGGCGCGGACCTGCCAGCCGAAGCCGGAAGTCTGCACGCGCGAGTACCGCGCGGTTTGCGGCTGCGACGGAAAGACCTACTCCAACCCCTGCGAGGCCAGGGCGGCGGGGACGAGCATTTCCTACGAAGGGCAGTGCCGGACCTAAGGCGTCAGCCGATCAGGCGGCCAGCCGATCCTTGCTCAGGCGCAGGGTGACGACCAGCCCGGTCGGTTGCCAGTCGTAGGATATCGTGCCCTCCAGCTGGTCGGAAATGCTGCGGGCCAGCAGCCTGCTGCCAAAGCCGGCCAGTTCGGGGGCGCCGCTCAGCGTGGGCCCGCCGGTCTCGGCCCAGACGAGGACGACCTCCGTTTCATCGCTGGTGCTCGAGATGTCGAGAATACCTTCCTCACACGACAGCGAGCCGTGTTTGAGCGAGTTGGTGGCCAGTTCATGGATCACCAGCGCCAGCGTCTGCGCCGTCGCCTCCCCCACGCCCATTCGGGGCACCGAAACGCGGATGCGGCCGGCGAAGGCGCCGGTGTCATCGTAGGGGGCGAGCAGAACCGCAAAGAGGTCGCCAAGCAGGGCGGCCTTGCCCTCGTAACCGGGCAGAGGCCGGACCAAGTCATGGGCGCGGCCTAGCGCCGTGAGCCGCCCGATCAGGTCGGTCGACATCTCGCCGATCGTCAGCGCCGAGCGGGAGGTGATCTGGGTCAGTCCGGTAGCGACGGCCAGAAGGTTCTTCACCCGGTGGCTCATCTCGCCGGCCAGAAGCTCGTGGCCTTCCTCGGCCTGTTTGCGTCCGGTGACGTTGAGGAAAATGCCGAACATCGTCCGGTCCACGATGCCGACGTCGGCGCCCTGGCCGCGCGCCGATATCCAGCGGACTTCGTGGTCAAGGACGATACGGAAGTCGATCTCGTAGCGGCCGGCGACCGAGCGGGTCGCCAGGAAGGCCGCTCGAACGCGGTCCCGGTCCGCCGGGTGGATGTGGGCGGAGAGGGTTTCAAACTCGACGTCGCTCGTCCACGGCAGCCCCCACAGTTCGAAGGCGCGCTCGTCCATCCTGAAGCGGTTGGTGTCGACGTTCCACGACCACAGGGCGACGTCGGCGGCGTCTATGGCCAGCCGCAGATGCTCGGGACGCCAGGTCTGGGCTTGCGCCTCTGTGGACACGGAAATCCCCTTGGGCGGGGACACGGGATGTCCCGCGACGGCGCCCTGAGGTCACAGCTTAGACCAACGTTGCAGTGCGCATCTAGCAAAAGGGCCGGAGGATCGCTCCACCGGCCCTTTATTTCGTCTCAGCTTTCGCTGACTAGCACTTGTAATACATGTCGAATTCGACCGGGTGCGGGTGCAACTGGAGGCGCATGACCTCTTCCATCTTCAGCTCGATGTAGCTGTCGATGAAGTCGTCATCCATGACGCCGCCCTTCTTGAGGAAGCCGCGGTCCTTGTCGAGGTTTTCGAGGGCTTCGCGCAGCGAGCCGCAGACCTCGGGGATCTTCTTCTGCTCGCGGGGCGGCAGGTCGTAGAGGTTCTTGTCGGCGGCCTGACCCGGATCGATCTTGTTCTCGATGCCGTCGAGGCCGGCCATCAGCAGGGCCACGAAGGTCAGGTAGGGATTGCCCATGGGGTCGGGGAAGCGGCACTCGATGCGCTTGGCTTTCGGGCTGTCGACGTGCGGGATGCGGATCGAGGCCGAGCGGTTGCGCGAGGAGTAGGCCAGCTTCACCGGCGCTTCGTAACCCGGCACCAGGCGCTTGTAGCTGTTGGTGGTCGAGTTGGAGAAGGCGTTGATCGCCTTGGCGTGCTTGATGATCCCGCCGATGTACCACAGGCACATGTCCGACAGGCCCGCGTACTTGTCGCCGGCGAAGAGGGGCTTGCCGCCCTTCCAGATCGACTGGTGGACGTGCATGCCCGAGCCGTTGTCGCCGAACATCGGCTTGGCCATGAAGGTGGCCGTCTTGCCGTAGGCCGCGGCGACGTTGTGGATGACGTACTTATAGAGCTGCAGCCGGTCGGCCATGGTGACCATGGTGTCGAACTTCAGACCAAGCTCGTGCTGGGCGGGCGCCACCTCGTGGTGGTGCTTTTCCGGCTTCATGCCGAGTTCGCCCATGACGGCCAGCATTTCGCCGCGCAGGTCCTGGGCGCTGTCCACCGGATTGACCGGGAAGTAGCCGCCCTTGGGGCCCGGGCGGTGGCCCATGTTGCCGCCCTCGTAGGCCTTGCCTGTGTTGGCGGGCAGCTCCTCGGAGTCATAGGAGTAGCCGGTATTGTGCGGGTCGGTATTCCAGCGCACGTCGTCGAAGATGAAGAACTCGGCTTCCGGGCCGAAGAAGACGGTGTCGCCCACGCCCGAGGCCTTTACATAGGCCAGGGCGTTCTTGGCGATGGAGCGCGGGTCGCGGTTGTAGGGCGTGCCCGTGTCCGGGTTCACGATGTCGCAGAACAGGCACAGCGTCGTCTGCTGGTAGAACGGGTCGATGTAGGCGCTGTCCAGGTCCGGACGCAGCTTCATGTCCGACTCGTTGATCGCCTTCCAGCCCGAGATCGAGGAGCCGTCGAACATCGTGCCGTCTTCGAGGAAGTCCTCGTCGACCAGGTCGATGTCGAAGGTGACGTGCTGCATCTTGCCGCGCACGTCGGTGAAGCGGACGTCGACGTATTTGACGTCCTTTTCCTTGATCAGGTTCAGGATGTCTTTGGAGCTCGCCATTGGCCTTTATCCCCTAGGCTGATGATGCAGTTCGTATCGGTCGCTCAGACTGCCTGGGCGCCGCTTTCGCCGGTGCGGATGCGCACCACGTCGATGATGTCCGAGATGAAGATCTTGCCGTCGCCGATGCGGCCCGTGCGGGCGGCTGTCTGAATGGCTTCCAGCGCGCCTTCCAGCTGGTCGTCGGCGACAATGACCTCGATCTTGATCTTGGGGAGGAAGTCCACGACGTACTCCGCCCCCCGGTAGAGTTCGGTATGGCCCTTCTGGCGGCCGTAGCCCTTGGCTTCGAGGACGGTCATGCCCTGGACGCCCATCTCCTGAAGGGCCTCCTTCACCTCGTCGAGCTTGAACGGCTTGATGACGGCTTCGATCTTTTTCATGAGCGCTCTCGACCATGACGGTGGGAACCCGGCAAGCGGGGGCTCGCGCGGGTCCGGGGAGAAAGCCTCCAAAACCGGCAGGCGCCCGAAAAAGAGGCGCCCGGCGCCCAACTTTCATGCACAGCGGTTTTGGCCTTGTGAGCGGGGCGAACTGCCCACTAGATGCCGCCGAACGAGCGTTTGAACGGGGTCTGGGATGCGCGACGACACGCCGGTTTTGATCGGAGCGGGCCAATTCACCTATCGCGGCGCGCCGGCGGATTCGCCTTCGCCGCTGGAGTTGCTGAAGATTGCGGCGGAACGGGCGGCGCTGGATGCGGGCCTGGAGGCCGGTGCGCTGAGGGGTCTGGATGCTCTGGCGGTGGTGGGATTCACCATCGACGCGGGAGGAGGGCTCTCGCAGCTGCCGTTCCCGCGCCTGACCAACCCGCCGGCGAGCTTTGCGCGGGCGGTGGGCGCCTCGCCGAGATGGTCGGTCTATTCCCACATGGGCGGCAACAGCCCGCAGCAGGCGGTCAACACCCTGTGCGAGCGCATCGCCGGCGGTGAGGCCGAGTTCGGCCTTGCCGTGGGCGCGGAGTTCCTCGGCTCGCTGATGAAGCGGCTGAAGGGCGGGCTGGGCTTCGCCGGGTGGGAAGCGCCCGAAGAAGAGGGTGAGCCGGAGCGTATCGGCGATCCCCGGCCCGGCGTGACGCCGCAAGAGGCCGCACACGGGCTGAACTTCCCCGTCAACACCTATCCGCTGTTCGAGAACGCCATGCGCGCGCACCTGGGGCGGTCCATCGAAGATCACCAACGGGCGCTCGGCGAGCTGTTCGCGCCCTTCACCAAGGTGGCGGCGAAGAACCCCGAGGCCTGGTTTCCGGTGGAGCGGTCGGCGGAGGAGTTGGTCACCGTCACCGACCGCAACCGCATGGTCAGCTTCCCGTACCCCAAGTACCTCAACGCCATCATGGAGGTGGACCAGTCGGCCGGCGTGCTGATCGCCTCGGTGAAGAAGGCGCGCGAGCTGGGCGTGCCGGAGGACAAGTGGGTCTTCCTGCACGGCTGCGCCGATGCGTCGGACCTCTGGTATCCGATGGAGCGGCAGAACTTCTATTCCAGCCCGGCCATGCGGCTGACCGGCAAGCGGGCGCTGGAGATGGCCGACATCGATCTCGACGATGTGTCGGTGATCGATCTCTACAGCTGCTTCCCGGTGGCGGTTGAGGTCGGGGCGATGGAGCTGGGGCTGTCGCTCGACGATCCGCGCGGGTTCACCGTCACCGGCGGGCTGCCGTACTTCGGCGGGCCGGGCAACAACTACGCCATGCACTCGATCGCCGAGATGATGCGCAGGCTGCGCGCGCGGCCGGGCGAGTATGGCCTCTGCACCGCCAACGGCTGGTTCCTCACCAAACAGTCGACGGGGGTCTATTCGACCAACCGCGTGGAAGGCCGCTGGCGGCGCGAGGACCCCAAGGTCATCCAGGCCCAGATCGACGCCCTTCCGCATCCGGAGATCGTCGAGGCGCCCGAGGGGCGGGCGGTCATCGAGACCTACACGGTGGTGCATTCGCGAGACGGCTATCGCGACGGGATCGTGATCGGACGCGACGCCCAGGACCGGCGCTTTGTGGCGGTGACGCCGAACGACGAGGCGACGCTGCGCGACCTGGAGAGCCGCGAGGGCGTGGGGCGGATCGGAACCGTGGGGCGCCATCCCGACGGCAAGCGCAACCTGTTCACGCCGGGCTGATGTCTCGCGTCTACATGATCCGGCACGGCAAGCCGGCCTCGACCTGGGGCGGCGATGACCTGGATCCGGGCCTGGACGAGGCCGGGCGGGTGCAGGCCGAGCAGGTGGCGGAGGTGTTGCTGGCGCTGCCCGCGAGGCCGCTGCGCGTGGTGTCTTCGCCGCTGCGGCGCTGCCGGGAGACCGCCGAGCCGTTCGCGCGGGCGCTGGGCGTCGCCATCGAGATCGACCCTGCGGTGGGCGAGATCCCGACCCCCGCTTCCGTGCCCCACGACGAGCGGCCGGAGTGGCTGCGGCGGGCGTTCGCGGGGCGCTGGAGCGAGATCGAGGGTGACATCGACTATGGCCAATGGCGGACGGAGGTTGCGAGCGCGCTGGCCAGGCACGCGGGTGCGGCGGTGTTCAGCCACTACGTCGCCATCAACGGCGCGGTGTCGCTGGCCACGGCCGACGACCGCGTGATGGCGTTTCGGCCCGACCATTGCTCGATCACGACCTTCGAGGTGGACACCGACGGCTTGATCCTGATCGAGAAAGGCCGTGAAGCTGCAACCCAGGTTCTTTGAACCGGGAGCACAGATGCCGCGCGAAATCCTGACCTGCGCCGAAACCGCCGCCGCCGACCGCGCCGCCATCAAGGCCGGCACGCCTGGAACGGTGCTGATGGAGCGGGCGGGCAAGGCCGTCGCGGGCGCCATCCTGCAGCGGTTCGCTCGCCAGCCGGTGGTGGTGCTTTGCGGCCCCGGCAACAACGGCGGCGACGGCTATGTGGTCGCGGCCGAGCTTCGTGAGCATGGCTGGACGGTGGAGGTCGAGGCGCTGGCCGATCCGGCGACCGACGACGCGAAGTGGGCCGCCGAGCGTTGGGGCGAGGCGGTCGCGCCGCTGAGCCCGCAGCTGAGGGCGGGCGTCCTCTATATCGACGGCCTCTTCGGCGCGGGACTGTCCAGGCCGCTGGAGGGCGTGCCGCTGGCGCTGGCGCGGCAGTCCGCCGAGGCGAAGATCGTCGCCATCGACGTGCCGAGCGGCCTGGCCGGGGACACCGGCGCGCCGCTGGACGGGGCGTCCTTCGAGGCGGCGCTGACCGTGACCTTCCACCGCCGCAAGCCCGCCCATTTGCTGGAACCCGGCCGCTCCCTCTGCGGCGAGGTCGTGGTGGCCGACATCGGGCTTGGCGCGGTCGAGACGACGCTGTGGGAGAACGAGCCCTCGCTCTGGGCGCACAGGTTTCCATGGCCCGCCTCCGACACCCACAAACACGCGCGCGGGCGGCTGATCGTGGTCAGCGGCGAAGCCACGCGAACCGGCGCCGCGCGGCTGGCGGCGAGGGCAGGGCTGCGCATCGGCGCGGGCCTGGTGACGGTGCTCTCGCCGCCCGGCGCCCTCGCCGAGAACGCCGCCCACCTGGAGGCGGTGATGCTTCGGCCGTTCGAGACGGACGTCGAGCTCGCCTCGGCGGCGGATGACGTCGGCGCGGCGGTCATCGGGCCGGCGGCGGGCGTCGGCCCGGCCACCCGCGCCAACCTGCTGGCGCTGGCGCGCACGGGCGCTGCGATGGTCGTGGACGCCGACGCCCTCACCACCTTCCGCGAACGGCCGGCGGACCTGTTCAGCGCGCTGGACCGCGATGATGTGCTGACGCCGCATCCGGGCGAGTTCGAGCGGCTGTTTCCGGGGCTGCTGAAGGCGAGCCCCCACCGCATCGCCGCCGCGCGCGAGGCCGCCAAGGGGGCGGGCGCCATCGTGCTGCTCAAGGGCCCCGACACAGTGATCGCCGCGCCGGACGGGCGCACGGCGGTGAACGTCAACGGCTCGCCCTGGCTGGCGACGGCGGGCTCGGGCGATGTGCTGGCCGGCTTCATCGGCGGGCTGCTGGCGCAGAACATGGACACCTTCGAAGCGGCCTGCGCCGCCGCCTGGATCCACGCCGAGTGCGCGGCCCTCCACGGGCCAGGCCTCACCGCCGAGGACCTGCCGAACCTCTCCTCCCAGGTGCTGGCGCGGCTTTACGCAGAACGCCCGCGCCCTTAAGGCTCGGCCCGCTGCGGATGTGGCGGAACTGGTAGACGCACTGGATTTAGGTTCCAGCGCCGCAAGGCGTGGAGGTTCGAGTCCTCTCATCCGCACCACGCTGCTTCGCCAAGGCTTCGCAGGATCAATGGGCTCGCCCCGCGGAGCCTTGGCGAAGCAGGGGCTGCGTGACATAAGACGCGCCTCTTTTGCGCCGCGCCGCCCGGCTGTGGCCCCTACGGATTATAAGAATGTCGCTGCAAATCGTTGAAAAGTCTGGGGACGGGCTCAGCAAGGTCTATGGCGTGACGGTCCCCGCGGGTGACCTCGCCAAGCGGCTGGACGCGCGGATCGCCGAGATCACGCCCCGGCTGAACCTCAAGGGCTTCCGCCCCGGCAAGGTGCCGCCGGCCCACGTGCGCCGCGTCCACGGCAAGGCGCTGATGGCCGAGGTGCTCGAGCAGACCCTCAACGAGACCAGCCAGCAGGTCCTCGACGAGAACAAGCTGCGTCCCGCGACCCAGCCCGACCTCAAGCCGACCTCCGACATGGACAAGGTGCTCGAAGGCAAGGAAGACCTCGCCTACGAGCTGGCCGTCGAGGTGATGCCGGACTTCGAGCCGGTCGACATCTCCAAGATCAAGCTGACGCGCCCGGTCTATGAACCGACCGACGCCGAGGTCGAGGAGGCGCTGGCGGACCTGGCCAAGCAGGCTCGCACCTACGAGCCGCGCACCGGCAAGACGGTGAAGGCCAAGGACGGCGACCAGGTGCTGATCGACTTCGTCGGCAAGCTGGACGGCGAGGCCTTCCAGGGCGGTTCGGCCGGCGACCACGAACTGGTGCTGGGCTCTGGGCAGTTCATCCCGGGCTTCGAAGAGCAGCTGGTCGGCGCCAAGCCAGGTGACGACAAGACCATCAAGGTGACCTTCCCCGCCGACTACCAGGCCGCGCACCTGGCCGGCAAAGAGGTCGAGTTCGAGGTCAAGGTGAAGGAAGTCCGCGCGCCCGTGGACAGCGCCGCCGACGACGAACTCGCCAAGCGCCTGGGCATGAGCGACCTGGCCGCCCTGCGCGATGTGCTGAAAAAGAACCTGTCGGACCAGTACGCCCGCAACAGCCGCTTCAAGCTCAAGCGCGCGCTGCTGGATGAGCTGGACACCAAGCACGACTTCGCGCTGCCCGAGCGCATGGTCGAGGCCGAGTTCTCCGGCATCTGGCAGCAAGTGGAGAAGGACAAGGCCGAGGGCAACCTGCCGCCCGAAGACGCCAAGAAGTCCGACAAGAAGCTCAAGGAAGAGTACCGCAAGATCGCCGAGCGGCGGGTGCGCCTTGGCCTGGTGCTCGCCGAGATCGGCCGTCAGAACAACGTCCAGGTCACCGACCAGGAGCTGAACGCCGCCATGCAGCGCGAGGCCATGCAGTACGGCCAGCAAGCCCAGCAGGTGTTCGACTTCTTCCGGGGCAACCCCAATGCCCAGGCCCAGCTGCGCGCGCCTCTCTACGAGGACAAGGTGGTCGAGCTGATCTTCGGCAAGGCCAAGGTCACCGACAAGGCGGTCTCCAAGGAAGAGATCACCGCCGACGACGACCTGCCGGAAGGCTACTGATTCAAAGCGTCGCCGCTCGCCTTGCAACGCGGCGAGCGGCACGCAATATCCCATGAGGCAGTGCGCTCAGGGGAGTCGCGCGCCCAACCGACAAAGGGCCTTCCGATGCGCGACCACGTTGAAACCGCGATGAACCTGGTGCCGATGGTGGTCGAGCAGACCAGCCGGGGCGAGCGGGCGTTCGACATCTTCTCGCGCCTGCTCAAGGAGCGGATCATCTTCCTGACCGGTCCCTTCGAGGACGGCATGGCCTCGCTGATCTGCGCCCAGCTGCTCTTCCTGGAGTCTGAGAACCCCAAGAAAGAGATTTCGATGTACGTCAATTCGCCGGGCGGGATCGTGACCTCGGCCTTGGCGATCTACGACACCATGCAATACATCAAGAGCCCGGTTTCGACCGTGTGCATGGGCATGGCCGCCTCGGCCGGCTCTTTGATCCTGACGGCGGGCGCGGCGGGCCAGCGGATCGCGCTGCCGAACGCACGGATCATGGTGCACCAGCCCTCCGGCGGCTTCCGCGGCCAGGCCTCGGACATCGAGCGCCACGCCGAGGACATCATCAAGACCAAGCGCCGGCTGAACGAGATCTACGTCCACCACACCGGCCGCACCTATGAAGAGGTCGAACGCACCCTCGACCGCGACCACTTCATGAGCGCCGAGGAAGCCAAGGCCTGGGGCATCGTCGACCACGTCTATGAGCGCCGCGAGGGACCTGAAGCGGCTTGATTTTCTCCCTCCCCTTCATGGGGAGGGTGGCTCGCGAAGGGAGACGGGTGGGGCCGTCATGGAACTCCCCCACCCCGACGCCTTTGGCGTCATTCCCTCCCCATGAAGGGGAGGGAGATCACGGCCTGCTCTTGAAGACGCGGTAGCCCTTCTCGTCGGCGATCTTGAGCATGGCGTGGTCGCCGGAGGTGTCGCCGTAGGCGGCGGCGAGTTTCACGTCCTCGCCGAAGTGCGCCTTCAGGCGGCTGACCTTCTCGTCACCCCGGCAGTTGAGGCAGGCGAAGGCGCCGGTGACCTTGTCGTCGGCGTCATACTCCAGCTGCGTGCCCAAGAGGACATGCGCCCCCAACGCGCGGGCGAAGGGCGCCACCACGATGTCGGGCGAGGCGGTGACGATGGCGACCGTTGCGCCGCGCTGGCGCCACCAGCGGAAGGTGGCCACCGCGTCGGCGCGCATCAGGTCCTGGGCGACGGTCTGGGCGAAGGTCTTGGTTTCCTCTTCCAGCTGGGCGCGGGGCACGCCGGCCAGGAACTCCTTCACGGCGGCGGCCTTGATGCGCCCCCGGTCGTGGTGGAGCAGATAGGAGAGGGCGTCGGGCGCGAGGGCCGCCAGCCCCGCCGCATACCGCGCCGGTCCCGCGCGCCACTTGAGGAAGGCGGTGAAGCTGTCGCGGAGCGTCAGCGTGCCGTCGAAGTCAAAGGCCACGACCACCGGCGCCTCCAGCGGCTCGGGCGTCAGATCCGAGCTGGCGCGGCCTTTAAGCGGTCTGCGTCCCATCGTCCCATCCGTTGCGCCACCTCAAGGCGGCGAATCGATTCCCCGACAGAATACGCGCTCAGCGGAGATCGGGACTCCCAGTGACGCAGCTTGTTCCCGGAACGTGCGTTTCCCATCTGCGCGGGTCGCGCCGGCGGCGCATCTTTTCGCCGCAGAGGGCTTCTAAGGGTTGTGATCGGTACGCGGATCGGGGAATGTCAAGGATTAGAGAACCTGGAAAAGGTAAGCTGTCCCCGATCGGACGCGAGACTGATTCCGGGGGCGAGGGGCGGCCAGTTCAGCCAAGCTTCGCTGTAGTGTGAGAAAGCGATCATGACGAAGGCCGCCAGCGGCGACACCAAAAGCACCCTCTACTGCTCTTTCTGCGGAAAGAGTCAGCATGAGGTGCGCAAGCTGATTGCCGGCCCCACCGTGTTCATCTGCGATGAATGCGTCGAGCTCTGCATGGATATCATCCGTGAGGAGCACAAGATCGCCTTCGTGAAGTCCAAGGACGGCGTCCCGACTCCCAAGGAGATCCGGGAGGTCCTCGACGACTACGTCATCGGCCAGGACCACGCCAAGAAGGTCCTCTCGGTCGCGGTCCACAACCACTACAAGCGCCTCAACCACGCCCAGAAGAACAACGACGTCGAGCTGGCCAAGTCCAACATCCTGCTCGTCGGCCCCACCGGCTCGGGCAAGACGCTGCTGGCCCAGACGCTGGCGCGCATCATCGACGTGCCCTTCACCATGGCCGACGCCACGACCCTGACCGAAGCCGGTTACGTCGGCGAGGACGTCGAGAACATCGTGCTCAAGCTGCTGCAGTCGGCCGACTACAATGTCGAGCGGGCCCAGCGCGGCATCGTCTACATCGACGAAATCGACAAGATCAGCAGGAAGTCCGACAACCCCTCGATCACCCGCGACGTGTCGGGCGAGGGCGTCCAGCAGGCGCTCTTGAAGATCATGGAAGGCACCGTCGCCTCCGTGCCGCCGCAGGGCGGGCGCAAGCATCCCCAGCAGGAGTTCCTGCAGGTCGATACGACGAACATCCTGTTCATCTGCGGCGGCGCGTTTGCCGGCCTGGAGAAGATCATCTCCAACCGCGGCCAGGGCACCTCCATCGGCTTTGGCGCCAAGGTCGCCGATCCGGACGAGCGGCGTACGGGCGAGATCCTGCGCGGCGTCGAGCCGGAGGACATGCTGCGCTTTGGCCTGATCCCCGAGTTCATCGGCCGCCTGCCGGTCATCGCGACGCTCGAGGACCTGGACGAGGAAGCCCTCGTGAAGATCCTCACTGAGCCGAAGAACGCCCTGGTCAAGCAATACCAGCGCCTGTTCGACATGGAGAACGTGGGCCTCCAGTTCACCGACGACGCTCTGCATGCGATCGCCAAGAAGGCCATCGCCCGCAAGACCGGCGCGCGGGGCCTGCGCTCGATCATGGAAGGCATCCTGCTGGAGACCATGTTCGAACTGCCGAGCTACGACGGCGTCGAGGAAGTGGTCGTCAACGGCGAAGTCATCGAAGGCCGCGCCCAGCCGCTGGTCATCTACGCCGAAAAGAAAGCCGGCGGCGCCTCAGCCTAAGCTTTACCGTTCGCTGAAAGTGGGCTTCTCTCGCTGCCGCTGCGGTGGGACGGGAAGTTTATGCGTGTCTGGATGGTCGGGATCGGCTTGGCGCTTGCCTTGGGCATGCCCGCCCAGGCCATGCACCGCCGATCCAATGACTGGAAATCCCCGTCCGACATGATCGCCGACTGCCGCGTCCACACCGGGGCCGACAAGCTTGAGTGTGAACTGACGGTCCAGGTCGGCGTGGCGATCAAGGCGGTGGAGGACGAAAACGGCCGCCGCGCCTGTCCGCCGTCGATCCCCGCCGACATGACCGAGGCCGAAGGCGATCTCTTTCGCCGGGGCCGCATCGTCGAGCCGGTGCTCAAGTGGATCGAGGCGCACCCCAAGGCGCTGCACGGCGATTGGCTTGCGGCGCTGGACGCCAGCGCCCACGACCTTTGGCCCTGTAGCTAGGCGGCCTCCAGCGCCTCGCCCTGAAGGGTGATGCGGTGCATGAGGCGGGAGTGGCCGTGATAGTCGTTCCTGGCGAAGTGCCAGGTGGCGCGGTTATCCCACATGGCGACCGAGCCTTCTTCCCAGACGAAGGTGTGGACGCGGGCCTTGTCGATCGCCACCGCAAACAGCTCCATCATCTGCGGCAGGCTTTCCTCGCGGGTCATGCCCTCGAAGCGGATCGTGAAGGCCGGGTTGATGTAGAGCACCGGCTTGCCGCTGCCGGGATGCCTGATGATCACCGGGTGGAGGGTTTCGGGCAGGTCGCGGCTGCCGGCCATGACCTTCTGGTCGGTCTGGGCGTAGGCGCCGCCTTCGCCGAAGATGTGGGCGGAGGAATGGACCGCGCGCATGCCGCGCAGCTTCTCCTGCATCTCGGGGGCGAGGGCGTCGTAGGCCGCGTACATGTCGGCGAACAGGGTGTCGCCGCCTGAGGGGGGCAGGGTGCGCGCGACCAGGATCGAGCCCATCGCCGGCTCGGCGTCGTAGCTGTGGTCGGTGTGCCAGCCGCCGCCGATGTTGACGACCTGCTCCTCGGTCTTCTCGACCTTGGCGATCTGCGGCCAGGCCGCGTCGGCGGGGAAGTAGCGGTTCACGTCGATGGGGCGAAAGCGCTCGGCCAGTGCGATGTGTTGCTCGGGCGTGAGGGTCTGACTGCGGAAGAAGAGGGCGCCGTGGTCGAACAGCGCCTGGCGCAGGGCGTCGATCTCGCCGTCGGTCGCGCGCGCGAGGTCCACGCCGCTGACGGTCGCGCCGCAGTCGCCGTTGGGTTCGATGCGAAGCCTGGTGTCGATCATGGCGTCTGCCTCCCTTGTTGAGGCGAGTGAGCCACAGGTCTGGTGCGGTGAATGTCACCCAGGTTACAAGCGGCCCATGGATATTGCCGCCGTGCCCTGGTTCGCCGGTCTGGAGCCCGCCCTGCGCGCCGACCTGATCGCGCGCGGCCGGCAACGTCGGGCCGCGGCGGGCGAGTGGCTGCACGGCGAGGGCGACGAGGATGCCGGCCTGATCGCGGTGCTGGAGGGGGCGCTGCGCCTCTATTCCCAGGCACCGGGCGGGCGCGAGGTTTTGCTGGGCGTGCTGCCGGCGGGAACGATGATCGGCCAGAGCGCGGTGTTGGGCGGCGGGCCCCGGCTGGTGACCGCGATCGCGGCGAGCGATAGCCGCGTCTTCCTGCTCTCGGACCGGGCTCTGCGCGAGGTGGCGGCGAGCCACCCGATGCTCTGGCGGCCGCTGTCGCAGCTCGTCTATGGCCAGCTGCGGGCGGCGTTGCAGGGCTGGGCGGAGATGGTCGGGCTTGGCCCCCGCGAGCGGATGATCTCGCGCCTGCTGTTGATGAGCGGCGGCGGCTCGGCCCCGCTGACACAAGCCGCGCTGGCCGAGATGGTCGGCGTCACGCGCAAGGCGGTGAACGGCTGGCTGCGCGCGCTGGAGGCGGAGGGGCTGGTGGCGCTGGGCTATGGGCGCATCACGGTCAGGGACCGCCGCGCCCTTGAGCGGATGCTGGCGGACTGAGCTAAGAGAGCGGCCATGAACCTGTTCGACATCCTGACCGCCAATGCCGTGCCGCACGCGCCGTTTCTGGAGCGGCCGGACCGGTCGGTGGACACCTACGCCGACCTGATGGCGCGGACGGCGCGGCTGGCGCACGCCCTTGTGGCGCGGGGGGTGAAGGTGGGCGACCGCATCGCCGTGCAGGTCGAGAAGAGCCCGGAGAACCTCTACCTCTATCTGGCGGCCGTGCGGGCCGGGGCGGTCTTCCTGCCCCTGAACACGGCCTATACCCAAGCCGAGGTCGATTACTTCGTCGCCGATGCGGAGCCGGCCCTGCTGGTGCGGGACGACACCCTCGGCGAGCTGGTGGAAGAGGCGAGGGGGCTTTCGCCTGAGTTCGCCACGGCGGCGCGGGAGCCCGACGACCTGGCCGCCATTTGCTACACCTCGGGCACGACTGGCCGGTCCAAGGGCGCGATGCTGACGCATGCGAACCTGGCATCGAACGCGGCCACCCTGACGAAGCTGTGGCGGTTTACGGCCGACGACGTGCTGATCCACGCGCTGCCGATCTATCACGTGCATGGGCTGTTCGTGGCGACGAATGTCGTGCTGAGCGCGGGCGCCTCGATGATCTTCCGGCCGAAGTTCGATGCGGCGGAGGTGCTGGGCCTGTTCGACCGCGCGACCGCCCTGATGGGCGTGCCAACCTTCTATACGCGGCTGCTGGCGCAGGCGGGGCTCACTAAAGAGGCGGCGGCGAACATGCGTCTCTTCATCTCCGGCTCGGCGCCTTTGCTGGCGGAGACGCATCGCGAGTGGGAAGAGCGCACCGCGACGGCGATCCTCGAGCGCTACGGCATGACCGAGACGGGGATGAACACCTCCAATCCCTACGACGGCGATCGCGTGGCGGGGACGGTCGGCTTTCCGTTGCCGGACGTGGCATTGCGCATCGCCGATCCGGACACCGGCGCCATCCTGCCGACGGGCGAGATCGGGATGATCGAGGTGAGGGGGCCTAACGTCTTCGCCGGCTACTGGCGGATGCCCGAGAAGACGGCGGCGGAGTTCCGGCCTGACGGCTTCTTCATTACCGGAGACCTCGGCAAGATCGACGAGCGCGGCTACGTCCACATCATCGGCCGGGGCAAGGACCTGATCATTTCAGGCGGGCTGAACGTCTATCCCAGGGAGGTCGAAGCGGAGATCGACGCCATCGACGGAGTGGTCGAAAGCGCCGTGGTCGGTTTGCCGCACCCCGACCTTGGCGAGGCGGTGACGGCTGTTATCGCCGTTGGCCCCGGTTCATCTCTCACAGAAGCCAAGGTTCTGGATGCCCTTACCGACCGCCTGGCGCGGTACAAACAGCCAAAGCGGGTCGTCTTCGTGGAAGACCTTCCCCGCAACGCCATGGGCAAGGTGCAGAAGGCGGCGCTGCGCGAGCGGTACGCGAAGCTCCACCTCTAAGGCCTTGGGCCAGCGTACTTTCCCGCACCGCTTGAAGGTGGCCCACAAACCATCCACATAAAACTGCAACAACCGCCCAGTTCAGGGCGGACGGGCCGCACGATTCAGGCGCATCGTCTGGGTTACGGCGGTCCGATTGGGCCAGGCGCACCTTTAAGCGCCGGTCAGGAGTTACTGCATCATGTCCGAGATCAAGACCCTTCCCGTCCTGCCCCTCCGGGACATCGTCGTCTTCCCGCACATGGTCGTGCCGCTCTTCGTGGGCCGCGACAAGTCGGTGAAGGCGCTCGAGGAGGTCATGCGCACCGACAAGCAAATCCTGCTCGTCACGCAAAAGAACTCCGCCGACGATGATCCGGCGCCGGGTGACATCTACGACGTCGGCGTTCTCGCCACCGTCCTGCAACTGCTCAAGCTGCCCGACGGCACCGTCAAGGTGCTGGTCGAGGGCAAGCAGCGCGCCGCGGTGCTGAAGTTCACGCGCCAGGACGTTTTCTACGAAGCCGAAGCGGCAGCCATTGAGGAAGACGGCGGCGAGGCCCACGAGGCCGAGGCGCTGTCGCGCGCGGTCGTCGAGCAGTTCGAGAACTACGTCAAACTCAACAAGAAAATCCCGCCCGAAGCCCTGGCCTCGATCCCGCAGATCGCCGAGCCCGGGAAGCTGGCCGACTCCATCGCCGCCCACCTGTCGGTGAAGATCGGCGACAAGCAGCAGCTGCTGGAAATCTTCAACATCGTCAAGCGCCTGGAGAAGGTCTTCGCCCTCATGGAAGGCGAAATCTCCGTCCTGCAAGTCGAGAAGAAGATCCGCTCGCGCGTGAAGCGCCAGATGGAGAAGACCCAGCGCGAGTACTACCTGAACGAGCAGATGAAGGCGATCCAGCGCGAGCTGGGCGAGCAGGACGACGCCAGAGACGAGCTGCTCGAGCTCGAAAAGCGCATCAAGAAGACCAAGCTCTCCAAGGAAGCGCGGACGAAGGCCGAGGGCGAGCTGAAGAAGCTGCGCAACATGAGTCCGATGTCGGCCGAGAGCACGGTCGTGCGCAACTACCTCGACTGGCTGCTGTCCATTCCGTGGGGCAAGGCCAAGCAGAAGAAGATCGACATCGCCAAGGCCGAAGCCATCCTCGAGGAGGATCACTACGGCCTGGAGAAGGTCAAGGAACGCATCCTTGAGTACCTGGCCGTGCAGTCGCGGACCAACTCGTTGAAGGGGCCGATCCTGTGCCTGGTCGGTCCTCCGGGCGTCGGCAAGACCTCGCTCGGCCGCTCGATCGCCAAGGCGACGGGCCGCGAGTTCGTGCGCCTCTCGCTCGGCGGAGTTCGGGACGAGGCCGAAATCCGCGGTCACCGCCGCACCTACATCGGCTCGATGCCCGGCAAGGTCATCCAGTCGATGAAGAAGGCCAAGGCGGTCGATCCGTTCTTCCTGCTCGACGAGATCGACAAGATGGGCTCCGACTGGCGGGGCGACCCGTCTTCGGCGCTGCTCGAGGTGCTGGACCCGGCGCAGAACTCGACCTTCGCCGACCACTACCTGGAGGTCGACTACGACCTGTCGCAGACAATGTTCGTCACCACGGCCAACAGCCTGAACATGCCCCAGCCGCTGCTGGACCGCATGGAGATCATCCGCATCCCCGGCTACACCGAGGACGAGAAGGTCGAGATCGCCAAGCGGCACATCATCGGCAAGCTGGCCAAGGATCACGGCCTGAGCGACGAGGAGTTCGTCGTGCCGGAAGCGGCGATCCGCGACCTCATCCGCTACTACACCCGGGAAGCCGGCGTCCGCTCGCTGGAGCGGGAGCTGGGCAACCTGGCGCGTAAGGCGGTGCGGGATCTGGCGCGCGGCGAGGAGACCAGGATCGTCGTCGACGACGAGCGGCTGGCCAAGTACGCGGGCGTGCGGCGCTTCCACCACGGCGAGACGGACGAGGAAGACCAGGTCGGTATCGTCACCGGGCTGGCGTGGACCGAGTTCGGCGGCGACATCCTCACCATCGAAGCCGTCAAGATGCCGGGCAAGGGCCGCACCACGGTCACCGGCAACCTGAAGGACGTGATGAAGGAGTCGATCTCCGCGGCCCACTCCTACGTGCGGTCCCGCTCGACGAGGTTCGGCATCAAGCCGCCGGTGTTCGAGAAGATCGACGTCCACGTGCACGTGCCCGAAGGCGCGACGCCCAAGGACGGTCCCTCGGCCGGCGTGGCCATGGTCACTTCCATGGTCTCGGTGCTGACCGGCATTCCGATCCGCAAGGACGTGGCGATGACGGGCGAGGTCACCCTGCGTGGCCGCGTGCTGGCCATCGGCGGCCTGAAGGAAAAGCTGCTGGCGGCCCTGCGCTCGGGGATCAAGACGGTGATCATTCCCAAGGAAAACGAGAAGGATCTGGCCGACATTCCCGAAAACGTGACATCGGCGCTGGAAATCATCCCGGTTTCCACCGTCGACGAGGTCCTCACCGTGGCGCTCACCGGGCCGCTGACGCCCGTGGAGTGGAACGAGGAGGCCGAGCCTATGCCGGCGGCCTCGCCGACCGCCGACGCGGACGCGGTCATCACGCACTGACGCTAGTTATCGGTGTTAACTTGGGCGGCGCGGGGCATCTCCGCGCCGCCTTCGTTTGACGGCTGTCAAAGGACGGCCATAATCGCCCCTTCGCGCGGACGGCTGGGGAGCGCCGCGCCATAAGCACAGGGGCTGGAAACACTCATGACCAAAGCCGAACTCGTGGCCGCGATGGCCGACAAGGCTGGAATGAACCGTGCGCAGGCCAAGGAGGCGCTTGAGGCCTTCATCGCCTCGGTGACGGATGCGCTGAAGTCCGGGGAGGATGTGCGGCTGGTCGGCTTTGGCGCCTTCAAGGCGGTGCAGCGCCCGGCGGGCACGGCCCGCAACCCGCGCACGGGCGCGACGGTGAAGCGCCCGGCCACCAAGACCTGCCGCTTCCACGCCGGCGATGCCCTGAAGGGCGTGCTGAACTAGCTGGGCGACCGGGTTGAGGAAAACAGGCGGGCGGCTTCGGCTAGCCCGCCTTTTTCATGTCCGCTAGAAGGACGGCCGCGGGCGGCTAGCTCAGCTGGTCAGAGCATCTCGTTTACACCGAGAGGGTCGGGGGTTCGAACCCCTCGCCGCCCACCACTCTTTCTTGAGCAGCATCAAAGCTTCCGCCGCCGCCAAGCGTCACCATATCCTCTGGAACCTGAGGCGGGCGCAAAGGCTTAATGCTGCGCGCCCCAAAGTGGCGTGTCGGACGAGAAAACGGGCATTTCGACGTGCTAAGCGACCTAGTCGGCTTCGACCTTGCCGCGCAGCGATACTCGCCGCGGCCCACGCCGGCCGCGCCCGCGGGGCGGCCGGCGAGGCTTGTGGACACCACCATGCTCTATGCGCCCCGCAGCGGCGGGGTGAAGCGCTATCTGACGGCCAAGCGCGCCTGGCTGACGGCCAATCGGCCGGACGTGCGCCATGTGCTGGTCGCCCCGGGGCCCAAGGATGCCTACGACGGCCATGGCGAGGTCTCGATCTATGCCGCGCCGCTGCCGTTCGGGGATGGCTACCGCTGGCCGATCTCCAAGACCGTGTGGATGGACCGGCTGATCCGCCAGCGGCCGACGCTGATCGAGGCGGGCGATGTCTATACGCCGGGCCTGGCGGCGCTGAAGGCTGGTGACCGGCTGGGCGTGCCGGTGATCGGGTTCTGCCACACCGACCTTGGCGCGCTGGCGGCGCTGCATATCGGCGAGTGGGCTGAAAAGCCGGTGCGCAAGCACTGGGCCACCATCTATCGCGAGTTCGACCAGGCGCTGGCCCCCAGTCACTACATCGCCGGGCGGCTGGCCGAGGCGGGGGTGGATAACCCCATCGCCGTGCCGCTGGGCGTGGATGTGGACACCTTCCACCCCGCGCGCGGGGATCGGGCGGCCCTGCGCAAGCAGCTGGGCCTCTCCCCCGACAAGCGCCTGCTGGTCTTTGCCGGGCGTCCGGCCCGCGAGAAGCGGCTGGACGTGCTGGTCGAGGCGGTCGAGCAGCTGGGCGACCCCTATGTGCTGGTGTTTGTCGGGGCAGGCGCGGGCGCGCCGCCGTCGGACCGGACGATCAACATGCCTTATCAGCGCGATCCGGCCGCCCTGGCGCGCGTGCTGGCCGGCTGCGACGCCTTCGTCCACGCCAACGACGCCGAGCCCTTCGGCCTGATCGTGCTGGAGGCGATGGCCTGCGGCCTGCCGGTCGTCGGTGTCGCCTCGGGCGGAGTGGCGGAGTCGGTTGACGAGAGCGCTGGTCAACTCGCCATGCGTTCGACGGGTCCGCTGGTCGCCGAGGCCATCGAAGCGCTGTTCGCGCGCGGCGTACGTGAAGTCGGCGAAGCAGCCCGGATGCGCGCCGTTCAGCGGCACGCCTGGGACAGCGTCTTCACCGAGCTGGCACGCGTCTATGAGCGGGTGAGCGGCCACGGCGGCTTCACGGCCGAGGCCGAGCGGCTGGCTAGCTAGGCCGCAGCTTTCGTTCGAAGTAGCCGCTGTAGAGGTCGGTCAGCTCACCGAGCAGCGCGGCCTGGGTCACGCCCTTGGGCTTTTGGCTGAAGTAGCGGGTGATCACCATCACCGTGCCGTTGGACAGCATGAAGGCGACGGTCGGCGCGTCCATCGGCGTGAACTCGGCGTAGCGCTGCGACAGGATCAGCCGCAGGGCGTCGAGCATGTAGCCGTTCAGAATGTCGGCGAACTCGGCCGCGCCGAGCGCCTGCAGGTCGCTGCTGATGGCGGTGAACAAGGCCTCGTCGCGCGAGCCCTCCTCGAAGGCGATCTCCAGCAGGCGGCGGATGGCGATGCGGGGGGAGTCTCCCGCGATGCTGGGCATGGCCTCTTCCAGGCGGCAGAGGATGCGCGCGCGTTCGCGATCCATCAGCGCGGCGAGCAGGTCCTCGCGGCTTTCGAAGTACTGGTAGAGGGAGCCCACCGACACGCCCGCGCGCGCGGCGATGTGGTTGGTGGTGGCGCCTTGCCAGCCGCGCTCGGCGATGGTGCGGGCCGTCGCCTCGACGAGGGCGTCGACCATCTGGCGGGAACGGCCCTGGATCGGGATCTTCTTCATCGCCCCTCCTGAACACGAGCGCTTACTCGCATTTCAGGACCCTCACAATCACGCGCCCGGCGTCGCGCCCCCGAAGCGGTTGCGGTACTCGGGGGGGATGGAGAGGTAGATCTTGGGCGTTTCGATCTTCATCCGGCGGCGGACCTGTTCGACCGGCTCGCCGAGCAGGGACAGGTAGTCCTCGTCGATCAACCGCTCGGCGCGCTTGCCGTGCCGGTAGCCTTCCCACAGCGCCTTGCCATAGGGGTAGGGCATCTTCGTCTTGCGGAACTCGTTGGCCGCGCCGAGCGTGATGAAGGCCACGCCGTTGTTGGGCACCTGCGCGAAGGTGAAGGCCAGCAGGCAGGCCTCGCCCAGCGCGTCAGTCTTGTAGCCGGTGATGGTGTGCCAGAGGTCATGGACGTCGCGGATGCGGCGCGCGAACCAGGCGATAGGGTGCGCGGCCTCGACGCCCTCGTTGACCTTGGCGGCTTCAGCGGCGAGGCCATAGACGGTCAGGTCGCGCTCCAGCCGGAAAGCGCGGTAGGCGGCGCCGACGGTGCCTTCCTTGAACTGGCCGAGCCATTCTTCATTGTCGAACCAGTCGGCCAGCTCGTGGCGGGCATAGGCCTGGGCGCCGCCCTTGGCCGTGCCCAGCATGCGCAGGTAGTTCTTGCGCAGGCTGTCGCCGGACAAGGCCTGGATGATCTCGAAGACCTGCGAGGTGTCTTCCTTGTCCTGCACCAGCTTGCCGAAGGCGCGGATGGCGCGCATGGGCTCCAGCTTCGGCGGGCTGAGAAGGCCGTCGTCGGTGACGAAGGCGCTGCGGTCGGGCATCTGGTTCATGGCGGCAACCTAATGCGAATAACTACTCGTATTCAATTCGCGTTGCAGGCGGTATGCGAATTGAACGCGAGCAATCCTTCGTATTAGGAGCGCCCGATAGACTGGGGGAGTTTCAGGCCATGAGCGCGATGCACGACACGGCTCACGAGGCCCCGATTCCCGCCCGTCACGGCCGGGGCCTGGAGCAGGCGCGCAAGGTCGGCCGGCTGCTGCGAATGATCGCAGGCGGGGCGGGCGCGGACCCCACGAAGGAAGAATGGGAAACCCTCGGCCGGGCGCTGACGCGGGGCGATCCGCGGATGGACGCCCTGATCGACTGGATGACCGCGACCGGCATGCGTGAGGGGCGGCGGCTGTTCGAACTGGCGCTGGAGCAGGGGCTGGAGGCTGTGCCGGATGCGCCGGAGCCGCTGCGGGACTTCTTCGAGGTCTATGGCCGCCAGCCCGATTGGGTGGACGAGGCGCTGCTCGCGAGGGGCGCGCAGGTCTGCCAGATGACCGGACGGGTCGGCGCCTGGGTGATGCGCGACGGGGCGCTGATGGGCGGCTATCAGGGACCGGACTTCAACCGGGTCCTGGTGATCACCGGGGCGCTGGAGAAGGGGCCGTCGAAGCGTCTGGCCGAGACCGCGCACTGGTGGCTGGCCTGCACCGCCGACGGCGGCATGGGCCGGTTCGGCGAGGGGCTGAAGTCGACGCTGCGGGTGCGGCTGATCCACGGGCTCGTGCGCCGGCATGTCTCGGGACTCGATGAGTGGGACGTCGTGCGCGACGGCGTGCCGATCAACCAGATGGACATGGCCGCCACCCAGATGGCGTTCTCGATCGTCATGCTGCAGGGCGTGCGGACGATGGGCTACCCCGTCGGGCGTGAGGACGGCCGGGCGGTGATCCACCTGATGCGCTACGTCGGCTGGCTGATGGGCGTGGAGCTGGACCTGCAGCCGCAGACGGAAACGCAGGGGATGCGGCTCCTCTATCACACGCTGCTGAGCGTGGTGTCGCCGTCGGACACCTCGGGCCGCACGCTGGCGCTGGCGCTGGCGAACGAGCCGCTGAACCGGCCCTACAAGGTGCTGCCGTGGCTGCGCCGGCGCTGGGAGCGGGAGAAGAACCTGTCCATCAACCTGTTCTTCCTCAGCCCGGCGGGCATGGAGAACCTGGGACTGCCGAGGCGCTATGTCCCCTGGTTCCCGCTGCTGATGATGCCGGTCAACGCGCTGGCCTATGCCTGGGGCACGCGCAGTCCGGCGGCGCGGCGGAAGATGGCGCGGGCCGGTCGCCTCTGGCAGGAGCGCAATGCCGCCGACATGACGGGCGAGGCGCACAACCCCGTCGGGCGCGGCCTCGGCGAAGCTCACGTCGCCGCGGCGGCGTGAACTAGGCTGTGTAAGCCTCGATCGGCGTGATGGCCTTTAACTCGTCCCGCGCCTTGATGGCCGCGGCCGAGAGGTCGTGCGCCGTCTGCAGGTTGATCCAGTAGTCGGGCGTGGTGCCGAATACCCGGCCAAGCCGCAGGGCGGTGTCGGCCGTGACCGGCTGCTGCTCGCGCACCAGCCTCTCGATGCGGGTGCGGTCCTTCAGGCCCATGGCCCGCGACAGCGCCCCGGCGCTCAGGCCGTACTGAGGCAGGTAGTCCTCACGCAGGAGTTCTCCCGGGTGGGGTAGGGGGGAGGCAAACTCCGCGTAGTCGATGGCCGTCATGATCCGCCCTCAGTGATAGTCGACGAATTCCACCTGTTCGGGGCCGTCCGGGCCCCAGACAAAGCAGATGCGAAACTGGTCGTTGACGCTGATCGACCACTGCCCCTCGCGGTCATCCGACAGCTTGTGGAGCCGGTTGCCGGGCGGTGTGCGCAGGTCCTCGACGCGAACGGCGCTGTGGAGTTGGGCCAGGCGGCGGCGCGTCGCCTTGGCGAGGTCGGCCGGGAAGCCCTTGGGCGTTGAGCCCTCGAATACCTGCCGCGCGTCATCGCTCTTCCAGCTCTGGATCACAGCGCCCTCTTGCGCGCCATATGTAGCGCGTTGCGCTACAATGTCCAGAGATTTGTGGCGTAAGGCGCTACAAGGCCACCGGAAAGTGGCGCGAATGACGGGGCTCGAACCCGCGACCTCCGGCGTGACAGGCCGGCGCTCTAACCAACTGAGCTACATCCGCATCTGCGCGAGGGGCGTCTGATATGTCCCGGCTCTGGCGGTGTCAACGGGCCAGGGCCGCGGCATCGTAGTGGAACGGCGCGCCGGGGCCGGTGGGCAGCTCGAAGGCCGCGAAGGCGCCCGTCACCGCCAGCGCCACGAAGATGAAGGCGAAGGAGTAGGGCAGGAGCGAGCTCATCAGCCCGCCGACGCCGATGTTGGGCCGCCAGCGCTGCGCGAACCCCAGCGCCAGGGCGAAGTAGGGCATCAGCGGCGAGGACATGTTCACCGTCGAATCGCCCATCCGGTAGGCCGCCGTCGTCATCTCCGGCGAGACGCCCAGCAGCATGAACATCGGCACCAGCACCGGCGCGATGGCCGCCCACTTGGCCGAGGCCGAGCCGATGAAGAGGTCGAGCACCGCCGTCATCACGACCACGCCCAGCAGCAGCACGACCATGGGCATGCCGCTGGCCTTGAGCGCCTGCGCGCCGTTGATGGCGATGATCACGCCCAGGTTCGACCAGGTGAACATGGCGATGAAGTGGGCCGCGGCGAAGGCGAGCACGATGTAGGGCGCCATCGCGGCCATGGACTCGCCCGCGAGCCTGACCACGTCCCGGTGCGAAGCGATGGCCCCGGTCGCCGACCCATAGGCCCAGCCGCTGGCCAGGAAGAGGACGAAGAAGCCGGCGATCAGCGAGCGGAAGAAGGGCGTCCACTGGGTCAGGTCGCTCGCCGCCGTGTCGCGTAGCGGCGCGCCGGGGAGGAGGGCCATGCCGGCCCAGAGGGCGGCGACAACCAGGGCGGCAAGGCCCGCGCGGCGCAGACCCTTGCGCTGATCGGGGCCAAGTTCATCGTCCGCGAAGACGTGGCCCTCGGGAGACGTCCAGGGCCCAAGGCGCGGCTCGACGATCCTGTCGGTGACCCACCAGCCGACCGGCACGAAGAGGAGGGCGCCGGCCATGGTGAACCACCAGTTGCCGAGGAGATTCACCCGCCAGCCCGGATCGAGCAGGTGCACCGCCGGCTCGGTGAAGCCGAGGATCAGGGCGTCGAACTGGCTGGGGGTCGGGTTGCCGGCAAAGGCCGCCACGCATGAAGCCATGGCGCAGACGAGCCCCGCGATCGGATGGCGCCCCGCCGAGGCGAAGGCCACCGCCGCCAACGGCAGCAGGATGATGAAGCCGCTGTCGGCGGCGTGGTTGGCGAAGAGGCCGACGACGATGATGGTGGGAGTGAGCAGGGCGCGCGGCGTGCCCCTCACCAGGATGCGGATGACGGCCGACAGCAGCCCGACCCGCTCGGCCAGACCCGCGCCCAGCATGACCAGCAGCACGTAGCCGAGCGGCGCAAAGCCAGTCAGCGTCTTGGGCATCTCGGTCAGCAGTCGCCGCACGTTCTCGCCATCGAGCAGGCTCTTGGCGACCAGCAGCTCGCCATCGCCCGGATGCACCGCCGACACGCCCATCGCGGCGCAGATCACGCTCGCGACCACCAGCGCCAGCACCAGCCAGGCGAAGATGAAGACCGGATCGGGGAGGCGGTCGCCAAGCCGTTCGACGGCGTCCAGGAAGCGCATCGCGGCCGGCTTTTTGCTCATGCGCCGATGTCTGCATGCAAAGCTTCGCCTCGCAAGGCGGCGCCGATTTCACGCCATGGTGAAATTTGCCTCAAAAAGGGCGCTCTGGACCGTTTGAACCCCCGGGTGGTTTGGACTACAACCCGCCGCGACTCCTCCCCGGGGACCCTATGAACGCGTTTCTCCTCCAGTACCTGCCGATCGTGATCTTTCTTGGGATCGCGGCCGTGCTGGGTGTCGGATTCATCGTCGCGGCCTGGCTGATGGCCCCCACGGCGCCGGACCCGGAAAAACTCTCGGCCTACGAGTGCGGCTTCAACGCCTTCGACGATGCGCGGATGAAGTTCGACGTGCGGTTCTACCTGGTCTCCATCCTGTTCATCATCTTCGACCTCGAGGTCGCCTTCCTGTTCCCCTGGGCCGTGTCGCTGATGAAGCTGCCGCAGGCGGGGATGGAGTTCGCCTTCTGGTCGATGATGGCCTTCCTGGGCGTGCTCACCGTCGGCTTCATCTACGAGTGGAAGAAGGGGGCGCTGGAATGGGAGTGATCCTTCCCGCCGGCGCCGCGGGCCGTTCGACCGTCGAGGGTTATGACGCCAAGGTCCACGACCCCTATTTCGACCACGTCAACGATCAGCTGGCGGACAAGGGTTTCGTCACCGCCGGGCTCGACGACCTGATCACCTGGGCCCGAACGGGCTCGCTGATGTGGATGACGTTCGGCCTGGCCTGCTGCGCGGTCGAGATGATGCAGGCCTCGATGCCGCGCTATGATCTGGAGCGCTACGGCTTTGCGCCGCGCGCCAGCCCGCGCCAGTCGGACGTGATGATCGTGGCCGGCACGCTCTGCAACAAGATGGCTCCGGCCCTGCGGAAGGTCTACGACCAGATGCCGGAGCCGCGTTACGTGATCTCCATGGGCAGCTGCGCCAACGGCGGCGGCTACTACTACTTCAGCTACAGCGTCGTGCGCGGCTGCGACCGGATCGTGCCGGTGGACGTCTATGTGCCGGGCTGCCCGCCGACCGCCGAGTCGCTGGTGTATGGCGTGCTGCAGCTGCAGAAGAAGATCCGCCGCACGGGGACCATCGAGCGATGAGCAGCCCCATGCCCGGCCACATCTGGGTCAACGATGTCGCGCACCTGCAAGCGCTCGGCGAGGCGATCGTCGCCAACAGCGGCGGCGCGGTGACCACCTGGAAGATCGAGTTCGACGAGCTGTCGCTGACCGGCCCGGCGGGTAGGGTGGTCGACGCCCTGACCCAGCTGCGCGACCATCCCGACTGGCGCTTCATCCAGCTGGTGATGCTGTCGGGCGTCCACTATCCGCAGCGCGAGCAGCCGTTCGAGGTTGTCTATCACCTGCTCAGCCACGTGAAGAACCACCGCGTGCGCCTGAAGGTCTCCACCGACGAGGACACGCCCGTGCCGTCCGTCACGCCGGTGTTCCCCAACGCCGACTGGTACGAGCGCGAGGCGTTCGACATGTACGGCATTTTCTTCGAAGGCCATCCGGACCTTCGCCGCATCCTCACCGACTACGGCTTCCACGGCCATCCGCTGCGCAAGGACTTCCCGATGAGCGGGTATGTCGAGATGCGCTATGACGACGATCTCAAGCGCGTCGTCTATGAGCCGGTGAAGATCACCGAATGGCGCAACTGGGAGTTCCTGTCGCCCTGGGAAGGCGATGAGGACAACCGCGCCTGGGCCCTGCCGGGCGATGAGAAGGCGCCCACGACATGAGCGTCTTCGAAACCATTCCGGAAGCGGCCGAAGGCTCCATCCCGGAAACCCCGGTCCGCAAGTTCAACATCAACTTCGGCCCGCAACACCCGGCCGCGCATGGTGTTTTGCGTCTGGTGCTCGAACTCGACGGCGAGATCGTCGAGCGGGTCGACCCGCACATCGGCCTGCTTCACCGGGGCACCGAGAAGCTGATGGAGGCGCGGCCCTACGCGCAGACGATCCCCTACTTCGACCGCCTCGACTACGTCTGCCCGATGAACTGCGAGCACGCCTATGTGCTCGGGCTCGAAAAGCTGATGGGCGTCGAGGTCCCGATCCGGGGCCAGCTGATCCGGGTGCTCTATTCCGAGATCGGCCGCATCCTGAACCACCTCCTCAACGTGACCACCCAGGCGATGGACGTGGGCGCGCTGACCCCGCCGCTGTGGGGGTTCGAGGAGCGCGAGAAGCTGATGGTGTTCTACGAGCGCGCCTCGGGCGCCCGTCTGCACGCCAACTACTTCCGCGTCGGCGGCGTGCGTCAGGATCTGCCGCCGGAACTGGTCGAAGACATCGACCTCTGGTGCGACCATTTCCCCAAGGTGCTCGACGACATCGAGGGCCTGATCACCGACAACCGCATCTTCAAGCAGCGCAACGTCGACATCGGCGTGGTGAGCCGCGAGCAGGCGATCGAGTGGGGTTTTTCCGGCGTGATGGTTCGCGGCTCAGGGCTGGCCTGGGACCTGCGGCGCAACCAGCCCTACGAGTGCTACAACGACTTCGACTTCGATATCCCGCTCGGCGTCAACGGCGACTGCTACGACCGCTACCTCTGCCGCATGCAGGAGATGCGCGAGTCCACGAAGATCATGAAGCAGTGCGTCGAGCGCCTGCGCACCACCGGCGGCCTCGTCCTGTCCGACGACCACAAGATCGCGCCGCCGCGCAGGGGCGAGATGAAGCGCTCGATGGAAGCGCTGATCCACCACTTCAAGCTCTACACCGAGGGCTACCGACCGCCCGAGGGCGAAGTCTATGCCGCCGTCGAGGCGCCCAAGGGCGAGTTCGGCGTCTATCTGGTCAGCGACGGCACCAACCGTCCCTACCGCTGCCACATCCGCTCGCCCGGCTATCCGCACCTGCAGGCGATGGACTGGATGAATCGCGGCCACATGCTGGCCGACGTCTCCGCCATCCTCGGCTCGCTGGACATCGTTTTCGGAGAGATTGACCGGTGAGCGTGCGCCGTCTCGCAAAAGAGCAGCCCGCGACCTTCGAGTTCAGCAAGGACACGCTGAAGAAGGCGCAGTGGTGGATCGCGAAGTATCCGGAGGCCCGCAAGCAGTCGGCGGTGATCCCGATCCTGTGGCTGATCCAGAAGCAGGAGGGCTGGGTGTCCGAGCCGGCCATCCGCGCCACCGCCGCCATGCTCGGCATGCCGGTGATCCGGGTGCTGGAGGTCGCGACCTTCTACACCATGTTCCAGCTGGAGCCGGTCGGCACGGTCGCTCACGTGCAGCTGTGCGGCACCACGCCCTGCATGTTGCGCGGCGCGAACGACCTGAAGGCCGTGCTGCGCGAGACGATCGGCGCGGACCACCATCGCACCGCCGACGGGCGTTTCTCCTGGGAAGAGGTCGAGTGCCTGGGGGCCTGCGCGAACGCCCCGATGGCCGCGATCAACGACTACTACTACGAGGACCTGACGCCCGAGACGCTGGGCCAGATCCTGGCCGACTTCGCGGCGGGCAAGTCGCCCAAGCCCGGCTCGTACCTGGAAGGCCGCCGGGTCTCGGAGCCGCACAACGCCATCCAGACGCTGACCGACCCGGCGCTCTATGACGGCTCGCTCGCCAAGCCGATCACGATCCCGAACCAGCCCGCCAAGGAGCCTGCCTGATGGTCGGGATCCTCGAGGACAAGGACCGCATCTTCCTCAACCTCTATGGTCTCCACGACTGGGGCCTGGAGGGGGCGAAGAATCGCGGCTGCTGGAACGGGACCAAGGACATTCTGGACCTGGGACCTGCCTGGATCATCGACCAGATGAAGGCATCGGGCCTTCGCGGCCGGGGCGGCGCTGGTTTCGGCACCGGCCTGAAGTGGTCCTTCATGCCCAAGGAAGTGAAGGAAGGCCGGCCGCACTATCTGGTGGTCAACGCCGACGAGTCCGAGCCCGGGACCTGCAAGGACCGGGAGATCATGCGCCACGATCCGCACCTGCTGATCGAAGGCTGCCTGATCGCCTCCTACGCCATGCAGGCGCACGCCTGCTACATCTACATCCGCGGCGAATACGTGCGTGAGCGCGAGGTCCTCGAGGAGGCCATCGCCCAGGCCTACAAGGCAAAGCTGGTCGGCAAGAACAACGTCCACGGCTGGGACTTCGACATCTACGTCCACCACGGCGGCGGGGCCTACATCTGCGGCGAGGAAACCGCGCTGCTGGAAAGCCTGGAGGGCAAGAAGGGCCAGCCGCGCCTGAAGCCCCCGTTCCCGGCCGGCGCCGGCCTCTACGGCTGTCCGACCACCGTCAACAACGTCGAGAGCATCGCCGTCGTCGGCACGATCCTGCGCCGCGGCGCCGACTGGTTCGCCGGGTTCGGTCGCCCCAACAACGCCGGCACCAAGCTCTTCTGCGTCAGCGGGCACGTGAACCTGCCCTGCAACGTCGAAGAGGCCATGAGCATCCCCTTCCGCCAGCTGATCGAGGATCACTGCGGCGGCATCCGGGGCGGCTGGGGCAACCTCAAGGCCGTCATCCCAGGCGGCTCGTCCGTGCCGATGATCCCGGCCGAGCAGTGCGAAGACCTGCCGATGGACTTCGACGCCCTGCGCGATCTGAAGTCGGGCCTTGGCACCGCCGCCGTCATCGTGATGGACAAGTCGACCGACCTGGTCCGGGCCATCGCCCGCCTCAGCTACTTCTACAAGCACGAGAGCTGCGGCCAGTGCACGCCGTGCCGCGAAGGCACCGGCTGGATGTGGCGCGTCATGGAGCGGATGGCGACCGGCGAGGCGGAAATGTCCGAGATCGACACCCTGCTCGACGTCACCACCCAGGTCGAAGGCCACACCATCTGCGCGCTCGGCGACGCGGCCGCCTGGCCGATCCAGGGCCTCTTCCGCCACTTCCGCCACGAGGTCGAAGAGCGGATCGTCCAGTACCGCTCCGGCCGGCCCCACGTGCAGGGCGCAACCCTGCAGGCGGCGGAGTAGATTGCGGGCCCTGTGGGTTGACCGGTGACCTCTTGCTCCCCTAGCGTGCTGCGCTGGGGGGGCGGGCATGACGCAACAAAAAGACAACGTCACGCAGAAGCGTACAAGAGGCGCCGAGAGCCTGTTGGACTATCTCATCTTTGGCGGTCCGGCTTTGATCTTCGCCACACTCTGGCTGCTTTTCGAGGTGCAAGACGCGTTTTCCCCGGTCTTGGCAGCAGCCTACGACGTGAAGATTGATTGGGCCAAGCGTGATTATACCGTAAGAATTTCGCCAGTGCTGTCCTTTGTTATCGTGGCGTTGTTCTACCTCTGCGTCTCGTTTTTTGCTTACATTATAAAAGTTAAAACCAAGAACTTGGCACTCAAGGAAAAAACCTCCGAGCTTGCGGCGGTCGGAGGCGAGCTGCAGCGTTTGCGGGGTGCCGAAGTTAAGGCGAAGTCTGAAGTGGAGGGGGCGACGTTAGCTGTCGAGCAGATCGTCAACCGGCTTTATTCCATCGATCGGCCGCGCTGGCGTTTTACTCGCGTAATTGCGAAATACGAGATCGATGTGGATGGTAATGGTGCTGTAGAGCTGCTTTACGATATCGAAGCTGGTCCAGTGCCAGCCCACATCTGGCGTTTTAGTATAGACGCCGACTCTTCCGCTGATCCCGTACAGTGGCTAGACGAGATCGACTTGAAGGTAGAATCCCTCGACCGCCTAGAAGGCAAAGAGGTCCGCTACCTCCTCTTCCGAAATCACCCGCACAGCAAAAGGCTGGCAATCTTCTTCCTGCCGGAAATCTCGGCGGGAGAAACCCGTAAGGTAAAGATTAGTTATCGTTGGCCGGGCTTGGCTAGAGACCTGCTCGTCTTGGGCAAGACAAATTTTGTGCACCAATTCAATACCTGCGATCCAAAGGATGCGGCAGAAATTGAATACACTTATCTCTTCAAGGCGGGTATTGGCGGATTGGAGATCCACAACGTCAAGCCTGCGCTCGCAGGCGACTCTCTTGTGGAAGTCTCGGAGGCGGGCCGAGGTATGATGGGCTGGCGCTACTCCAACCGCTCCCTTCCCATGGAAAACCGGCAGATTGGCTTCGCGATAACGCGAACTCCGCCGCTCGTTTAGCCCGCGCTTTCGCCAGGATTACGCATCAATCCACTCCTACGTCGTTGAACGCTAACCATTTCTCTCGGTTCCAGCCAGCTTGAGGCCGAATCCTTACCGGAAGCCTAGCTCAGCGGTTGCGGCGCGCATATAGCTACTTTCGAGGCCAGATCAACTGCATTTACCGGCTTGGTGGAGCTTGGAGAGCATTGACGGAGCAGAGCGAGAAGCCTTAGGCAGGGCCGCCTTTGTCGCCGCCTCCCATGAGCGCGACGTGATCGCTTCAGATGGAGTAAGCCGCCTTGCCCAAGGCCAAGGTCAACGGCGTCGAGGTCGAGTTCGAGCCTGGGATGAATGTCCTGCAGGTGGCGGAGCTGGCCGGGGAGGAGATCCCGCGCTTCTGCTACCACGAGCGGCTGTCCATCGCCGGCAACTGCCGCATGTGCCTGGTTGAGGTGAAGCCGGGGCCGCCGAAGCCGCAGGCGTCGTGCGCCCTGCCGGCCGCCGAGGGGCAGGAGATCTTCACCAACACGCCGATGGTGAAGAAGGCCCGCCAGGGGGTGATGGAGTTCCTGCTCATCAACCACCCGCTGGACTGCCCGATCTGCGACCAGGGCGGCGAGTGCGACCTGCAGGACCAGGCCATGGGCTATGGCCGCGACGACAGCCGCTATTCGGAGAACAAGCGGGCCGTCGAAAACAAGCACATGGGTCCGCTGATCAAGACCTACATGAACCGCTGCATCCAGTGCACGCGGTGCGTCAGGTTCATCACGGAAGTCGCCGGGGTTCCGGAGATCGGTCTCATCTCTCGCGGCGAAGACGTTGAAATCACGACCTATCTGGAAAGCGCTGTCACCAGCGAGCTGTCCGGCAACGTCAACGATCTGTGCCCCGTCGGCGCGCTGACGCACCGGCCGTGGGCGTTCGAGTACCGCCCCTGGGAGCTGAAGAAGACCCAGAGCGTGGACGTGCATGACGCCATGGGCTCGTCGATCCGCGTCGACAGCCGGGGCCCCGCCGTGCTGCGGGTGCTGCCGCGGGTGAATGACGACATCAACGAGGAGTGGCTGAGCGACAAGAGCCGCTACGCCGTCGACGGCCTGGCCCGCCAGCGCCTCGACCGGCCCTATGTGCGCGAAGGCGGCAAGCTGCGCCCCGCCACCTGGGCCGAGGCGCTTGGCGTCGTCGCCGACAAGATCAAGGCGACCAGCGGCGACCGGATCGGCGTCATCGCCGGCGACCTGCAGGACGCCGAGTCGATGAAGGCCGCGCTCGACCTCTTTGGGCCGCTCGGCGCGCACCTGACCTGCAACCAGGACGGCGCGCCGCTGGGGCAGGGGCCGCGCGAGAGCTGGCTGTTCAACTCGACCATCGCCGGCATCGAAGAGGCCGATGTGGTGCTGCTGGTCGGGACCAACCCGCGCCTGGAAGCGCCGGTGCTCAACGCCCGCCTTCGCCGCCTCTGGCTGAATGGCGAGATGCGCATCGGCCTAGTCGGCGAGCAGACCGACCTGACCTACGATTACGACTACCTGGGTGCGGGGCCGGAGAGCCTTACGGGCCTGACCAAGACCCGCATCCTCAAGTCCACGCCCGAGTTCGTGAAGGCGCTGAAGGGCGCCGAGCGTCCGGCCATCATCGTCGGCATGGGCGCGCTCGGTCGGCCCGACGGCGGCGCGGTGCTCAAGGCGCTGGCCGACGTCGCCAAGGCCTTCGGCATGGTGCGCGAGGGCTGGAACGGCTGGAACGTGCTGCACACTGGCGCAGCGCGCGTCGGCGGCCTCGACATGGGCTTTACCGGTGAGAAGAGCGCTACGGACCTGACCGCCAAGGGCGGCGCGGACCTGCTCTTCCTGCTCGGAGCCGATGAGGTCCCGCTGAAGGACACCAAGGCCTTCACCGTCTATCTCGGCACCCATGGCGACAACGGCGCCCACCACGCCGACGTGATCCTGCCGGGCGCGGCCTACACCGAAAAGAACGGCCTCTATGTGAACATGGAAGGCCGCGTGCAGATGGGCGAGCGCGCCGTGTTCCCCAAGGGCGAGGGCCGCGAGGACTGGTCGATCCTGCGGGCGCTGTCGGAGCTGATGGGCGCCACGCTGCCCTACGACAGCCTGGACCAGTTGCGAGCAAAGCTGTTCGCCGATCACCCGACTTTCGGCCGCATCGATTACGTGCCGCCGGCCGCCGGCTTCGACCTTGGCGCCATCGGCGGGGAGGGGGAGCTGATCGACGTGCCCTTCCTCTCGCCCGTGAAGGCCTTCCACCTGACAAACCCGATCGCGCGGGCCAGCGTCACCATGGCCGAATGCGCCGCGCTGGCGTCCGGCGCCTCCAAGATGGCGGCGGAGTAGGCGATGGCGGACTTCATGAGCACCCCGGTCGGCTGGACGGTGATGACCGTGCTGGGCGTCGCGCTGGTCATGGTCGGCGTGCTGGTTTCGCTGGCCTTCCTGCTGCTCGCCGACCGCAAGATCTGGGCCGGCGTACAGATGCGCAAAGGCCCCAACGTCGTCGGCCCCTTCGGCCTTCTTCAGTCCTTCGCCGACTTCGGCAAGTTCGTGCTGAAGGAGATCGTCATACCGGCGGGGGCGGACAAGACCGTCTTTTTGCTGGCCCCGCTGGCGACCTTCATCCTGGCCTTCGGCTCGTGGGCGGTGATCCCGTTCGCGCCGGGCTGGGTCGTTTCGGACATCAACGTCGGCATCCTCTACCTGTTCGCGGTGTCCTCGCTCGGCGTCTATGGCATCATCATGGGCGGCTGGGCGTCGAACTCGAAGTACCCGTTCCTTGGCTCGCTGCGCTCAGCCGCGCAAATGGTGAGCTACGAAGTCAGCCTTGGCTTTGTGATCATCACCGTCGTGCTGCTGGTCGGCTCGATGAACCTCAGCGTCATCGTCGGCGGGCAGGCGGGAGGCTTCTGGAACTGGAACGTGCTGGGCGGCCACGGCCTCGCCGGGCTCCCCATGGCGATCATCATGATCCCCATGTCGGTGATCTTCTTCATCAGCTTCCTGGCCGAGACCAACCGCCCGCCGTTTGACCTGCCGGAAGCCGAGTCAGAGCTCGTCGCCGGCTATGCGGTCGAGTACTCCTCCACGCCCTACCTGCTGTTCCAGATCGGCGAGTATTCGAACATCGTGCTGATGTGCGCGATGATCACCATCCTCTTCTTCGGGGGCTGGTATCCGCCGTTCCCGGACGGTTTTACGGGCAGCTGGCCGCTGTGGGTCGCCAACCTGTGGCATCTGCTGTGGTTCGTCCTGAAGGTGGTCTTCTGGTTCTTCATGGTGGCGATGGTGAAGGCCATCGTGCCCCGCTATCGCTACGACCAGCTGATGCGCCTGGGCTGGAAGGTCTTCCTGCCGATGTCGCTGGTCGCCGTGGTCTTTGTCGCCGCCTGGCGCGTGTTTGGACCGGCCGCATGAGGGGCGCGGTCCTTCCCCTCCTGCTGCTGCTCAGCGCCTGCGCGACGCAGACGAGCTATTCGCTCGGCGACGGCATCGCCAGCTACGATGAGCTCAAGCGCGCCACCGCCGAGTGCCAGGCCAAGGGCGGTACGGTGCGGCCGGGCGGGCAGGGCGATACGACCCGGCTCAACTACTACAACTGCGTCATCCCGAGGGGATCATGATCCAGCGCATCGGACAGGCCCTGAAAGGCGCGCTGCTGCTCGACTTCGCGGGTGCGTTCGGCCTCGCCATGAAGCAGATGGTCGCGCCGAAGAAGACCGTGCAGTACCCGCACGAGCGCAATCCGCAATCGCCGCGCTTCCGGGGCGAACACGCCCTGCGCCGCTATCCGAGCGGCGAGGAGCGCTGCATCGCCTGCAAACTGTGCGAGGCCATCTGCCCGGCCCAGGCCATCACCATCGAGGCCGAGCCTCGGTCGGACGGCTCGCGGCGCACGACCCGCTACGACATCGACATGGTCAAGTGCATCTACTGCGGCCTGTGCCAGGAGGCCTGCCCGGTGGACGCCATCGTCGAAGGCCCGAACCTGGAGTTCGCCGTCGAGACGCGCGAAGAGCTCTACTACGACAAGGAACGCCTGCTCGAAAACGGTGACCGTTGGGAGCGGCTGATCGCGAAGAATCTGGAGTTGGATGCCCCCTATCGCTAAGAGACGGGCGCGATTCAGCACCACTTGAGAGGGACGAAAGTAGCAGGCCATGGCCCTGACGGCGGTCGCCTTTTATCTGCTCGCGGCGGTGACGCTGCTCGCCGGCGTCGCCGTGGTGAGCGCGCGCAATCCCGTGCACTCGGTGCTGTTCCTGATCACCGCCTTCTTCTCGGCGGCCGGGCTGTTCGTGCTGATGGGCGCCGAGTTTCTGGCGATGCTGCTGGTGGTCGTCTACGTCGGCGCGGTCGCGGTGCTGTTCCTGTTCGTGGTGATGATGCTGGACGTCGACTTCGCGTCGCTGCGCGTCGGCTTCGCTAGGTACCTGCCCGTCGGGCTGATCGTGGCCGGGATCCTCGCCGTCGAGATGGTGATGGTGTCGGCCAGCGTCGCGACCCGGGGCGCGGCCGCGCGTAACGCCGAGCCCTTCATCGCCCGCGACATCTCCAACGCCGAGGCGATCGGGCGGGTGCTCTATACGGACTACGTCTACTTCTTCCAGGCGGCGGGGATCGTGCTGCTGATCGCCATGATCGGCGCCATCGTCCTCACCCTGCGCCACAAGCCCGGCGTGCGCCGCCAGGTCATCGCCGACCAGGTGGCCCGCACGCCCAGGACAGGCATGCGCATCGTCGACATCAAACCAGGGGAGGGGGTCGAGCTGTGATTGGCCTGACGCACTATCTCGCGGTCGCCGCGATCCTGTTCACCATCGGTGTCTTCGGCATCTTCGTGAACCGCAAGAACGTGATCGTCATCCTGATGTCGATCGAGATGATCCTGCTGGCCGTGAACATCAACCTGGTGGCCTTCAGCGTCTATCTGCACGACGTGACGGGGCAGATCTTCGCGATGTTCGTGCTGACCGTCGCGGCGGCCGAGGCGGCCGTGGGCCTGGCCATCCTCGTCACCTTCTTCCGTAACCGCGGCGACATCGCCGTGGACGATGCTTCGATGATGCGGGGCTAGGCGTGGAGACCATCGTCACCCTGATCCTGCTGACGCCGCTGATCGCGGCGGCCATCGCCGGCCTGTTCGGCCGCTGGCTGCCGAGCGTCGTCTCCCAGGCTGTGACCACCGGCGGGCTGCTGCTGGCGTGCGGCCTGTCCTGGTATGTGTTCAGCCAGTGGACCTGGGGCGGCCTGGAGCCGTTCACGACGACGCTCGCGCCCTTCATCAACGTCGGCGATTTCCAGTCCCACTGGTCGTTCCGGCTGGATGGCCTGTCGGCGGTGATGCTGGTGGTGGTGACCACGGTGTCGGCGCTCGTTCACGTCTATAGCTGGGGCTATATGGCCGACGATCCGCACAAGCCGCGGTTCTTCGCCTACCTGTCGCTGTTCTCCTTCGCCATGCTGGCGCTGATCAGCGCCGCCGACTTCATGCAGCTGTTCTTCGGCTGGGAAGGGGTGGGTCTGGCGAGCTACCTGCTCATCGGCTTCTGGTACAAGAAGCCCACCGCCAACGCCGCCGCCATCAAGGCCTTCGTCGTCAACCGCGTCGGCGACTTCGGCTTTGCGCTCGGGATCATGACGGTCTTCTGGATGTTCGGGAGCGTCCAGTTCGCCGAGGTCTTCCCGCAGGTCGCCGCCAAGGCCGCCGCCAGCTGGTGGTTCGCGGGAAGCTACTGGCACGCCATGGACCTGGCCTGCGCGCTGCTGTTCGTCGGCGCCATGGGCAAGAGCGCCCAGTTCTTCCTGCACACCTGGCTGCCGGACGCCATGGAGGGCCCGACGCCCGTCTCGGCCCTGATCCACGCCGCCACCATGGTGACGGCCGGCGTCTACATGGTCTGCCTGCTCTCGCCCATGTTCGAGTACGCGCCGGTCGCCAAGAACATCGTCACCCTGATCGGCGCGGTGACGGCTCTGTTCGCCGCGACGGTCGGCCTCGCGCAGAACGACATCAAGCGGGTGATCGCCTATTCGACCTGCTCGCAGCTCGGCTACATGTTCTTCGCCGCGGGCGTGGGCGCCTATCAGGCGGCGATGTTCCACCTGTTCACCCACGCCTTCTTCAAGGCTCTGCTGTTCCTGGGCGCCGGATCGGTGATCCACGGGATGCACCACGAGCAGGACATGCGGCGCATGGGGGCGCTGTGGAAGTACCTGCCGGTCACCTATGCGGTGATGATCATCGGCAACATAGCGATCACCGGGATCGGCATCCCCGAGGTGTTCGGCTTCGCGGGCTTCTATTCCAAGGACACCATCATCGAGAGCGCCTATGCGGCGGGCGCGGAGAACGGTGTCGCCTACTTCGCCTTCATCGTCGGCGTGCTGGTGGCCGGCCTGACGGCCTTTTACAGCTGGCGGCTGGCGTTCATGACCTTCCACGGTCACGCCAAGTGGGGTCACGGCGCCCACCACGCCGACGATCATGCCACGGCCGCCCAGGCCGAGACGCACGACGAGCCGCTGGAAGGCGACCACCACCACGATCACAAGCCTCACGAGAGCCCATGGATCATGGTCCTGCCGCTGCTGGTGCTGTCGGTGGGCGCGATCTTCTCCGGCTACCTGTTCTTCAGCCAGTTCGTGGGCGAGGAGCAGGTGGAGTTCTGGCGCGGCGCCATCTTCAACGGCGCGCACAATCACGTGCTGCACGAGGCGCACAGCGTGCCCGAATGGGCCAAGACCCTGCCGTTGATCTTCTCGCTGCTGGGCCTGGTCGGCGCCTTCTACGTCTATGTGATGCGCGAAGGCATGGGCGCGCGGATCGCGGCGCGCGGCGGGCCGCTGTGGACCTTCTTCTACAACAAGTGGTTCTTCGACGAGCTCTACCAGGTGACTTTCGTGCGGGGCGCCAAGTTCTTCGGCGACCTGTTCTGGAAGGGCGGCGATCAGAAGATCATCGACGGCCTTGGCCCGGACGGCGTCTCGGCGCTGTCGGCGGCGGTCGGCGCGCGCACGGGGCGGCTGCAGACGGGCTACGTCTACCACTACGCCTTCGTGATGCTGCTGGGGGTCGCCGGTCTTTTGACCTTCGCCCTCTACGCGTGGTCGCGGTGAGGGGAGCCAGACGATGACCGGCCTTCTCTCCCTCATCACCTATTCGCCGCTGGTCGGGGTCGCCGCGATCCTGATCCTGCGGGCGTTCGCCAAGGACGACGAGCGCACCGCCGTTGCCGCCAAGTGGATCGCGCTGGCCACCACGCTGGCGACGCTGGCCTTGTCGGTCCTGCTGGTCGTCCGGTTCGACCAGAACAACCCCGGCTTCCAGTTCGTCGAGGATGCCGCCTGGTTCGCCGGGCTGCACTACCGCATGGGCGTGGACGGGATCTCGGTGCTGTTCGTCCTGCTGACGGCCTTCCTGATGCCGCTCTGTATCGCCGCCTCGTGGCGCTCGATCGAGCATCGGCTGACCGAGTACCTTGTGGCCTTCCTGGTGCTCGAGACGCTGGTGATCGGCGTCTTCTGCGCGCTCGACCTGATCCTCTTCTACATCTTCTTCGAGTTCGGCCTGGTCCCGATGTTCCTGATCATCGGCATCTGGGGCGGCAAGCGGCGGCTGTACGCGGCCTACAAGTTCTTCCTCTACACGCTGCTCGGCTCGGTGCTGATGCTGGCGGCGGTGCTGGCGATGATCGGCATCACGGGGACGAGTTCGATCCCCGAGCTGATGACCTACAAGTTCGCGCCCGAAGTTCAGACCTGGCTGTGGCTGGCCTTCTTCGCCTCCTTCGCGGTGAAGATGCCCATGTGGCCGGTGCATACCTGGCTTCCGGATGCGCACGTCGAGGCGCCGACGGCGGGCTCGGTGATCCTAGCGGGCATCCTCCTGAAGATGGGCGGCTATGGCTTCATGCGCTTCAGCCTGCCGATGTTCCCGAACGCGTCGGAGATGTTCACGCCGCTGGTCTTCACCCTGTCGGTGATCGCGGTCGTCTACACCTCGCTGGTCGCCTTCCGGCAGACCGACATCAAGAAGCTGATCGCCTATTCGTCGGTCGCGCACATGGGCTTTGTCACCATGGGCATCTTCAGCGGCAACCTGCAGGGCGAGCAGGGCGCGATTTTCCAGATGATCAGCCACGGCGTGATCTCTGGCGCGCTCTTCCTCTGCGTCGGCGTCGTCTATGACCGCATGCACACCCGCGAGATCGCCTTCTACGGCGGACTGGTGAACCGCATGCCCTGGTACGCGGCGGTCTTCATGCTCTTCACGATGGGCAACGTCGGCCTGCCGGGCACGAGCGGCTTCGTCGGCGAGATACTGACCATGACCGGAACCTACCACGCCTCCACCTGGACGGCGGTCGTGGCGGCCACGGGCGTCATCCTGTCGGCGGTCTATGCGCTGACGCTGTATCGGCGGGTTATCTTCGGCGAGCTGACCAACCCGGCGCTGGCGACCATCGGCGACCTCTCGATGCGCGAGGCGGTGATCTTCGTGCCGCTGATCGTCTCGACGCTGTACCTCGGCGTGCAGCCGGACGCGGTGTTTCAGATCACCCATTCGTCGGTCGATGCGCTGGTCAGCGCCTATCAAGCCGCGACGGGGGCCTAAGCGATGTTCTCGAGCGACCTTTCCCTCGTCGTCCCTGAGCTGATCCTGGCCGGATCGGCGCTGCTGCTGCTCGTGTGGGGCGCGTTCGCCGGCAAGGGCGGGACGGTCTTCAACCTGGCCGCCATCGCGGCGCTGATCGCGGCGGCGGTTGCGGCGGCGTTTGGCCCGTTCGGCCAGGCCTTCGCCGGAGGGTTCGTCTCCGACAACCTGGCGGCATTCGCCAAGGTCTTCATTTACGGCGGCAGCGCCATCGCCATTCCGCTGGCCGACCGCTGGTTCGCCAGGCGAGGGGAGGCGCGGTTCGAGTTCGCCGTCCTCATCCTGCTGACCGCGCTCGGCATGGGCATGATGGCCTCGGCCGGCGATCTCATCTCGCTCTACGTCGGCGTCGAGCTGCACTCGCTGGCGCTCTATGTGCTGGCCGCCTTCCGCCGCGACGATGCGCGCGCCTCCGAGGCGGGCCTGAAGTATTTCGTGCTGGGCGCACTGTCGTCGGGCCTGCTGCTTTATGGCGCGAGCCTGATCTACGGCTTTGCCGGCTCCACCCGGTTCGATGTCATCGCCGGCGTGGTGCAGAACCAGGCCGATACCGGCGTCCTGTTCGGCCTCGTCTTCCTGATCTGCGGCCTTGCCTTCAAGGTCTCCGCCGCGCCGTTCCACATGTGGACCCCGGACGTCTATGAGGGCGCCCCCACGCCGGTCGTCGGCTTCTTCACCGGCGCGCCGAAGCTGGCGGCCATGGTCCTCTTCGCCCGCGCACTGGGCGACGGCTTCCTCGGCGCGGTCGAGCAATGGCGCCAGGTGCTGATCATCATCGCGCTCGCCAGCGTCTTCGTCGGCGCCTTCGCCGGGCTGGTGCAGAAGAACCTCAAGCGCCTGTGGGCCTACAGCTCCATCGCCAACGTCGGCTACGCGCTGATTGGCCTGGCCGCCGGCACGCCCGAGGGGCTGCAGGCCATGCTGCTTTTCATGGTCCTCTACATGATCGACGTGACCGGCTTCTTCGCCTGCCTCGTGGCCCTGAACCGCGAGGGCCGGGCCATGGAGACCATGGACGACATGGCCGGCCTGATCCGCGAGAAGCCGGCGCTGGGCCTGGCCATGACCGTCTTCGCCTTCTCGGCGCTCGGCCTGCCGCCGCTGTCGGGCTTCTGGGCCAAGTTCTACGTCTTCAAGGCGGCCATCAACGCCGACCTCGCATGGGTGGCGGTCGCGGGCCTGGTCGGCTCGGTCGTGGCGGCCTTCTACTACCTGCGCCTGGTGAAGATGATCTGGTTCGACGATGCGCCGGGGCGGGTCGACAAGCCCGCGCCCGAGGCTTGGGTCGTCGCCGTGGTGGCGGCGCTGTTCAGCTTCCCGGCCGTGCTGGTCGCCCTGACCTGGCTCGACCCGCTGGCCCGCCGCGCCGCCAGCATCTTCGGCTAGTGGACATCGAGGTCTTCGAGGAGCTCGACTCCACCAACGCCGAGGCCCGCCGCCGGGCCGAAGCGGGCGCCACGGGACCCCTGTGGATTACCGCCGCTCGCCAGACCGCCGGACGCGGGCGACGGGGCCGGGCGTGGGAGACGGGTGAAGGGAACCTCGCCGCCACGCTGCTCTTCACCACCAGCAAGCCCCCGGCCGAGGCCGCACAGGTGTCGTTCGTCGCCGCGCTGGCCGTCGCCGACCTCGCCAGCGCCTATGTTCCGGTCAGCCTCGTCAGCCTCAAGTGGCCCAACGACCCGCTGATCGGCGGGAAAAAGGCCAGCGGCATCCTCATCGAGTCCGGCGCCGGTGCGAACGGTCTGTGGGTCGCGGTCGGCGTCGGCGTGAACCTGGCCCACGCGCCCAAGGATATGCCGGCGACGAGCTTCGCCGCCCACATGACCGTCGCGCCGCCCAGGCCGCTGGAAGCGCTCTCCGTCCTCGCCGACGCGTTCGAGCGGTGGCGCGCGCTCTGGGACTCCGCGGGCTTTTCGGCTATCGCGGACGCCTGGACGGCGCGGGCTCATGGGTTGGGCCGGCCGTGTGTCGCCCGGCTCGGCAGCGAAACCGTCGAGGGTGTGGCCGAAGGGCTGGACGGCGACGGCGCGCTTCGCCTGCGCCTGGCCGGCGGCGAGGTTCGGCGGATAACGGCCGGCGACGTGTTTTTCGGAGGGTCTTGATGCTTCTGGCGATCGAACAGGGCAACACCAACACCCTATTCGCCGTGCACGACGGCAAGGACTGGATCGCGCAGTGGCGGTCGGCGACCCAGAGCACCCGCACCGCCGACGAATACGCGGTGTGGCTCTCGCAGCTGCTGGCCATGGCGGAGCTGAAGCTGGCGGACCTGGACGCCTGCATCATCTCCTCCGTCGTGCCGCAGTCGATCTTCAACCTGCGCAACCTCGCGCGCCGCTACCTGCACGTCGAGCCGCTGGTGGTCGGCGAGAACGCCGACCTCGGCGTCGAGGTGCGGATCGACAAGCCGAGCGAGGCCGGCGCCGACCGGCTGGTCAACGCCATCGGGGCCCACGTGCGCTACCCCGGCCCCCTGATCGTCATCGACAGCGGCACGGCGACGACCTTCGACGTCATCGGGGCCGACGGCGGGTTCGAGGGCGGCATCATCGCGCCGGGTATCAACCTTTCGATGCAGGCGCTGCACGAGGCCGCCGCCAAGTTGCCGCGCATCGCCATCCAGCGGCCGGCGCAGGGCCGCGTCGTCGGCGCCGACACCGTAACCGCCATGCAGTCGGGGGTCTTCTGGGGCTACATCGCCCTGATCGAGGGGCTGATCAGCCGCATCAAGGCCGAGCGGGGCGATCACTTGACCGTGGTGGCAACGGGCGGGGTGGTTTCGCTGTTTGAAGGGGCCACCCAGGCGATCGACCACTTTGACCCCGATCTCACCATTCGAGGTCTGCTCGAGATCAATCGCCGCAACCCGCAGCCGCGCACGCGATGAAAGCTTCCGACCGCGACGAACTCGTCTTCCTGCCGCTCGGCGGCTCGAACGAGATCGGGATGAATTTCAACCTCTACGGCTACGGACCGCCCGATGCGCGCAAGTGGATCGTGGTGGACCTGGGCATAACCTTCGGCGACCAGACGACGCCGGGCGTCGAGGTCATCCTGCCCGATCCCGAGTTCATCGAGGAGCATGCGGGCGACGTCCTCGGCATCGTCCTGACGCATGCCCACGAGGACCACATCGGCGCCGTCGCCTGGCTGTGGCCCAGGCTCAGGGCGCCGGTCTATGCGACGCCCTTCACCGCCTTCCTGCTGCGCGAGAAGCTGCGCGACGCGGGCCTGCTGGACGAGGTGAAGATCACCGAGGTCCCGCTGGGCGGCCAGTTCAGGATCGGGCCGTTCGAGCTCGACCTGATCACCCTGACCCACTCGATCCCCGAGCCGAATGGCCTGGCGATCCGCACGCCGCTCGGCGTGGTGCTGCACACCGGCGACTGGAAGATCGACCCCGACCCGGTGCTGGGCGCCGTCACCGACGTGGAGGCCATCCGCAAACTCGGCGACGAGGGCGTGCTGGCCATGGTTTGCGACAGCACCAACGTCTTCGTCGACGGCGTGGCCGGTTCGGAGGCCGAGGTGCGCGAGGCGCTGACCAAGCTGATCGGCGGGCTGAAGGGCAAGGTGGCCGTCGGCTGCTTCGCCTCCAACGTCGCCCGCATCGACTCCACGGTTCGCGCGGCGGAGGCGGCGGGCCGTCGCGTGTGCCTGGTCGGCCGCTCGATGCACCGCATGACGGCGGCGGCCAAGTCCGTCGGCATGCTCCAGGACGTGCAGGAGTTCGTCAGCGAGAATGACGCCGGCTACTTCCCGGAGAACAAGATCCTCTACCTTTGCACCGGCAGCCAGGGTGAGCCGCGCGCGGCCCTGTCGCGGATCGCCGAGGGCACCCACGCCCACATCAGTCTGGGGCAGGGGGACCACTGCATCTTCTCCTCCCGGGTGATCCCCGGCAACGAGATCCCCATCCGCAACCTCCAGAACAAGCTCGCCGACCGGGGCGTGCGCCTCTACACCGAGCGCGACCACCCCGGCATCCATGTCTCCGGCCACCCGTGCCGCGACGAGCTCGCCCAGATGTACCAGTGGGCGCGGCCGGAAATCGCCGTGCCGACCCACGGCGAGCGCCGCCACCTCCTCGAACACTGCGCCTTCGCCAAGGACCTTCAGGTGCCACAGTCGCTGGCGCCTCGTAACGGCGACATGGTCCGTCTGGCGCCCGGTAGAGCCGAGGTCATCGACGAAGTGCCGTCTGGCCGTCTGTACGTCGACGCCGGCGTGGTGACGCCAGAGAACGGCCAGGCCCTGCGCGAGCGCCGCCACGCCTCCTTCAACGGCGTACTGCAAGTCGCCGTCGTCCTCGACCGCAAGGGCAAGATCGCTTCCGGCCCGCAGGTCCGCGCCATCGGCCTGCCGGGCGACGCCGACTACCCGCTCGAAGACGCCCTCGACGACCTCGCCGAAGAGGCCGAACAGGCCCTGCGCCGCATCCCCGGCGAAGAACGCGAACTGGACGAAACCGTCGAAACGGCCTTGTCGCGGGCTGTGAAGAAGGCGGCGTATCGGATATGGGAACGCCGACCCGTCGTCGAGACGACGGTGCTGCGCATCTGAGGTAAGACCATGATCGGCAAGCTCAACCATGTGGGCGTGGTGACGCCCTCGATCGACGAGGCGGCGGCGATGTATCGCGACGTGCTCGGCGCGACGTCCATCACCGACAAGTGGGCGATGCCGGAGCAGGGCGTGTGGGTCTGCTTCGTCAACCTGCCCAATAGCCAGATCGAGCTGATTGAGCCCTATGGCGACAAGTCGCCGATCACCGCCTTCCTGGAAAAGAACCCCAAGGGCGGCCAGCACCACGTCTGCTTTGAGGTCGAGGACATCTACGCCGCGCGCGACGAGATGAAGGCCAAGGGCGCGACCGTCCTTGGCGAGCCGCGTATCGGCGCCCACGGCACGCCGATCATTTTCGTGCACCCCAAGGACATGGGCGGTGTGCTGGTCGAACTGATGGAAACGCCCAAGGAGGCGCACTGATTTCCCTTCTCCCGCGAGGGGAGAAGGCGCGCGGTTGCGGCTGTGGTATGAACAGTCAAACAGGGTGGGGGAACGCCCATGAGCGTACAGGTCGTCATCGTCGCCGTTGCTTTTGCGCTTATGGGGATCGGAGCCTTCGTCCGGCCCCGCACCTTCGTCTCGCCGTTCGGCCTCACCGCCGAGACGGCCGACGCCCGCAACGAGATCCAGGCCGTCTATGGCGGATTTGGACTAGCTGTCGCAGCGACGCTGGCGGCCACCGCGTGGTATCCAGAATTGCGCAACGGCGTGATCGTCGCTGTGGCGGCGTCCCTGGCCGGCATGGCCGGCGGTCGCGTCGTTGCCGCACTCCGTGAGAGGCCGGGCCGCTTCCCGGTCATCTTCTTCTTCGTGGAGGCCGTCGGTGCGGCCTTCCTGACGACGGCGCTGTAATGGGTATCGGAACCTCGATCGCGGTCTATCTGGTCATCTGGTGGACGGTGCTGTTCGCCGTGCTGCCGCTGGGCAACCGGACCTATGCCGAAATGGGCGAGAAGTGTCCCGGCGGGGGAGACCCCGGCGCGCCGGTCAATCCCAATCTGAAACGCAAGTTCCTGACCACGACCTGGGTGGCGGCGGTGCTGTTCGCCATTGTCTGGGTGGTGCTGACCTTCGGCCTGATCCAGCTGCCGGACCTGCCGTCGGGCTACTGACCCTCGAAGCTGCGGCGGCGGCTGTCCTCGAAGGTCTCGGTCGTGCCCGAGGCCGGCCATTGCGAGTGGGCGTAGCAGGCGAACGGCTGGGCGAGGTCCTTCTGGCCCGCAACCGGCTCGGTCGAGCAATCCATCAGGGTGCTGGCCGAGCCAGGGGCCTCCCGCGCGGTGGGATAGAGAACCAGGCCAAGCTGACTGGGCCGCCCATAGGGCTCGGGCGCGGCGACATAGCGGTTGGCCGCCACCGGGACCGCGCCGTCGCGCCAGTCGGCGGCCCGCGCGCCCCCGGCCGCGAGCAGCACCATCGTCAGCGCGCCGGCGCCCTTCTTCAGCATCTCATCGGCCTCCCCGGACCCGACCGGCCCAGAACGAGCTTGGCTGTAACATAGGCATGCAACTTTCGCGCCTTTCATCGCCAAGCTCGGCGGGCTATCTCCAAACGCCTGTCGTCCTGCTTGGAGCCCCCATGCGCCTGTCGCGCTTTTTCCTGCCGGTGCTGAAGGAAGCCCCGGCCGACGCCCAGATCGTCTCCCACCAGCTGATGCTGCGCGCCGGCATGATCCGGCAGGAGGCGGCCGGCATCTACGCCTGGCTGCCGCTGGGCTTTCGCGTGCTGAAAAAGGTCGAGCAGATCGTCCGCGAGGAGATGAACCGCGCCGGCGCCATCGAACTTTTGATGCCGACGCTGCAACTAGCGGAGCTTTGGCGCGAGTCCGGGCGTTACGAGGCCTACGGGCCGGAGATGCTGCGCATCACCGACCGGCACGAACGCGAACTCCTCTATGGGCCCACGAACGAAGAGATGATCACCGAGATCTTCCGGGCCTATGTGAAGAGCTACAAGGACCTGCCGCTGAACCTCTATCACCAGCAATGGAAGTTCCGTGACGAGCGGCGGCCCAGGTTCGGCGTCATGCGCGGGCGCGAGTTCCTGATGAAGGACGCCTACAGCTTCGACATCGACGAGGCCGCGGCGCGCCGGTCCTACAACCGCATGTTTGTCGCTTACCTCAACCTTTTCAGCCGCATGGGCCTGAAAGCTGTGCCGATGCGCGCCGACACCGGCCCCATCGGCGGCGACCTCTCCCACGAGTTCATCATCCTGGCCGATACCGGCGAGAGCCAGGTCTTTTGCCACAAGGACCTGGTGGAGATGGGCGCCCCGGGCGCGGACGTGGACTGGGATGACCTGCAGGGCGAAGTGGACCGCCGCACCGCCCTCTATGCCGCCACCGACGAGATGCACGATGAGAAGGCCTTCGCCCAAGTGCCCGCCGATAAACAGCTTTCGGCGCGCGGCATCGAGGTGGGTCACATCTTCTACTTCGGGACCAAATACTCCGCGCCCATGAACGCCAGGGTCACGGGCTCCGACGGCAAGGACGTCGCGGTGCAGATGGGCAGCTACGGCGTCGGCGTCTCACGGCTGCTGGGCGCCATCATTGAGGCCTCACACGATGAGGCGGGCTGCATCTGGCCGGAAAGCGTCGCGCCTTTCGGGGCGGGCATCCTCTCCCTGCGCCAGGGCGACGAGGCGGTCGAAACGGTCTGCCGCAAGGCCTACGAAGAGCTCACCCGCGCCGGCAAGGAGCCGCTGTGGGACGACACCGACGACCGGCCCGGCGCCAAGTTCGCCACCGCCGACCTCATCGGCCTGCCTTGGCAGATCATTGTCGGACCCAAGAGCGTCGCCGAGGGCCTGGTGGAGCTGAAACACCGCGCCACCGGTGAGCGCGAGGCGGTCTCGCTGGAATCGGCCATCGCAAGGATCGCCGGGTGAAGCAGGCCAACGGGTCCGTCGCCGCGCCGTTCAGCGCCTGGGAGCGCTCGGTCGCCGCCCGCTATCTGCGCGCCAAGCGCAAGAATGGCGGCGTGGCGCTGATCTCCATCATCAGCTTTGTCGGCATCATGCTGGCGGTCGCGGTGCTGATCATCGTGATGAGCGTGATGAACGGCTTCCGCTCCGAGCTGCTCGGCCGGATCCTGGGCTTCAACGGCCATGCCTACGTCGTCGGCCAGCCGCTGAACGACAATGTGCGAGGTCCCGCCGTCCAGCGCCTGCGCGACCTGCCGGGCGTCATCCAGGTGACGCCGATGGTGGAGGCGCAGGCCATGGCCATCGGCCAGGGCCAGATCGCCGGGACCATCGTCCGGGGCGTCACGCCCCAGGACCTGCGCTCCATGTCCATCATCTCGAAGAACATCGTCGCCGGCTCCATGGCGACGTTCGGCCAGGGCGAGTACGGCGGCGAGGAGCTGGTGATCGGCGAGCGGCTGGCCTCCTCGCTGGGTGTCGCGCCCGGGGACGTCGTCACCCTGATTTCGCCCACGGGCGACGCCACCGCCTTCGGCTCGGCCCCGCGCGAGAAGGAGTATCTGGTCGCCGCCACCTTCTCGGTCGGCATGAGCGAGTATGACCAGGCCTTCGTCTATATGCCCCTGACCCAGGCCCAGCTGTTCTTCGGCCGCGACACCAGCGTCGATGTCATCGAGCTCAAGCTCGATAACCCCGACAAGGCCCGCGACATGAAAGGCGCCATCGCCAATGCCGCGGGCCCCGGCGCGCTGGTCAGCGACTGGACCGAGAAGAACCAGAGCTTCTTTGACGCCCTGATGATCGAGCGCAACGTCATGCGCCTGATCCTGATGATGATCGTCGCCATCGCCGCCATGAACATCATCAGCGGCCTGGTCATGCTGGTGAAGAACAAGGGCCGCGACATCGCCATCCTGCGCACCATCGGCGCGGGGCAGGGGGCGATCATGCGCATCTTCTTTATGGCCGGGGCGTCGGTGGGCGTGCTCGGCACGCTCGTGGGCCTCGCCATCGGGGCGCTGTTTTGCATCTACATCGCCCCGATCCAGGATTTCATCGAGTGGGTGACGGGCGCGCACCTGTTCAGCGCCGACGTCTATTACCTCAGCCACATCCCCGCGAAGATCGACTGGGGCGAGGTGGCGCTGGTCACCGGCTGGGGCCTGCTGATGAGCTTCGTCGCCACCCTGCCGCCGGCCTGGCGGGCCTCGCGCCTCGATCCGGTGGAGGCGCTTCGCTATGAGTGAGCCGGTCCTTCACCTGCGCGGCGTGGTGCGCACCTACATCACCGAGGCCGGCGAGTTGCCGGTGCTCAAGGGCGTCGACCTCGATGTCTTTCCCGGCGAGATCGTCGGACTGATCGGGCCGTCGGGGTCGGGCAAGTCGTCGCTGCTGCACTCGGCCGGTCTGCTGGAGCACCCGGACGACGGCGAGATCAGCCTGCTGGGCCAGAATTGCACGGACCTGTCGGAGGGGCTGCGCAGCCGCGTGCGGCTCAACACCATCGGCTTCGTCTATCAGTTCCACCACCTGCTGCCCGAGTTCAGCGCGCTGGAGAACGTGGCGCTGCCCGCCCGCATCGCCGGCAAGTCGCGCACCGACGCCGAGCGGCGGGCGAGCGAACTGCTGACCCAGCTGGGCCTTTCCGGCCGCGTGATGCACCAGCCGGCCCAGCTCTCCGGGGGCGAGCAGCAGCGCGTCGCCATCGCCCGCGCTCTGGCCAACAAGCCCCGCCTGCTGCTGGCAGATGAGCCCACCGGCAACCTCGATCCCGAAACCGCCGAGGCTGTCTTTCAGGCGCTCTATGAGCTGGTGCGCGGGCAGGGGGTCGCGGCCCTCATCGCCACCCACAACATGGGCCTCGCCCGCTACATGGACCGGGTGTTCGCCCTGCGCGACGGGCACTTGGAACAACGCGACATGGCGAGCGTCTAACGGTCAAGCTCGGCCACCTTTTGAACAAACCGGGTCGCTTCAGTCGGCCCGGGCGCCCCGCGCCGCTGTTCAGTTCCAGGCCGAGAAAGTACCCCCCATGGCCCGCACCTTCGATTTCGCCGGCGAGTCCGGCCAGACCTATCGCTACACCCTGCTGGAGGGCCAGACGATCTGGCCCAGCGGCGGCAACTACGTCTACGTGAAGACCACCAAGAGCGGCCCCAAGGTCATCTACGTCGCCGAAACCGAGAGCCTCTTCCGCGGCCTGCGCGAGCGCTGGGAAGAAGCCGAACGCGACCACGGCGCCACCGACATCTTCCTGCGCCTCAACATCACCGGCTCGGTGCGGAGGGCGGAGCGGGACGACATCGCGGCGAACTATCGGCCGCCGATGAATCCGGAAGCGCAGTCTCGCTCGGCCGAGGACGGTCATCAGGAGGGGGCGGCCCCCTGACCGCCGCCGCTGCCTTCCAGCGCCGCTTGACGAGTGGAACAAAAAGGGAATAGAGAACATTTCAGGAACTTCTGACGGGAGGCTGAAATGGTTCGTGTGGCTCGTGAGACTCTGGCGTTTGCATCTGTCGCCGGCTTCGTGTGGATGATGTGTTCAGTGGCGTACCTAGTGGCCTGAGTCGGGCCGCCTGACCGGGAGGGCTGAACATGGCGGAGGGCGCGGGATCGGGGTTCGTCCACCTGCGTGTCCGCTCGGCCTATTCGCTGCTCGAAGGCGCCATCAAGGCCGACAAGATCGGTGAACTGGCCGCCGCCGCGCACATGCCGGCCGTCGCCATCGCCGATCGGGCCAACCTGTTCGGGGCGCTGGAATTCTCCGTCGCCACCAAGGACACCGGCGTCCAGCCGATCATCGGGTGCGCGCTGCCGGTCAAGGGGATCGGCGAGGGGCCGCCCGAGCGCTGGGCCCGCGTGCCGACCGTGGTGCTGCTGGCCCAGAACGAGGCCGGCTATCGAAACCTCAGCGTGCTGTCCTCGGCTGCCTATCTGGACATCGAAGCGGCCGATGAGCCGCACGTCACCTGGGACAAGGTGGCCGCCCATGCCGAGGGGCTGATCCTGCTGTCGGGCGGACCGGACGGCCCGATCGATCCGCTGTTCGCCGCCGGCAAGACGGCCGAGGGTTCGGCGGCGCTGGCCGAGATGCGCCGCGTGTTCGCCGACCGCTTCTATGTGGAACTGCAGCGCCACGGCCTGCCGCAGGAGGCTTCGGCTGAGCCGGCGCTGGTCCACTGGGCCTACGAGAACGACGCCCCGCTCGTGGCGACCAACGACGTCTATTTCGCCCAATCGGACCTCGCGCAGGCGCACGATGCGCTGCTGTGCATCTCCGACGGCGCCTTTGTCGGTCAGGACGAGCGGCGGCGGGTGACCGCCGAACACTGGTTCAAATCCGCGGAGGAGATGCGGACCCTCTTCGCCGATCTGCCGGAGGCCTGCGACAACACCCTCGATATCGCCCGCCGCTGCGCCTTCATGGTGGGCAAGCGCGATCCGATCCTGCCCAGATTCCCCACCGGCGCCGGACGCTCGGAAGCCGACGAGCTGGCCCACCAGGCGCGCGAGGGTCTGAAAGCCCGGCTCGCCGGCATTCCGCTGGCCGCGCCCGAGGAGGACTACTGGGCGCGCCTCGACCGCGAGGTCGGGGTGATCCAGGACATGGGCTTCTCCGGCTACTTCCTGATCGTGTCGGACTTCATCAAGTGGGCGAAGTCGCGCGGCATTCCGGTGGGGCCGGGGCGGGGCTCGGGCGCCGGGTCGCTGGTCGCCTGGGCGCTGACCATCACCGACCTCGATCCGCTGCGGTTCGGGCTGCTCTTCGAACGCTTCCTGAACCCCGAGCGCGTGTCGATGCCCGACTTCGACATCGACTTCTGCCAGGACCGGCGCGAGGAGGTCATCTCCTACGTCCAGGACAAGTACGGCGAGGACCGCGTCGCCCAGATCATCACCTTCGGCACGCTGCAGGCGCGGGCCGTGCTGCGCGATGTCGGGCGGGTCCTGCAGCTGCCGCTCGGCCTCGTCGACCGCCTCGCCAAGATGGTCCCCAACAATCCGGCCAGTCCGGTTACGCTCGCCCAGGCCATCGAGATCGAGCCGCGCCTCAAGGAGGCCAAGCGCGACGATCCCGCCGTCGCCAACCTGCTGGAAGTAGCCCTTCGGCTGGAGGGTCTCTACCGCAACGCCTCGACCCACGCCGCGGGCGTGGTCATCGGCGATCGGCCGCTGACCGAGCTGGTGCCGCTCTACCGCGACCCGCGCTCTGACCTGCCGGCCACCCAGTTCAACATGAAGTGGGTCGAGTCAGCGGGCCTCGTGAAGTTCGACTTCCTGGGGCTGAAGACGCTCACCGTGCTCGACAAGGCGGTCAAGCACATGGCCAAGCGCGGGGCCAATATCGCGCTCGACAAGCTGCCGCTGGACGATGCGGCGAGCTACGAGCTGATGGGTTCGGGCCAGACCGTCGGGGTGTTCCAGCTGGAAAGCCAGGGCATGCGCGACACCCTGCGCAAGATGCGGCCGGGCACGGTCGATGAGGTCACCGCCCTGATCTCGCTCTATCGGCCCGGCCCGATGGAGAACATCGACCTCTTCATCGACACCAAGTTCGGCCGCCAGCCCATGGACACCCTGCACCCCTCGCTGGAGGGCGTGCTGAAGGAGACCTACGGCGTCATCGTCTATCAGGAACAGGTGATGCAGATCGCCCAGATCCTGGCGGGCTACAGCCTGGGCGAAGCCGACCTCCTCCGCCGGGCCATGGGCAAGAAGAAGAAGGAGGAGATGGACCAGCAGAAGGTGCGGTTCATCGCCGGGGCCACGGAAAAAGGGGTCAAGCCGGAGCAGGCCGACGCCATTTTCGAACTGGTCGCCAAGTTCGCCGGCTACGGCTTCAACAAGTCGCACGCCGCAGCTTACGCCCTGATCGCCTACCAGACCGCCTGGCTGAAGGCCAACGCCCCCGTCGAGTTCCTGGCCGCGTCCATGAGCCTCGACATGTCCAACACCGACAAGCTGGCGGTCTTCTACCAGGACGCCAAACGGTTCGGGGTGAAGGTCGCCAGCCCCGACGTGAACCGCTCGGGCGCCGACTTCGAGGTCGAGGACGGGCAGGTTCTCTATGCGCTGGGCGCCGTGCGCAACGTGGGGCTGGCCGCGATGCAGCACCTGGTCGAGGTGCGAAACGAGGGCGGACCCTTCCGCGACATCTTCGATTTCGTCGAACGGGTGGACCCCCGTCAGGTCAACAAGCGGGCGCTGGAAAACCTGGCGCGGGCCGGCGCCTTCGACGCCATCCACCCCAACCGCGCCCAGATCGTCGCGGCCGCCGACACCCTCATCGCCTACGGCCAGTCGATGGCGGCCGAGCGCGCCTCCTCGCAGGTCTCGCTGTTCGGCGAAGGCGGCGAGGCCGGACGTCCGCGCCTGCCGCGCACCGAGCCCTGGACCCAGACCCAGCAGCTGGACGAGGAGCTGTCGGCGGTCGGCTTCTACCTCACCGGCCACCCGCTCGACGACATGGTCGAGATGCTGCGCCGCCGCCGCACCAGCCTGCTCACCGACGTGCTGGCCGAGGCCCAGGGCGGCAAGGAAGCCTTCCGCATGGCCGGTGTCGTGCGACGCCGCCAGGAACGCGCCTCGGCCCGGGGCGACCGCTTCGCCTTCGTCTCGCTGTCGGACCCCACGGGCGAATACGAGGTGCTGTTCCCGCCCGAGGCGCTGCGCAAGTGCCGCGACGTCCTCGAGCCCGGCAAGGCGGTGGTGGTCAGGGTCCGCGCCAAGGCCGGGGAAGGGGAAGTGCGCTTCTTCGGCGACGACGCACAGCCCGTGGACACCGTGGTCGAAAACGCCGCCGCCGGCCTGCGCGTCCACGTCTCCCGCTCGGCCGAGATCGAGGCGCTGAAGGCCCGGCTGGACAAGGCCGCCTCCCAACGCGGCGGCGAGGTCATCCTGGTCGGCGGCCTTGGCGGCGGGCGCGAGGTCGAGATCAAGCTGCCGGGGACCTACATGCTCGACGCGGCGTTACGTGGAGCGCTGAAGACCGCGCCCGGCGTGGCGTTTCTGGAGGACGTCTGATGGCGGAGCATTACACCGGCGGCTGCCATTGCGGCGCCGTGCGCTTCAAATGTGAGGCGGACCTTTCGACCGTGATTGAGTGCAACTGCTCGCACTGCTCCATCAAGGGCCTGCTGATGGTGTTTCCGCCCAAGAGCCAGTTCACGCTGGAGAGCGGCGAGGACAGCCTGACCCAATACCGCTTCAACAAGCGCGTCATCGCCCACCAGTTCTGCAAGGTCTGCGGCGTCGAGCCCTTCGCCTTCGGAACCGACCCCAAGGGCGTCGAGACCGCCGCCATCAATGTCCGCTGCCTGGACGGCCTCGACCTCACCACCCTCAACCGTGTGCCCTACGACGGCGCGAAGGCCTGACGTCCCTCGTCGACGGGGGATTTCCCTTGCCTTTCCGGCTACTTCCCCCTACCTAGCCGCCCATTCCACACGCAGGCGTTCGGCAGGTGCGGGTCAGTCCCCGTTCTCGCCGTTCCGGTCCCACTTCTGGGAATTGTCTGCGGAGGCTAACCGGAAGAAGGAAAGACGACCCAATGGCTCTGCCAGAATTCTCCATGCGCCAGCTGCTGGAAGCCGGCGCCCACTTCGGCCACCAGACCCACCGCTGGAACCCGAAGATGGACCGCTACATCTTCGGCTCGCGGTCCAACATCCACATCATCGACCTGTCGCAATCGATCCCGCTTCTGCACCAGGCGCTGGTGAAGGTGCGTGAAGTCGCGGCAAGCGGCGGCCGCGTGCTGTTCGTCGGCACCAAGCGCCAGGCGTCGGAGCCGGTCGCGACGGCGGCCAAGCGCTGCGCCCAGTACTACGTCAACCACCGCTGGCTCGGCGGCACCCTGACCAACTGGCGCACCATCTCGGGCTCCATCGCCCGCCTGCGCGAGCTGGAAGCGGTCCTCGACGGCGGCGAAAGCGGCCGCACCAAGAAGGAACTACTGCAGCTGACCCGCGAGCGCGAGAAACTCGAGCTCAGCCTGGGCGGCATCAAGGACATGGGCGGCATCCCCGACCTGATGTTCGTGATCGACACCAACAAGGAAGCGATCGCGATCCAGGAAGCCCGGAAGCTGAACATCCCGGTCATCGCCATCCTCGACACCAATTCGAACCCGGACGG
>DASVBC010000009.1:0-53505 GCA_036376035.1 Caulobacteraceae bacterium | reverse complement strand
TACGACACCGAGGACAAATACTACGTCTTCATCAACACGGTTTCGCTCTACGCGGCGAAAACGCCCTACCTTCCGGGCGGGCAGGGCGGCTTCAACTACAACCTTTCGCCCTATGTCCCCGGGGTGACCGACAACTCCGAGTGCATCAAGTACGGGTTTGTCCCGGCCGACCCGGGGCAGATTCAGACCGTCAACGGCTGCGAGTACATGGACCCCAACCCCATCGGGAGCCTCAATGACCGCGGCCACAACTACTTCCTCAGCAAAAACCCCTACAAGCTGATCTCCTACGCGGTGTTCGGCGAGAGCTATTACCAGATCACCGATAACCTCAAGGCGACGGCCGGCCTGCGCTGGACCGTCGACAAGAAGGAGGCGCCGCGCATCCCCAGCTGGCTGCTCGCCGCTGACACGGTGGGCTACCCCGTCGCCGAGGTGGTGGAGCAGGAGTGGCGCGAGCCGACGGGCCGCTTCGCCATCGACTGGAAGCCCGACTTGGCTTTCACGGACGAGACGCTGCTCTACGCCTCCTACGCCCACGGCTACAAGGCGGGCGGCATGAATCCGCCGGCGGCGGGTATCGTCTGCTACTTCGGCTGCGGCGGCAGTTCGGAACTGGCGCAGAAATTCCTCGAGGCCGTCCACCCCAAGACCTTCGATCCGGAATTCATCGACGCTTACGAACTCGGCTCGAAGAACACCTTGCTCGACGGGCGCCTGACGCTGAATCTGGCGGGCTTCTACTACGACTACACCGGCTACCAGATCTCACAGATCGTCAACCGCGCCGCGGTGAACTACAACTTTGACTCGACGGTATGGGGCCTGGAAATCGAAGCCGACTGGCGTGCGCTCGAAAACCTGCGCTTCGGCTTCAAGGGCGGGTACGAAAACACCAAGGTCGCCGACGGTATGAAGGCCATCGACACGATGGACCGGGCCAACGGCGGCAAGCCCGACGAAAACGGCATCAGCTGGATACTTGTGCGCCCGTTCCCGACCCTGCCCTCCAACTGCATCCTGCCCACCTGGCTGTTCGTCGGCGACACGCCGTGGTCGGCGGGCTATGTGCCCGAGTTGGTCGACGTCGGACAGCGCGGCACCGGTGCGCCGGGCCCCTGCGAACTGGCCTATGTCCTGGGCAAGGACCCTGGAACCGGGCTCGACTACGTTCCCAACCCGACAACCGAGGATTCCGCCGTCGGCTCCATGCCCTTCCACCCGGATTACCCGGGCTGGGACCCGTCGACCGCGCCTAACAACGGGGCCGGCATCTCGAAGGACCTTTCGGGCAACGAGCTGCCGAACGCGCCGCATTTCACGGCCACTCTTACGGCCGACTACACGCTTCCGCTGCCGTCGGACTGGCTGATGACGCTGCACACGGACCTTTATTACCAGTCCGAATCCTGGGCGCGCATCTTCAACATGGAAGGCTACGACAAGCTCAAGGCCTATACGAACGTGAACCTGGCGGCGATTTTCACCAACGAAGACGCCGGCTGGAAGGTCATGGCCTACGTCAAAAATGTCTTCGACAAGGCCAATATCACCGGCTCGTTCCTGAACTCCGACGATACCGGCCTGACGACCAACGTCTTCATGACCGAGCCGCGCCTCTACGGTCTGCGGGTGACGAAGGAATTCGCAGGCGGCCCCTGGTGGACCGGCGCCGACGCCGATCACACTGGCCCCTATCCGCTGACCATCGAGGTGGGCGGCATGGTCCAGCGCCAGGACGCGCCGTACGATACCGTCGTGGCGCAGTCGTTTGCCGGACTGACGAACGGCCTCAACGAGATCGCCGACATTCAGCACCGCGACCTCGACTGGGGCGACGGGCGTTCGCTGAAGCTGACCTGGCGGCCAGGCGAGGGCGGCTGGAAGGTTAGCGCCGGCGTACGCTACGGGCGTACCAATAGCGCCACGCATCCGGCCCGCGCCGAGTACGAAAGCGCCGTGACGGCCTGCGCGGTCTCGCCCAGCCACTACTTCTTCGACCTGATCTGCAACCCGGCCAGCCCCTACTACAACTATAACCACATCAACGAGTACTCGACGCTGGACTGGTCGGACGCCTCGGCCCGCGACCGGGAAGAACACACCCTCGCCGATTTCACGGTCGGACGGGACGTGGGCCTCGGCTCCATGTTCTCACGCTCGGAGATCTCCGCTGGCCTGCGCTATGGCGAATTCAAATCGACGACCGATGTCTCGGCCCAGGCGTTCGCCGGATGGGATATCCCCGACGGTTGGTTCAAGTACGACCTCAGCGTCGGCGATCGCCGCTTCGACGCGGCCGTGCAGCGTGAGTTCACCGGCGTCGGCCCGACGCTGACCTGGGAAGCGGCCCTGCCTCTCTGGACCAGCCCCGACCGCGGCCAGTTCAATGTGGACTGGACAGTCACGGCCGGCGCATTGATGGGCGAACGGGAAGCCCGCTTCGACGGCCTGGACCAGCTCGCCGAACGGGCGGGGCAGGCCGTCAAAGCCGGCGGCTCCTGGCCCTATGAGGTGGTCGGCGATCCGGTCGTCTATGCCCTTCCGCAGACCCGCACCAGCGACGCCACGGTTCCGCTTCTCGACCTCTCGCTTGGCCTCTCCTACGACGCGGGGCGGGTAAACGTCGGCGCCGGCTATCGCTGGGAGCGGTACTTCGATGTTCTCGACGTCGGCTACACCGACGCCAAGGACGGCGACCGCACGATCGACGGGCCCTACTTCAAGATCGCCGTCGGCTTTGGCGGCTAGCTAACCCGGCTTCGGTCCCCTCTGAACCGGAAATCACTGAGGCGGCGGGTCCCCACCTGCCGCCTCTCTTTTTGGCCGCGCTTTCCCCGCCCGCGCGCCTTCGTGTAGAGAGAAGCCCAGTGAGAAGGGGGAAACGTCGATGCTCAATATCCAGTGGGTGAACGCCTGGAAGCGCGACGACTGGAAGGTCGAGGCCGACGCCAAGGCGTTCTGGGAGAAGCTGGGCCTGATCAGCGCCGAGGAGCGCGAGCGGCGGGTCAAGGAGCTGTGCGCCGCCGGCTACCTGGACGGCCAGCTCGTCGTCGTCTCCACCGTCACCGTCAGCGTCTTCCCGCAGTTCAAGGCGCGGCTTGGCATGTACCGCTGCGCCGTCGATCCGGCCTACCGCCGCCAGGACCTGGCCGAGCGCATCAGCGGCTACACCCGCCAGGTGCTGGAGATGTGGTCGGTCGAGAACCCGGCCGAAAAGCTGCTCGGCTACGGCGCCATCATCCAGGCGCCCGAGCTGATGCGCAAAGGGCTGGAGCCCATCTGGCACGACTGGGGCACCGACCTGGTGCTGGCCGGCTACACCCAGCGCGGCGAGCAGATCCGCATCGGCTGGTTCCGCCACACCCGCCTCGAAGGCGCCCAGCCGCCCGCCGCCGAAGCCCCCGCCGGACCTTCGGAGACGGTGCAGTGAGCAAGAAGAAGCCCAAGGACCAGCTGGAAGGCCGCGAGGAGCTCCCCGCGCCCCACGTCTCGGCCGAGGCGCACGCCGCCGCCGGGGCCGCGGTCGACGAGGGCGCCCCGCCCAGCGGCGACCCAAACGCCCCCAAGGGCATCCTGTGGATCGCCTCCTACCCGAAGTCCGGCAACACCTGGACGCGGGCCCTGCTCAACAACCTCCTGAAAATCATCCAGGACGAGGACGAGGGCGCGCCGCAGAACATCAACCGGATGAGCGAGTACACCATCTGGGACATCTCGGCGAAGCCCTACGAGAAGATCCTCGGCAAGCCGCCCAAGGAGGCCGAGCGCGAGGAAATCGCCAAGATCCGCCCCCAGGTCCAGGCCCAGATCGCCGAGCGGACCGACGGCCTGGCGATGGTCAAGACCCACCATGCCCTCGTCATGGACCGCGGCGTTCCGGCCATCAATTTCGAGGTCACCTCGGGCGCGATCTACATCGTGCGCAACCCGCTGGACGTGGCCATCTCTTTCGCCAACCACCTCGGCTCGACCATCGACCGCGCCATCCACGAGATGGGCATCAAGAACCTCGAGACGGGCGTCTCCGAGCACAGCGTCTATGAGATCTACGGCTCCTGGAGCCAGCATGTGGAGAGCTGGACGAGGAAGCCCCACCGCGCCATCTACGTGATGCGCTACGAGGACATGCTCGAGCATCCGCTGGAGACGTTCGGCGGGCTGGCGCGGCACCTGCTGCTGCCCGCCACCAGGGAGCAGCTGGAGCTCGCCATCCAGCGGTCGTCCTTCGAGGAGCTGCGCAAGCAGGAGGAGGCGGAGGGCTACAAGGAAAAGCCCGACAGCGCCGAGAAGTTCTTCCGCTCCGGCAAGGCGGGCGAGTGGCGCCACACCCTCACCCCCGACCAGGTCCGCCAGATCGTCCAGGACCACCACGTCCAGATGGCGCGCTTTGGCTACATGATCCCTGAACTGCGCCCGCTGCTGCCGGGCGGAGCATTCGCGAACGCATGGCCGGCCGGCGTCTCCTGATCACCGGCGCCTTCGGGGCGCTCGGGCGGGCCGTCGCGGAAGGCGCGGCGGGGCAGGGGGCCAGGCTCGCCCTCGTCGACGCCGCGCCCGCCGCGCCGGCGGGGCTGCCCGACGGGCTGGCGCTGCCAGGGGTCGATCTCTCCGACGCGGCTCAGGCGCAGAAAGCGGTCGATGAGGCGGCCGACAAGCTGGGCGGCCTCGACGCGCTGATCAACGTCGCCGGGACCTTCCGCTGGGAGACGGTGGAGGGCGGCTCTACCGACACCTGGGACCTGCTCTACAAGGTCAACGTCGCCACGGCCGTGAACATGAGCCGCGCGGCCCTGCCGCACCTGCTGAAATCCCCCGCCGGCCGCATCGTCAACGTCGGCGCGAACGGGGCGTTGAAGGCCGCCGCCGGCATGGGCGCCTATGCCGCCTCCAAGTCCGGCGTCCACCGCCTGACCGAAGCGCTGGCGGAGGAGACGAAGGGGCGCATCACCGTCAACGCGGTCCTGCCCTCCATCATCGACACCGCCGCCAACCGCGCCGATATGCCCGACGCCGATTTCGGCAAGTGGGTGAAGCCCGCCGACCTGGCGGCCGTGATCCTGTTCCTGGCCTCGGAACAGGCCGGCGCGGTCACCGGCGCCCTGATCCCGGTCACCGGCGGCGTTTAGATCTTCCCCCAGATGAACCGGGGGAAGAACTCACGCGGCCACGTACACGAAGGCGGGCCGTCCCGATCTCAGCGTCACCTCGATGCGCTGATAGGCTGACGTCTCATAGGCGTCGGCCTTTTGCAGTTCCTCGTCCGTGAGGACGTAGGCGACGCCCTCGACGGGCGGGCCTTCGCCGGCGATCAGGATCAGGTGTTCGGCCAGCCCGCTGACTTCCACCACCGCCGGGTCGCCGATCAGGACCGTTGAGAGGACATAGCCCTCCAGCGCGTCCGCCTCGCCCTCCAGTTCGCGCCCGAAGTTGGCCCTCTGCACCTCGGCCAGCTGAAGCGTGCCGTAGGAGAACAGCCAGTTCACTTCGTGATGTCGGTGTTGATCCCGACCATGCCCAGAAACTCGCCATTGGGCGCGAACCTTGGCTCCGCCTTCGTCTCCAGAACGCGGATCGCGCCGTCGGCGCGGCGGTAACGGGCGGTGACGGTGAAGGCGCGGCGCGCCTGCATGGACTGGCTGAACACGGCGTAGAGCTGCGGCGCATCCTCCTCCAGCAGGGTGCTGCCCCAGGAGAAGCGGGGGATGTCGCTCATCTCCAGCCCCCAGAAGTCCCGCTGGGCCTTGTTGAGATAGACGCAGCGGCCGTCCGGATCGCCCAGCCAGACCATGGCCGGCATCGCCTCTACGGTCGGCACGAAGTCACCGATGGCCAGCGCGGCCGGGTTGGGAATCTCGCTCATGAGCCCATTAGCCATGGTCGAGGTTGAGCTTCAACGCGGCTGTTGCTCAAAGGCTCTGGCCGTCATCGATGGTGAAGACGCTGCCGGTCACCGCCCGGGCGGCGTCGGAGGCGAGGTAGGCGACGATGGCGTCGAGGTCGGCTTCCTCCATCAGGCGGCGGCGGGGAAAGCCCGCGACCTGGCGCTGGCCGCCTTCGCTGGCGAACCACTCGGCGTTCAGCTCCGTCTCGATATAGCCCGGGCAGACGATGTTTACGTTGATCCCACGGTTCGCCCACTCGCGCGCCAGCACCTTGCCGAGCTGCAGCACCGCGGCCTTGGAGGCGCAGTAGGCCGCCAGCCCCGGCAAGACGGTGAAGGCGCCGATGGAGGCGATGAGCACGATCCGCCCCCGGCCGGTGTCCTTCACCCCGTGCGCCAGCATGCGCCGGGCCCCCTCGCGCGCCGTGAGAAAGGCGCCCTTCACGTTCACGTCCAGGACGCGGCTGAACTCATCGGCTGTGATGTCGGTGGCCATGCCCTCGCTGTTCATGCCGGCGTTGGCGATGACGCTCTCGATGGGGCCGAGCGCCTTTTCCGCCGCGTCGAAGCCGGCGATGACGGAGGCCTCGTCCCGCACGTCCATCTGGACGGCGACGGCCTCCCCGCCGATCTCGTCCACCAGCGCCTGAAGGCGGTCGGTGCGCCGGGCCGCCAGCGCCACCTTGGCCCCGCTCGCCGCCAGCACGCGCGCGAAGCGCCGGCCCAAACCGGAGGACGCGCCGGTGATGAGCACGGCGCGTCCGGTCATGTCGAAGTGCTTGTCCATGGCGCCACTCAGCCCGAGCGGCGCCATGGGTCAAGTCATGCCGCGGCGTAACGGGCCAGGTACTTCGCCCGCTTGGACGGCTGGATGTTGGCCCTGGAGAGGTCGCCGCCGTAGTGCTCGACGACCCGCTTGTCCATCACCAACCTCCACAGCGGCGGCACATAGGCCAGCAGCAGCATCGAGGCGTAGCCGCTCGGCAGCTGCGGGCTCTCGTCGAAGTGGCGCAGGGCCTGATAGCGGCGCATCGGGTTGGCGTGGTGATCGCTGTGCCGTTGCAGCTGGTAGAGGAAGAGGTTGGTCACGATGTGGTTGCTGTTCCAGCTGTGCTCGGGCGAGCAGCGCACGTAGCGGCCGGTCTTGGGGTCCTTGGCCCGCAGCAGGCCGTAGTGCTCGATGTAGTTCACCACCTCCAGCAGGGAGGCGCCGTAGGCCGCCTGCAGCACCAGGAAGGGCAGGACGATCCAGCCGAGCCAGGCGGTCAGCGCGCCGAACAGCACCACCGTCATGGCCCAGGCCTGGAGGTTGTCGTTGCTCCAGTGCCAGACGGGCAGGCCCTTGCGCTTCAGCCGCTCGGCTTCCAGCTCCCAGGCCGAGGTGAGCGAGCCGATCACCGTGCGGGGCAGGAAGGCCCAGAAGCTTTCGCCAAGGCGCGAGCTGGCCGGATCCTCGGGCGTTGCGACCCGCACGTGGTGGCCGCGGTTATGCTCGACGTAGAAGTGGCCGTAGGCGACGGGGCCGAGGGTGATCTTGGCCACCCAGCGCTCCCACGGCACGTCCTTGTGGCCAAGCTCGTGGGCGACGACGATGGCGACGCCGTTGAGCAGGCCGACGCCGAAGATCATGCCGACATACTCGTACCAGGCCAGCGGCTGTGTCCCGACGATCCAGGCGCCCCAGATGGTCACGAAGAGCTGGATGGGCACGAAGGCGGCGACCAGGGCGCGGTAGTAGTTGTCCGCCTCGAGGTTCGACACCGCGCTCTCGGGCGGGTTCGACTTGTCGGTACCGAACACCAGGTCGAGGATCGGGATGATCACATAGACGAACAGCCAGGGGCGGAAGAGCGCCAGCGTGTCGCCCGTCGAATAGAAGGTCCACATCGAGCTGACGACCAGCAGCGGCACCACCGGCCCCAGCAGCCACAGCCAGCGCTTCGCATCGACCCAGGGCTTGCCCTGCGGGGCGGCCATCTCGCTCATCGTTTCTCTCCCCGGCTTATCTCGCCATTGATCAATGGCACATTCTTCGCCGCCTAGCTCTAGCCTGTCAAGTCCTTACCATTGGCCGATGTAATGGTTACGAGTCGGGGCATGACGGACGAGGCGGAACTCACCATCGACGAACTGGCGCGCGAGGCGGGGGCCACCGTGCGCAACATCCGCGCCTATCAGGAGCGGGGCATTCTGCCGCCGCCGCGGCGGCAGGGCAGGGTGGGGCTGTACGGCCCCGCGCACCTGGCGCGGCTGAAGATCATCGGCTCGATGCTGGCGCGCGGCTACACCCTCGCCAACGTCGCCGAGCTGGTGGAGGCCTGGGAGCAGGGTCACAACGTCGCCGACGTGATCGGGCTGGAGGCCGCCGTCACCAGCCCCTGGACCGACGAGACGCCCACCCACGTCCCGCTGCCCCAGATGCTGGAGCTGCTCGGTGGCGAGCTGCCCGACCCCGAGACGATGGCGCGGGCCGTGGAGCTCGATCTGGCGCGGCCGGTGGAGGACGGCTTCATCGTCCCGTCCATGAAGCTGCTGAACGTCGCCGCGACCCTGATCCGCGAGGGCGTGCCGCTGTCGGCGCTGCTGACCATGACCTCCGAGCTGCGGCAGCGCACCGAGGAGATCGCCGACGGCATGGTGGCGCTGATCATGCGCTTCGTCTTCGACCCCTACGGCGAAGACAGCCTGCCGCCGCCCGAGGAAGCGCCCCGCCTGGCCAACCTCATCTGGCGCCTGCGCCCGCTGGTCATGCAGGCCGTGGACTCCGAGGCCGCGCGCGCGATGGAAAAGGCGGCGCAAAAGCACCTGGGCGAGCGGCTGTCGCACGTGCTGGAGCATTTGGGCGAGGAACGCCGTTAGAGTGGGCGCATGACCCGTCCTGCCACCATCGACGAAGTCCTGGGCGCCGGCCCGATCATCTCGGTCGCGACGCTGACCGATGCCCGTCGGGCGCCGGACATCGCCCGGGCTTTGGCGCGTGGCGGTGTGCCGGTGATCGAGGTCACCCTGCGCACGCCGGCCGCGCTCGACTGCATCCGCGCTATCGCCGCCGAGGTTCCAGATTGCATCGTGGGCGCGGGGACCGTGCTGTCACCCGCCGACCTGGAGACGGCGGTCGAGGCGGGCGCGGGCTTCATCGTGTCGCCGGGAATGACGCCGAGCCTGTGGAAGGCGGCGCGGGAGAGTCCGGTCCCTTATCTCGGCGCGATCAACACCCCGTCCGAGCTGATGCTGGGGCTGGAGGCGGGCTTCACCGCCTTCAAGTTCTTCCCCGCCCACATCGGCGGCCCGCAGGCGCTGAAGAGCCTGGCGGGGCCGTACCCGATGGCGCGGTTCTGCCCGACCGGCGGGGTGACTCTGAAGAACGCCCCCGACTTCCTGCTCTGCCCGAACGTGTTCTGCGTCGGCGGCACATGGCTTACGCCAGACGGCGAAAGTCCTGAAAGAATCGAAGAGCTTGCGCGAGAAGCCTCAGACGCGCTGCGGGCTTTTTGCTCCTGAAGGGCGTCAAAGGTTCAGCAGCGCCGGGTCGCCGCCCTGGGCGGTGATGTTCACCGACACCGCCCGCTCGACGCAGTAGCGGGAGAGGGCATTGGGCCCACCCGCCTTCGGCCCGGTGCCCGACAGCCCCTCGCCGCCGAAGGGCTGCACGCCGACGACCGCGCCGATGATGGACCGGTTCACATAGACGTTGCCGGCCGGGACGAGGCGGCGGACCTCCTCGGCGAAGGCCTCGATGCGGGAGTGGACGCCGAGCGTCAGCCCATAGCCCTTGGCGGCCAGCTCACCGGCCACCCTCGGAAGTTTCTCAGGGTCATAGCGGACCACGTGCAGCACCGGGCCGAACACCTCCCGGTCCAGGAAGCCGCCGCCGGGGACCTCCGCCAGCACCGGGCCGAAGAAGGTCCCCTGCGTGGGCGCCGCCAGCCGGTGCAGGATTTTCGCTTCCGTCTCAAGGCGTTGGAGGTGAGCGTTAAGGTTGCTCTGAGCCTCTTCGTCGATCACCGGGCCGACGTCGGTGCGGGGGTCGGCCGGGTCTCCGACCACCAGCGCATCCATGGCCCCGGCGATGCCCTCGATCAGATGATCGGCCGTGTCCCTGTGCAGGAACAGCAGCCGCAGCGCCGAGCACCGCTGGCCCGCCGAGCCGAACGCGGACAGCACGACATCGTCGATCACCTGCTCGCGCTGGGCGGTGGTGTCGACGAACATGCCGTTCAGCCCGCCGGTCTCGGCGATGAAAGGCACGATGGGACCCTTGCGCGCCGCCAGGCTCTGGTTGATCCGCCAGGCCGTGTCCGTGCCGCCGGTGAAGGCGACGCCGTCGCAGTGCCGGTGGGCCACCAGCGCCGCGCCCACGGTCTCGCCGCGTCCCGGCGTCAGGTGGAGGAGGGCGCGGTCCAGCCCCGCCTGGTGATAGAGCCGCACCGCCTCGCGCGCGATCAGCGGCGTCTGCTCGGCCGGCTTGGCGATGACTGCGTTCCCCGCCGCCAGCGCCGCGGCGATCTGGCCGGTGAAGATGGCCAGAGGGAAGTTCCAGGGGCTGATGCAGACAAAGACGCCGCGCCCGCGCAGTTCGATGGAGTTGGCCTCGCCGACCGGCCCGTTCAGCACCTCCGGCCCGTTGAACTTCGTTTCCGCCAGATGGGCGTAGTAGCGGCAGAAGTCGGCAGCCTCCCGCACCTCCGCCACCCCGTCGATCAGCGTCTTGCCCGCCTCGCGCGTGCAGAGCGCGATCAGGCGGTCGCGGTTGGCCTCCAGCGCATCGGCCATCGCCCGCAGGATCTCGGCGCGGGCAGGGCCTCCCGCCGCATCCCATGCCGGCTGCGCGGCCCGGGCGGCCTCGAAGGCGGCGTCGATCTCGGAGGCGGAAGCCTCCTCGATATAGCCGACGATGGAGCCGTCGGTCGGCGACCGCACCTCTCCCTCCCCTTCATGGGGAGGGTGGCTCGCGGAGCGAGACGGGTGGGGCTGTTTCGACACTCCCCCACCCTGGCCGCTGCGCGGCCTGTCCCTCCCCATGAAGGGGAGGGAGGAGACGGCCCCGACCAGCCGCTCGCGCTCGCTCATTACCGTCAGATCGACGCCTTCGGAGTTTCTCCGCTCATCGCCGTAAATGGCTGACGGCGCAGCGATTCTCGGATGCGGCCCCGGCTGTGCCTCGACCGCTGTGATCGGGTCCACAACCACGGCCTCCGGCGGCGTCCGCTCGTCCAGCAGGGCATGCACAAAGGAGGTGTTCGCCCCGTTCTCCAGCAGCCGCCGGACCAGGTAGGGTAGCAGGTCCTCGTGCCCGCCGACCGGCGCATAGGCCCGCACCAGAACCCCGTCGTAGAGGTCGTCGGCGGCGCGATAGAGCACCTCGCCCATGCCGTGCAGCCGCTGGAACTCGATCTTCACCCCGCGCGTGTGGGCCATGCGCCGCACGGCGGCGAGGGTGTGGGCGTTGTGGGTGGCGAACTGGGCGTAGAGGTGGGGCGATGCCTCCACCAGCGCCCGCGCGCAGACGAGGTAGGACAGGTCCGTCGCCGCCTTGGTCGTATAGACCGGATAGTCGGGTCGCCCGTTCACCTGCCCGCGCTTGATCTCGCTGTCCCAGTAGGCGCCCTTGACCAGCCGCACCATCAGCCGCCGGCCGCTGGACCTCGCCAGCCCCGCCAGCGCCTCGATCACGAACGGCGCGCGCTTCTGATAGGCCTGCACCGCCAGCCCCAAACCACGCCACGCGCCCAGCTCCGGCTCGCGGCAAAGGCGGTCGAGCAGTTTTAGGGAAATCACAAGCCGATCAGCCTCTTCGGCGTCGATCGTGAAGTTGATGTCGTGCCGCGCCGCGATCAAAGCCAGGCGCTTGAGGCGCGGATAAAGCTCGGCCCAGACCCGCTCCTCCTGCACCGCCTCATAGCGCGGCGACAGGGCCGACAGCTTCACCGAAACCCCGTGCCCGGCCTCGGGTCCCGCCGCGCCCGACTGCGCGCCGACGGTCTCAATCGCGGCCGCATAGGACTCCTCGTATCGCGCCGCGTCGGCCGCCGTCCGCGCGCCCTCGCCCAGCATGTCGAAGGAGCAAAGGTAGTCCTCGCTCTTCGCCCGCTTCAGCGCCGCCTCGATGTTGCGGCCGAGCACGAACTGCTCGCCCATGATGCGCACGGCCTGTGCGACCGCCGCGCGGATCACCGGCTCGCCCACCCGGGCCGTCACCCGTTTCAGAAACGCCGGCAGGTCGCGCGTCGCCTGCTCATCCGGCTCCACCAGCCTGCCGGTCAGCATCAGGCCCCAGGTGGAGGCGTTGACGAACAGGCTCTCGGACTGACCCAGGTGCGCGGCCCAGTCGGCCGAGCCGATCTTCTCGGCGATCAGGCGATCCCGCGTCTCCTCGTCGGGCGTCCTCAGCAGCGCCTCGGCCAGGCACATCAGCGCCAGCCCTTCGCGGGTGCCCAGCGAAAACTCCTGCAGGAAGCTCTCGACCACGCCCTGCCGCCGCACCGCCCGCCGCGCCGTCCGCACCAGCGCCTCGGCCTCGGCCCGCACCGCCGCACGATCTTCCGGCGAAAGCGGCTTGCGGGTGAGCAGATCGTGCACGGCCTCCCGCTCGTCGCGGTACTTCCAGCCGTCGAGATCGTCCCATGTGAAACTTTTTGCCATGCGCCTCTCTAGCGCTGATCTGACCCGTTGCGAAGGGCGTCCAAAGCCCGTCCAATATGCGCGTACGCGTGGGGGAAGTTCCGGTGGCTGAGGCGCCGAGCGATCGCAGATGGTGGAGAGGGGTGCTGGACCGGGTGGTCCGCGCGACCCGAGGCTCCGACGCGGCCGAGGACTACCTGCACACCGCCTTCCTGCGGCTGGAGGAGTACAAGAAGGCCAACGAGGTTTCGAACCCCGCCGGCTTCCTTGTCCGCGCCGCCGTCAACATCGCCGCCGACGAGGCGCGCAAGCCCGCCGGCCGCACCGCCGACCCTCGGCCCGTCGACGACTTCCTCGACATCGCCGATTCCGAGCCCCTGGCCGATGAGGTTTTTGCCGCCCGCACTCGTCTTGAAAGGGTGAAGGCGGGGCTGGCCTGCTTAAGCCCCCGCACGCGTGAGATCTTCCTGATGCACCGGGTCGAGGGCCTGAAATACCGCGAGATCGCCGCCGAGCTGGGCATCACCGTCAGCGCGGTGGAAAAGCACGTCGCCAAGGCCGCCCTGTTCCTGGCCGAGTGGGTGGAGGGCTGGTGATGGTCGAAGTCACCACCGCCCGGGCCGAAGCCGCCGCCTGGCTCGCCCGCTTGCGCAGCGAAGAGCGCGGCCCGCACGACGAGGCCGGTTTCCGCGCCTGGCTGGCCGAGAGCGAGGCGCACCGCCAGGCCTTCGACGCCGTCAACACCGTCTGGGAAGCCGCCGGCGCCTTGTCCGCCGAGCCGCGCCGCGCCAGGTCGCCCGACCGCCGCATGGTGCTGGCCAGCGCCCTGGCGCTCGTCGCCGGCGCGGGCGCGCTGGGCGTCTGGCAAGGCGTCTTCGCCGGGACCTACGCCACCGAGGTCGGCGAGCAGCGGCGCGTGGCGCTGGACGACGGCTCGCTGATCATCCTCGACACTGACAGCAAGGTCCGCGTCGATTTCGAGGACCGCCGCCGCAAGGTCCAGCTGATCCGCGGCCGCGCCCATTTCGAGGTCGCCCGTGACGCCCGCCGCCCCTTCACCGTCGAGGCCGCGGGCAAGCAGGTCGTGGCGCTGGGCACAGCCTTCGAGGTGACCCGCGCCGACCACCAGGTCTGCGTCATCGTCACCAAGGGCGAGGTCGCCGTCTTCGATCCGAAACTCGCCGGCAAGCAGCTGGTCAGCCGCGGCGCCCGCGTCACCATCACCGAAACCGCGCCGCCCAAGGTCGACCAGCCCGACCTCGCCCGCGTCACCGCCTGGCAGCAGGGCCGGGCGGTCTTCGAAAACGACACCCTGGCCGACGCCGTCGCCCAGATGAACCGCTACAGCCGCCGTCCCATCGTCATCGAGGACGCGGGCGCGGCGCAAATGCACGTCTCCGGCGTCTATTCCACCGGCGACACGGAAGCCTTCGCCCGCTCGCTGGCGACCCTTCTCCCGCTCGACGTGGACCTCGCGCCCGACCAGGTCACCATCAGGGCCGAAAATATCAGCTGAGGAAAATTGGAGCCCCACTCGTCAACGATTCAGGCCGGGGGAAACGGCCGGAAAATATGGGGGGAACCATGAAGCGTATTCAGCAGACCCGCGCCGCGCTCCTGTGCGGGGCCGCGATGGCCCTGGCGGTCGCCGCCACGCCCGCGATGGCGCAAAGCCAGGTCGCGACCATCGACATCCAGTCACAGCCGATGTCCTCGGCGCTGAAGGAGCTCGCCCGCCAGAGCGGCGTGAACCTGCTGTTTTCGCAAGACGCCGTGAAGGGCCTGAACGCGCCCGCCGTCCAGACCGAAGCGACGCCGGAAGACGCCGCCCGCCTGCTGCTGGCCGGCACCAACCTCTCGGTCGCCCGCGACAGCACCGGCGCCCTCATCATCCAGAGGGCCGCCGCCCCCCAGTCCGGCAGCGCCGCGGGAGCCGGCGCTGAAGTCGAAGCCCTGATCGTCACGGCGCAAAAGCGCGAGGAGGACATCCAGGACGTCCCGATCGCGATTTCGGCGTTTACGCAAGAAGACCTGACGCGATCGCAAGTCGCGGGCGGCCCGGACCTGATCACCCAGGTCCCGAACATGACCTTCACCAAGACCAACTTCTCAAGCTATTCGATCCAGATTCGCGGCATCGGCACCCAGGCGATTTCCGCGACGACGGACCCGGCGGTGGCCGTGGCCTTCAACAACACCCCGTTCATCCGTAACCGCTTCTTCGAGCAGGAATTCTACGACCTGCAACGGGTCGAGGTTCTGCGCGGCCCGCAAGGCACGCTCTACGGCCGCAACGCGACGGCGGGCGTGGTGAACATCATCAGCCAGAAGCCGAAATTCAACGTCGAGGCCAAGGCCTCGGCGGATATCTCCAACTACAGCTCCAGCCGCATCGAGGCGATGGTCAACATTCCGCTGGTGGAGGACACGGTCGCCCTTCGCCTGGCCGGCGCCTGGACCAAGCGTGACGGCTACGCCTTCAACGAAATCAGCGGTGAGCCCATCGACGGGCGCGACCTGTGGTCGACGCGGGCGTCGCTGCGCTTCACGCCCAACGACCGCCTCGACGTCAACCTGATCTGGGAGCACTTCGAGGAGAACGACGACCGTCTGCGCTCGGGCAAGCAGTTGTGCAAAAAGGACGTCGTGACCCAGCTCGTGGTCCCCGGCGAAGACGGAGCGCCGGACCGGGTGGTTGAGGTCGGCCTCAACACAGCGGTTCCAGACCGGGGGCAGGCCGCCAACGTGGTCAGCAACGTTCAATCAGTTTTCAGCCAGGGTTGCGAACGGGCATCCCTCTATTCGCCCGACTCGTTCCAGACGCCCAACGGACAGTCTATCCCGTACTATTTCCAGCTGGGAGCAATCGGCCTTCCGAGAACCTACGCTGATCCCTACGTCAGCCTTGTCCAGTCCCGAGACTTGCGGACCATCGAATCTACCGTCGATCCGGATTACCGCGCCAAGTCTGACATTGGCGAGCTGCAGTTCACCTTCGACCTGACGGACACGCTCTCGCTCACCTCGGAGACGGGTTACGCCGCCGATTTCGTCTGGTCTATGCAGGATTTCAACCGCTTCAATACGGCGGAGGGCGCCTTTACGCCCATAGCGTCCGATGGTGACCTGGAGGAGGCCTTCGTCAAAGGTATCATCGACGAGAACGGTGTCTTCTGCGACCCTCAGTTGGGCTGCTCCAGCCGTTTGGTGGCCGTCGATGTCTCCACAGGTAAGGCGAGGCAGTTCAGCCAGGAGTTTCGGCTGGCGTCCGATTACGAAGGCCCCTTCAACTTCAGCCTCGGCGCTAACTGGCTACGCGCGGACAGCGAAGACAAATATTACGTCTTCATCAACACACTTAGCCTGGTAGTGCTAAACGCGAGCCAGATTGAAACGCCATATGTTCCCGGGAAGTCAGATGGTTCGCGCTGTCTGCTGAATGGACCGGCCCCGGGGGACCCCAATGGCGTGTACGGCGTCGCGGGTTGTGTTTACACAGACCCCAACCCCATTGGGTCGCTGAACGACCAGGGACACAACTATTTCCTGAGCAAGAACCCCTACAAGCTCATATCTTATGCGGTGTTCGGGGAGGCGTATTACAACATCACCGATGCGCTGAAGGTGACCGCGGGGCTGCGCTGGACGGTCGATAAGAAGGAGGCGCCGAGGATTCCTTCCTGGCTCTTGGCTCGCGGAACGTATGGGTATCCGGTCGCCGAGGTAATCGAACAGGAGTGGCGGGAGCCGACGGGTCGCCTGACGGTCGACTGGAAGCCTGACCTCGCATTCACCGACGAGACCCTCCTCTATGCGTCCTACGCTCACGGGTACAAGGCCGGCGGCGCGAATCCGCCGCGATATGTCTACGTGTTCTACGGGGGTGGGGCGGATTACGGCACGGGCGCGGTGACAACAGGGTCGATCGCACTGGCCGCGCAAGCCGCTTCGGCCACGCGGCCCAAGACATTCGATCCTGAGTTCGTCGACGCGTTCGAAGTGGGATCCAAGAACACGCTCGCGGATGGTCGGGTCACCCTGAACGTGGCGGCCTTCTACTACGACTATAAAGACTATCAGATTTCCGAGATCGTCGATCGCTCGGCCTTCAACCGCAACTTCGACGCCACCGTCTGGGGAATCGAACTGGAGAGCGACTGGCGGCCGCTGGAGAACCTGCGGCTGGGCTTCAAGGGAGGCTATGAAAAGACGCGCATCGCCGATGGCGAGCAGGCGGTAGACCTGATGGACCGCACTGCGGGCCACGAGGGCTGGAGCGTGGTGCGGCCGTTCCCGACCTTCGCCTCCAACTGCATTCTGCCGACAGAGCTCTATCTTCCTACCAACGGTACTTCTTATGGCCCCATCTGGGGCCTAGGCGGACCGAACGGCGGCAATCCGGGCGGGTGTGAGTGGGCCTATGCCATCGGATATGACCCGGTAACGGAAGCTCCCTACGAACCCTATCCAACCACCAGTAACGGGAGCAGCCTTCTAAACTGGGATAACTACCCCGGCTTCGATCCCAGCCAGCCGGCCATCAACAACGGCGAAGGTTTCTACAAGCAACTTGGCGGCAACGAGTTGCCGAACGCGCCGCACTGGACGGCCACGGTGACGGGCGACTACACCTTGCCTTTGCCAAACGCGTGGCTGATGACCCTGCACACCGATGTGCACTGGCAGTCGCAGTCGTGGTGGCGGGTGTTCAACGACCACGTCTACGACAAGCTGCACCCGTATTTCACTATGAATCTGGCGGCGATCTTCACCAACGAAGAAGGCGGCTGGAACGTCATGGCCTACGTGAAGAACGTCACCGATGAGACAGCGATTACCGGCGCGTTCCTCAACAGTGATGATACCGGCCTTACCACCAACGTCTTCCTGACCGAGCCGCGCCTATATGGCCTTCGTGTCACCAAATCCTGGAGCGGCGGGCCCTTGCTGGGCACGTTCGGCCAGCGACATGACGGCCCCTACCCCTTCACGGTTGAAATGGGCGGACAGGTCCAGCGACAGGATGCGCCTTACGAGCCGTTGCACGCCGACTTCGAGAGCAACTTCCCCGACGAGCTAGACACCTTTGCCGACGCCCAGAACCGCGACCTCGACTGGGGCGACGGGCGCGAGGTCAAGCTGACCTACCGGCCTTCTTCTGGCCCATGGACGGTCTCGGCCGGTGTTCGCTACGGCAAGACCAACAGCGATACAGCGCGTATCAATGACATCGTCGAGAGCGAGAAGGTGTGCGCCGTCCATCCGGACTTCTGGCCGTTCGTCGGCGGAAATCCCTGCGTGCCCACCCACCCGCTATATGAGCTCGCCGGTGGTCCGAACCTGAACAAGTCGGTGACCAACTGGTCAGCCGCGACGGCCTGGAACCATGAGGAGCATGAGATCGCCGACTTGGTGGTCGGCCGGGACGTCGGCCTAGGCGCGCTGAGTCGTTCGCAGGTGTCCGCCGGCCTCCGCTACGCGGCCTTTGAGTCCAAGACCGATGCGACCATGAGCGGTGTGGGCGACCGCTATGTCGTTGAAGGCTTTTGGCTGCCGGGGCCCAGCTCCACGCCGTTCACCCAGTACAGCAGCGAAGTCTCGGCGCGCCGGGAGTTCGATGGAACAGGCCCGGTGTTGAGTTGGGAGGCGGCACTGCCCCTGCTCGGCGGGGAAGACACCGGACGGCTCGGGCTCGATTGGAGTGTTTCCGGCGGGGTGCTGTTCGGTTCACAGGACACGACTGTCAGGACCGAGGCCGAGCAGATCGACAAGACCATAAGCGTCAGTCCCAGCGCCAGTCTCAACACGATCAACGCCGGCCCGACGATGACTCTGCCTACGGTCACGGTCTCACGCTCGGATGACGTGACCGTGCCGGTGGCGGCCGCCGAACTGGGCTTCTCCTACACCGTCGACCGTTTCCGCATCGGCGCCGGCTACCGCTGGGAGCGCTACTTCGACGTGCTCGATGTCGGCTACGACGAGGCGAAGGACGGCGACCGCACGATCGATGGCCCCTACTTCAAGATTGCCGTCGGTTTCGGCGGCTAACGCAAACTCCGGCTTCGGTCCCCTCTGAACCGGATCAACTGAGGCGGCGGGTGCGAACCCTGCCGCCTCTTTTTTTGGAAGGGCGGATAGGCGGCGATCTGTCCGCTCTTTCGGCGCCGGCGCCATGCTCCTGTGATGCCCAACACCGCCCCGCCGAGCCAGACCCCGCCCCTCACGCGCGCGCCCGCGCGCCCCTCCGCGCGCCCCCGCGCCCGCGCGCCCGCGCGCCCCTCCGCGCGCCCGCGCGCGTCGCCGCCCCGATTCAGGCGCTTGACAGCCGCCTGACCCGCCCAAAGCCTATACGCGTACGTACGCGGGGCAGGGCGGTGGACGACACCGAGCAGGAGCAGCGCAGGGCCTGGTTTCGGCGGGAGATCCTTCCGCTGGAGGGTGAGCTGCGCGGCTATATCCGCCGGCTGACGCGCGATCCCGGCGCGACCGAAGACCTGCTGCACGACACCTTCGCCCGCATCATCGCGACCGAAAGCTGGCGCGAGGTCGAGAGCCCGGCGGGCTTCGCCATCCGCACCGCCCGCAACGTCGTCTATGACGCCCTGCGCCGCCAGAAGGTGGTGGCCATCGAGCACGTCGCCGACGTCGGCGTCTTTGGCCTGGCGGCCGACGAGGCGGACCCCGAGCAGGCGCTGGTGGCGCGCGACGAGCTCATGCGCCTTCGCGCCATCGTCGAGGCGCTGCCGACCCAGCAGCGGCGCGTCTTCACCCTGCGAAAAGTCTATGGCCTGCCGCCCGCCGAGATAGCGGAAAGGCTGGGCCTGTCCGTCTCCACAGTAGAGAAACACCTGGTCAAGGCGGTGCGCACCTGCGCCGAAGCCCTCGCGCGCGAGGACGCACCGCCCCCCAAGAGGAACCCATGGACTTGGCGAAGGCAGAGCGAGAAACGGTGAGGGAGGCGGCGGCCTCCTGGGCCGTCCGTCTGTCCGACCCCCAGGTGAGCGCCGACACCCGCGCCGCCTTCGAGGCCTGGCGCGGCGCCTCGGCCGCCCATGAGGCCGCGTTCGAGCGGGAAGCGGCGGTATGGGACCGCTTCGACCGCCTGCGCGCCCTCCGGCCGGCCGCGCCCGAACCTGACGCCGATCTGCTGGCGCCGCGCGCGGCCGCCCAGCCCGTGATGCGCTGGGCCGCGGCCGTCGTCGGCGCGGTGGCGCTGAGCGGCATAGGGTTCGCCACCTTCAACGCCTCCCCCGCCTATGCCACGGCCGTGGGCGAGCGCCGCCTGGTGGTGCTGGAGGACGGCACCCGGGTCGAGCTCAACACCGACAGCAAGATCGTCGTCCGCTACCGCGCCGGCAAACGCGAGGTGAAGCTGGTCCGCGGCGAGGCGCTGTTCGAGGTCGCCCCCGACGCCACCCGCCCCTTCGTCGTCGCCGCCCGCGACCGGCGGGTCGAGGCCGACGCCGGCGCCTTCAACGTGCGCGTCCAGCCCAAGGCCGTGCAGGTCATCGTCGCCAAGGGCGCGGTGGACATCGCCGACACCACCCCGTTCGGCGCCGCGCACGATGAGGCGCAGCTCGCCGCCGGGGTGATGGGCCTCTATGGCGAAGCGGGCGGCGTCGCCCAGCCGATCGCCGCTGGCCGCATCGACCAGGCGCTGGCCTGGCGCCACGGCCAGATCGCGCTGAACGGCCAGACGCTCGAGGCCGCCGTCGCCGAGTTCAACCGCTATTCCAAGGACCGCCAGCTGGTCGTCGCGGACCCGGCCATCGGCGGCTATCGTCTGGGCGGCTATTTCCGTGTCGACGACATGGCCGGTTTCGTCCGCGCCCTGCAGACGACCTTCCCCGTCAAGGCGACGGCGGAGGACAAGACCATCTACCTGTCGGCCGCCGGCTGATGGCGGTGAAAATATTTTTGCGGGAGGAGTAGCGGTTCGGTCTTTGCGGTTCGTCGGACTTGGCAAGGGCGCCCATCGGAGGCGCCTCGGCCAAAGGGGGGAACCAGATGCCGACCAAATTCGCCATGCGCCTGCTTGCCGGGACGGCTCTTTCAGCGCTTTTCGCCAGCGGCGTCTTCGCCGCCGAGGCGCGGCCCTATGACATTCCGCAGGGCGACGCGGCCCTGTCGCTGCAGGCCTTCGCCATGCAGTCGGGCCTGCAGGTCCTGTTCCCCTACGAGGCGGTGAAGGGCAAGACCGCCCCCGCGATCAAGGGCGACTACAGCGACCAGGACGCGCTCGCCATGCTGGCCGCCAGCGCCGGCCTGCGCGTCACCGCCGACGACGGCAAGACCATCACGCTGCGAGCCGCCGGCCCCCAGTCGGGCAGCGCCGCGGGGGGCGGCGCTGAAGTCGAGGCTTTGATCGTCACGGCTCAGAAGCGCGAAGAAGACATCCAGGACGTGCCGATCGCGATCTCCGCGTTTTCGGCCAAAGATCTTGAGGCGCAGAAGATCGAAGGCGGCTTCGACCTTCTGAAGGCGATTCCGAACGTCACCTTCTCGAAGAACAACTTCACCAGCTACAACTTCTCGATCCGCGGCATCGGCACCAAGGCGGTGTCGGCAACCACCGACCCGGCTGTGGCGGTGGCGTTCAACTCCAGCCCGATGATCGTCAACCGGCTGTTCGAGCAGGAATACTTCGACATCGAACGCGTCGAAGTGCTGCGCGGTCCGCAGGGCACGCTTTACGGCCGTAACGCTACCTCGGGCGTCATCAACGTCATCTCCGCTAAGCCGGACCTCAATGACTTCAAGGGCTGGCTGAAGGGCGAGGTTGGCAACTACAACACCAAGCGCGTCTCGGCGATGGTCAACGTGCCGATCGTCGAGGACAAGCTGGCGATCCGCTTCGCCGGCGCCGCCACCCAGCGCAGCGGCTACGGCTACAACGCCGTCACCGATAGCGACGTCGATGGCCGCGACCTGTGGTCGACGCGCGTCACCGTCGGTTTCGAGCCCACGGAAACCTTGCGAGGCAACCTGATCTGGGAGCGGTTCAGCGAAGACGACGAGCGGGCGCGGACGTCCAAGCAGCTCTGCCATACCGATCCCGGCGTGAGGACGATTGGCAGCGTGACGGGCATCAACGACGCCTCCTCGGGGATCCTTAGCCAAGGCTGCCTGCCGGGCTCCCTGTACGATGATGCCGCGTTCCGAGCGCCGAACGGGCACAGCCTGCCGTTCGTCTTCCCGCTGCGGCTCGATGTCGGGCAGCGGGGGATCATCGACGGGTACATCGATCCCTACAGCGGCCTGGAGCAGTCGACCGATCTGCGGGAAATCTCGTCACGGTACGATCCGATCTACCGCGCCCAGGCGGATGTGGTCGAGCTGAACCTCGAATTCGACCTGACGGACGACCTGACGGTGGTCTCGCAGACGCTCTACAACAAGGACGAGATCTTCTCGACCCAGGACTACAACCGCTTCAACACCCGGCCGGTGCTCAACGACACGGCGGAGGGGTGCCGCTTCCAGTATGACTTCGGCGCCAGCAATGGGTGCCCTGGCGGCTACTTCAATGACCCGCAACTCGGCTCGTCGAACACCGTCATCCTGCAGGATATCTCGCAGGGAACAGCCTCACAGTTCTCGCAGGAGTTCCGTCTGCAGTCGAACTTCGACGGCCCGGTCAATTTCAACCTCGGCGCCAATTATGTGAGGTTCCAGACCGATATTGACTATTACGTCTTCAGTAACGCTTTTACGCTGATTGCGCTTGCGCAGATGCAGGGGGTGTTTGGCGAAGAAGCCGCTGCGGAGAGTCCGGCGCCAAACGTCATCATCGACCCCAATCCGCTCGATTCCATCACCGGGACCGGGTCGAACTACTTCCGAAGCAGGAACCCGTACACGCTGAAATCCACCTCTATTTTCGGGGAGCTATACTGGGAATTCAGCGACACGATGAAGCTTACGGCCGGTCTCAGGTACACGGACGACAAGAAGAACTTCGAGGTCTGGCCGACCAACCTGCTGAACAACGAGTTCGTGCCTTACGAACAGGATGGCGATATCGACCAGCACTGGGGCGAGTTCACCGGCCGCCTCGGTATCGACTGGAAACCGGTCCTGCCGTTCACCGACCAAACCATGCTCTACGCCTTCTACTCGCGGGGCTATAAGGCCGGCGGCGCCAACCCGCCCAACATGTCGCGCATTTCGATACCGGGGAATACCAGAGTCCTGCGCGTGCCGCCGACGATGCTCCACGCGGACACCTTCAATCCGGAATTTGTCAACGCCTTCGAAGTCGGCACGAAAAACGCCCTGATGGGCGGCTCCCTGATCTTCAACGCCACGGGATTCTACTACGACTACAAGGATTACCAGATCTCACAGATCATTGACCGCATCGCGCTGAACGAGAACTTTGACGCGAAGATCTGGGGTCTGGAGTTCGAGACCATCTTCTCGCCCACCGAGAACCTGCGCTTCAACGCCAACCTCGGCTATCTCGACACAAAGGTCGGCAAGGGCGAAAAATCCATCGACCCGATGAACCGGCTCAACGGCCATGACGACTGGGTGCTGATGAAGAACTGGGCCCAGTACCCGTCCAACTGCATCATTCCCGCCGCATTTGCCGAGAATGCCATCGGATTTTGGCGCGAAATAGCGAACGCCCTGTCCGGCGGCGCCGCCGGCCCGTTCACGGATGCTACGGCGCTTCAACAGTTCTTTGACTCGGCGTGCCTGGGAATGTGGTCGCCGCGCAACAATGGTCCAGCCGGCACCTTCCTGTACGATCTCAGCGCCAACTACGGGGAGATGTTCGGATATGGCCCCATCCGGTATGACCCCTTCGATCCCCATGGCGGCGATCAGTGGGGTGTGTCGACGGAGGAGGCCAACTTCGGCGCCGGTTTCTACACCGATCTCTCCGGGAACGAACTGCCGAACGCACCGCACTGGACCGTCAACGTCGGCGCCCAGTACGGGTTTGACTTCCTTGAAGGCTGGCGCGGCACGGTCCGGGCGGATGGCTACTGGCAGTCGCAATCCTGGCACCGAATCTACAATCTCGGCACCTACGACAAGCTGCACGGCTGGTACAACGCCAACCTCAGCGTCTGGGTCGAAAACGACGACGGCCTGAAGATCGAGCTCTACGCCAAGAATATCATGGACGACGACCCGATCACCGACGCCTTCCTCAACTCCGATGACAGCGGCCTGACCACGAACGTCTTCGTGCTCGACCCGCGCCTCATCGGCCTGTCCATCCGCAAGGAATTCTGAGCCAGGGGCGCGGCGCCTTATGGGCCGCGCCGACCCGCTTCAGCAGAACATCAAAGGGGGAAACCACAAATGTCTCGCACCCAAAGGCGTCTGACGCCATCCCGCATCGCCCTGATCGCCGCCGCCGCCCTCGGCGCCACGCCGGCCATCGCGGCGACCACCACCATCAGCGTGCCGGAGGGAACGACCCGGTCCACCACCGTCACCGCCAGCCCCGCCGCCGGCGACACCATTATCGTCGATGTGGATGGCACGCTGGCCCGGCCGATCGACTTCGACACTCCAAACTTCCACACCGTCATTATCCAGGGCTCCGGCGCGGGCGCGGTCAATATCATCGACGATGGCCGAATCCAGGGACCCTTCAATTTCGGCAGCGCCACCGGCCCCGTCACAGTCACCATCAACACCGGCGATGATGCGGCGACAGAGGGTTGGCACGTCGGCGCCACGACCACCTTCGGCTCCGGCGCCGATACGATCAACAACAGCGCGGCCGGCACCATCGCCATCCACCAGACTGTGCAGTTCGGCTCGTTAATCCCCAACGTCATTTTCAATTTTGGCGCCGGAGCGGACACCTTCAACAACGCCGGCCGCCTCATCGTCGGGCGCATCGCCTCGAGCACCTACCTGATCAACACGCCGAGCAGCCTGCAACTTCTCAACCTGGAGACCTTCAACAACACCGGCCTGATCGTGATGGGCTCGCTGTTCGACGAGAGCGGCCACGACGGCGATATCAGCGACGGTCAGGCCAACGACCGGCTCCTCGCGCCAGGGGTCGCCTTCACCGGCTCGGGCGACAGCCGCATCGTCATGGACGTTTTCCTGGATGACGAAACCAAGGCCGACTGCAGCACCCAGACCGTCGCCGACTGCATCGATTTCACGGGCGGGTCGACCGCCGGTTCCACGCTCCTGACAATCAATAACGGCCTGGTGGACGCATTTGGCCAGGAGATCGGCGGGGGCCGCTTCAACAGCGGCATCACCTTGATCGTCGGCTCCAGCGCCGCCGAGAACTTCACCCTCGATCCGAACTCGACAGGCTATGTTGCGACTGCCTCCGGCGGCGCGCTGGACGTGGGCCTCGTCCGCTACCGCCTGGTGTACGACGCTGACGGCATGCGCCACATGCTGGTCAGCACCCTGCCCAGCGCCTCCGGCGCGCAGACGGTTCTCTTCGCCGGCGCCGGCCAGGAGGTATGGCACGAGACCACAGCCGGCTGGTTCGACCGACAGGCTGACCTGCGTTCTACGCCCGGTGGTCTGGAGAGCGCCAACGGCTTTTGGGGACGCCTTGCCACCAGCGATAGCGAGCGCGACGCGACTCTGACCGCCGCCAACGGCGCCGATCACGCCGATTACATGCTCAAGGCCAACCAGCGCACCAGCCAGCTTGTCTTCGGCGGCGACGTGGTGAGCGGAGGCGGCGCCGACAGCGCCTGGGTCATCGGGGCCATGCTGGGCGCGGTGCGGGCGGACACGGACTACGAGTCCACCGACATGGAGTTGATCTACACCGGCTTCACGGGCGGGCTCTATGCCAGCTATGTGGGCGGCCCGCTGTTCATCGACGCTGTCCTCAACGGCAATATCCTCGATGTGGAAGCCGACATCCCCAGCGGCCTGTCGGCGAGCGACCGGATCAACGGTCAGATGCAGTCCGTCGGCGGCCGGCTCGAAGGCGGATGGCGAGTTCCCGTCGGGCCCAACCTCTCCATCGAGCCCCTGGCCGCCGTTTCCTACGTCCGCACCAAGCTCGACGATGTCGAGGGCGGCACAGGCGTCGGCTACGAGTTCGAGGACGCCACCAGCCTGCGCGCGGGCGCGGGCCTGCGCGGGACCTATGCCACGCAGCTGATGGGCGCCCCCGCCAGCTTCAGCCTCACCGGCCGCTACTGGAACGAGTCTGAAGGCGAAAACTCCACCCGTCTGGTGATGGATGCCGGCACGGCGACCATCACCGACGAGCTGCCTGGTTCCTACAGCGAGATCGACGGCACGCTGAACCTGTTCAGCTCCGGCGGCGGCGCATCAGGCTTCGTCAACCTGGGCGGCAAGTTCGGCGACGACTACCAGGCCATGGACGCCTCGGTTGGCGTGCGCTTCCGCTGGTAGATTTCCCTCTCTCCGGCTTCGGTCCCCTTCGAACCGGATCAACTGAGGCGGCAGGTGCGAACCCCTGCCGCCTCTTTTTATTCGACTTACAAGCGCGTCAATTTTGCCGCGAAATCTCCGCATTCGCGGCGCTTCATCGCTGAAGCTTTCAGCAGGGGAGAGCGTGATGCGTGGCATGGGAATCGGGCTGGCGGCGGCCGTGTTTGCGATGAGCGGCGGCGCCGCGATGGCCCAGAACGTGGCGCCGGACTTTGGCGCCATGGCCAAGATGCGGCAGGGCAAGTCGTACAGCGACATCAAGACCGGCCGCTTCCTGGCCGAGTTCACCGACGACGGGCAGGAGTGGATCGAGGCCGAGACGCAGCGGCAGATCGCCAGTCCCCGGCCGCTGCTGGAGATGGCGATGGACGCCGACAAGGCGCTCGCCAAGGACGCCAAGGAACTCAAGCGCCGCTACCGCGTCCATCCGCTCGACGTCACGCGCGCCGTGTCCCTCTACATCATGAAGGAAGTGCAGGCCGCGGCCACCGACGCCCTTGGCGCGGCGCAGGCCAGCGGTGATGCGGCGGCGATCGCGGCGGCGCGGGAGCGGCTGACCATGGCCAACGCCAACCTGGAAGCGGCCGAAGCCGTGCAGTCGGCCGCCAGCAAGGCGTTGGGCGCGCTGTAGGGACTCTGGAGACAAATCGTTGCGGGACATTGCGCCCGTCCCGCCCCCGCCTACCTTGGGCGGATGAGCGCGCGCACCGTCAAAGCCCAGCATCCGTCCTACCGCGACGATATCCGTGACCTGATCACGCGCCGGCCGCTGCCGGGCGGGGAGCTGCCGACGCTCGACCCCTTCCTGCTGCTGAACCACCACGGGCCGCAGACCTATGCGCCGAACAACGGCGGCCTGCCGTTCGGGCCGCACCCGCATCGTGGCTTCGAGACGGTGACCTTCATCCTGCAGGGCGAGCTCAGCCACCTCGACAGCGGCGGGCACGAGAGCATCATCCGCGCCGGCGGGGTGCAGTGGATGACCGCCGGCAGGGGCCTCGTCCACGCCGAGCTGTCGCCGGCCGACTTCAAGCGCCGCGGCGGGCCGCTGGAGATTCTGCAGCTGTGGGTCAACCTGCCCGCGCGGCTGAAGATGACAGCGCCGAAGTACGTCGGCCTGCAACGCGAAGACATCCCGTCTATCCGCCTCGGCGGCGCCACGCTTAACCTGATCGCCGGTGAGTTCGAGGGGCAGCGCGGGCCGGTCGAGTGGCTGCTGGGCGGCTTCATGTCCACTGTGGACTTTGACCCTGGATCGAGCCTCAACCTGCCGGCTCCAGCCGGTCAGAACGTGTTTCTGTACGTGGTCAAAGGAGATCTGAGCGTCGGCGGGGAGCCCGCCAAATTGAACCATCTGATCGAATTGAACGACGACGGCGCGACGGCCCACATCGAGGCTTCGACCGACGCCCAGATTCTCTATGGCTACGCCGCGCCCATCGCCGAGCCCGTCGCCTTCGGCGGCCCGTTCGTGATGAACACGCGCGAGGAGATCGCCCAGGCGATGGCCGACTACCAGGCCGGCAAGTTCGGGGCGCTCTAGGCGTCCTGGAAGGCGCAGCCCTCGATGCCGGCGATGAAGTCCGCGCCGAAGACCTTCGATGGCGTCTGGAAGCCGGGTTTGGCCTCGCCCGCCAGCACCCGCCGCACGATCTCCAGCGAGGTCAGGGCGGTGAGGGTATAGCCCTCAGGCGTGGTCAGGCGGCTGACGGCTGTTTCGCCGTTCGCGCCAACCGCCTCGCCGATCAGCACTGCCCGGCCGGCCGCGCGTTCGGCGTCGGTGGGGCCTTCGGGCATGCGGTCGATGCCGGCCTTGAGCAGGCGCTGCATCGGGGCGGTGCTCAGCAGCCAGCGCATGAAGCCGTTCAGGCGGCTCATCTGCTCCATCTGCGGCATGGCCTCGAAGTAGACGGTGATGTCGGGCGCGCCGGTGGAATACCAGGCGCTGGCCACATCGCCCCAGCCGACGGCGATGCCGGGGCGGGGGCCTGCGCCGAAGTCGAAGCTGCGGCGCGGCGGCGGCCAGGCGGCTTCGATGCTGTTGTTCCGGCGAACCTTCACCGGGCTGCCGACGCTCTCGATGGAGGACTTCAGCGTGCCGCGCGAGGCCTTCTCCATCCCGCCGATGGCGAGCGTGATCTGCCGCGGGTCCTTCACCCGTTGGGCCACCCGGGCGGCCAGGCAGTCCGACGGCACAACGTCGAAGCCGACGCCGGGCATCAGCATGACGCCGGCGGCGGCCGCCTCATTCGAGCGGGCGGCCAGCGCCTCGATCACGGCGATCTCACCGGTGATGTCGAGGTAATGGGCTTTGTTGCGGATGCAGGCGTCGGCCATCTGCCGCGAGGTGGCGGAGAAAGGCCCGGCGATGTGCAGGACGACGTCTATCCCCTCCAGCGCGCGATCCAGCGCGGCGGGGTCATTGATGTCGGCGGCGCGCCAGGCAAAGCCCAGCGGCTCGGCGACCGCGCGCACCTTATCGGCGCTGCGCCCGGCGAGGATAGGCTGCATGCCGATCTCCTTCGCCCGCCTTGATACGAGTTTACCGGTGTACCCGGTCGCCCCGTAGATCAGTACGCCCCCCATGCGCTTCCCCTATTGGTCCCAGATGGATTTGAATTGGGCGCCGTCGTTCAGCAGCTGGAACGGCGCCTTCTTGTCGATGTGGCCGATCAGGCCGCGATAGACGCTATAGCCGACCAACTCTTGCAGGCGCGGCTCGAAGGTCTTCACCAGCTCGGGCTTCAGCCCCAGCTGCTGGTTCTCCTGCTGGCGGATGAAGCCGGCGCAATAGTTCATGGCGGTGCCGGTGCGGCGCTTATCCGTCCGGTTCGCTCCGCCGCCGTGCCACAGCGCGCCGTCCCAGATGAGGACGCTGCCCTTGGCCATCTCCGCGGCGACCGTGTCGTACTGGCCGCCGTATTCCGGGTTGGGCTTCTTGTGGCTGCCGGGGACCAGGCGGGTCGCGCCATTGGCCTCGGTGAAATCGGTCAGCGCCCACATGGAGTTGCAGACGATCGGGCGGTGCGGCTTGTCCAGCGGGATGACCATGTCGTCCGCGTGGATCGGCTGGGCGGTTTCGCCCGGATCGATGGCGATGGAGGAGAGGGAAGAGATCAGGCAGCCGGGGTCCAGCACGCCATCGACGATGCGCAGGACGTTCGGGTGGACCGGCACTTTCGTGAACGGCTCGCCATAGGCCAGCAGGTTGTAGATGCGGACGGTGTGGTGGCCCTCGAAGGTGTTCATCGCCGGCTTGGCGGAGAGGTCGCGCTCCAGGCGGGCGAGGGCGTCGTTCAGCGCCTCGATCAGGTCCGGTTCGATGGCGTTCTCGACGATGGTGAAGCCGTCGCGGCGGACGTTCTCCAGGTGCTTTTCGCGGGTCGCGTCATCCATAGGCGGCGGCTTTCCACTGTTCGAACCGCTCGCCGATGGGGCGCGGCTCGAAGGTGCGGTCGTAGGTGGCGAAGTCGGCGGTCTCGCCGGAGCCGAGCAGGCCAACGCCCCGCGCCGCGCAGATGGCCGCCCCGGCCGCGGTGGCTTCGCGAAGGGCGTGGCGGGCGACGGGAAGACCCAGGATGTCGGCCTGCGCCTGCATCAGCTGGTCGGAGTTGGTCATGCCGCCGTCGACCTTGAGGACGTCCGGGCGGGACAGGCCCGCGCCCTCGTACACGGCGTCGAAGGCTTCGCGCACACGGCAGGCGAGGCCCTCGACGGCGGCGCGGACGAGGTGGCCGGTGGTCGTGGCGGTGGTCAGCCCGCCGAGCGCACCCTTGCGGGTGAAATCGCCATGCGGCGCGCCGAGGCCCTGCAGCGCCGGCAGGAACCAGGCGCCGGCGGCGTCCGGGTTATCCGCCGCCAATTGCTCGAAGGCATCATGGCCGGCGATGCCGAAGGTCCGCCGAAGCCAGTCGAAGGCCGAGCCCGCCGTGATGACCATGCCTTCCAGGCAGAACTGCGTCTGGCCGCCCGCCGCCGACAGGACGAAGGGCGGGATGGTCATGGAAAAGAACTTCAGCTCCGCGCCCGTCGAGACGTTCAGCGTGCCGGAGGTGCCGTAGGTGACCTTGCCCGCGCCCGGCGCCTCGGCGCCATGGCCGAGGAGGGCGCTCTGCTGGTCGGCGATGTCGGCGGCGATGGGGACCTCGGCGTCCAGGACCTCACGGGCCGTGGTCCCCATGACCCCCCAGGTGTCCACGAGCCTGGGGAAGCTGGCGAGGTCGAGATTTTGATGGCTGATCAGCTGCTCGTTCCAGCTGAGTGAGGCGAGGTCCAGATAGCCGAGAGTCCAGGCCTGGCTGCGGTCGGTGGCGTGAACCTCCCCGCCCGAGAGTTTCCAGATGATCCAGCTGTCGACGTTGCCCCAGGCGAGGTTGGCGCGGTTCACGCCCGCGACGACGCCTTCCAGCTTGGCCGCCGCCTGCTGGGGCATGACCATGTATCCGGCGCCTTGCAGCTCAGTGGCGCGGGCGGCGCCGCGCAGGTCGCTCCAGACGACGACGGGCGCCAGCGGCTCGCCGGTCGAGCGGTCCCAGACCACGATGCTGGCGCGCTGGGAGGTGACGCCGACGGCGGCGAGGTCGGCCCCTGTGACGCCGGCGCGGTTCAGCGCCTCACCGATCACCTGCTGGGCGGAGGCCCACAGCGCGGCGGCGTCCTGCTCGACCTGCCCCGGCCGGTCAGAGCGGGAGGCGACGGGCGTCGTGGCCAGGCCCCTCAGCGCGCCGCCCGCCTCGAACAGACAGGCGCTGACCGAGGTGGTGCCGATGTCGAGGGATAGGATGAGCTCAGGCATCGGGCAGCAGGACCCCCGGATTCATGACGCCCTTCGGATCGAGCGCGGCCTTCACCTTCCGCAGCAGGGCGACCCCTTCCTCGCCGAGCTCGCGGGTCAGGTAGTCGCGCCGCACGCGGCCGATGCCGTGGTGGTGGGAGAGGCTGCCGCCGCTGGCGTCCGTCGCTTCCATGATCCGCCGCCAGCCGTCGTGATAGGTGGCTTCCATCCGCGCCGGGTCGCTGACCGCCACCGCGAAGGTGAAGTAGAGGTTCAGGCCGCTGCGATAGACGTGGCTGGAGTGCGCCGAGCCCGCCAGCACGCCGGGAATCTCGGCCAGCGATTTCGTGGCGGCGTCGTACACCTCGCCGATCTTCGTCCAGTCGGCGGAGACCTCGACGGTGTCGAGGACGATGTTGCGCTGGAGGAACATGTCCCAGCTGGGCACCGTGTTGCGGTGGCCAAGCCAGTGCTCGACGATGCTTTCGGGGCCGGTCTCCAGGCCGAACTTCTGGGCGAGCGCCGTGACGGCGGCCTTCTCGGCCTCGACCAGCGCTTGCGGTCCCTCATGGACCATGATGACGGCGCAGTCCCTGGCCAGCGTGTTGAGCCGGCTGGTCTCGCGCTCGTCGTACTGCCGCATGACGGGCGGGGCCCAGCCGGACTGGACCACCTCGCGCTGGAAGTCGAAGCCGGCGCCCATGTCCCTGGCGAAGAAGCAGGAGAGGGCGCGGGCCTCAGGCTTCCTGCGCAGCGAATAGGTGACACTGGTGATGACGCCGAGCGTGCCTTCGGAGCCGAGTATGAGGTGACGCAGGTCGGGGCCGGAGGCCTGCCGCGCGCCCTTGCCGAGGGTGACCAGCGTGCCGTCGGGCAGCACGGCCTCGATAGAATGGACGATGTCCTCGATGTTGCCATAGGCGGTCGAGAACTGGCCCGACGCCCGCGTGGCGATCCAGCCGCCGACGCTGCTGACGCCGACCGATTGCGGCCAGTGGCCGATGGTCAGACCCTGTTCGGCGACTTCGTTCTCGGCTTCGAGACCGTTCTTGCCGGCGTCGAAGCTGGCCAGCAGGTTCACCGGGTCGATGGCGCGGGTGGCGTTCATCGCGCTCATGTCGAGGAGGATGGCGTCGGGAGAGGCGACCACGCCGCCGACCACGCCGCTGCCAAGGCCGAAGGGGATCAGCGCCGTTCCGGTTTCGGATGCGATCCGCACCGTCGCCTGCACGTCCGCCACGCTCGCCGGCCGCACGACGCAGGCGGCCGCGGGCCCCGGCTGGCCGGTAAAGTCGCGGACATAGCTCGCGACCCAGTAATCATGACGGCGGGCCTGGAGGGTTTCAGGGTCGGTGATGACCCGATCGCCGAGCGCCCCTCTCAGCTTTGATATGAAATCCCCCAAGTCAGCTCCTCTGGAATGCCATGTAGTCGTTGTGGATAGCCCGGCACGCGGCAATTTGCTGCTCGCGTTCCTGGGCCGACCATCCGAGCAGTTCGCCCATCACGCGCGAGGCCGGTTCCAGCGCGCCGAACCCGCCATCCGGGTCGAACCAGGCTCTGGCGCTGCGGCGGGCCCAGTAGTCTTCGAGCATCAGGGCGCCTTCCCGCAGAACCGCGCGGCGGGCCTCGACCTCGGGGCCGCCGACCGCCTCGGGGGCTTCGGCGCCGTAGAGCTGCACGAGCCGCTCGGCGGCGTGCTCGTCCATGGTCTGGCGCAGTCGCGCGGTCATCCTGTCGACGTTCAGGTCGCCGCCGACCAGCGACGTGGTCGCGGTGAGGGATTTGGCCGGCTTCTGCCCCAGCGTCTTCTGCGCCATGTCGACGACGTCCTGCGCCATCTGGCGGTAGGCGGTCAGCTTGCCGCCCGCGATGGAGAGCACGCCGTGCGGGCCGGTCCAGATCTCGTCCTTGCGGGAGATGTCGGAGGGGCTCTTGCCCTCCTCGGCCACCAGCGGCCGCACGCCAGACCAGGCGGAGGTGAAGTCGGCGCGCGTCAGCTTGGGCGTCGTGAACCGCGCCGCGACCGCCTCGATCAGGTAGTCGACGTCGGCGGCCTCGATGCGCGGCCAGTAGTCCGGCGTCTCGTAGAAGGTGTCGGTGGTGCCGATGTAGGTCATGCCGCGTTTGGGCACGGCGAAGATGCTGCGCTTGTCGGGGGTGGAGATCACGATCGTGCGGCTGATCGGCAGCTTCGCGCCCGGCAGCACCAGGTGGATGCCCTTGGTCAGCGCCAGGCGCTCGGGCGCGGCCTGATCCTCCAGCCGCCGCAGGGCGTCCACCCACGGCCCGGCGGCGTTGACCACCACCTTGGCCCGCACTCGCGCGCCGCAATTGCCGAGCGCATCGCCGATGACCGCGCCCACGACCTTGCCGCCTTCCGTGAGGAAGTCGGTCACTGGCGCGTAGCTGGCGACCACGGCGCCATGGACGGTGGCGCTGCGGATGTTCGCCAGCGTCAGGCGGGCGTCGTCGGTAAGGTACTCGGGATAGACGATGGCGCCGGCCAGGTCGTCGGTGCGCAGGGCCGGTTCGTTCTTCGCCAGTTCCTCGGCGTTCCAGCTCTCGTGCTTGCGGTCCTTGGCGACGCCGCCGAGTTTTTCGAAGGTCCACAGGCCCGCGTTCAGCTTGACGATGCCGGCGGCGTTTCTGGCCGGGACGACGAAGTAGGTCATCTTCGTCAGGTGCGGGGCGATCCGCTCCACCGCCTTTCGTTCGGACGCGGCTTCGCGGACCAAAGCGAGGTCGCCCTGGGCCAGATAGCGCAGGCCGCCGTGGATCATCTTCGAGGAGCGCGAGGAGGTGCCGGAGGCGAAGTCACGCGCTTCGACCAGCGCCACCTTCAGGCCCCGCATGGCCGCATCACGCGCGATCCCCGCGCCGGTGACGCCGCCGCCGACGACCAGCAGGTCGAAGCGGTCGGCCTCCAGCGCGGCGAAAACTTTGGATCGGTCACGGAAATCGAGGTCGCCCGGCATGTCTCTCCTCTCGGCGGCGCGCATCTGACCCGTTTGAGGGGGCCATGTCATTAGTGACGCTAGCGTCAACCTTGCGCGTCGGGTTCCGTCCTGCGGAACGGCCACGCTACCATCGCCGTTATCTTGGCCGACCCATCATGTGAGGAGGCCAGACATGGCGACCGAACGAGTGACCGAGCGTAGTGACGGCGCCACGACCGAGCGCGTCGTGGAGCGCGACCATGGCACGACCGTCGTTGAGCGTGGCGGCGGCAGCGGCGCTGGCCTGCTGATCGCGCTGGCCGTGATTGTCCTGGTGGCGATCGCCGCCTGGTTCCTGTTCAACGCCAGCCGCAACGACAGCCTCCAAACGGCGGCCGTCAGCGATGCGGCCTCCAGCGTCGCCAGTTCGGTGGACAACGCCGCCTCCAGCGTCGCCGACGCCGCCGAGAGCGCAACCCCCGCCGCGCCGGCCGCGCCCGCTGCTCCGGCGCAGCAGTAGCCTAGCCGATCTTCAGGCGAACGAAGACCGTCGAGGCCGTTGGGTCGCCGTAGGTGGCGCCCAGCGGCTCTTCGACGTCAAAGGCGCTGACCTGCGCGCCGACGCCGAGCTTCACGTGCTCCGAGACCGCAAAGTCGCGGATCGCGCCCACCGACATCTTGCGAACCCGGTAGGCCGGGCCGTCGTGGTCGTCGCCGAGTTCCGACTGGTCTGCCTGTTCGGCGCGGCCGAAGAAGGTCCAGCTCGCGTTCGGGGCGAAGGCCGCTTCGACCAGCGCCGCTTCCGAGACATCGCCGGGGACCAGGTCCTTGCGCGCCCAGGCGGCGGTGGCGGAGAACTGGCCGCTGCCGCCCACCGGGCGGACGTAGATCAGGCTGGTGGAGAAGCGCCGCTCGTCGTGCTCAGGCTCCAGCGCCTCGGGGCTCTTGATGGAGGCCCAGCTCGCCTGCCAGGCCCAGTTGGCGCGCGGGTTGAAGCTGACGCGAGCGGACGAGGAGTCGAGGTCGCCGGTCTCGATGTCGAAGCGGTTCTCGTCCGGCTCGCGGCCGCGGAAGCGCGAGGCGTCCACCTTGAAGCGATCCCAGGTGAAGCCCGCCGTCACGACGCCGAAGACGATGTGGGTGGAGTCGAGCCAGTGGTGGGTGATCGGCGCTTCGGGCGAGTCCTGCCCTGACGGGCGGTGCATGAAGGCCGGGGGGCCGAATGCCGGCTCGCCGGGAAGGCCGCCGTAGATGAAGGCGCTGCCCTTATCGCCGACCGGCAGGCTGTAGCTGGCCGACAGCTCCATGAAGAGGTCGTGCGGGTGCTGGCGATCGACCAGGGTGTGCTCGCCATCGGCGGTTTCGCCTGCCGCCAGTAGAAGGGGATAGCCGCTCTTGCCCATAAACGGGTCTGGGCTGAGCATGGCGCGAAGGCCGAGCGTGCCGACCCCCAGGGGGCGGCTGGCCATCGCGCCGACCATGCCGCCGATGAAGGCCTTGTCGTCGCCACGCGGGCCGCCCTGGTCGGTATAGGCGCCGATCAGCGAGGCGTGGAACATGGTGTTCCAGTCGCCGCGCATGGCGTGGACGCCGCTCATCTGCGTGGCCTCCGGGATCCAGCTGGTCCCCGAACCGTCGCGGCTCATGGGGTAGGGGCCGACCGGGCTTTCCATCATCATGTGGCCCGGGCTGGTGTCCTCCATGACCATGTCGCCGCGGGCCATGTCGCTGTGGTCCATCTCGGACATGTCCATGTCCATGCCGCCGGGGCCGTGGTCCATGTGGCCGTCGTGCATGGCGCCGTGGTCCATGGTCTGGGCGGGCTGCTCCTGGGCCGGCGGGTGTGTCGAGTGCGCGGAAGGGTCCTGGGCGTAGGCGGCGGGCGCAATCGCGACGCTGGCGAGAAGGGAGGGGAGGAGATATTTCATAACGCCTACTTACATACCCCCATGGGGTATTTCAAGCGCTGCTCAGTTTCAGCCCCGGCGCGTCGGGCGCGGCCCCCGCTCCGCCGTTCAGCGGCCGCTGCATGAAGACGATGTCCACCCAGCGCCCGTGCTTGTAGCCGACCGCCTCCATGACGCCCTTCAGCTCGTAGCCAAGCGCGCGGTGCAGGCCGATCGAACCACTGTTTTCGCTATCGCCGATGACGGCCATGATCTGGCGCAAACCCAAGGCTTCGCAGGCTTCGACGACGGCGCCCAGCACCGCGCGGCCGAGCCCCTGGCCCGTGAAGTCGGGGTGCACATAGACGCTGTCTTCCACCGTGTAGCGGTAGGCCGCCCGCAAGCGGAATGGCGCGGCGTAGGCGAGGGCGGCGACCTGGCCGTCGACTTCCGCGACCAGGTAGGGGAGCCCCCGGTCCCGCACCGCCTTGATGCGCGCCGCCATCTCCTCGGCCGAGGGCGGAACCTCCTCGAAGGTGCCAAAGCCGTGCAGGCAGGCATCGCCATAGATCGCCGCGAGCGCCGGCGCGTCGTCGAAGGTGGCGGCGCGGACGATCATGCTTTTTCCCAGCCCCGCTCCTTCGCCCAGATGGCGAAGGCGTAATCGAGCGCGATTTCCTTGAGGAAATCGAACCGGCCGGAGGCTCCGCCATGTCCGGCTTCCATGTTGATCTTCAGCAGCACCGGATTGCCACTGGTGGTGTGCTCGCGCAGCCTGGCGACCCACTTCTGCGGTTCCCAATAGGTGACGCGTGGATCAGACAGGCCGCCGGTGGCGAGGATGGCCGGATAGGGTTTGGCCTCGACGTTGTCATAGGGGCTGTAGCTGGCGATGTAGTCGTAGGCGGCGGCATCCTCGATGGGATTGCCCCACTCGGGCCACTCGGGAGGCGTGAGCGGCAGGGACGTGTCGCTCATGGTGTTGAGGACATCGACAAATGGCACCGCCGCGATGATCCCGGCCCACAGGTCGGGGCGCATATTGCTCACCGCGCCCATCAGGAGGCCGCCGGCCGAGCCGCCGTAGGCGACGATCTCGCCCGCCTTGCCATAGCCATTGGCTATCAGGTGTTCGGCGCAGGCGATGAAGTCGGTGAAGGTGTTGACCTTCTTGTCCTTGCGTCCGTCCAGGAACCAGCCCCAGCCTTTCTCCGACCCGCCCCGGATGCAGGCCGTGGCCCAGATCCAGCCGCGGTCCACCAGGCTGAGGTTGCGGATTGAAAAGCCCGGCTCCTGCGCCATGCCGTAGGAACCGTAGCCATAGAGGAGCAGAGGCGCCGAACCGTCGAGCGGCGTGCCCTTCTTCATCAGAACGAAGATCGGGACCTCCGCGCCATCGGACGCGGAGGCGGTCAAGCGTCGGGTGACGTAGTTCGCGGGGTCGTGGCCGGAGGGGATCTCCTGCGTCTTGCGCAGGGTCCGCTCGCGAGTCGCCATGTCGTAGTCGAACCACTGACGCGGCGTGGTCATCGAGGTGTAGACGAAGCGCGTCACGCTCGTATCGTACTCGTAGCCGCTCTCGAGGGAGAGGGCGTAGGCCTCCTCGTCGAAGGCGATGGCGTGCTCCTCGCCGCCGCGCCGGGTGACGACGATGCGGTTCAGCGCATCCACCCGCTCGAGCCGCACGAAGTAGTCCTTGTAGGCGCGGATGCCGGTGATCAGCCGCCCGGGCTGGTGCGCGATCCAGTCTCGCCAGCCGCTCTTGCCGAGGTTGGCCTCCTCAGCGGTGACCAGCTTCCAGTCCACCGCCCCGTCGGCGTTGGTGCGAATGACGAAGCGATCGCCCCAGTGGTCCACCTCGTAGCGCACGCCGCTCTGGCGCGGCTCCATGACCTTCGGCGCCGCCGTCGGATCGGAGGCGGGGATCAGGTGGGTCTCGCTGGTTTCCTGGTTGCCGGCCTGGATGGCGATCCACTGGTCGGAGGAGAGCACCCCGACGCCCAGGAAGAAGCCTTCGTCCGGCTCATCGTAGATCAGGACGTCGTCGCTCGCGTCCCCGCCCACGGGCCTGCGGAAGACCTTGGCGGGTCGCCCGTTCTCATCGCGCAGGATCCAGAAAAGGTAGCGGCTGTCCGGCGACCAGGCGAAGGAATAGGCGCTCTCCACCGGCTCGCCGACCGTCGCCCCGGTGGCGATGTCGCGCACGAAGATGCGATAGACCTCCGACCCCTGCTCATCGACGGCCAAGGCGTAGCGGCTGTGGTCGGGCGAATGCTGGGCGCTGCCGACGTGGTAGTAGGCTTTGCCCTTGGACTCCGCCTCCTCGTCCAGCAGCACCTGCTCATCCCCGCCGCCGCGCGGTCGTCTGGCATGCACCGGGTGCTCGGCGCCGGTCTCGTAGCGGATGTAGTACTCCCACGGGCCGTCGGGGGCGGGGACAGAGGCGTCGTCTTCCTTGACGCGCCCCTTCATCTCCTCGAAGATTTGCTTCTGCAGCGCTTCGGTCGAGGCGAGCATGGCCTTGGTGTAGGCGTTCTCGGCGGTCAGGTGCGCCTTGACGTCCGCCTTGATCAGCGTCGGGTCGCGCAGGACCTTCTGCCAGTTGTCGTCCTTCATCCAGGCGTAGTCGTCAGTGCGGACGCGGCCCAGCTGCTCGATGCGCCTGGGTTCCTTGCGGGCGATGGGGGGTGTCGGCTGGGGCATCAGGCTCATTGGCAGAACTTTGGCGGCTGCGACAAGCGGCCAGCTTGTGCCCCCTCCCGGACCTGATCAAATGCCGCCGGTAGAGTCGGGGAACGCGTAAACATGCCGGTCGATCTTTCCGTCGACATGATCAAGGCCACGGTGCAGCTCGAACAGGGGCTGGGCGAGGGCAATCGCACGGTCGGCACCGGCTTTTTGCTCAACGTGCCCACCGCCGACGGTCATCCGCGCACCATCCTGGTCACCGCCGGCCATGTGCTGAACCGCATGCCAAGGCCCGAGGCGCGGATCGGCTATCGATTCGCCACGACCGGCGGCGGCTGGCGCTACGATCCCCAGCCTCTGACCATCCGGACCCGCGACGGCGCGCCCAAATGGGTGCAGCACCCCGACCGCGACATCGCCGCCATCGAGATCACGGCGCCGGAGGAGTTCACCCGAGCGGCTATCCCGCTGAGCTGGCTGGCCGGGGACGACACCTTCAACCGCTCCCATCTTGGGCCGGGCGACGAGATGATGGCGCTGGGTTTTCCGCTGGGGCTGGCGGCCAACAAGGCGGGCTTTCCGATCCTGCGGGCAGGGAAGGTGGCGTCCTATCCGCTGGCGCCGTCGGGCGAGTTCCCGACTTTCCTGCTCGACTTCAACGTCTTCCCCGGCAACTCGGGCGGGCCGATCTATGTCACCAAGAACGGCGAGAACTTCATCGCCGGCATGCTGACCCAGCAGGTGGAACTGACGGGCGAGCGGCTGGACATCGGCATCGTCACCCACGCCCGCTACATCCGCGAGACCATCGACATGCTCGACGGCCACGCGCCGCCCCCTGCCCAGTATGCCGAGACGAACACGCCGGGCGCCGTCGCCGCATCGATGCTGGGTGAGAACCGCTAAGAAACTTGGCCGCTAGCCTGACCGTTTAAGAGGTTTCAACGGAAAGGAGATTGGCCATGAGCGACAATCGCATCGAAGGCGCCATGCACGAAGGCAAGGGCAAGGTGAAGGAAGGCCTTGGCCGCGCCACCGACGACGAGCAACTCGAAGCCGAGGGCAAGGCCGAAAAGCACATGGGCGACCTTCAGAACAAGGTCGGCAAGGCGCAGGACAAGATCGCCGACGAGATCAAGCGCCACTAAGGGCTTTCTCACGCAAGCCATCAAGGAGCCGCCCGGTATTGCCGGGCGGCTCTTTTACTTCGGGTCGATCCGCTCGACGTGCCAGCGCCGCTGTTCGGGCGTGGAGCCCGGCACATCGTTGACGCGCCGAAGGACCAGGGTCACGGCCTGATCGCCGATCATGGCGGGGACTTCCAGGTAGATGGAGCCGGCCGCGCCTTCCTGCCGGCCGGGTTCGCCCAGCGCGATGTCCTCGCCCGGGTGCTGGGTCGTGAGGTAGTCGCGGGCGATCACCACCGCTTCCTCGGTGCTGTTGGGCTCCGGAGCCGGAGTGGGCGCGGCGGGAGCGTCGGCGGCCGGGAGCGGCTGCGGTTCGGCCGGGGCCGGGTCGGCGGCGGGCTGGCTGCAGGCGGCCAGCAGGATCAGGGGCAGAAGGCGTTTCATGGCTGTTGAACGGCGCAAGCCAGCCGGATGATCCCGATGGCGGCCGCCGAGCCTGTGCCGGAGCCGTCGGTGAGGCCCAGATCGACCAGGGGCTTCATCCCCAGGCGCTGGAGCACGGCGGCGTGGCCCGCGGCGGCTGAGACCTGGCCTGCCATGCAGTGATCGGCGGCGTCGGGGCGCAGGGCGGCCAGGGCCGCCGCGGCCACGCATCCGCCGTAGCTGTCGAGGAGCACCGGGACCTTCTGCACGCGGGCGGCGACGATCGCCCCCGCGATGGCGGTCATCTCACGTCCGCCAAGTTCGCGCAGCAGTTCGAGGGGGTCTTCGGCGCTGACGCGGCTGACGGCCTCCTCAATCAAGGCGGGCTCGTTCGACCACTCTGCCGGATCGCCCCCAAAGAGGGCGTGGGCGAGGGCGGCGGCCACCGCCTCTCCGCCCGTGCCGACTTCGCCGAGGATCAGCAGGTCCGGCTGCTTGGCCAGGGCCTCCATGCCGAAGGCCATGGTCGCGGCGGCCTCCTTCTCGCTCATCGCCGCCTTGCGGGTGATGTCGGCGGTGGGGCGATCTAGCGCCAGATCGAAGGCGTCGAGGCCGGCGCCGTGCAGCTGGGCCGCCTGGGCGACGGGGGCGAGGCCGGCGGCCATGGCCTCCAGCCGGCCGCGCACGGGCGGGGCTTCGGGGAGATGGGCGGCGAGGCCGTGGGCGCCGGCGTAGACGGCGACAACCGGGCGGTTCACCTGCGGCGGGCGCTTGCCGCTCCAGGCGCTCAGCCAGGCGGCGATCTCGTCGAGGCGGCCAAGACCCTTGGGGGAGACGGCCGGGCCGGGGCCGGGCAGGTCCTCCAGCAGGCGGCGGATATCGTCGAAGGGAGCGCTCATCGGGCGGGGCTTAGACCCCATGGCCTCCCAAAGAAAGAGGGGCGCCCGTAGGGAGGCGCCCCTTCCAGTTACCCAGAAGTCTTTAGTTGTTATCCGGCGTAGCGGGCGCAGGCCTCGCGCTCGGCGACGAGGCTGGCGCGGTGCTGGCCCGCGGCGCGCTTGGCCGAGCGCTTGGCGGTGGCGGCGATCTGGTCGGCCTTGTCGACGATGAAGGACGCACGGCCGCGGCTCTGGGCCTTCATGAAGGCCTCCATCGAGGCGCTGTCGGTCGCGCCGAGCGCGTCGGAGCTGACGAGGCCGGCGCAGCGGGCGGCTTGCAGGTATTCGACGTCGGTCAGGCGCTCACCCTGCGCAAAGGCGGGGGCGGCGGACGCGGCGACGGTCAGGGCGATGATGGTGGCGGCGATACGCATTGGGGCTCTCCATTTCCCGAGGTGGGCGTGTTCAATAGGGTCACAATGCTTGGACTCCACTTGTCATTCAAATTAAATGGAAGAAATGTTTGTGAATTAGTTTCGAATATTACTTACCGGCCTGTAATGTTCTCAGTGTTTACATTACAGCTTCGTAAGGCTTGCGCCCCGTCGCCTTGCGGGCGATATCCCGCGCATGGACGCTCCGCCCCGGCCCATCGTCACGCCCTGCATCCAGGTCTGCGCCGTGGACGGCGAAAGCGGGCTGTGCCTGGGCTGCTTCCGGACCCTCAAGGAAATCGGCCTGTGGGGCCGGTTCACCGATGAGGAGCGCGCGGCCCTGATGGCCGAGCTGCCTGCCCGCAAGAGCCGCATCCGCCCCGAGAAGCTGGGGCTCGCCTAGATTCATCGGTTGCAAACCTCCCGCGCGTAAGAGCGGGGGATGTTCAGGTACGCCCTCATCGGCATCCTCGCCTTTGGCGCCGCCGCCGTCGCGGTGAAGGCGGTGGTGCGGCTGGACGAGGCCCGGCAGGCGCAGGCGCCGGCCGCCGTGTCCGCCCCCATGGCCGCGACCGCGCGGATCGAGCGCTCGGGCGACGGGCACTACTGGGCCGACGGCGAGGTGGACGGCGAGCCGGTGCGCTTCCTGGTCGACACCGGCGCCACGGCCGTCGCCCTGACCCCAGACGACGCCGAGCGGGTCGGGCTGAACCCCCGCGGCCTCGACTACGACCTTGAGGTCGTGACCGCCCAGGGCCGGGCGCGGGCGGCGAAGGTCATGCTGGAGACGCTGTCGGTGGACGGCGCCGAGGTGGACGACGTCGAGGCGCTGGTGATCGAACAGGGGCTGCAGACCTCGCTTCTTGGCATGAGCTACCTCGGCCGGCTGTCGCGGTTTGAAGCCAGCCCCCAGGCGCTGGAGCTCGAACCCTAGGCCGACAGCCGCATCCGGGCCGAGCGCAACGCGTCCAGACCGGCCGCGATGACCTCGACTCCCGCGCCCGGCTTGACCCCCTCGACGGTCAGGATCCGCCGCCAGGCACGCGCGCCCGGCGCCCCGTGGAAAAGGCCCAGCATGTGCCGGGTCATGGCCGCCAGGTGCACGCCCCGCTCCAGTTGGCTCTGAACGTAGGGCAGGTAGCGCTCGACGGCCTCGAAGGGGTCAATGTCTTCAGTGGTTTCGCCGAAAATCCGCCGGTAGACCTGACCCAAAAGCGCGGGGTCGTGGTAGGCGGCGCGGCCCAGCATAACCCCGTCCACATGGGTGAGGTGCTCGTCCGCCTCATCCAGCGAGCCGACGCCGCCGTTGATGACCACGGTCAGGTCCGGGCGCTCTCGCTTCAGCCGGTAGACCAGCGGGTAGTCGAGCGGCGGGATGTCGCGGTTTTCCTTGGGGGATAACCCCTCCAGCCAGGCCTTGCGGGCATGGACGATGAAGGTGGTCACGCCCGCGCCGGCGCAGAGGTCGACGAGGGTGAAGAGGCTCTCGTCAGGCTCCTGGTCGTCGACGCCGATGCGGCACTTGACGGTGGCGGGCACGGAGACGGCATCCCGGATGGCCGCCATGCACTCGGCCACCAGCTGCGGCTCGCGCATCAGGCAGGCGCCGAAGCGGCCGCTCTGCACGCGGTCCGAGGGGCAGCCGACGTTTAGGTTGATCTCGCTGTAGCCGAGGTCCTCGCCGATCCGGGCGCTGGCGGCCAGGTCCGCCGGGTCCGACCCGCCCAGCTGCAGCGCCACCGGCTGCTCGAACGCGTCGAAGCCCAACAGCCGCTCGCGGTCGCCATGCAGCACCGCCCCGGTGGTCACCATCTCGGTGTAGAGCAGCGCCCGCGCCGACAACGTCCGGTGCAGCGCCCGGCAATGCCGGTCGGTCCAGTCCATCATCGGGGCCACGGAGAGGCGGTGGGGCGGGTGTTTGGTCACGCGGGCGTCTTAGCGGATTGGGGTTTGGGGGGACAGCACGCGCGGGCGGGCGCGGAGGGGGGCGCGGGCGGGCGCGTATCGCGGGGGCGGGTGCGCGGGTGCGTGCGGGAGGCGGCGGGTGGTGCGGATAAGTTTTGCCATGCGCCCAGTGTGGGGCCAATCGCCAGGGAGGGGATAAGCGGGCGATGAGGGGGCCGGAAGGGCGCAATGTCTCCAGTGTATATGTCTCGCTCGGGGGGTGACCACCGGTCGCAACCTGGGCCTAATTGTCGGCGCCGTGGGTCGCCATATTGGGGCTCAACAGAACAAGGGCGCGCCTCGAAGCTGCGCCTTGCATCGCAAGAGAGAAGAGGGGAACCACCCGACCATGGCCTTTGTCGCCGCCATACGCGCGCGCCTCACGCAGATCGCCGCCGGAGCCGCAGTCGCCGCCGCGACGGGCGGGCTGCTAGTCGACGCCTCGGCGGCGGTGCGAGGCCGCGACTCGGTGATGATCAACACCATCGCCACGGTGGTCGCGGGCGCCCCGCTGCTGCCCGCCGCGCCCCGGCCGGTGACGCTGCGCTGGGAAGGCAAGGACGTGGACGGCGACGGCGAGGCCGACTTCGTCAACCCCACGGGCGGCGGGATGCGGGCTGTGGACCACTACGGCTATGGCTACTTCGGCGCCTCGCGCGACGGCGGGACGCGCGAGCACGCGGGCGTCGATTACCGCGCCACTGCGGGGCAGGACGTGAAGGCGCCGATCTCGGGCTATGTGACCAAGATCGGCTACGCCTACTCGGGCGACACAAACCTGAAGTTCGTCGAAATCCGCAATCCGGCGCTGCGCTACAAGGCGCGGGTCTTCTACGTGAACCCCAAGGTCTCCGAGGGCGAAAGCGTGCACCTGGGCGATGTCATCGGCACGATGCACACCCTGCAGGACAAATATCCCGAAGGCATGACCGACCACGTTCACCTGGAGCTGACCGGGCCCAACGGCGACAAGTTCGACGCCACCCAGGTCCTGACCGCCCACGTCGAGACGGCGGCCGGATAGCGCCTTGTTCCGGCAAGGGACCTAACGGCATAGGTTGAGGGTTTAGGTGGCAGCCCTGCTCCGGAGACCTCGCCATGCGCCACCCGATCCTTTCGAGCCTTGTCCTTGGCGTGCTGGCGCTGGGGGCCTGCAGCTCCGGGCCGGCGCTGCCGACCGAGGCGACCTATGGGCCCAATCCGCCGATCGTCGAGCCGCACAAGAGCCTCATCCCTACCGTCAACATCGCGCCCGCCAAGGGCTGGCCAGCGGGCAGGGCGCCCCTGGCCGCCGAGGGCCTGGCCGTGGCGCCCTTCGCCACCGGGCTGACCCATCCGCGATGGCTCTATGTGCTGCCGAACGGCGATGTGCTGGTCGCCGAGAGCAACGGCCCGGCATTTCCGCCCAAGGGCATCAAGGCCTGGATCCAGGCCAAGGTGATGAAGGCCGCCGGCGCGGGCGTGCCGAGCCCCGACCGCATCATCCTGCTGCGCGACGCCGATGGCGACGGGACGGCGGAGGTGAGGACCGTCTTCCTGGAGGGACTGTATTCGCCGTTCGGCATGACGCTGGTGGGCGACCAGCTCTATGTGGCCAATACCGATGCGGTGCTGCGCTTTCCCTATACGGCGGGCGTGACGAAGATCACCGCGCCCGGCCAGAAGGTGCTGGGGCTGAACGCGATGGCGCCGGACTACCACTGGACGCGCAACCTGATCGCCGCGCCGGACGGGTCAAAGCTCTATGTGACGGTCGGCTCCAACTCGAATGTCGGCGACAACGGCCTTGAGAAGGAAGTCGGGCGGGCGGCGATCCACCAGTTCAATCCCGACGGCTCGGGCGCCCGGATCTTCGCCTCCGGCCTGCGCAATCCCAACGGTCTGGCGTGGGAGCCGACCACCGGCGAGCTCTGGGTGACGGTCAACGAGCGCGACGAGCTCGGCAACGACCTCGTCCCCGACTACATGACCCACGTTGAGGACGGCGGCTTCTATGGCTGGCCCTACAGCTATTGGGGCCAGCATGTGGACACGCGGGTGAAGGCCCAGCGGCCGGACCTGGTCGCGCGGGCGATCGAGCCGGACTATGCGCTCGGCACGCACACGGCCTCGCTGGGGCTCGCCTTCTATACCGCCGACCTGTTGCCGGCGCGCTATCGCGGCGGGGCGTTCGTCGGCCAGCATGGCTCCTGGAACCGCGATCCGCCGAGCGGCTACAAGGTCATCTATGTGCCCTTCGCGGGCGGGCGGCCGTCCGGTCCGCCGCAGGACGTGCTGACCGGTTTCCGCAGCCCTGATGGCGACGCCTGGGGGCGGCCGGTAGGCGTGGTCGTGGACGCCAGGGGCGCTCTCCTGGTGGCGGACGACGTTGGCGATGTGATCTGGCGGGTGACGGCGGCCTCCTGATCCCCTCCCCCTCGATGGGGGAGGGGCAGGGGTGGGGGTGTGGCCGCTGAGCTTGGGTGATGGGCGCTGGTGGGCGCCGAGCCTCTAGCGCGCGCCCGTCAACTCGCTGCGCTCACCCCCATCCCCGGCCCTTCCCCCATCGAGGGGGAAGGGAGCTAACCCGGCGTCACCCCGCAGTACCCGCCGCGCAAAAACACCAGCGGGTCGTGGTCGGGGTCGGTGTGCAGTTTGAGGACGCGGCCGATGAAGACGCGGTGGTCGCCGGCGTCGAAGGCCTGGTGGGTTTCGCATTCGAAGTTGGCCATGCAGCCTGAGAGGACCGGGGCCCCGGTGGCCCAGGTCTCGAAGGGCGTGGCCTTGAACTTGTCGGCGTCGCGGCGGGCGAACTTGCGGGCGGTGTCGCGTTGACCGGCGTGCAGCACGTTGACGACGAACACCTTCGAGGCTTCGAGCGCCGGCAGGGTGTTGGCCTTGAGGTCGACGCACACCAGCACCAGCGGCGGGTCCAGCGAGACCGAGGCGAAGGAGTTGGCGGTAAAGCCCGCCGGCGCGCCCCTGGCCGTCAGGGTGGTGACGATGGTGACGCCCGTGGTGAAGCAGCCGAAGGCGTCGCGCAGGGCCCGCGCGTCGCCCTCGTGGTCGCCGGTCATGGTGAAGTCGACGCTCATCGCGCGAAGGTAGCGGCCAGGATCGCCTCGAGCCAGCGCACGTCGGTCTCGTCGAAAGCGGCGGGCCGGTCGCTGTCGACATCGAACACGGCGATCAGACGGCCCGTCTTGTCGAACACCGGGACCACGACTTCGCTCCGTGAGCGGCTGTCGCAGGCGATGTGACCGGGGAAGGCGTGGACGTCCTCCACCAGCTGGGTCTTTCCAGTGGCGGCGGCGGTCCCGCAGACGCCCTGGCCGAAGCGGATGCGCAGGCAGCCGAGCGTGCCCTGGTAGGGGCCGACGACGAGCTCGTCCTTGCCGTCCACGACGTAGAAGCCGGTCCAGAAGTAGTGGTCGAAACTCGACGCCAGCATCGAGGCCACGGTGGCCATGCGGGCGGTCAGGTTCGGCTCGCCGTCGAGGACGGAGGCGATCTCTTCGGCGAGTTCGCGGTAGCGGGCCTTGCGGTCGGCGGAGAGGGTCTTTTCGTTGAAGGCTTCGGCCATGGCCTTGCGACTTAGGATCATGGTGACGTTGACGCCAGCGTCATCTTTTCAAACGATCGTTTGATCCCTATGGTGCGCGCCTCTTCGAAAACGGCCTTTTGAGAGCCCCGCCAGGAGCCTGCCATGAACCTCGATTTCTCGCCTGAAGACCTCGCGTTCCGCGACGAGGTCCGGGCCTTCATCGCCGAAAACTACCCCGAGCGCCTGCGCGGCAAGCAGGAGGAAGGGGAGGAGCTGTCGAAGGAAGACTTCCTCGCCTGGCACCGCATTCTGGCGAAAAAGGGCTGGGTGGCGCCCGCGTGGCCGGCCGAATACGGCGGCCCGGGCTGGACCTCGACGCAGCGCTACATCTGGTCCGAAGAGCAGGCGCGCGCGGACACCATTCCGATCCTCCCCTTCGGCATCAACATGGTCGGGCCGGTGATCTATACGTTCGGCACGCCCGAGCAGAAGGCCAGGTTCCTGCCCGGCACGCTGAGCGGCGACATCTGGTGGTGCCAGGGCTACTCCGAGCCGGGCGCGGGTTCCGACCTCGCCTCGCTGAAGACCAAGGCCGAGCGCATCACCGGCGACGACGGCAAGGAATACTACCTGGTCAACGGCCAGAAGACCTGGACGACGCTGGCCCAGCACGCCGACTGGATCTTCTGCCTGGTCCGCACCGACCCCAACGCCAAGATCCAGGAAGGCATCTCCTTCCTGCTGATCGACATGAAGACGCCGGGGATCACGGTTCGTCCGATCATCACGCTGGGGGGCGAGCACGAGGTCAACGAGGTCTGGCTCGAGAACGTCAAGGTGCCGGTCGAAAACCGCATCTATGAAGAGAACAAGGGCTGGACCTGCGCCAAGTTCCTGCTGGCGCACGAGCGGTCGGGCATCGCCGGCGTGGCCCGCTCCAAGCGCGGCATCGAGCGCATCCGGGCGATGGCCACCACCGAGATGGGCGACGACGGCGAGCCGCTGATCCGCGACGCCCAGTTCAAGCGCAAGGTCGCCGAACTGGAGATCGACCTGACGGCGCTGGAGTTCACCGAGCTGCGCACCCTGGCGGCCGAAAGCGCCGGCAAGGGTCCGGGACCGGAGTCCTCGCTGCTCAAGATCAAGGGCACGGAAATCCAGCAGCGGGTGACCGAGCTGGCCCTGGAAGCGGCGGGCCACTACGGCGCGCCCTACTTCCGCGGCTTCCCGGCCGACGGGGACAACATGCACCCCATCGGGCCGGAATACGCCCACCGCACGGCGCCGACCTATTTCAATGTCCGCAAGACGTCGATCTACGGCGGCTCCAACGAAATCCAGCGCAACATCATCGCCAAGATGGTTCTCGGCCTCTGAGCCGCAGCATCGAGTTTAGGGGCAGTCCATGGACTTCAATTTCACCGAAGAGCAGTCGATGCTGCGCGACACGGTCGCGAGCTTTCTGCAGGACAAGTACGACTTCGAGACCCGCCGCAAGATCATCGCCTCGGAGAGCGGCTGGCGGGCCGACTACTGGGCCGCGTTCGCCAATGAGCTCGGCATTCTCGGCGCGCCCTTCTCGGAAGAGCTGGGCGGCCTTGGCGGCGGCGCCATCGAGAACATGATCGTCATGGAAGAGTTCGGTAAGGCGCTGGTCGTCGAGCCGTACCTCGGCACCGTGGTGATCGGCGGGGGCTTTCTGAAGCACTCCGGCTATGCGGCGGCGTCCGATGTCATCGCCAGCATCATCGGCGGCGAGACGGTCATCGCGTTCGCCTATGCCGAGCCGCAAGGGCGCTACAACTGGGCCAACCTGAAGACGACGGCCAAGAAGGACGGCGCGGGCTATGTGCTGAACGGCCACAAGGCGGTGGTCGTCGGCGCCCCCTGGGCGACGCACCTGATCGTCACCGCGCGGACCGGCGGCTCGCAGGCCGAGGCCAACGGCGTTTCGGTGTTCCTGGTCGAGAAGAGCCTGCCGGGCATCGTCACCCGCGACTATCCGACGGTCGATGGCCAGCGCGCCTCGGAAGTCTATTTCGAGAACGTCTCGATTCCGGCCGAGGCCCTGATCGGGGCTGAGGGCGCGGGCCTGCCGCTGGTGGAAAAGGTGATCGACGAGGCGACCGCCGCCGTCTGCGCCGAGGCCGTCGGCTGCATGCGCAAGCTGCACGAGGGCACGCTCGACTACGCCCGCCAGCGCAAGCAGTTCGGTCAGCCCATCGCCAACTTCCAGGTGCTGCAGCACCGGATGGTCGACATGTTCATCAACCTCGAGCAGTCGGTGTCGATGACCTACATGGCCACCATCAAGGTCGAGGACGACGCGGAGCGGGCCAAGGCAGTGTCGGCCGCGAAGGTCCAGGTCGGCAAGGCCTGCAAGTTCGTCGGCCAGCAGGCGATCCAGATCCACGGCGGCATGGGCATGACCGACGAACTCGCCATCGGCCACTACTTCAAGCGCGCCACGATGATCGAGAGCCTGTTCGGCTCGGTGGATCACCACCTGCGCCGGTATGAAGCCCTGAGCTTCGACAAGGCGGCGTAGCACTCTCCCTCCCCTTCATGGGGAGGGTGGCTCGCGAAGCGAGACGGGTGGGGCGGTGACTCCCCCACCCGATGAGGCTGGCGCCTCATCTTCCCTCCCCATAAAGGGGAGGGAGAGGAGATAACGATGTCCCTGATCACCACTGAAAAGCGCGGCCATGTCGCGGTCCTGACGTTGAACCGGCCCGAGGCGATGAATGCGCTGGGGGCGCCGGGGGATGGGGATCAGGTGGCGGAGGCCTGTGCGGCGATCAACGCCGACAAGGACATCCGCTGCGTGGTGCTGACCGGCGCCGGGCGGGCGTTTTCGGCGGGCGGCGACGTCAAGGCGATGAAGGCGCGGGAGGGCGCGTTCGGCGGGGGCGGCGTGGAGCTGCGCGACGGCTATCGCAACAACATCCACCGGGTGGTGCGCTCGATCTATGGGCTGGAGGTCCCGTCCATCGCGGCGGTGAACGGCCCGGCGATCGGGCTGGGCTGCGACGTGGCCTGCATGACTGATATCCGGATTGCGGCCGACACCGCCAAGTTCGGCGTGACCTTCCTGAAGCTGGGGCTGATCCCGGGCGACGGCGGCGCCTGGCTGCTGCCGCGGACCATCGGCATGAGCCGCGCCTGCGAGCTGTTGTTCACCGGCGATGTGGTCGATGCGCATACGGCGAAAGACTGGGGGCTGGTCTCCTACGTGGTCGAGCCGCAGGCGCTGATGGCCGAGGCGATGGGGCTGGCCGAGCGGATCGCGAAACAACCGCCCCATGCCCTGCGTTTGGCCAAGTCCCTGCTCAAGCAGGGGCAAACCACGACCTACGACACCCTGATGGAGATGAGCGCGGCGGCCCAGGCCATCAGCCATCTCACCGAAGACCATATGGAGGGCGTCAATGCCCTGCTCGAAAAGCGTGAGGCGACTTTCCGGGGCGCTTAGCGTGGCCCTGCTGGCGACGGCGTGCGGCCAGCCAGCGCCGAACACGCCCGCGCCTGCCGTGAACGACGCACCCCTGACCGCGCCCGGCGAGCCCGTGGTGCGGCCGGGGCCCTCGCTGGCCTCGCCCCTGCACTGGGAGGCCTCGGCCAGCGACGAGGGCAATGCGCTGGTCCTGTTCGAGAACAGCACCGAAGTCCTGCGCATCGCCTGCCTGCGGGGCAAGGGCATGGTGGTCTATGGGGGCCGCTTCAAACCCGTCGGCAGCGAGGAGCGGATGAGCATCGGCGCCGGCGATGTGGTGGTCACCCTGGTCGCCACGCCGACCACCGACCGCACGCCGCCGATCGTCAAGGGCGAGGGGCCCATCGACCCGGACTTCGTCAGCGCCGTGGCCGAAGGCCGCAAGATCGCGGTCAACTACGGCTACCAGAACATGGGGCCGTTCGACGGACCGCCGGAAGACCGGGCCAAGAACTTCCAGGCGGGGTGTGAGGACGGCGGCGGATAACCCTCCTCCCTCGAGGGGAGGAGGGCAGGGTGGAGGGTGTGGCCGTTGAGTCTGGGTGAAGAGCGCGGTTGGGCTCAGAGCCTCACGCGCCTCTCCGGCAATTCGCTGCGCTCACCCCCATCCCCGGCCCTTCCCCCCTCGAGGGGGAAGGGAGTTGGTCTTGCCCTCCTCAGCGTCAGCCGCGTAATCCAGGTCCATGGCCCTGCGCGACTTCGCCCTGTTGGTGCTGATCTGCCTGGTGTGGGCCTCCAACAACATCGTCTCCAAGATCGTGGTCGCCCAGTGGGGCGTGCCGCCGGTCTTCTATGCGACGATGCGGTTCGCCATCGTGGCGGCGGTGACCTTTCCCTGGCTGCTGCCGGCGCCCAGGCCGACCTGGCGGATCGTGGCGGTGGCCCTGCTGATGGGCGGCTGCAACTTTGCGCTGATGTTCACCGGCCTGAAGACGGCCTCGCCCTCGGCCGCGGCCATCGTGCTGCAGATGGGGGTGCCGATCACCACCCTGCTGTCGATGGTGATGCTGGGGGAGAAGGTCCGCTGGCGGCGCGGGATCGGGATCGGGATGACGCTGGTCGGCGCGCTGATCGTGATCTGGAATCCACGTGGGTTCGCCATGTCGGCGGGCCTGCTCTGGATCCTGGCGGCGACTGTGGCGGGCTCGCTGGGCGCGGTGATGATGAAGCAGGTTGAGGGGGTCAAGCCCCTGCGCTTTCAGGCCTGGGTCGGGTTCTGCTCGCTCGTGCCGCTGGCGCTGCTGACGCTGGCGACCGAACATGGTCAGTGGCAGACCGCGCAGGCGGTGGGCTGGCCGTTCTGGCTGTTCGTGGCCTATTCGGCGTTGGTTGTGTCGGTCGTGGTGCACACGGCCTATTACGGGCTGATCATGAAGTATGAGGCCAACCTGATTTCGCCGCTGACGCTGATGACGCCGCTGGCGACCATCGCGCTGGGGATCGCGATCACGCACGACCACTTCGACATGCGCATGGCCGTCGGGGCGGCGCTGGCGCTGCTGGGGGTGCTGATCATCGCCATCCGGGGCAACACGGTGATGCCGCGGCTCGCCTCGCTGTGGAGCCGGTCGGCATGAGGATGATCGAGGCGCCTTCGCCCAACTTCGACGCGCGGACGGCGCCGCCGGACATGATCGTCCTGCACTACACCGGCATGCCGACCGGCGAGGCGGCGCTGGAAAGGATGCGCGATCCGGGCGCCAAGGTTTCGGCCCACTACATGGTCGAGGAGGACGGGCGGGTGTTTTCGCTGGTGCCGGAGGAGCGGCGGGCCTGGCACGCGGGCAAGGCCTACTGGCTCGGCGAAACCGACATCAACGCCCGCTCCATCGGCATCGAGATCGTCAATCCGGGCCATGAGTTCGGCTATCGGGAGTTTCCCGACGCGCAGATCGAGGCGGTCATCGCCCTGATCGGCGACATCCGCGAGCGCTGGATGGTGCCGGATGCGCGCATCCTCGGCCACGCCGACGTGGCGCCGGCGAGGAAGGAAGATCCGGGCGAGCTGTTTCCCTGGAAGCGGCTGGCGGAAGCCGGCCATGGCCTGTGGGTCGAGAGCGGCGCGGCCCCGGGGGCGGCGTTGGCCGAGGGTGAGGAGGGGCTGGGGGTTCTGGCCCTGCAGGCGGGGTTGAGCCGCCTGGGCTACGACTGTCCGCCCAGCGGGAAGTTCGACGAGACGACGGCGGCCATCGTGCGTGCGTTTCAGCGGCACTGGGTCCAGGCGCGGTTCGACGGGGTCGCCGATGGCGAGACCCGGGCGCGGCTGGTGGGGCTGCTGAAGATGGCCAAAGTCTGACCCTTCTCCCCTTGCGGGAGAAGGTGTCGGCGAAGCCGACGGATGAGGGGTCTCTCAGAACCCTCGGCGCACCCCCTCATCCGACCCGCTACGCGGGCCACCTTCTCCCGCGAGGGGAGAAGGCCTATATCTGCCCTGGATCAGACGGCCGGGCGGTCGCGGGGGTAACCTCGAGGAAAGTCCGGGCTCCACGGCGACAAGGCGGCGGGTAACGCCCGCCGGGCGCGAGCCCAGGGATAGCGCCACAGAAAGCAAACCACCTCCGGCTTCGGCCGGCGGAAAGGGTGAAAGGGTGGGGTAAGAGCCCACCGCGGACCTGGTGACAGGGACGGCATGGCAAGCCCCGCCTGGAGCAAAACCGAATAGGGATCCCGCGCCCAGCAATGGGTAGAGCCGTCGCCGGCTTGAGGGGTCCGGGTTGGTTGCAAGAACCGTGCGGCAACGCACGGTCCAGATGAATGACCGTCACCGCCTTCGGACTTCGGTTCGGGGCGGGACAGAACCCGGCTTACAGGCCGTCTGATTCCCCCTTTTGCTATCACTATTTGCTTGCAACCTGTTGAAGCGGTCCGTAGTTTGATAGCGTGAACAGCAAGCAGAAGAAGACTCTCCTCGCCGTCTTCACCGATCCCGTGCCGGGTACGGTCGCGTGGAGCGACATCGAGAGCCTGCTGACGGCCGCGGGCTGCAGGACTGTCGAGGGCAGGGGCTCTCGCGTTCGGTTCGAAAAGAACGGTGTGGTCGCCTCCTTTCATCGTCCGCACCCGGAGAAAGAGGCCAAGCGATACCAGGTTCGCGACGCCCGCGATTTCCTGAGGAAGATCGGAGTAACGCCATGAAGGGCATGATCTACAAAGGCTACGCCGCCGCCGTAGAGTTCGACGGTGAGGACGAAATCTTCACCGGCCGGATCGTCGGCATCAATGACGTCGTGGGCTTCCACGCCGAAGATGTGGCGAGCCTGAAGGCGGCCTTTCACGAAGCTGTCGACGACTACGTGGAAGCCTGCGCAAAGGCCGGCAAGAAGCCGGACAGGCCCTATTCGGGCAGCTTGATGGTGCGGGTCGATCCCGCGGTCCACGCCAAGGTCGCCAAGGCGGCTGAGATCATGGGCAAAAGCCTCGCTCAATACGCGGAAGAGCGCCTGGACCAGGCGGCCGAGCGCGACATGGCCGCCATGGC
>DASVBC010000038.1:0-33264 GCA_036376035.1 Caulobacteraceae bacterium | reverse complement strand
GCGCCATCGACGAGCACAACGAGCTGACACAGCTCGGCTGGGCCATGGCCCGCCTGCCCATCGACCCCCGCATCGCGCGGATGATCCTCGCCGCCCGCGAGGAAAATGTCCTCGACGACGTCCTGATCATCGCCGCCGCATTGTCGGTCCAGGACCCCCGCGAGCGCCCGCTGGACAAGCAGGAACTCGCCGACGCCGCGCATGCACGCTTCCGAGACGAGAACTCCGACTTCCTCTCCTACATCAAGCTCTGGGACTTCTACCAGCAGAAGTCGAGAGAACTCTCCTCCAGCAAATGCGGACCCGGGCGATGTCCAGCCCGTTGGGCCGCGTCCACCGCGCCGTCTCGACGCCCAGCGGATCGGGAATGTCGGCGATCTGGGCGACCGCGTCGGCCACCCCTTTCAGCCGCCCCTCGTCCAGCATCAGCCGGTCGAGCATGGGTCCGGAGACGCCGTTCTTCTCCGCCGCCTCCAGATCGCGGGCGTTGGCCGTCAGGATCGCCGCCGCATCGGCCCGGATCGCTTCGGCCATGGCCCGGATGGCCCTGGTCCGAACCTCGGCCGAGGCCATCCGCAGCGCCGCCGCGCCCTCGCGGGCCTGGTGGCCCATCGCCAGCATCTCGGCCTGCAGGTTCACGCCCGTGTCGTCCATGGCTCGTGTCTAAACCTTCTCGCCGCCGCGGGCGAGGGCGAGGTCGTCGGCGTGGACCAGGGGACCGGCCGTGTAGCCGATGGCCGCTTCGATGGCGCCGGAGCGCAGGCCCGCGATCTTCGCGGCGTCCGAGGCGTCGTAGCGGGCAAGGCCCCGGCCGATCTCGTGGCCCTGTTCGTCGCGGATGGCGACGGCGTCGCCCTTGCCGAACGCGCCCTCGACGGCCTTCACGCCCGCAGCGAGCAGGCTCTTGCCGGATAGCAGCGCCGAGGCCGCGCCGGCGTCCACCACCAGCGCCCCGGCTGGCGCCAGCGATCCGGCGATCCAGGCCTTGTAGGCGGCGGTGGGCGTCGTGGCCGCCTCGACGATGGTGGCCAGGTCGCCGTTCTCGACGGCCCGCAGGGGCTCCTGCCGGTGGCCAAGGGTGATGACCGTCCGGCATCCCGCCGCCGCCGCGATCTTGGCGGCCGCCAGCTTGGTCGCCATGCCGCCGGTGCCGACGCCCGCCGACGCGTTGGCCCCGGTCGCCATGGCTTCCAGCTCCGGCGTCAGGCGCTCGACGCGCGCGATGTGGGTGGCGGCGGGCTCACGCCTCGGGTCAGCGGTGTAGAGGCCGTCGATGTCCGACAGCAGCACCAGCACGTCGGCGCCGATCATCTGCGCCACGCGGGCCGCCAGGCGGTCGTTGTCGCCGTAGCGGATCTCCTCGGTCACGACAGTGTCGTTCTCGTTGACGATCGGAATGGCGTTCAGCGTCAGCAGCGTCTCGACCGTGGCCCGGGCGTTCAGCCAGCGGCGGCGCACCTCGGTGTCGTCGCGCGTCATCAGCACCTGCGCGCAGGCGACGCCATGCGGCTCGAAGGCCTCCTCCCAGGCGCGCATCAGGGCGCTCTGGCCTGCCGCGGCGGCGGCCTGTTTCTCCGGCAGGGTCAGCTTCTTGGTCAGACCCAGGCGCTTTCGCCCCAGCGCCACGGCGCCCGAGCTGACCACCAGCACCTGCTGCCCGCGCGCGCGCATCCGCGCCACGTCGGCGGCGAAGGCCTTTAGCCAGGCGCGGTCGGGCTCGCCCGTCTCGCCGTGGGTGACGAGCGCCGAGCCGACCTTGACCACCAGTCGTTTGGCGGAAGCGATGCCGCTCACGGCGTCCAGCCGCCTTCGCTCGGCGTCATTTCGAAATCCACGTCGTCGTCCCCCACGACTTCCCCCCGCTGCTCGCGCACCTTACGCCAGGCCGCGCGCAGAAGCTCGCGCACCCCTTCGCCCGAGACGCCGGAGACGAGCAACGGCTTGGCGCCGGTCGCCTCCTCCAGCTCCTCCGACTTCCAGCGGCGATAATCCTCATCCAGCGCATCGATCTTGTTCAGCGCCAGAATCTCGGGCTTGTCCGCCAGCCCCTCGCCGTAGGCCTCCAGCTCGGCGCGCACGGTTTTGTAGGCCTCGACGATGTTGTCCTGCGTGCCGTCGATCAGATGGATCAGGGCGCCTGTGCGCTCGACGTGCCCAAGGAACCGCGTCCCCAGCCCCGCGCCGTCCGAGGCGCCTTCGATCAGGCCCGGGATGTCGGCGATGACGAAGCGCTCATCCCCCGAGAGGTCGACGACACCAAGGTTCGGCGTGATCGTCGTGAAGGGGTAATCGGCGATCTTCGGCTTGGCCGCCGAGGTGGCCGCCAGGAAGGTCGACTTGCCGGCGTTGGGCAGGCCGACCAGGCCCACATCGGCGATCAGCTTCAGCCGCAGCCAGATCCAGCGCTCCTCGCCCTCCTGTCCGGGGTTGGCGTGGCGGGGAGCCTGGTTGATCGGGCCCTTGAAGTGGGAGTTGCCCCAGCCGCCGTTGCCGCCCTTGGCCAGCAGCACACGCTTGCCGGCCACATCGAGGTCGGCGATCAGCGTCTCCTTGTCCTCGTCCAGCACCTCGGTGCCGACAGGCACCTTCAGGACAACATCGTCGCCGGCCGGGCCAAAACGGTTGCGGCCCATGCCGTGCACGCCCGTCCCGGCCTTGAAGTGCTGCTGGTAGCGGTAGTCGATCAGGGTGTTCAGCCCCTCGACCGCCTCGATCCACACATCGCCCCCGCGCCCGCCGTCGCCGCCGTCGGGGCCGCCGTATTCGATGTACTTCTCACGCCGGAACGAGACCGCCCCCGCGCCGCCGTCGCCGGAGCGAATGTAGATCTTGCACTGGTCCAGAAATTTCATGGGGAGAGGGGCTAGGGACTAGGGGTTAGGGATTAGAGAGGCGGGACTGGAGCTGCGGGGCTTTCTAGCCCCTAGCCCCTAATCCCTAACCCCTACGCAAGCCAGACCATCATGCGCGAAGGCGCGGGCCCGCCGCGCGCGATGGAGGGTAGCTGGCGCACCACGCCGGTGTAGAGAAAGCCGGCCTTGACCAGCACCGACCCCGACGCCGGGTTGTCGGCGAAGTGGCCGGCGGTGACGACTCGCTTGCCCCAGTCGCGCGAGGCCCAGGCCAGGGCGCCGCTCAGCGCCTCGGTCGCCAGGCCCCGGCCCCAGTAGGGGCGGCCGAGCCAATAGCCCGTTTCCAGCTGCCCGTCGTCGTTCTCGAAGAAGCCAAGGCAGCCGACGAAACCCTCGTCCTCCAGCTCGAGGGCGAAGGTGGCGTCGCTGCGCCAGTCGCGCTGCTCGCAGCGCTCGATGAACTTCTCGGCGTCCTTCACCGCGTAGGGCCAAGGCATGCGCGAGGTCATCTTCGCCACGTCGAAGTCATTGGCGAGGGCGGCCATGCGTCGCGCGTCGGCACGCTCCGGCGCGCGCATGACGAGGCGCCGGGTTTCGATGACAGGGCTGGTTTCAATCACACACATGACGCACCTCCCTTCAGCCCCATGGGGCCAAAAACAAAAGCGGGGAGCCCGGCGTTCCGGACTCCCCGCTGAAGGTTCGTCATGTCCGGAGCGCCTTGTCGGGCGGTCCGGAGAAGCAGGACCGCCGTTATTCGGCCGGTTGAGCCTGCATGGCCGGGACCACCGTCACGTAGGTGCGGTTGTCGCGCTTGGTTACGAATTTCACCGCGCCTTCTTCGAGGGCGAAGAGGGTGTGGTCCTTGCCGATGCCGACGTTGACGCCCGGCCAGAACTTGGTGCCGCGCTGGCGCACGATGATGTTGCCCGCGTCGACGGCTTCGCCGCCGAACTTCTTCACGCCGAGGCGGCGGCCCGCCGAGTCGCGCCCGTTGCGCGAAGAGCCGCCGGATTTCTTGTGAGCCATATCGCTCTCCTACTCTCTACAGGGCGCGGGCCTTAGCCCTCGCCCTTGTCCTTCTTGGCGGCGGCCTTCTTCGGCGCCGCCTTTTTGGCCGGAGCGGCGTCGCTCTTCGGCGCGGCCTTGGCCTTGGGCGCGGCCTTGGCTTCCTTGGCCGGAGCCTTCTCGGCCTTCGGCTTGGCTTCAGCCTTGGCCTTCGGTTCGGCCTTGGCCTTCGCCTTCGGTTCAGCCTTGGCCTTCGCTTCAGCCTTCGGCGCGGCGGCCTTCTTCGGCGCTTCGGCGGCGACCGGATCGGCATGCTCGACGACCGTGGCCTTCACCTTGGGGCTCGACTTGGAGCCTTCGACGACCACGTCCGCGGCCGAAGCCTTGGCCGGGGTCACCGAAGCCGGAGCGGAGCCCGGGGCGGCGAACTTCAGGTTCCGGGCGCGAGCGTTCAGCTCGGCCTTGGTGGTCAGATCGACCTTGCCGTCCCACTTGTCGGTCTTGCCGCCGTCGATGCCGACGGAGGTGACGCGGACCACGCTCTCCAGCTGGCGGTGGCCACGCGTGCGGCGATAGCCCTGGCGGCGGATCTTCTTGAAGATCTTGATCTTCTCGCCCTTGCGGGTCTCGATCAGCGTGCCCGCCACGAGGGCGCCGGCCACCGTGGGCGCGCCGAGCGTGACATTGCCGCCGTCGCCCAGCATGAGGATTTCGCCAAAGCGCACATCCGCACCGGGCTCGCCTTCGAGCTTCTCAACGACGAGCAGATCGCCCGCCTTGACCCGGTACTGTTTGCCGCCGGTTTTGATGACCGCGTACATCGTCAGAACTCTATGTCCGCAAAAAGATTTGCGCCCGCGGGAGGGCCCACGGGCGAGGAGGGCGCTTTATACAGGCGAGCCTCTCGAAGTCAACGCCGCGAAGGCGCCCCGGAAGGCCGCACTTCCACGGTTATGTGGCTAAGGCCCGGCAGCCCGGCGAGGCGCTGACGGTAGGCGAGGGGGTCCTGCGGATCGTCCGCCGCGATCACCGCGATCAGCGCATGGTGGCCGGGGCCAAGACGCCACAGGTGCAGGTCCAGGATGCGCTCGCCGGCCCGCGACAAGCGCTCGCGCACCTCGGCCGTCAACTCGGCGCTCGGATTGACGTCCAGCAGCACGAGCCCGCTGCGGCGCAGGAGCCCCCAGGCGAAGCGCGCGACCAGCACGGCCCCAAGGAAGCCCGCCACCGGGTCCGCCCAGGTCCAGCCCAGCGCCTGGCCCGCATACAGACCCCCCAGCGCCAGAAGCGACATCAGGACGTCCGCCCAAAGGTGCACATAGACCGCGCCGATGTTGAGGTCGCCGTCGTGGTCGTGCGCGTGGCTATGGTCGGCGGGCTTTAGCAGCAGGGCGCAGACGATGTTGACCAGCAGGCTCGCCCCCGCCACCCAGCCGGCCGCCTCGTATTCGACGTGGACCGGGTGGATCAGCCGCTCCACGAATTCGATGCCGATGAGCAGGGCGGTGACGGCCAGCGCCACGGCGTTGGCGAAGCCGGCGAGGTAGATCAGCTTGCCCGTGCCGAACGAGAACCGCCCGTCCGCCGCGTACCGCCGCGCCAGGGCGTAGGCGGCGCTGGCCGTCACCAGGGCGGCGACGTGGGCGGCCATGTGCAGCCCGCCGGCCGTCAGCGCCATGGAGTTGAAGATCAGCCCGCCGCCGATCTGCGCGAACAGGCTGAACGTGGAGACGACCGCGGCGATGCGGGTGCGCGCCTCGTTGCGCGCATGGTCCGCGCCCAGGTAGACGCGGTCGCGGGTGAAGGCGTCCATCGCGGTCGGCTGGGCAGGTTCGGTCGTCACGGAAACCCTGGTGGCTGCGGCGGCTTGCCGTTACTATGTAACAATAATGCGCGTCAACGCCACGAGTGGTTCCCGTCAGGCGTTCGCCGCCCTAGATAGGCGTCCATGACCCAGCAGACCCCCGTCACCGTCCTCACCGGCTACCTCGGCGCCGGAAAGACCACGCTTCTTAACCGTATCCTGACCGAAGACCACGGCAAGCGCTACGCCGTGATCGTCAACGAGTTTGGAGAAGTGGGTATCGACAACGACCTCATCGTCGGCGCCGACGAGGAAGTCTTTGAGATGAACAACGGCTGCGTCTGCTGCACGGTGCGCGGCGATCTGATCCGGGTGCTCTCGGGACTGATGAAGCGCAAGGGCGGCTTCGACGCCATCATAGTGGAGACCACGGGCCTGGCCGATCCCGGTCCCGTCGCCCAGACCTTCTTCGTCGATGAGGAAGTCCGCGCCCGCACCAGGCTCGACAGCGTCACCACGGTGGTCGACGCCAAGCACCTGCCGCTGCGGCTGGCGGACTCGAAGGAAGCGGTCGAGCAGATCGCCTTCGCCGACCAGATCGTGCTCAACAAGACCGACCTCGTCTCCGAGGACGAGCTGAAGGCCGTCGAGGCGCAGATCCGCCGCCTCAACCCGCTGGCCCCCATCCACCGCAGCCAGCGCTCGAACGTGCCGTTGGACGCCATCCTCGGCCGCGGCTCCTTCGACCTTGGCCGCATCACCGAGCTGGAGCCGGAGTTCCTCAACCCCGCCCATGGCGAGGCCGGCCACGTCCACGACGAGCACTGCGACCACGACCATGACCATCACCACGGCCACGAGCACCACGACCACGTGGCCGAGGCGGGCATCCGGGGCGTGTCACTGACGCTCGACAAGCCGGTCGACGGCATCAAGGTCACCCAGTGGCTCAACGACCTGATCCAGACCAAGGGACCCGACATCCTGCGCGCGAAGGGCATCCTGGACGTGAAGGGCGAGGACCGCCGCCTGGTCTTCCAGGCCGTCCACATGATCATGGAAGGCGACTTCCAGCGCGAGTGGAAGGCCGGCGAGCCCCGCTACAGCCGGCTGGTCTTCATCGGCCGCGACCTCGACGAAGCAGTCCTGCGCGCCGGTCTCGAAGCCACCGCCGCCTGACTGGCGGAACATTGTTCGACTAACAAGCGTTAGGGCGTTGCATAGCTGCGCCCGGCTTTCCCCCCGACAGCCGGAAGTACCTCAAGCCCCTCCGGACTCCCCCGCCCGGAGGGGCTTTCGTTTGGACGAAGAAAAAAGGGCCGGAGATTGCTCTCCGGCCCTGACCTTGTGGTCCCCTCTGAACCCCAGCTTTGTTTAGCTGATGTCTTCGTTGATCAGGCCGACTTTGAAGAAGCCGTTGCTCTGAAGCACGTTCAGCACCGCCATGAAGTCCGAGTACATCACGTCGGCGTCGGCGCGGATGAACACGCGCTCGTTCTGGAAGCCGCTCGTCACGCCCTTGGCTGTCAGCGCGCCGACCAGATCGCTCGGCAGCGTCTCGAGCGAGGTCGGACGGTCGGCGAGGAACAGGGCGCCCGATTCCTGGACGTTGATGAACACCGGCTCCTTGGGCTTTTGCCCGGGCGGCGGCGGGGTGGCGGGCGGCAGGTCGACGGCGATCGACACCGTCGCCATCGGGGCGGCCACCATGAAAATGATCAGCAGCACCAGCATGACGTCCACGAACGGCGTCACGTTGATTTCGCTATTCTGGCCGAGGTCGTACTTGCCTCCGCCCTTGCCGCCTAGCTTGGCCGCCATCGAACACTCCCGTCGTCGGCCTTCTATCGGGGCCGGTCTTTGATCTATCGGCGTCTCCCTTAAGGGGGAAAGCCGCTCCAAGTAAAGCCCGACGTGGCGCTTAAACGTCCGGCCCGCTAAACGGCCACCGATGAGCGATGATTTCGACGCATATGTGACCGCGGCCCTGTTCGGCCGCGACGGCGGGGCGGCCTTCGCGCTGGGCGACGGCACGGTCCGCTTCGAGGACGGGACCAAAATCGAGGCGCACGATGGGGCCATCCTCTGCGCGGCGCCGCACCCCGGCGGCGAGGGCGTCGTCAGCGGCGGCGACGACGGCCGCCTGGTCTGGAGCCGTCCGAGCGGGGCGCAGGAACTGGCGAAGTTCCAGGGCCGCTGGATCGAGACGCTGGCCGCCAGCCCCGCCTCGGGCCTGATCGCCTTCGGCGCCGGGCGCGAACTGCACGTACGCGACATCGCCGACCCGGCCTTCGCCCGCGCCTTCACCCACGAAAAGTCCGTGGCCGACATCGCCTTCGACCCCAAGGGCCGGCGAATCGCGGCGGCGACCTACGGAGGCGCGGCCCTGTGGTACGCCCGCATCGCCGAGCAGAAGCCGCAGATCCTCAAGTGGGCCGGCAGCCACATCGCCATCGCCTGGAGCCCGGACGGAAAGTTCGTGATGACCTCAATGCAGGACAACCAGCTGCACGGCTGGCGGCTGTCCGATTCCAAGGACCTGCGCATGGGCGGCTACCCGGCCAAGGTCAAAAGCCTCGCCTTCCTCGACAAGGGCCTGATGCTGGCCACCAGCGGCTCCAACGGCGTGGTCGTCTGGCCCTTCATCGGCGCCAATGGGCCGATGGGCAAGGAAGCGGCCGAGATCGGTTTCGAGCAGGAAGCGGTGGTCGTCCGCGTCGCCGCCACGCCGGGCCGGGACGTCGTGGTCGCCGGCCTCGACGACGGCCGTCTCTGGGCCGCCGAACTGCGCTCGGGCCGCATCGAAAAGCTCCGCGCCGACAAGGGCCCGCCGATCACCGCCCTGGCCGTCTCCGACGACGGCTCGCGGCTGGCGTGGGGCGATGAGGACGGCGGCGCGGGCGTGCTTGAGACGCGGCTCTAGAACCCCCGCATCTCGCACCACGCCTCGAACGGCTCGCGGCGGGTCTTCAGGGTGTTGATGGGGTGGGTCTCGTCGCGATAGCCGAGCGCCATGCCCGAGAAGACCATCAGCTCCTGCGGCAGCTCCAGGAATTGCGAGATCGTCGTGTGGAAGCGTGACCAGAACTCCTGGGCGCAGGTGTCCAGCCCCCGCTCGGCGGCGAGCAGCATCAGGGTCTGCATGTACATGCCGACGTCCGACCACTGCGGCGGGCCAAGCCTGCGGTCCAGGCAGAAGAACAGGCCGACGGGCGCGCCAAAGAACTCGGCGTTCTTGGCGAACTGCATCAGGCGCCTTGCCCGGTCCTCGCGCGCAATGCCGATGGTGGCGTAGAGGTCCTCGCCCGCCTGGAAGCGCCGCGTGCGGAACGGGTCCCACAGCTCGGGAGGATAGACGTCATACTCCGGCTCGTCGGGCGTGGTCACCCGCGCGGCGACCTGCGCCTTGAACCGCGCCAGCGGCTCGCCCGCCAGCGCATAGACGCGCCAGGGCTGCAGGTTGCCGCCGCTGGGGGCGCGGTGGGCGAGTTCGAGAATCTCGCGCAGCACCTCGCCGCTCACGGGATCGGGGCGAAAGGCGCGCACGGAAATGCGGCGCTGGACAGCTTCGGTGACGGTCATGGCGAACCTCGTTAGCATCGCGCCGCTGGGTCAAGGCAAGGGATTCGGGCGTGGCTGCGAAGGGCAAGGTCGGCTGGGTGCGCCGGATCGTGGCGTGGCTGCTGGTGATCACCGTGGTGATCCCGGTCGGACTGACGGTGATCTACCGCTTCATCCCGCCGCCGATCACCGTCCTGATGGTCCAGCGCCTGATCGAGGGCAAAGGCCTGGACCGCCACTGGCGTCCGCTGTCGGACATCTCGCCCGCGCTGCCCCGCGCCGTTATCGCGGCCGAGGACTCTCACTTCTGCGAACACCACGGCTTCGACGTCGAGGCCATCGAGAAGGCCATCAAGCACAACGAGCGCCGGCCGGGCCGCATCCGAGGCGGCTCCACCATCAGCCAGCAGACCGCCAAGAACGTCTTCCTGTGGCCCCAGCGCTCGTGGGTTCGAAAGGGCGCCGAGGCCTACTTCACCGTGCTGATCGAGGCGCTGTGGGGCAAGCGGCGGATCATGGAGGTCTATCTCAACACCGTCGAATGGGGCCCGGGCGTCTATGGCGCCGAGGCCGCCGCGCGGAAGAACTTCGGCGTCGGGGCCGATAGACTCACGGCGAGCCAGGCGGCGCGGCTGGCGGCGATCCTGCCCAGCCCCCTGAAATGGCGCGCCGCCAGGCCGGGGCCCTATGTAAAGAAGCGCTCGCGCAGGATCACGGCCGCCTCCGGCACGGTGCGGCGCGACGGCCTGGCGGCCTGCATAACAAGCTGAGCAATAACGGCGGGTTGACGCGCCGCACGGCAAGGCTTTGGAATGCCGCCAAACGCGGCGTTCCCCCAAAATGCGCCGCCCCCCGAAGGAAACATCGATGAAGAACAAGCTGCTGGCCGCCGTGGCCGCTATATCCGTGGCCGTCGCCACGCCCGTCCTCGCCCAGGGGCCGGTCCCCACGCCCGCCGAGGCGGTGGCGTTCGTCAACAAGGCCGAGACCGACCTCGCAAAGATCAGCGAGTATGTGAACAAGGCCGCCTGGGTGCGGGCGACCTACATCACCGACGACACCCAGTGGCTGGAGGCCAAGGCGACCGCCGAGGCCACCGACCTCGCCACCGGACTGGCCATGCAGGCCTCGCGCTTCGACAAGACGCCCGTCGATGCGGTCACCCGTCGCAAGCTCGACATCCTCAAGCGCAGCCTGGTGCTGCCTTCGCCGCAGCGCCCCGGCGCGGCGGACGAGCTGGCGACCCTCTCGTCCAAGCTCGACAGCATCTACTCGACCGGCAAGTTCGAGCATCATGGCAAGACGCTCACCCTGAACGACGCCGAAGACATCATGGCCGAGAGCCGCGATCCCGCCGAGCTGAAGGCGGTGTGGGAGGGCTGGCACTCGATCTCGCCGGTGATGAAGCCCGACTATGCCCAGCTGGTGGAGCTGGCCAACGAGGGCTCGCGCGGCCTTGGCTACAAGGACACCGGCGCGCTGTGGCGCTCGGGCTACGACATGGACCCCGACGCCTTCGCGGCTGAAACGAGCCGGCTATGGGAGCAGGTCGAGCCCTTCTACAAGAACCTGCACTGCTATGTGCGCGGACGCCTCAACGACCAGTACGGCGACGCGGTCCAGCCGCGCACCGGTCCGATCCGCGCCGATCTTCTCGGCAACATGTGGGCCCAGTCGTGGGGCAACATCTATCCGATCGTCGCGCCCAAGGACGAGCGGAACAGCTACAGCCTCGACAAGCTGCTGACCGACAAGGGCTACGACCCGATCAAGATGGTGAAGACCGGCGAGAACTTCTATTCGTCGCTGGGCTTTGCGCCGCTGCCGGAGACCTTCTGGGAGCGGTCGATGATCACCCGGCCGCGCGACCGTGAAGTGGTCTGCCACGCCTCGGCCTGGGACCTGAACGACGCCGACGACATCCGCATCAAGATGTGCACCAAGGTCAACGCGGAGGACTTCTACACCGTCCACCACGAGCTTGGTCACAACTACTATCAGCGCGCCTATTCGGATCAGCCCTACATCTTCCGCGGCGGCGCCAATGACGGTTTCCACGAGGCGATCGGCGACTTCGCCGGCCTGTCGGCCCTGACCCCCACCTACCTGCAGCAGATCGGACTGCTCGACCAGGCGCCGGGGGCCGAGCAGGACATTCCCTTCCTGCTCAAGATGGCGCTCGACAAGATCGCCTTCCTGCCGTTCGGCTACCTGATGGACCAGTGGCGCTGGCAGGTGTTCGACGGGACCCTGACGCCGGAGACCTATAACCAGGGCTGGTGGGCGCTGCGCACCCAGTACCAGGGCATCGTCCCGCCGGGACCGCGTCCGGCCGACGCCTTCGATCCGGGCGCCAAGTACCACATCCCCGGCAACACGCCGTACATGCGCTACTTCCTGGCCTTCATCTACGAGTTCCAGTTTCACCGCGCCGCCTGCCAGCAGGCCGGCTGGAAGGGCCCGCTGCACCGCTGCTCGGTCTATGGCGACAAGGCCGTGGGCGAGAAGTTCAAGCAGATGATGGAGATGGGCCAGTCGCGGCCCTGGCCCGAGGCGCTGGCTACCTTCACCGGCGAGACCCGCACCGACGCCTCGGCCATCACCGAGTACTTCGCCCCGCTGAACGTGTGGCTGACCAAGCAGAACAAGGGCGAGAAGTGCGGCTGGTAGTCTAGGCGACCACCGCTTCAGGAGCCGCCGGCGCCCCGCAGGCGCCGGCGAGCACCTGGTAGAGGGCGGGGGCCGAGATCGGCTTGGTCAGGTGCCCGTCCGCCCCCGCCGCCAGGGAGGCCTGCTCGTGCTCGGGCAGGGCGTTGGCCGACAGCGCCCAGATGGGCGTCGGGACGCGGCCGGCGGCGCGTTCGTCCGCCCGGATGGCCCGGATGGCGGACAGCCCGTCCATCTCGGGCATCTGCATGTCCATCAGGATGAGGTCGAAGCCCCCGCGCGCGGCGGCCTCCACCGCCTGGCGGCCGTTCTCGACCCAGACCAGCTCGACGCCGGCGGCTCCCAGAATCAGCTCCACGACCCGGCGGTTCACGGCGTGATCCTCGGCCAGCAGCACCCGAGGCGCCCGCTCCAGCGTCGGGGGCTCCACGTGGGGCGGCGGCGCCAGCTTCTTCGCCGCCAGGCGCTTTAGCGGCAGCGTCAGGGTGAAACGCGAGCCCTTGCCGGGCCGCGAACTCGCCTCCAGCCGCCCGCCGAGCGCCTCCGCCAGCGCGCGCGAGATGGCGAGGCCCAGGCCCGAGCCGCCGAACTGACGGGTGATCGATCCGTCGCCCTGCTCGAACCGCTCGAACAGACGCGCCTTGGTGGCCTCGTCAAAGCCGATGCCGGTGTCTGTGACGCTGATCGCCACCTGCTGGATGTCGCCGTTGCGCCCCACGGCCGCGGCGGTGACCTCGACGCCGCCGGTCCTGGTGAACTTCACGGCGTTGGAGACAAGGTTGAACAGCACCTGACGGATTCGCCCGGCGTCGCCTTCGAAGAGGTTGCGGATGTCGCTCGCCACCTCGACGCGGAAGGTCAGGCCCTTGTCGCGGGCGGTGGCCTGGAACAGCGCCGCGGCCGAGCGCAGGCAGCTCTCCAGCTCGAACCGCTCGGTGCGCATCTCGAGCCGTCCGGCCTCGATGCGCGAGAAGTCCAGCACGTCCGACAGGATGGTCTCCAGCGCGCTCGCCGAGCTCTGGACCAGCCCCACCATCTCCTGCTGGTCGGGCGTCAGCGTCGTGCGGCCAAGCGCCGTGGCCACCCCGACCACGCCGTTCAGCGGCGTGCGGATCTCATGGCTCATGTTGGCGAGGAATTCGCTCTTGGCCCGGTTGGCGGCCTGCGCGGCGTCACGGGCGTCTATAAGCGCGGCCTCGGCCCGGTGGCGGGCGCTCATGTCCTTGAGGACGCCGACCAGCCTGTCGGGCCGGCCGTCGGGACCGCGCACCAGTTCGGCGGCGCTGAAGGCCCAGACCTCGGCGTCCGAGCGGCTCATCCGGTACTCGGTGCGGAACGGCTTGCCCGTCCGCTGGCACTCGTCCCAGAAGGCCGCCGCCTGCTCGCGGTAATCCGGGTGCACCGAAATCCACGGCGTCTGGGTCAGCTCCTCGAAGGTCAGCGGACGGTCGAGGAAGGTGTCCTCGGCCCCCTCCACCAGAACCTCGCCGGTCCGGAAATCGGCCTCGTAAACCATCAGTTCGGCGATCTCGACCGCCAGCCGCAGCCGCTGTTCGGACCGTTCGGCGTGGGCGAGAGCCTTGATCACGTCGGTGATGTCGCTGGTCATGGCGACCACGCCGGCGATGTCGCCGCGGTGGTCGCGCCAGGGGCCGAGCTCCACCCGCATCCAGCGGTGGCGGCCGTCCGGACCAAGGACCTCGACGCGGTCGGCGTTGATCGTCTCGCCCGCCAGCGCCCGCTCCCAGAACGCGCCCCATTGCGCAAAACCGTCCGGGAAGACCTCCGCGACGCGGCGGCCAAGGACGCGGCCCTGCACCCCCTGCTCGGTCCGCCAGCGCTGGCTGCACTCGATGAAGCGCAGGTCGGCGTCGGTCATGGCCAGAGCGACGGGGGCGCTGCGCACGAACGAGCGCAGCAACTCCTGCGTCGCCCTGGCCTTGGACTGCGCCTCGTCCTTCTGACGCTCGGCCCGCAGCCGCCCGATCTCGTCGGCCAGCAGCGCGGCGATGTCCTCGATCATCGGGCCAAGGGCGGGGTCGTATTCCCTCGGCTCCGGAGAGGCGACGCAGAAGGCGCCGATGATCAGGCCGCTGGCCAGCCGGATCGGCGCGGCGCAGTAGAAGCGCAGGTAGGGCGGCCCGGCCACCCAGGGGTGGTTGCGGATAAACAGGCGCGCGTCCTGGGTGTAGATGGTCTGCCCGACCTTGATGATGAAGGCGGTGATCGAGTGCTCGCTCGGCACCTTCTGCTCGGGCAGCGCCTCGAAGGCGGAGGTCCACTCGTGGTCCTCTTCCTCCAGCGTCACATAGGAGTAGGGGACATCGGCGATGCTGCGCGCCAGCCGTGTCAGCCGCTCGATCTTGGGCCTCAGCGCCGACAGGTCCAGATCACGGATTTCGGTAAGCCGCGCCGTCTCCGGATTGATCAGGTCTCGACGCGCCATGGTTACTCACGCCCCCAAACTGGACAGCTAGCTACCCAGTTCATGATTAAGACTCTGTTCCTACTGGCGAAAAGTCACGTCAGTCGAATTTCCCTCAGCCGCTGGCGCAGGAAATCCTCGGCGGTGATCGGTTCAGGATAACGATCAGGATTACCATCGCCGGCGCAGCCGGGCAGGGTCCTGATCTCATGGTCCGGCGCGAAGTGCAGGAAGAAGGGCGTCGAATAGCGCGCCACGCCGCGCCGCTCGGGCGCCGGGTTCACCACCCGGTGCGTGGTCGAGGGCAGCACATGGTTGGTGGCCCGCTGCAGCATGTCGCCGATGTTGCACACCAGCGCCCCCGGCGGCGGATTGATGGCCAGCCAGCGGCCGTCGCGGTCCAGCACCTCCAGCCCCGCCTCCTCGGCGCCGAGCAGCAGGGTGATGGCGTTGATGTCCTCGTGGGCCCCGGCGCGCACATGCGGCCCGTCGAAGGGCGCGGGCGGATAGTGCAGGAGCCGCAGCACGCTGTTGCCGTCCTTGACCGCCGCGTCGAACTGATCGCGCGGCAGGCCAAGGTAGTGGGCGATGGCGCTCAGCACCTTCACGCCCATGGCGTCCAGCGCGCCGTAGAGCCAGTTCAGGTTCTCGCGAAACCCCGCCACCTCTTTCGGCCAGATGTTGTCGGGCATCACGGCCCGGTAGGGGTGTCCCGCCGGCAGGTCGCGGCCGACGTGCCAGAATTCCTTCAGGTCGTAGTGCTGCGCGCCCTTGGCCGTCTCGATCCCGAAGGGCGTATAGCCGCGCTGCCCCGCGCCGCCGGGCAGGTGGTAGCGGCGCTTCACATCCTCCGGCAGGGCGAAGAAGGCCTTGGCGCCGGCCAGCGCCGCGTCGATCCAGCCCTGGTCGAGGTCATGGCCCTCGATCACCGCAAACCCGTAGCGCCGGAACGAAATCCCCAGGTCCCGCGCAAAGCCTTCGAAGTCTTCGTCAAAGCGGGCGAAGGCGACCGGGGCGATGGCGGGCGAAGACATTAGAGCAACTCCAGGAACTGAGCCGTGCGCGGCCCGTTGTAGCTCTTGAGGGACGGGCAGGGATGAAACGCGCCTGCTGGTTCGTTCATCCTACAGTCAAGTCTGTTGCAGGAACTTGATCTTGCAAGGCTGCGTTTGAACCGCGACCCGTTACCCTGGGAGAACCTGGAATGAATAAGACCCCCCTGATCGCGTGCTTGATGGCCGCGACCGCCATGACCGCCTGTACGACGACCGATCCGTACACCGGCCAAACCGTCCGCTCCAACACCCGCACGGGCGCCATTCTTGGCGCGGCCGTGGGCGCTGGACTGGGCTACCTGTCGAACGACAAGTCCGAGCAGGGCCGCAAGAACGCGCTGCTGGGCGCTGGGGTCGGCGCCCTCGCCGGCGCGGGCGTCGGCGCCTACATGGACAAGCAACAGGCCGAGCTTCGTCGCCAGTTGGCCGGAACGGGCGTGACCGTCACCCGTCAGGGCGACAACATCGTCCTCAACATGCCGGGCGACGTGACCTTCGCCTATGACCGCGCCGACGTGCAGCCGCAGTTCTACAAGGTGCTCGACGACGTCGCGACGACGCTGAACCAGTACCCGCAGACAGTGGTGGACGTGGTCGGCCACGCCGACTCGACCGGATCGGACGCGTACAACCAGGCCCTGTCGGAGCGCCGCGCCAACTCGGTCGCACAGTACCTGACCGGCCGTGGCGTGCTGCCCGCGCGTCTCTATGTCGCCGGCATGGGCGAGCGTCAGCCGATCGCGTCGAACGACACCGAAGCCGGCCGCGCCCAGAACCGCCGCGTCGAGATCATCGTGCGGCCGTTCACCGGCTAAGGTCTCTACGGTGTTGTAACGGTTTGCACCCCGTCGGCGTCGCCGGCGGGGCGCAGCTGTTTCATGTCCTCGGCCAGCAGGCGCTCGGTTGTCCGCGCCGCCTCGCGGGCCGCCAGCACATAGGCGTCTTCCTCGCCGCCCCACAGCGGCCGCAGCTGCTCGAACATGGCGAGGTCGTACTTGCGGAAGAGGTCCACGGCCTTCTTCGCCTTGGCTTCCGAGAACCCCATTTGCCGCAGCGTCCGGCCGGCGAGGGCGAGCGATCCCTCATAGGTCTCCCGCTCCACCTCGTGCGCGCCGTGCTTGAGGAGCTCGTAGGCGTGCGGCCGGTCCCAGGCCCGGGCCAGGATCGTCAGGTTGGGAAAGGCCTGCCGCGCCGTCTCGACCAGCTCGACGGCCTTGTCCTTGTCGTCGATGGCCACCACCAGGACCTTGGCCCGCTCGGCTCCCGCCGCCCGCAGCAAATCCAGCCGCGTCGCGTCGCCATAGTGGACGCGGCGGCCGAACTTTCGCAGCACTTCGATCTGCTCGATGTCGGAGTCCAGCGTGGTGGACCTAAGGCCATGGGAAGCCAGCATCCGCTGGACGATCTGGCCGACCCGCCCGAACCCCGCGACGATGATGTCCGGCTCGCCCTCGTCGAAGGTAGGGTCCTCGCGCGGCGCATCGGGAATGTCGGCGTCGGCGGCGATGGCGATCTGCTCGTAGGCGATCATCGCCAGCGGGGTCAGGGCCATGGAGACGGCGATGGCCGCCGTCAGTATCGCCGCCAGCTCCGCGCCCACCACGCCCGCGCCGACGGTGAAGGTCAGCAGGACGAACCCGAACTCCCCGCCCTGCGCCAGCGCCGTCGCCACCGCCGCCGCGCCCTTGCTGGGGGCGCCGAACAGGCGGGCGAGGCCGAACATCACCGCGAACTTCAGCAGCATCAGCCCGATGACGATGCTGATCAGCACGATCGGCTGGCGCGCCACCAGTCCAAGATCGAGGCTCGCGCCCACGGTGATGAAGAAGAGGCCGAGCAGCAGCCCCCGGAACGGCTCGATGTCCGCCTCCAGCTCGCGCCGGAACTCGCTCTCGGCCAGCACCACGCCCGCCAGGAAGGCCCCCAGCGCCGGCGACAGCCCCACCGTCTGCATCAACGCCGCCACGCCGATGACGATCAGCAGCGCCGAGGCGGTGAAGATCTCCCGCAGGTGCGCCCGCGCGATGAAGCGGAACACCGGCCGCACCAGATAGCGCCCCACGCCCACCACCACCGCCACCGCCCCGAACACCGCCAGCGTCTGCGTCCAGGCGGGCAGGTGGGAGATCAGGTTGCCGTCATGCGCCTCGGCGACAAACCGCACCGGCGCGGTGGCCAGCAGCGGCAGCAGCGCAAACAGCGGGATCACCGCCAGATCCTGCAGCAACAGCACTCCGAACGCCGCCCGGCCGACGGGCCCCTGCCGCAACCCCTTCTCGTCCAGCGTCTGCAGCACGATGGCCGTCGAGCTCATCGCCAGAACCAGCCCCACCGCCAGCGCCGTCTGCCAGGCCAGCCCCAGCACCATCGCCGCCGCGCCGATGGCCAGCGCCGAGGCGGCCATCTGCGCGCCGCCCAGCCCAAAGATCGCCTTGCGCATGGACCACAGCAGCGCCGGCCTCACCTCCAGCCCGATCAGGAACAAGAGGATCACGACGCCGAACTCGGCAAAGCGCATTACGTCCGCCTGCTGGCCGACCAGCGACAGCGCGAACGGTCCGATCACCGCGCCGGCGATCAGGTAGCCGAGCACCGAGCCCAGCCCCAGCCGTTTGGCGATGGGCACCGAGACCACGCCGGCCGCGAGGTAAACGAGCGCCTGGAGGAGCAGTCCTTCGCCGTGCATGCTAGGCTCTCCCAACCGGCGGAAATTTATTCATCAGAGCTTGAATTTCCGCCCGATCCGGGCGACAGCCCTGCTTCCCGTCCCCCCACGGAGCGACCATGGTCGACAAGGTGAAAAAGGACGCCGTCGAAACCCTCGCCGGGCTGCTGCACGACGGCATGACCATCATGGCCGGCGGCTTTGGCCTGTGCGGCATCCCCGAGAACCTGATCGCGGCCATCCGCCAGGCGGGGGTGAAGGACCTCACGGTGGTCTCCAACAACTGCGGGGTGGACGACTTCGGCCTCGGCATCCTGCTGGCGGGCGGCCAGATCAAGAAGATGATCAGCTCCTATGTGGGCGAGAACAAGCTGTTCGAGAAGCTCTACCTGTCGGGCGAGCTGGAACTGGAGTTCAATCCGCAGGGCACGCTGGCCGAACGCATCCGCGCGGGCGGCGCCGGCATCCCGGCCTTCTTCACCAAGACCGGCGTCGGCACCCTGGTCGCCGAGGGCAAGGAAGTCCGCGACTTCGATGGCGAGCTCTACGTCATGGAGCGCGGCCTCACCGCCGACCTTTCCATCGTCAAGGCGTGGAAGGGCGATGCCGAGGGCAACCTCGTCTATCGAAAGACCGCCCGGAACTTCAATCCGATGATGGCCACGGCCGGGAAGGCCTGCGTCGCCGAGGTCGAGGAGCTGGTCGGCGTCGGTGAGCTCGACAAGGACATGATCCACACCCCCGGCATCTACGTGGACCGGATCCTCCAGGGCGCGGCGTACGAAAAACGCATCGAGCGCGAAACCACCCGCCCGAAGGAAGCCGCCTGATGGCCTGGACCCGCGACGACCTCGCCGCCCGCGCCGCCCGCGAGTTGCAGGACGGCTTCTATGTGAACCTCGGCATCGGCATCCCGACGCTGGTGGCCAACTTCATCCCGGACGGCGTGAATGTGACGCTTCAGAGCGAGAACGGCATGCTCGGCATGGGCCCCTTCCCCTATGAGGGCGAGGCCGACCCCGACCTGATCAACGCCGGCAAGCAGACCATCACCGAGCTGCCGAGCTCGTCCTATTTCTCCTCCGCCGACAGCTTCGCCATGATCCGCGGCGGCCACATCGACCTCTCCATCCTCGGCGCCATGCAGGTGGCCGAGAACGGCGACCTCGCCAACTGGATGGTGCCGGGCAAGATGGTGAAGGGCATGGGCGGCGCCATGGACCTCGTGGCCGGCGTCAAGCGTGTGGTCGTGGTCATGGAGCACACGGAGAAGTCGGGCGCGCCCAAGCTCGTCAAGCGCTGCTCGCTGCCCCTGACCGGCGCCGGCGTCGTCGACCTCCTGATCACCGACCTTGGCGTCTTCGAGATCAACCGGGGGCAGGGCGTGGTCCTGACCGCCCTGGCGCCCGGTGTGACGGTCGAGGAGATCACGGCCAGGACCGAAGCGGCGTTCGAAGTCCGCCTCTGAACAAACGCGGCCTGGCGCGCGTTGCCCTCGGGGCGCTCCAGCTTGGGGGCGCGCTTGTGGAGGACGCGCGATGGAAGATCACAAGCACATGGGCATGGGGTGGGGCCGGTTCGCGGCCATGATCGTCGTCTCGACGGTCATCATGTTCTTCTTGATGTACCAGCTGGTCTACAGCCCCGACCACGCCCTCTTCGGCCTCAACCGCCTGCTCGCCTCGCTGGTCATGGGCTGCGTCATGACGGCCGTGATGCTGGCCTTCATGTGGAAGATGTACCAGGGGCCCAAGGCCGTGATCCTGGTCCTTGCGATCCTCGGCGCCGGCGCGCTGCTCTACGTCAACCGCAGCCAGGCGCTGATCGACGACACCGCCTTCATGCGCTCGATGATCCCGCACCACTCCATCGCCATCAACAACGCCCGCAAGGCGAAGATCACCGACCCCCGCGTGCGCAAGCTCGCCGACGGCATCATCGAGAGCCAGATGAAGGAGATCGCCGAGATGAAGCTGCTGATCGCCGACATCGACGCCAACGGCTCGCGCGGCGACCGCGCGCTGCCTCCTGTCCCCGCCGCCGTTCCGCCGGACCGCATCCCCGAAATCCGAGAAGCGGTGCGCTAGCGAGCCTTCAGGCGTAAAGTCGGGCCATGACACGCTCGATCTTCGCCGTCCTCCTCACCGCCCTCGTCCTCGCCTGTTCGCCGCAGAAGGGCGCGCAGGCCGCCGGCCAAACCGAAACCGCCTACTTCGCGGGGGGGTGCTTCTGGTGCGTCGAACACGACATGGCCAAGATCCCGGGCGTCGTGGACGTGGTCAGCGGCTACGCCGGCGGCGACCTGAAGAACCCGACCTACGAGAACCACACCGGCCATATCGAAGCCGTCAAAGTCGTCTTCGACCCCGCCAGGATCAGCTACCGCCAGCTCGTCGACCGCTTCTGGCCGCTGATCGACCCGACCGACACCGGCGGTCAGTTCTGCGACCGGGGCCACAGCTACACGACGGCCGTGTGGGTGGTGAACCAGCGCCAGCTCGACGCCGCCAAGGCCTCACGCGAGGCCGCAGCCGCCCAGCTCAAGACCGGCAAGATGGTCACGCCGATTCTGCGCTTCTCCACCTTCACGCCGGCCGAGCGCTACCACCAGGACTACGCCGAGAAAAACCCGCTCAGGTACAACGTCTATCGCCAGGGCTGCGGCCGCGATCAGCGGCTGAAGCGGGTGTGGGGCAAATGATCCTTCTCCCTCCCCTTTATGGGGAGGGTGGCTCGCGAAGCGAGACGGGTGGGGCTGTGAGAGACTCCCCCACCCGACGCCTGCGGCGTCTTCCCTCCCCATGAAGGGGAGGGAGATCAGCGCTTCGCTGCGAACCCCTCGCCGACCATCAGCTCCACGCGCCGCGTGCGCTTGCGGTCGAGCCGCACCCTCGCGATCTCCACCGTCCGCGCTCTGGCGAAATCGGCCGCCATGCGGTCGCGGTAGGTCCCCTCCAGACTCGCCGCCAGCACTCGCCCGCCCAGCCGCGGCGTCAGGGGCGCTTCGGCTTCGGCCTGATTTCCCGCGACCGCGCCGCTGACCCACATGCGCAGGGGAGGGGCGTCCGGGCGGTTGAAGAAGTCCCGCCCGTAGTAGGCGGCGACGTTGAACAGGAAGCGGTCGTCCACGGCGATGGCGGTCAGGCCGCTCTCCATTTCGGCGCGGTTGGTGATGGCCGCCACCGTCTGCTCCCAGCCCCGCGCCCGCTTGAAGCTGTTGGAGGCGCCCATGGCGTCGGCGATGCGCGGGTCGGCGGCCCAGAGCAGGAAGAGCGCCGCCACCGCGCCCTGAATGGCCAGCGCCGCGATCGTCCACCACCGCGCCTTCCACCGCACCAGCCATGCCGCCGCCAGCACCGATCCGGCCACATAGGCGCTCGCGGCCCAGTTGGCGTTGGCCCTTGAGATGAACGCCTGCGCCGCCACGATGACCAGCGGCGGCAGCGCCCAGCACAGCAGCAGCGCGTCCTCTCTCGTCAGCCGCCGCCGGAAGGCCAGCACCACCGCGCCGCCCACGAGCACCGCAAACGGGATCGGCCCAAACACCCCCAGCTGCGAGACGATGAAGCCGCCGAGTTCGGGAAGCCCGCCCAGCTGGCTCGCCCAGTGGGCGTTGGAGGCGGTGTGCTCGACCGTCGCGAAATGGTGCTGGGCGTTCCAGACCAGGTTCGGCGCCAGCACCAGCAGGAAGGCGCCCACCGCCGCCGCCGCGCTCCTCCACCCCCACGCCGCCCGCGCCTCCCGCGAGACGATCAGGTGCAGCAGGATGGCCCCGATCATGTAGGCCGCCGCGTATTTGCTGAGCATGCCAAGCCCCAGCGCCACCCCCAGCGCCGCCGCGGCCATCCAGCCGCGCGTCTGCTGCAAGGTGACGTAGGCCAGCAGCGCCAGCGACAGGAAGAAGAGCAGCGGCGCGTCGGTGGAGATCACCCCGCTCGACAGCTGGACCCCCGGCATCAGGCTGTAGAGCAGGCAGGCGAGCAGCCCCGTCCGCGCCCCGTACAGCCGCTGTCCGACCCCGAACAGCGCCAGCGCCGTCCCCGCATGCAGCAGCGGCGCCGCCAGCCGCACGAACGGCTCGCTGTTTCCCAGCGTCGTGGTCGCCGCGATCAGCCAGGCGATCATCGGCGGCTTGGAGAAGTAGCCGAAGTCCAGCGTCCGCGACCAAAGCCAGTACTGCGCCTCGTCCGGATAGAGCTCCAGCGGGGTGACAAACAGCACCACCAGCCGCAGCACGGTCAGCCCCGCGACGATGGCCAGGGCGGTGCGCCAGGCGCGCATGGGATCGATGTCGTCAGCTATCATGTCGCGCCGGACGCTGGCCCGCGCCGCGCCCGCTGTAAAGCCGCGGCCTTGACGTAAGGGGCACGGGGGGCCACTTGCGCCGCCCATGACGATCACGGTTCCCGCGGAATGGTCGACCCACCGGGCCATGTGGCTGGGCTTTCCCAGCCATGGCGAGCTTTGGGAATCAGACCTCGGCGCCGCCCAGGATGAGGTGGCCGCTCTCGCACGCGCCCTGGCCGGGCCGGGCGGGGAGACCGTGCGCCTGATGGTCTGCGGCGACGAGGCCATGGCCGCCGCCAAACAGCGCCTCGAAGGCGTTGAGGGGATCGAGTTCGTCCCCGGCCGCTTCGGCGACATCTGGCTGCGCGACACCGGGCCCATCTTCACCTCGGCGGGCGAGGCCGCCGCATTCCGCTTCAACGGCTGGGGCGGCAAGTACCAGCTGGCGCACGATGACGAGGTCGCCGACCAGATCGGCCGGACCCAGGGCGCGCGCCTCACCCGCCACGACTTCATCCTCGAAGGCGGCGCGCTGGACCATGACGGGGAGGGGACCATCCTCACCACCCGCCAGTGCCTGCTGAACCCCAACCGCAACCCGGGCTGGACCCAGGAGATCGCCGAAGCGGCCCTGCGCGAGAGCCTCGGCGCGAAGACGGTGCTGTGGCTGGGCGATGGCCTGCGCAACGACCACACCGACGGCCACGTGGACAACCTGGCCCGCTTCGTCGCCCCCGGCGTCGTCGCCTGCCCCATCGCCTGGGGCAAGGGCGACCCCAACGCCCGCGTCTATGACGAGACGGCGCGGTTGCTCAGCGAGATGACCGACGCGGCCGGGCGCAAGCTCACCGTCATGCGCATACCCTCGCCCGGCTGGATCGACGGCGACGACAACCAGCCGATCCCTGCCTCGCACATGAACTTCCTCATCGCCAACAAGGCGGTGGTCGTGCCGCTGTACGAGAGCCGTCGCGCCGGCGAGTTCGCCTCCGAGGCCCTCAAGAGCCTCTTCCCCGGCCGGGAGGTGATCGGCCTGCCGTCCGCCGCTATCCTGACCGGCGGCGGCTCCTTCCACTGCATCACCCAGCAGGTCCCGGAATGACGAAGAACGTGACCCTGGCGGCGATCCAGACCTCCTACGGGATGGATATGGCGGCCAACATCAAGAAGACGGCGGACTTCATCCGCGAGGCCGCCGGCAAGGGCGCCCAGGTGATCCTGCCGTCCGAGCTGTTCCAGGGCCCCTACTTCTGCGTCACCCAGGAGGAGCGCTGGTTCGCCACCGCCTATCCCTGGCGCGAACACCCGGCCGTCAAGGCGCTGGCCCCGCTGGCCGGCGAACTCGGTGTCGTCATCCCGATCTCGATCTTCGAGCGCGAGGGGCCGCACTACTTCAACAGCCTGGTCATGGCCGACGCCGACGGCTCGCTGCTCGGCGTCTATCGCAAGAGCCACATCCCCGACGGTCCCGGCTATCAGGAGAAGTATTACTTCCGCCCCGGCGACACCGGCTTCAAGGTCTGGGACACGAAGTTCGCCCGCCTCGGCGTCGGCATCTGCTGGGACCAGTGGTACCCGGAGGCGGCGCGGGCGATGACGTTGATGGGCGCCGAGGCGCTGCTCTATCCCACGGCCATCGGCTCGGAGCCGCACGACCCCAGCCTCGACACCGCGCTGCCCTGGCGCCGCGCCATGCAGGGCCACGCCGTTTCCAACGTCATCCCGGTGGTCGGCGCCAACCGCACCGGCTTCGAGCCCTGGGAGAACTATCCCGGGGGCGGCCAGCGCTTCTACGGCTCCAGCTTCATCGCCGATCACCGGGGCGACCTCGTCGCCGAACTGGGCCGTGACGATGAGGGGGTCATCACCTCGACCTTCGACCTGGAATTCCTCGACGCCCACCGCGCCGCCTGGGGCTTCTTCCGCGACCGGCGCGTCGATCTCTACGGCGTCCTGACCGGGGCGCGGCCCGCGTGATCGAGACGCCGCGCCTCCTGCTGCGCGGCTGGCGCGACGAGGACTACGCGCCCTTCGCCGCCCTGAACGCCGACCCGGAGGTCATGCGCCGCTTTCCCGCGACCCACACCCGCGAGGAGAGCGACACCCTCGCCGACGGAAACCGCGAGCACATCGAGGAGCACGGCTGGGGCCTGTGGGCCATCGAGCGCCGCGACGACGGCCGCTTCCTCGGCTTCGTCGGCCTCGCCCGCCCGCGCCAGCCGAACCCCTACGCCGATGAGGTCGAGGTCGGCTGGCGCCTCGCCCAGGAAGGGTGGGGCCACGGCTACGCCTCCGAAGCCGCCCGCGCCTCGCTCGCCTACGGTTTCGAGCGACTGAAGCTGCCGCGCATCATCAGCTTCACCGCGACCGAAAACGAGCGCTCACAGGCCGTCATGCGCCGCATCGGCATGACCCGCGCCCCCGACCTCGACTTCGATCACCCCCGCCTGCCCAAGGGCCACCGGCTGGAGCGGCACGTGGTCTATGTGATCAACCGGCCGGCGTAGGGCAGTCGGCCGCCGGTTTGGCGCCCGCCAGTTCGGCCCTTGCCGCGGCCATGTCGGCCACAAACTGCGGTTCCGCGTGCAGCCGCGCGACCAGCGCCGACGCCAAGGTTCGCCCGGCCTCCACGTCGCTGGCGTAGTGCACGCCGCAGATCACCCGGCTGTCGCCGAAATCCTTACCGCGCTGAAGGATGGCTTCGGCTTCGTTGGGCTTCAGCTCGGCCAACAGCAGGGCGTAGGTCCAGCCCAGCATCGCGTGTCCCGACGGGTAGGAGCCGTCGCCCATCAGCGCTGCCGACCGCTCGACGCAGATCGGCGTGGTGTTGCCCACCGCCGGGCGGGCGCGCTGATAGTGGTCCTTCGGGGCGCGAATGTTGCTGCGGATGTCGCCGCCCACCCGGCCCAGCACGCGATAGAGCGCCGGCGTCTCTTGCGGCGACATCTCGATCCCGGCCGCGCACCCGAAGCCGCGCCCCAGCGCCGCCGCCGTCAGTTCGGCGTCGAACCTCGCCTGCGCCCAGCGCGGCGAGCCGGCGAGGCCGCGGGTCTGGGCGTAGTGGCCCTTTTCGGCGAGGTCCTTGGCCGAGCCGTCCGCGGGCGGCGGGCCGATGAGGGCCGCGCCGTCCATGGGCTCCGACAGATAGCCGGGTGTCGGGGCCGACTGCGACAGCGCATAGCCCCCGGCGCCGAGCACAACGGCCGCCGCGGCGGCGGCGAAAATCCGAACGTACGTCATGGCGCAAGGCTCGACCGCCGCCCCCTTGGCGGTCAAGCGTCAACTCGCCTCGGCGGCGCGCCGAAAGTTGCGGGAATCTCTAGGCCAGGACCGACTTGCCGTTCTTGGCGACGGTGACGCCGCGGTCCTTCACCCGGGCCTCGAAGGAGACCACGTCGCCGTCGCGCCACAGGTCGACCGTCACCGTCTCGCCCGGGAACACCGGGCTGGAGAAGCGGATGGCGTGGCTCTTGATCTTGTTCGGGTCCATGTCGGCATAGGCCTGCAGCACCGCCCGGCAGGTGATGCCGTAGGTGCAGAGGCCATGCAGGATCGGTCTCGGGAAGCCGGCCATCTTGGCGAAGTTCGGGTCGGCGTGCAGCGGGTTGCGGTCGCCCGACAGGCGATAGATCAGCGCCTGGTTCTCTGTGGTCGGGAAGTCCAGCGAGACGTCCGGCGCGCGGTCGGGGACCTGGTGCGGCTCGGGCGCGCCCTCGGCCGGACCGCCGAAACCGCCGTCGCCGCGCGCGAAGATCGAGCTGGTCAGCGTGGCCAGCAGCTCGCCGCTCTTCTTGTCCTTCATGGTCGTCTCGACGACGATCACCGCGCCCTTGCCGGCGCCCTTGTCCCAGGCGCCCAGCACCCGGCCGTCCAGTTCGACGACAGCTTCGGTCGGCAGCGGCTTGTGGATCTCGACCTTCTGCTCGCCGTGCACGACCAGCATGAAGTTGATGCCCATCAGCCCCGCCGAAGGCCCCCCGCCCCAGGCCATGCAGGTGGCCATGGTCGGCACGCCCTTCAGCCCGGCCTCGAAGACGAACGGCAGCTCGGCCTCGTTCATGGGGTCGCTGCCCATGCCGATGCCCAGCGCGTAGAGCATGGTGTCGCGGTCGGTCCACTCGCGCGTCTGCGGCACGCTCTTGATGTCCAGGATGTCCGGATAGCTGATCGGCACGGCGTCTTTCTCCCCATAAGAACCTTCAGGCGCATTAGCGCAGGCGGTGAGGGGCGGGCAAGCGGCCGCTCGCATTGCCGCCCTCTCAGGGATCGGCTAGAAGCGCCCCTCGACTATTTTTAAGGCCGGGCAGGGGGCCCGCGCCCTCACTTCATCGATAGAGTCATCATGGCCAAGAAACCGACGCCGCCCGCCGCGAATGTGCAGGAAGAAGGCGCCCTCGCCGGAAACGTCCTGTTCTACAACAAGCCCGAGCCGCTGAGCCGCGAGCAGCACGGCAGCCTCGGCGTCAGCCGCGTGGAGCGCCCGTTCGGCTTCGCCCGCGCCGGCCACGTCGTGCCGCTGACGGTCGCCGAGTTCGGCCTCGCCGCGGTCTCCTACCCGATCATCTTCGCGGGCGAGAACAAGCAGCCGCTGGCCGTGATGGGCCTGAACGCCGGCCAGAACATGTTCGTCAACGACGACGGGACCTTCCAGGTCGGCCAGTACATCCCGGCCTACATCCGCCGCTATCCCTTCGTGCTGGCCAACGACGAGCAGGCCCAGCGGATGATCGTCTGCATCGAGCGCGACGCCGAGATCTTCAAGGACAAGGGCTTCGACATGCCGCTCTTCAAGGAGGACGGCGAGCCGAGCGAATACACCGCCAACGCCATCAAGTTTTGCGAGGACTTCGAAACCGAGCGCCGGCGCACCGAGCAGTTCGTCAACCTGCTGACCGAGCTGGACCTCTTCGAAACCAAGCGCGCCCTGTTCACCCCGATGAACCCCGACGGCACGGCCGGCGAGCCTCAGCAGCTGGCCGACTACTTCGGCGTTTCGGAAGAGAAGCTCCGCGCCCTGCCGGCCGAGAAGGTGCACGAGCTGCACACCTCGGGCGCCCTGGAGAAGATCTACAACCACCTGGCCTCGCTGGTCGGCTGGGACCGCCTGATCGCCATCTCCATGGACCGCAACCGCCCGCAGGCCGCGAACCTGCAGTAGCCGACGCCACATGCGTGCTGAAGGGCGGTCCGGATGGGCCGCCCTTTTGCTATGCGCGGCTGAACACACTGCGCGTCAGGCAGGAGAAGACGAGGCGCCCTTCCTCGTCGAGCAGGTCGTGCTGGGCGATGATGATGCCCTTGCCTTCGCCCACCGGGTCCTTGCCCATCACCGTCATGCGCCCGCGCAGCTTCTCGCCCGCCGGCGGGTTGCGCATCCAGCGCAGGGCGTCGACGCCCACGCGCTTGGTCTGCGGCCAGCCCTCCGAGGCTTCCTGGTCGAGCCGCGACCAGATGGCGAAGGTCAGGCAGTCGGGCGCGCCGCGGCTGACGTCCCAGCCTGGCATGAAGTCGGCGCAGAACAGCGTCAGCGCCTCCTCGTCCACCTCCGCGCTGCCCAGGTGAACGACCTGGCCGATGGCGATGTCGTCGAAGGGGGCGGGCATCCGATTCTCCGCGTCAGTGGTGTGCGATGCTACAGGGCGCCATATAGCTGCGTCGATGCACAGCTTCCTCCGAAACCTCGCCGCGGCGCTCGCAGGCGTGCTGGCGCTGACCGGCGCCGCGCGGGCGCAGGCGGTGGACACTGGCCACATCCAGGCCGAGCTGGTCTCGCAAGAAGCCGCCGTCGCGCCCGGCGCCGTCGCCTGGCTGGCCGTGCGCCAGAAGATCGACAAGGGCTGGCACACCTACTGGAGGAATGCGGGCGACGCGGGCGAAGGCACAAAGCTGGCCTGGACCCTGCCGCCCGGCTGGAAAGCGGGCGACATCGTCTGGCCGGCCCCAAAGCGCCTGCTGGAAGGCAAGCCGCCCGTCCAGTTGGCGGTCTACGCCTACGAAGGCGAGGTCCTGCTGCCGGTTCCGGTCGAGGTCCCCGCCGACGCCAGGCCCGGCGCGACGGCCCAGATCAAGGTCGCCGCCGCCTTCCTCGTCTGCGCCGACATCTGTGTGCCCGAAGACGCGGTGCTCACGCTGGCCTTGCCCGTCGCGGCCGAGCCGAAGCCGAACCCGCGCTGGAACGAGGCGATCGCCGCAACGCTCGCCGCCGCCCCCAAGCCCGCGGGCCTCACCGCGACCTTCCGGCAAGAGGGCGACAAGGTCCGGCTTGCCATCACCGGCGCGCCTCTGAAGGGCGCGGACATGGCGGGCGCCTACTTCTTCCCCTTCTCCGGCAAGGTCATCAGCCACCGCGATCCCCAGCTCGTTGAGCGCGGGCCCGAGGGTCTGACCCTGGCGCTCACCCCCGGCTACGATTTCGAGCAGGGGACACCGCCGGCCGAACTTTCCGGGGTGCTGGCGCTGGAGGGCCGCGCCTATGAAGTCACCGCCACGCCCGGTCCGCCGCCGCCGGGCGCGTCGGGTCTTGGCCCGCCGACCGCGCCGGCCGGGCGCCAGGGCCTGCCGCTGACGCTTCTGTTCGCCTTCGTCGGCGGCTTGATCCTCAACCTGATGCCGTGCGTCTTCCCGATCCTGTCGATGAAGGCCGCGGCGCTGGCCGGTCACGCGCACGAGGCGCGGGGCGCGCGCATGCAGGGGATGGCCTTCCTCACCGGCGTGCTCGTCACCTTCGTCGCTCTCGCTGGAGCCTTGATCGCGGCCAAGGCGGCGGGCGCGGCGGTCGGCTGGGGCTTCCAGCTGCAGTCGCCGGCCGTCGTCGCGGCGCTGGCGCTGATCATGCTGCTGGTGGCCCTGAACCTGTCGGGCGTGTTCGAGGTCGGGACCTCGATCCAGGGGTTCGGCGGCGGCCTCGCCTCGCGGCAGGGACTGGCCGGCGCCTTCTTCACCGGGGCGCTGACGGTGGTGGTCGCCGCCCCCTGCACCGCGCCGTTCATGGCCTCGGCCATCGGTGTCGCCCTGACCCGCAGCGCGCCCGAGGCCCTGCTGGTCTTCGCCTTCCTGGGGCTTGGCCTGGCGCTGCCGTTCGTGGCGCTGTCGTTCGCTCCGAGTCTGTTCCGCAAGCTGCCGCCGCCCGGTCCGTGGATGGCGACCCTGCGCCGCGCGCTCGCCTTCCCGATGTACGCGGCTGTCGCCTGGCTGGTGTGGGTGCTCTCGCGGCAGGGCGGAGACACCGGGCTCGCGCGTCTGCTCGCCGCGGGCCTCGCCGTCGCCATCGCCGCCTGGCTGTTCGGCCTTGGCCAGCGCCGCAGCGACAGCCGCGCCCGCTTCACGCTGATGAGCCTCGCCGCGCTGGGCGTCGTCGCCGCCTTCGTGGTGGTGACGGTCCCGCCCTACGCCCGCCCCGCCGAGACCGCCGAACTGGCCGGCGAGGCCTGGTCTCCCGAGCGCGTGGCGCGGCTGCGCGCCGAGGGCAGGCCCGTGCTGGTCAACTTCACCGCCGCCTGGTGCATCACCTGCCAGGTCAACGAGCGCGCGGCGCTGGCCACCAAGGAAGCCGCCGATGCCTTCGCGGCGACCGGCGCGGTCTATCTGACCGCCGACTGGACCAACCGCGACGCGGCGATCGCACAGGCGCTGGCCGAGCATGGCCGCGCGGGCGTGCCGCTCTATCTGGTCTATCCGGCGGGCGGCGGAGAACCGAAATCCCTGCCGCAGCTTTTGACGTCCGGCATGGTGGCGCAGGCGCTGAGGGAGGCGGCCAATGGCTGACTGGGAAAGATTCGAACAGGCGGCCAAGGCGGCGGGGCGCAAGCGGATCGTCGATCTCTTCGCGTCCGAACCGGGCCGCCTGGAGCGCCTGACCGTGGAGGCCGCCGGCCTGACCCTCGACCTCTCCAAACAGCCCTGGGACCGCGCCGCCTTCGACGCCGCCTTGGCCCTCGCCAAGGACAGCGGCGTCGAAGCCGCCCGCGACCGCCTGTTCGCCGGTGAGGCGGTCAACGTCACCGAAGACCGCGCCGTCCTACACCCCGCCCTGCGCGCCCCCGACGGCGCCCAGTTCTCCGCCAAGGGCCAGCCCGTCTCCGCCGCCGTGGAGGCGGGCCGCGCGAAGATGCGGGCCTTCGCGCGGGAGATCGCCGCCGGTGACGTGCGCACCATCCTTCACATCGGCATCGGCGGCTCGGACCTCGGCCCCCGCCTCGTCTGGGAAGCCCTCAAGCCGCTTGGCCCAAAGATCGACCTACGCTTCGTCGCCAACGTCGACGGCGCCGAATTCGCGCAAGCGACCGCCGGCCTCGACCCCGCCACCACTCTGGTTATCGCCGTCTCCAAGACCTTCACCACCCAGGAGACCATGGCCAACGCCCGCGCCGCCCGCGAATGGCTCGGCGGGCATGCGGGCGCCAATTTCGCCGCCGTGTCGGCCAACGTCGCCGAAGCGGTGAAGTTCGGCGTGCCCGAGGATCGCGTCTTCGCCTTCTGGGACTGGGTGGGCGGCCGCTACTCGGTCTGGTCGGCCGTGGGCCTGTCCTGCGCCATCGCGCTGGGCTGGGAGGTCTTCGAGCAATTCCTGCACGGGGCCGCCGACCTCGACGCCCACTTCACCACGGCGCCGCTGGAGAAGAACGCCCCCGTCCTCCTCGCGCTCGCCCACATCCTGAACCGCAACGGCCTGGGCCGCCCCATCCGCGCCGTCGTCCCCTACGCCCAGCGCCTTCGCCTCCTGCCCGCCTTCCTCCAGCAGTTGGAGATGGAGTCCAACGGCAAGCGGGTCACGGCCGATGGCCGCCCCGTCCCGCGCCCCACCGCCGCCAGCGTGTTCGGCGAGGTTGGCGCCAACGGCCAGCACGCCTTCTTCCAGCTGCTGCACCAGGGGACCGACATCATCCCCGTCGATTTCATCGCCGTCGCCAGAACCGACGAAGGCCCCGCCGGCATGCACCAGATGCTGCTCGCCAACGTCATCGCCCAGGCCGAAGCCCTGATGGTCGGCCAGCCGGACGCCCCCGAGCCGCACCGCGTCTTCGAGGGCGACCGCCCCTCGACCATGATCCTGCTGGACCGCCTGACGCCCCGAACGCTCGGCGCCCTCATCGCCCTCTACGAACACAAGACCTTCGTCGAGGGCGTCATCTGGGAGATCAACAGCTTCGACCAGTTCGGCGTCGAACTCGGCAAGAAGCTGGCGACCGGCATCCTCGAAGAGCTCATCGGCGGCCCCGCGAAGCCGCACGATCCCTCGACCGCCGCCCTCATCGCCCGTCTCAAGCGCTAGCGTTTGCGCAATCTTTCCCGTATATCCCCGCCCGCCATGACGCAGATCGCGCACCACCACGGCCATCATCACCACGTCCTCGCGGGGACGGGACGGGAGCGGCTGGCCTAAAGCGATCCCGACCCGAGCCCCGCCGCGCGGAGGGGCTCGCTGGTGTCAGCGGCCCTTCCTTGCCGCCTCCCACCAACCCTAGTAAGCGCCGCGCACCATGACCGACGATCCGACCACCTACCGCCCCGAGGCCCGCGTCCCCCGCGGGTTCGCCGATAAGCGCAGCCCAACCATCCGCGCCGAGCGCTCCATCGTGGAGGCGGTCTCGAAGGTCTATGAGAGCTGGGGCTTCGAACCCCTCGACACCGGCGCGTTCGAGTATGCCGATGCTCTGGGGAAATTCCTGCCCGACAGCGACCGGCCGAACGAAGGCGTCTTCGCCCTGCAGGACGATGACGAGCAGTGGATGGCGCTGCGCTATGACCTGACCGCGCCGCTCGCCCGCTTCGCCGCCCAGAACTGGGAGACCCTGCCCAAGCCCTTCCGCCGCTACGCGGTCGGCACGGTCTGGCGCAACGAAAAGCCCGGCCCCGGCCGCTACCGCGAATTCATCCAGTGCGACGCCGACACCGTCGGCTCCGCGCGCCCGGAAGCCGACGCCGAGATCATCGCCATGGCCTCGGCTGGGCTGGAGGCGGCGGGCCTGCCCAAGGGCGCGGCGGTCCTGAAGATCAATAACAGGAAGCTCCTCAACGGCCTGCTGACCGCCGCCGGGGTCACCACCGATGGCCAGAAGCTCGCCGTGCTGCGAGCCGTGGACAAGCTCGATCGCCTCGGCGTCGAGGGCGTGACGCTGCTGCTGGGCGAAGGCCGCAAGGACGAGTCCGGCGCCTTCACCAAGGGCGCGGGTCTGGAAGCGAAAGCCGCCGAGTCCGTCCTGGCCTTTGTCGGCGCGGTGGGTGGCGCCCGCGCCGAGGTCCTCGACCGTCTCTCGGGCGTCGTCGGCGGCTCGGCGGAGGGCGATGCGGGCCTCGAAGAACTGGCGAAGATCGACGCCGCGCTTCGCGGCCTTGGCGTGGGCGAAGATCAGGCGACCTTCGACCCCTCCGTCGTGCGCGGCCTCGAATACTACACCGGCCCCGTCTATGAGGCCGAGCTGCTGATCGAGACCGGCGGCGAACGCTTCGGCTCGGTCGGCGGCGGCGGCCGCTATGACGACCTGGTCGCACGCTTCACCGGCGAGCGGGTTCCGGCGACCGGTTTCTCGTTCGGCGTGTCGCGGCTGGCGGCGGCGCTGAAGGCGGCCGGGCAGGGGATCGGGGCTGAGCAGCGCGGCCCGGTGGTGGTCATCGCCTTCGACCAGAACCGCATGGCCGACTACTTCGCCGTCGCCGCCGAGCTGCGCGGCGCGGGGGTCCCGGCCGAGGTCTACCTCGGCGCCTCGGGCATGAAGGCGCAGATGAAGTACGCCGACCGGCGTCTGTCCCCCGCCGCCGTCATCATCGGCGAGGACGAGATCGCGGCCGGTACGGTCACTGTGAAGGACCTCGACCTCGGCCGCGAACTGGCCGCCGGGGTTACCGACAACGCCGAGTGGCGCGCTGAGCGCCCCGGCCAGCAGACCATCCCGCGCGGCGAACTCATCGCCGCCGTCAAACGGATCATCGGTCAATGAGGC
>DASVBC010000024.1:0-39109 GCA_036376035.1 Caulobacteraceae bacterium | reverse complement strand
CGCCGTCTGCAAGCGGAAGGCCACGGGTGATGTCGCCATAGCGCACAGCCTCCGGAAAGCGCACGCGGCCGCGGGTAAGCAGCCGCCCGACCAGCGGAAGGCGCTGGAGGCGCAGGGTCGGCGAGGCGTCGAAGTTCAGCCAGCCATCGGGGGCCGAAAGCCCGCAGCCGTATTGAACGTACAACTTCGGTGATGTGCCGGCCAAAGGACGGAGGTTCCCCACTGAAAAGTTAGCTCGAAGCTTCGGAAAGGCGCGTTTCGAAGTACTCGATGGTGCGCGCCAGGCCCTCGCGGAGTTGGACCTTGGGCTCCCAGCCAAGCACCTCCTGGGCGATGCTGTTGTCCGGACGACGCTGCTTGGGATCGTCCGCCGGCAACGGCAGGTGCGCCAGCTTCGAGCGGCTGCCGGTGATCTCCAGGATCAGCTCGGCGAGCTCGATCATGCTGAACTCGCCGGGGTTGCCGAGGTTGACCGGCCCGGTGACGTCCGGGTCCGAGGCCATCAGCCGAAGGAAGCCGTCGATCAGGTCGTCGACGTAGCAGAAGGACCGGGTCTGGGACCCGTCGCCGTAGATGGTGATCGGCTCGCCCTTCAGGGCCTGGACGATGAAGTTGGAGACCACCCGCCCATCGTTCGGATGCATCCGCGGGCCATAGGTGTTGAAGATCCGCGCCACCTTGACCTCGAGGTTGTGCTGGCGGCGGTAATCGAAGAACAGCGTCTCGGCGCAGCGCTTGCCCTCGTCGTAGCAGGAGCGGGGTCCCACCGGATTGACATTGCCCCAGTAGGATTCGGGCTGGGGACTGATGGACGGGTCGCCATAGACCTCCGAGGTCGAGGCCTGGAACACCTTCACCCGCAGGCGCTTGGCCAGGCCCAGCATGTTGATGGCGCCGATCACCGAGGTCTTGGTCGTCTGCACCGGGTCGTGCTGGTAGTGGATCGGCGAGGCCGGGCAGGCGAGATTGTAGATCTCGTCCACCTCGACAAACAGCGGAAAGCAGATGTCGTGGCGGTGGAATTCGAAGCGCGGGTGGCCGTTCAGGTGGTCGATGTTGCGCTTGGTGCCCGTGTACATGTTGTCCACGCACAGCACCTCGTGCCCCTGGTCGAGCAGCCGGTCGATCAGGTGGGAGCCGAGGAATCCGGCCCCGCCCGTAACCAGTATCCGTTTCCTGCTCTCGTAGACGCGAGCCATCAGCCAGCCATCCTTTGGGAAACGCCGCGGGCATCGGCGATGTGAGTGCGGAACCAGTTGTAGGTTTCGGCCAGACCCTGCTCAAGGCCGATGGAAGCGCGCCAGCCAAGGCCGGTCAGCTTGCTCACATCGACCAGCTTGCGGGGCGTGCCGTCGGGCTTGGAGGCGTCGAATTCCAGCTCGCCGCCGAAGCCGACGACGCGGGCGATCATGTGGGCAAGCTCGGCGATGGTGACTTCCTGGCCGCTGCCGACGTTGACGATCTCTTCGTCCGAATAGACGCGCGCCAGGTGGACGAGGGCGTCGGCCAGGTCGTCCACGTGCAGCAGCTCGCGCTGCGGCCGGCCGGACCCCCACACGCTCATCGACGGCGCGCCGCTCAGCCTGGCTTCGTGCGCCTTGCGCATGAGCGCGGGCACGACGTGGCTGGCGTTGAGGTCGAAGTTGTCGTCGGGCCCATAGAGGTTGGTCGGCTGGGCGCAGATGAAGTCGCAGCCGTGCTGGCGGCGGTAGGCCTGGGCCAGCTTGATGCCCGCGATCTTGGCGATTGCGTACCACTCGTTGGTCGGCTCCAGCGGACCGGTGAGCAGGGCGCTCTCGGGCATCGGCTGGGGCGCTTCCTTGGGGTAGATGCAGGACGAGCCGAGGAAGACGAGCTTCCGAGCGCCCGTCTGGCGCGCCGCCTCGATCACGTTGGCGGCGATCATCATGTTGTCGTAGGCGAAGTCGGCCGGGTAGCTGGCGTTGGCCAGGATGCCGCCGACCCGGGCCGCCGCCAGGAAGATGAGGTCCGGCTTGTGGGCCGCCATCCAGGCCTCGACCTCGGTCTGCCGGGTCAGGTCGGCCTCCTCGCGGGTGGCGGTGAGGATGGCGCAGTCCTCGCGCTCGAGGCGGCGCACCAGGGCGCGGCCCACCATGCCGCGATGGCCGGCCACAAACACCTTCAGGCCCGTAAGGTCGAGCGTCTCAGCCATGGTCGTTGCGCCGCGCTTCCCTGGCGACGACCTCAAGGTCGCTATCGACCATTTCGCGCACGAGTTCGTCGAACGGGGTGGCGGGTTTCCAGCCCAGCACCGTGCGGGCCTTGGTGGCGTCGCCGATCAGCAGATCAACTTCGGTGGGCCGGAAATAGCGCGGGTCGACCGAGACCAGCACCTTGCCCGTTTCGGCGCACACGCCCTCCTCGGCCACACCCTCGCCGCGCCAGCCGATCGTCATGCCGGCCCGCGCAAACGCGGCCTCGACGAATTCCCGCACGGTGCGCGTCTCGCCCGTGGCCAGCACGTAGTCGTCCGCCTTGTCCTGCTGGAGGATGCGCCACATGCCCTCGACGAAGTCGCGGGCGTGGCCCCAGTCGCGCTTGGCGTCGAGATTGCCGAGATAGAGGCGCTCCTGCATGCCCAGTTTGATCGCCGCGACCGCGCGGGTGATCTTGCGCGTGACGAAGGTCTCGCCGCGCATCGGGCTCTCGTGGTTGAACAGGATGCCGTTGGAGGCGTGGATGCCATAGGCCTCGCGGTAGTTCACCGTGATCCAGTAGGCGTAGAGCTTGGCCGCCGCATAGGGACTGCGCGGGTAGAAGGGCGTCGTCTCCGACTGCGGCACGGCCTGCACCAGCCCGTAAAGCTCGGAGGTGGAGGCCTGGTAGAAGCGGGTCTTCTGGCTCAGGCCCAGCAACCGGATGGCCTCCAGCAGCCGCAGTGTGCCGATGCCGTCGGCGTTGGCGGTGTATTCGGCTGTCTCGAAGCTGACCTGCACGTGGGACTGGGCGGCGAGGTTGTAGATCTCGTCCGGCTGCGTCTCCTGCACGATACGGATCAGGTTGGTCGCATCGGTCATGTCCCCGTAGTGCAGCCGCAGGTGCGGATTGGAGACGTGCGGGTCCTCATAGAGGTGATCGATGCGCTCGGTGTTGAAGGACGAGGACCGGCGCTTGATGCCGTGGACCAGATAGCCCTTCGACAGCAGCAGCTCGGCCAGGTAGGCGCCGTCCTGGCCGGTGATTCCCGTGATGAGTGCGGTCTTCGTCATTGTGGCGTCGCTATTGCGGGATGCCGTCCCCAGCGTCAACGGCAAGACCCCCCTGGTTCTGCTCGCTGAAGGCCCTCAGGACCGCGAGCGCTTCTTCAGGGCCTTGCGGGAGTAGCGCCCGTAGATCGACCCATACCGCAGCCGGTGCCAGAAGGAACGGGGCTCCAGCAGGTACTTGCGGACAAGATAGGCGACGGCCACGGCGTTGTCCCACCACCGCCACGGCCGGCCCATGATCCTCTGGAACTTGGACCGCTCGAAGTTGATCAGCAGCGGCCGCATCTTCGCTGCGCCGGTTATCCCCTCGGCGTGGACGCGGAAGGCGCTCAGGAAGGCGTCGACCAGGATCGGCCTTTTCGCGTCTTCCAGCAGGTCCAGGAACAGCTCGGCGTCCCAGGCGATCTTGTTGCCGGGGTTAAAGCCGCGCGAGCGCTTGAAGATCTCCGCCTTGAAGAAGGTCGACTGCTGGCAGATCACGCAGGCCTGGTAGGCGAACGCCTTGCGGTTGAAGGCGTCGGAGTAGGAGTTGCGCACCCATTTCCCCTCCGCGTCGATCAGCTTGGTATGGCCGATGATGAAGTCGGCCTTGGGATGGGCGCGGAACGCCTCGGCCGCCCGGCTGAGCGCCCCCGGCAGCATCACGTCGTCGGAGTTGAGAAAGCCGTAGATGTCGCCGCTCGCCACGGCGAAGCCGTTGTTGAGGCCTTCCGCCGCGCCGCTGTCGGGCTTGTAGATGATCTTGTCGATGCGGTCGCGGTAGCGCTCGATGATCTCGCGGCTGCCGTCGGTCGAGCCGGGATCGACGACGATGTACTCGAGGTTGGGGTAGTCCTGGTCGAGGACCGACCGGATCGCATCTTCCAGGTAAGCCGCCTGGTTGAACGAGACGGTCACGATCGAGAACTTCATCGAAACGGCGGGCTCCCCCGATCGGCAGGCCCGCCTCTAGCGCGCGGGATCGGCCCTGTCACCTGCGCGCAGGGTGTGCGGCGCGCGGGCCAGGATATCCTCGCGCAGCTTTTCGCAACGCAGGAGCAGCGGGGAGGAGGGCGTCTCCAGTTCGCCTTCCGTCCGGGACTTCTCGCCGTCGGGCAGGCTGCCGCGCCTACGGCCCTCAACCTTTCGCCGCTCGTCGCCGCGCTTCATCATGGCGCTGATTTCCGCGGCGATCGCCTCATTCCACGCGGGCGGCGGCGCGCCGATGTCCGCCGCGACCAACTCGAGCCACGCGCCCGGATCCCGCGTCAAGGCCTCGAACGGGACGATGGTGACCTGGTCGAGGAGGGCAAACAGCGCCCGGTGGTAGGCCTCGTAGGCGCCAAGCGCGTCGTCGACGGATCGTGCCGCGCCCCACGGCGCCATGCTCTCGCAGCACGCCCTGGGTTCACGCAGCATCACATAGGTCGCAAGGCCCAGACCCACCGCGCGGCGGACGTTGGCGATGGAGTGGGTGTGGTGGGCGATCCGCGCCTGCGGCACGCCCAGCCGCTCGCGCACGCACGTCAGGGCGAAGCTGTTCCCCGACCGTGGAAAGCCCTCGATGCAGATGAGCTTGTCGGGGCTTGCGAGCTGACCCGCGGCGCGCTTGCCCCGAACCGCGGCGTGCAGCTCCAGCATACCCGGCAGCGCCTTGATCTGCTGGCGGAGGCGGTAGGCGATCATCCTTCGACCTTGACGAGCGCTGCGGTTCGGACGCCAACCTTCGGCGTGGCGGGCACGACCTCAATGATGAGAGCGGCGGCGCGCGAAATGCGCGTACAGGCGAGGCGGCTGATCGCCCGGTCGCCCGCGCCGGCGCGGGCCCGCGTGGCGGCGCTGGTCGGTCCCGGAAATCCGAACGCCGCCTTCATCGCCCCCGATCTCTCGTTTCTCTACATAGCCGTGCCGAAGGCCGCCAATAGCACCATAAAGCGCGCGCTGCTCGCCCTTCAGGGGGTGGAGGTCGAGGACGCCGGCGCGATGCATGCGATCCGGGCCGTCAAGGACGGCTATCTGCGCCTGCACGAGCTCGACTCCGGCCAGGCGCGGCGCGTGCTGCGGGGGCCGGGGACCTTCCGCTTCACCTTCGTGCGCAACCCCTATGAGCGCATGGTCTCGGCCTACAAGGACAAGGTCCTTGGCCTGAACCAGAACCATCCAGAGGGCTTTGCGGCCAATCTCTTCGCCGGTGGCGAGGCGCCGTCCTTCGCCGCCTACGTCCGCGCCTACACGGCGATCGACGACTGGCGTTCCGACATCCACTGGCGCTCGCAGCACATGAACGCCGCCGTGGACGTCGTGCCCTACGACCTGATCGGCCGGGTGGAGACGTTCGAGCAGGACTTCGGCGCGGTTCTCGCCCGCATTGCGCCGGGCTCGCCCGCCACGCGCCTGGTGCGGCCGACCAACATCTCTCCCGCCGACGCGGCCGATCCCGTCTATACGGAGGAGCTGGCGGAGCGGGTCTACCGCCGCTACGCGCGGGACTTCAGCCTCTTTGGCTATGATCCCGCGGACTATCCCCGCGCCAGAAGCGACAGCAGCTCATCGCCCGTGGCCGGCGGACTGAAGTAGCGTTCGCCATCCTCGGCTCGCGGAGCCGAGTCGAGCATGGCCGCCGCCTCCGCCGCCGAGGCCGCCAGCGACGCATCCCCCGCCTGAACGGCGCCGGCCAGCATCTCCGCGCCCGGCAAGCCCAGGACAATGGTGCGCGCTCCCAGCGCCATGCCTTCGAACAGCATCGTCGAGCGCACGCCGATGTGGACCTCGCGGCTCGCCAACAGGCGAAGGCCGTCCTCCTCCGCCGGCGACAGCCGAAGGTTGGCCAACGGCGGCAGCCGCCGGCGGTATTCGGCAAGGTCCTCTTCCGGGTGCGGGCGGAAGGTGAAGGTCCAGTCGGCCCGCGTTCTCGCCAGCTCGACCGCCGCCTCGAACAGACGCCCGTCGTTGGGCAGGTGAGAGCTGACCAGCGCCGTGCGGGGCGTCTTCGAAAGCCCCTCGCGGCGCATCGCCTCGATCCGGGCCGATCCAACCGCCGCCGCGCGGCAATTTGCCGGCGCCTCGATGCTCTCACTCCAGTAGCGTCCGAACGTCCACAGCTGGTCGGGGAAGATCGCAACGCGCGGGCGGCCGGGGTAGTGGTGCTGCAGGTCCTGGGGCGTGATGGCGCCATGCTGCACCTCCACCACCTCCATCCCCGCGGCCTTGGCGGCGGCGATCGCGGGGGGCAGGTGGAAGGTCGTGATCAGCCGCCGGGCGCCGGTCGCCGCAAAGCGCCCGCGCAACTCAGCCGTCCAGGATTTGAACCGGGCCAGCCGCAGCGCCATGCGTCTGGCCGACAACGGAAACGGCGCGCCGGTCAGCTGTGTCCACCCGGCATCCAGTTCGGCGTGCTCCTTGGTCATCGCGCCCATTAGCTCGCCGTGGCGCGCCACTGCCTCTATTGCGCTCTTCAATGCCCCCTGCTCGAGGAAGGACACCGCCAGCCCCGGCCGCGGCGCCAGGCGCTCGCGGGCGATCAGCAGTTCCAGCGCCAGAAAGGGGCCAAGCGCCGGTTGGCTCAGCAGCGTTTCGGTGAAGGGATCGCGCCCCTCGGCGAGCTTGCGGTGGAAGGGCACGACAATGGTCCGGGCCTCGCCCCAGGCGGGCGAGGTGAGGCGGCGGGCCTGCGCGCGGATCAGCAGGTCGGCGCGATCCCGAAGGCCCTGCGCGGGCGCCTCGCCGCCGGGCCGGTAGAGGTCGCCGCGAAACAGCGGCCAGTACTGGACCCCGGCCACGGTGCGCTCCAGCAGGCCAAGCTCCCGCTCCATCCGCCAGATCTTCTGGAGGACATCGGGGTCGGCCAAGGGGCTGGCTTGAGGGCTCGCGGTCATTCCCCACCGAAGGCGCCGGGCTGCGGAGAGCTACGCCGTTCGTCTGGCGGCGGCAAGGTCGCCGAGCTTGACAGGGGCGGGGCCGCATGGCCAACGGCCGGGGTGCGCGCCGTCCTCCTCAACGATACCCGCAGCTCGCGCCACCACGGGTGCGATGCGGTGGTGCGCGGCATCTTCAGCCTCTGCGCCGAGCGCGGCATCTCAATCACCGCTACGGCGGCGGCCAACCTCGACTGGCGCGACCAGGCGCCGGTGCTGGAAGCGATCGAGGCGGCGGACCTCGTCATCGTCAATGGCGAAGGCACCATCCATCACGACGCCGAGCGCGGGCGGATTTTGCTGACCGCCGCCGGCCACGCCCGCGAGCGCGGCAAGGCCTCGGCGCTGATCAACGCCACCTGGGAAGCCAACGGCGCGCCGATGGCCGCGCTGGCGGCGGGCTTCGACCTCGTCTCGGTCCGCGACAACCGCAGCGCGGCGGAGTTGCGGGCCCACGGCGTGGCCTGCCGCGTCACGCCCGACCTTGCGCTGCTGACGCAGGTCGACCCGGCCGATCGCGGCGAGGCCGTCCTCTATACCGACAATGTGGTCGCCGCCCGGGCGCTGGAGCTCTATCGGCTGGGCTGGAGCATCGGCGCGCGGCCGCTGAGCATCTTCCACCACAAGCGCTCGGCCCGTGAGGCGCTCCAGTTCATGAGACGCTACGCGGCCGCCATGAAGCCCATCGCGGCGCGGACGCTGGTCACCGCCGAGCGCGCGGGCTGGGACGACATCGTCGGGCAGGTCGACGACTTTGCCGGCTGGACGCGGCGTATTTCACGGGCCGGGCTGGTGATCACGGGCCGCTTCCACGTCGTCGCCTTGTGCCTGGCGACCGCCACGCCCTTCCTGGCCACGCCGTCGAACACCCACAAGATCGAGGCTCTGATCGAGGACGCCGGGCTGGAGCCCTGGCGGGTCGGCCCGGTCGAGGCGATGACGCCCGGGCTGATCGAGCGCGGGCGCCGCTGGACCTCCGCGGAGGCCGGCGATCTCGGCGCCTTCCTTGCTTCGGCTCGCGAGCGCATGCGGGCGCTCTTTGGCGACATCAGCGCGCTGCGCTAGCGCTCAGCGGCTCGCCACGAAGGCCGGCGCGAAGACGCGGAGCACGCGCAAGCCCGCCTCGCCCAGGAACAGGCGCGGCGCGATGTACAGCGCCAGGAGCCCCGTCGCCGCCAGCGCCGCGCCGCCCGCGACCAGCGTCGGGAAGGGCGGCCAGCCGAGCGTGTTGGCGACCCAGGTGATCGGCGCCAGGACGGCGATCGTGAGCAGCGCGGCGGCGACGCCGGGCAGGTGGGCGGGGATCAGGGCGCGCAGCGGAAGCCTGGTGGTGCGAACCGCCAGAGTCGTGAAGGTCGCATTGACCACCACCGCGCTGAGCGCCACAGCCCAGGCGACCGCCTCTATCCCGCGATGGATGAACAGCGCCGACAGGCTGATCACCAACAGCCCGTAGAGCGCCTGCGCCGCCGAAACGAGCAGGGGCCTGCCCGCGCCCTTGAGCAGCGAGATGTTGGCGCGGTCGGCAAGGCGGAAATAGATGGCCAGCGACAGGATCTTGAACGGCACGATGGCCCCGATCCACTTGGCGCCCAGCAGCAGCAGGATCACCCGTGGGCCGAGGAACACCAGGGCGGCGGTCAGGGGCAGGCCGACGAGGGCGGTGAGCGATAGCGCCTCGGCATAGGCCCGGCGCATCCGCGTCGCCTCTGTCTGCACGCGGGCGAAGGCGGGAAAAGCCACCCGGTCGATGGCGGCGTTGTAGAGCCTCGCCGGAAAGGTCATCAGGCCGCTCGCCTTGGAATAGAGGCCGAGGTGGGCCGAGCCGGCGTAGCGGCCGACGATCCAGCGGTCGCCTTCGGCGCCGATCTTGTTGAGCACGTTGTTCAGCAGAAAGCCCGAACCCCGTCGCCAGAGCGCCAGGAGCTCGCTGAGGGAAAAGACCATCCGCATCGACGGCCGCGCCAGCGCCCACAGCATCGCCGTTCGCAATCCGGTCTGCGTCAGCGCCCCTCCGATCAGCGCCCAGTAGCCGAACCCGCTGATCGCCATCGGCACGGCGACGACGCCCATGCCGAAGGCCGAGGCGATAAGGTCGATGAGGCTGAGCGTGCGGGCGCGAAGCTGGCGCATGAGGAGGGCGCTCGGGATCGTCATCGCCGCCTGCATGAGGCACGAAAGCCCAAGCACGCGGATGACGTCCACGACATAGGGCGTGCGAAACCACCCGCCGATCAACGGCGCCCCGAGCTGGGCGATCGCGAACGCCGCCACGCCGGTCAGGAAGACGCTGGCCTGGGCGACCGCCTGCAACCGCTCATCGAGCTTCGGCGCCTGGATGAGCACGGCCCCCACGCCCATCTGCGACAGCAGCGTCAACGACGAGACGAAGACCATCGAGGCGGTCAGCACCCCGAAGGCGCTCGGCGCCAGGGCCCTCGCCAGGACGGCCATGATCCCGATCTGGATGGCGCGGTCGAACAGCACGATGACCATCGTGCCGCTGAAGGCGAACGTCACCTTGCGGTGAAGGCCGGGCGACTCCGATGCACCCTCCTCGGGCTCGCTCATCCCGCCACGCTCCGCCCAGCCAACACTCCGCGCCGCCGCTCATAACAGAGCCCCATGCGAGGGGTAAGGCGCCAGGCTCAACCGGCGCGATAATGCTCGCGGTACCACGCGACGAAGGCTTCGACGCCCTCGCGCAGGTCGGTCGAGGGGCGATAGCCGGTCAGGGCCTCCAGCAGGGCGCTGTCGGCGAAGGTGATCGCGCTGTCGCCCGGCTGCATGGGCAGCATCTCCATCCGCGCCTTGCGGCCGAGCGCGCGTTCGATCTCGGCGATGAAATCGAGCAGCCGGATTGGCGCGCCCCGGCCGATGTTGACGACGCGCCAGGGCGCCACCGGGCTCAGGCTGTCCATTTCGCCGACCGGCCGGCCGGCGACCGGCGGGTGGTCGATCAGGCGAACGATGCCCTCGATCAGGTCGTCCACATAGGTGAAGTCCCGGTCCATGTCGCCGTGGTTATAGACCGGGATCGGACGGTCCTTGAGGATGGCCTCGGCGAACTTGAAGTAGGCCATGTCCGGCCGGCCCCAGGGCCCATAGACGGTGAAGAACCGGAAGGCGGTGGTGGGGATGTCCCACAAGTGGGCGTAGGAATGGCTCATCGCCTCCGTCGCCTTCTTGGTGGCGGCATAGAGCGAGAGCGGGTGGTCGGCGGCGTCTGTCTCGTGGAAGGGGACCGAGGGGTTGCCGCCATAGACCGAACTCGTCGAGGCGAGCAGCAGGTGGCGTACCTGGCAGCGGCGGGCGGTCTCCAGGACGTTGAAGGTCCCGACGATGTTGGAGTCGATATAGCTGCGCGGCGCTTCCAGGCTGTAGCGGACGCCGGCCTGCGCGGCGAGGTGGACGATGACCTCGGGCCTGACCTCGTCGGCGACGCGCGCCAGCCCTTCGGCGTCCTCCAGCAGCAGCACCCGCTCCTGAAAGCCGTTGTGGCGCTTGAGAAGCGCGTGGCGGGCGCGCTTGAGCTCGACATCATAGTAGTCGGTGAAGCCGTCCAGGCCCGTCACCTCGTGGCCGTCGGCGATCAGCCGTCGGGCCAGGTGGAAGCCGATAAAGCCGGCCGTGCCGGTCACCAGAACGCGCATGAATCCTCGCCAGGGGCTGTGGCTCCCGCAGGCCTATACTGCGAACCGTCTCCCGCCCGAAATCGCATTAGCGCGCGGCGGACCCGCGGCTGAGGGTGATCACCAGCGGATAGTGGTCGGAGCCGACCATGGGACCCCGGGCCACGTCCACGTTCCAGGCCTGTCCGGCATAGACATGATCGATCGGCGTGATCGGCAGCGGCGACCAGGTGGGCCAGCTGGCCAGGGCCCGGGTGCGGCGCTCGATGCCAAAGGCGCGGTCCTGATCCTTCATCGACCACGTCCACGGCGTGTTGTTGAAGTCCCCCGCCACGACGAGGTCGCTCTGGTCGAAGGTCTTCAGCAGGGCGGCGGTCAGGCCGATCTGCTCCGGCTGGATCGGGTCCCAGGGCTTGGCCTGGTGAACCGCGACGATGGTGAAGCCGTCCTCGCCGCCGAGGGTCACCCACGTCAGGTTGGCCTTGGGCGGAATGGACGAGCCGCCATGGGCCGCCGGCGGCGCCTTGAGGAAGATCATCGGCGCGCATGGGGCGGGATGGGCGCAGGTGATCTGGTAGGGATAGCGCGCCCGCAGCATCTTGCGGATGGGGCTGTTCCCCACCTCCTCCATCAGCACGATGTCGGCGTCCTGGGCGAGGATCCAGCGGGCGGTGCGGGCCGGCTGGCGGTTCTCCCCGAACGCGTTCAGCTGGATGATCTTCAGCGTCCGCCCGCTCGGCTGAGTGTGATCGGCGCGGGCCGCGGCCGCGAGCTCGGGCGCCATCATTCCCGCCGCGATCAGCGCGCCGGCCAGCCCCAGCGCCGCCGGCCAGTTGATCGCGCGCCGCTCAACCAGCAGCCCGGCCAGCGCGGACGCCAGGCCAAGGCACAGCCACAGCGGCGCGAGCTGGTTGAACAGGTCCAGGCGGCGGTCGACGGCGCCGAACAGGCCGGAAAGAGCGATCAGGAGCGTGCCGAGGGCCGTCAGCCACACGACCGATCGGACCGTCTGCGCGGCGGCGTAGCGCAGCTCCGCCATGAGCGTCGCGGCCGTGGCGGCGCTCGTCTGGTCTTGGGGGTCAGTCATGTCCGCGCAGGCGTTGGCCGGGGCGGCGCCCGATGTCAATGAAGCGGGCGCCGGCCGCCCCCCTATCCGCGCCTTTACTTTGTAACGCAGCGCCTGGAGGCGGAAGTTGCAGAAGCCGGAGGAACTGCGGCGAACGCGACCCTTTATTAATCATTGAGAGGTCAATGTGACGCCCCGTTTTGAGCTAACGTGCAAAATCATCATTTTTGGGAACAAAGGTTCACACAAATGGGTTATGAGGTTTGCGCGCGGCTGGGCGAGGGGCTCCTTGGGGAGGCCTCGACTGTTGCGAAAGTGTTTTGGCTGAGGTAATGCAAACGGCTGTGACGTGACGTCGCAGCTATGTTGAGAGAGGGGAGTAAATATGATCCGGCAGATTGCTGTGGCGGCATCGGTCGCGCTTATGGCCTTTGCAGGCCAGGCCGCGGCTGGTCAGAAAGCTCAGCTGAGCAGCGTTGGTGGCTCGGTGCTTGTGAGCCAGAACGGCCGCTACGTTCCTGTTACGAAATCAACCGTTCTGCGCGCCGGGGACCGTGTCCTCTCGCTGGGCGGCGATGCGAAGCTTCAATACGCCGACGGTTGCGTCGCCGATGTTGCGGCCGGCTCGATGACGACGCTCGGCGCCTGTGGCGAAGCCAAGGTGGTCCGTGCCCAGTACGGCGAAGGCGCCCCCGCCAACGCCGCTTGGGAGCGCCGTGGTGACTTCTATGTTTGGGTGGTCTTTGGGGTGGTCACTTTCACCGTCCTCGCCGCTGCCTGGAACAACGACGAAGATCCGCACAGCCCGTAAGGCTGACGGCACTCGAGATTTAAGGATCGCGCCGGGCCTCCACCCGGCGCGATCTTTTTTTGTGGCTGGCGCCGGCCGGACGGAGGTTGGCAATCTGGCGGCGGCGTGATGAAACCGCCTCGCCTGATGACATCCCAAGCTGAGGAAAACGGATGCGCGTTGCGATGATCGGCACCGGCTATGTCGGCCTCGTGTCCGGCGCCTGTTTCGCCGATTTCGGCCACACCGTCTGCTGCATCGACAAGGACGAGGGCAAGATCCAGCGCCTGCGCGAGGGGATCATGCCGATCTACGAGCCGGGCCTTGACCAGCTGGTGGCCGGCAACGTCCGCGAGGGACGACTCTCGTTCGACACGGACGCCACCGAGGCGGTCAAGAACGCCGACGCCGTGTTCATCGCCGTGGGCACACCCTCTCGTCGAGGCGACGGCTACGCGGACCTCTCTTACGTCCACGCCGCGGCGCGTGAGATCGCCGCCATGATCAGCGGGTTCACCGTGGTCGTCACCAAATCGACGGTTCCGGTCGGCACGGGCGATGAGATCGAGCAGATCATCCGCCAAGTCCGTCCGGACGCGCAGTTCGCCGTGGTCTCCAACCCCGAGTTCCTGCGCGAAGGCGCGGCGATCGAGGACTTCAAGCGCCCCGACCGTGTGGTGGTCGGGACCGAGGATCAACGCGCCCGCGAAGTGTTGGCCGAACTGTACCGGCCGCTCTACCTCAATGAGACGCCGATGGTGTTTACCGACCGGCGCACCAGCGAACTGATCAAGTACGCGGCCAACGGCTTCCTCGCCATGAAGATCACCTTCATCAACGAGATGGCCGACCTCTGCGAAGCGGTCGGCGCTGACGTGCAGCAGGTCGCGCGTGGCATCGGACTGGACGTGCGCATCGGCGGCAAGTTCCTTCATGCCGGCCCAGGCTACGGGGGCTCGTGCTTTCCCAAGGACACGCTCGCCCTGGTCCGTACCGCCACGGACGCCGGCAGCCCGCTCGAGCTCATCGAGACGACGGTCCGCGTCAACGACCAGCGCAAGAAGGCGATGGCCCGCAAGATCGCCGCCGCGCTCGGCGGGGACCTCAAGGGCAAGCGCATCGGGGTGCTCGGTCTGACCTTCAAGCCCAACACCGACGACATGCGCGAGGCGCCCAGCCTGGAGATCATCCCGGCGGTGCAGGCGCAGGGCGCCGAGGTCAGCGCCTTCGACCCGGAGGGCATGCACGAGGCCGAGGCCTTGCTGCCCGGCGTGCGCTTCGCCGGCGGCCCCTATGAGGCCGTGGAAGGCGCCGACGCGCTCGTCATCCTGACCGAATGGGACCAGTTCCGCGCGCTTGATCTGGACCGGGTGAAGCTGCTGATGCGGACGCCCGTGGTGATCGATCTGCGCAACGTCTACAAGCCCGACGACATTCGCGCCCGCGGCTTCGCCTACACCAGCATCGGGCGCCGGTAGAACCGCCAAGCGGAGGAGATGAAGATGCGTGCTCTTATGTTGGCTCTGGTGGTGGCTACCGCCCTGCCGGTCGTGGCCTGCCAGAAGCAGGAAGACGAAGGCGCCAGGGTCTTGCCGACGCCGGCCCGCAAGCCGGGGATGTGGAGGCAGGTGACGACGGTGGAGGGGCTCGGCGCCGCCCCCCCCATGGACATGTGCCTCGATAAGGCCACCGACAACAAGCTCGCCTGGTGGGCGCAACAGGGTGTGCGCGGCGGTTGCGCCCGCAACGACATCAAGCAGAACGCCGACGGCAGCTGGACCTTCGCCTCGGTGTGCGAAGCTCCCGGCGGCATCAAGACCATCACGGAAGGAACCGCGACCGGCGACTTCCAGTCCAGCTACAAGGTGTCGGCCGTCTCCACCACCACCGGCGCCCCCAACCTGGAGATGAACGGCAAGCGTAATGTCACCATCGAGTCCACCTGGGTCGGCGAGTGCACCGGTGACATGAGGCCGGGCGACATCCGGCTGCCGGACGGCAACCTGCTCAACGTCGTCGAGTTGTCCGGAGGCTGATCTTCGGTCCTGGCTCTCAGGGTATGAGCGGGGCGCCGGCCGTGCGCAGCGCCTCGATCTCCGCCACCGTCTTGGCCGCCGCCTTCGCGCGGGCCGAGGCGCCCGGATGGCCGATGAACCCAAGCCGCATGCTCGAGTTGTCCCTGGCGAAGCGCCGCCAGAAGTCGGCCGCCCCCGACACATCGTAGCCGGCGCGGGCGGCCAGGTAGATGCCCACCCGGTCGGCCTCCCGCTCCTGCGACCGTGAGATGGCCACGGGGTGCCGCAGCAGGTTGTGCGCCAGTTCATGGCCCATGATCAGCGCCAGATCCTCATCGCGCGCCAGATAGCGGACCGCGGCGCTCGACACGGTTACGCTGCGCCCGTCCGCCCAGGCGTTCGCCTCGCCCGAGGGCCGCACCTGGACCAGATAGGCGCAGCCGCGAACCGGACGCAGGACGACCCGCATGCGGCTGTCGGCGCGGCGAACGTCCAGCACCACCTCGCCGTCGGCGGCGGCGGCGTCGATCTGGCGCCAGACCTTGGCCAAATGGTCGAAGGTGGGGGTTGGCGAGGGGGTATGGTTGCGCAGGTCCTGTCCGTCCGCCGCCGTGACGATGTCGTCGACACGCAGTCCGGCCGCCTCCGCCGGGCTGCCCGGGGCGATGGCCTGTATCGCCGGCGCGTCGGTCAGGCCGAACCGGCGGACAGCCTCGGCGCGCGAGGCGCCGCCGTATTGGGCCGCCTCATGCAGCGTAAGCCCCGTCAGCGGCTTCGTGTCGGGACACAGATCGGCGTTGGCTGTGGCGAGGCGCCAACCGACAGCGGCGACCCGCTGGTCGAGCGATCGCAGCGACAACAGCGTCTCGTCACCGCCTTTAGGCGAGGACGCGCAGGCGGCCAGCGCCACGAAGGTCGCCGCCAGGGTGATGATCACGTCGGCTGGTTTCATGCGACCAAGCCTTTTCCTGAAAACCTCTGACGCGCCAGTCAGATCTGGTAGCCGCTCTCGCCCTCCAGCCAGGCGACGATGCGTTCGGCCGCTTCCACGGGCGTCAGGCCGGTGGTGTCGATGACGATCTCGGCGTTCTCGGGCGGCTCGTAGGGGCTGTCCACGCCGGTGAAGTTCTTCAGCTGCCCGGCGCGGGCCTTCTTGTAGAGGCCCTTCACGTCGCGCTTTTCGGCCTCGGCCAGCGGGGTGTCGACGAACACCTCTACGAATTCACCGGGCTCCAGCAGGTCGCGCGCCAGGCGCCGCTCGGCCCGGAAGGGGCTGATGAAGGCGGTCAGCACGATCAGGCCCGCGTCCACCATCAGCTTGGCCACCTCCGCGATGCGGCGGATGTTCTCGACCCGGTCGGCCTCGGTGAAGCCGAGGTCCTTGTTGAGCCCATGGCGGACGTTGTCGCCGTCCAGCAGGTAGGTGTGGCGGCCCAGCGCATGCAGGCGCTTTTCCACCAGGTTGGCGATGGTCGATTTACCGGCGCCGGAGAGGCCCGTGAACCACACGACGCGGCCCCTTTGACCCTTCAGCGCGCCCCGGGCGGCCTTGTCGACGTCGCTCGCCTGCCAGTGGATGTTCTCGGCCCGGCGCAGGGCGAAGTGCAACATGCCGGCGCCCACGGTGCGGTTCGACAGCCGGTCGATGAGGATGAAGCCGCCGAGGTCGCGGTTTTCGGCATAGGCTTCGAACGGGATGGCGCGGTCAAGCGACAGGTTGCAGATGCCGATCTCGTTGAGCTCCAGCGTCTTGGCCGCCGTGTGCTCCAGCGTATTGACGTTCACGCGGTGCTTCAGGTCGGTGACCGAGGCGCCGACCGTGCGCGCGCCGATCTTCATCAGGTACGGCCGCCCCGACAGCAGGGCGTCCTCGTCCATCCACACGACGGTGGCTTCGAACTGGTCCGAGACCTGCGGCGGCGCGCCGGCGGCGGCGATCACATCGCCCCGGCTGACATCGATTTCGTCGGCCAGCGTCAGGGTCACCGACTGACCGGCCACGGCGCGGTCCAGGTCGCCGCCCATGGTCACGATGCGCGCGATGCGGCTCTTGCGGCCCGACGGCAACACCTTGACCCGGTCGCCGGGCTCCACCACGCCCGAGGCGATCTGGCCGGCGAATCCTCGGAAGTCGAGGTCAGGCCGGTTGACCCACTGCACCGGCATGCGGAAAGGGCTGGCCTGCAGGTCGTCCTCGACCTCGATCCCTTCCAGCCAAGGCATCAGGGCGGGGCCCGAATACCAGGGGGCGGCCTCGCTGGGTCCTGTGATGTTGTCGCCGTTCAGCGCCGACATCGGAATGGCGGTAAAGCCGGTGATGCCGATCTGGGCGGCGAAGTCGCGGTACTCGCTGACGATGGCGTCGAAGATCTCCTGATCCCAGCCCACCAGGTCCATCTTGTTCACCGCCAGCACGACGTGGCGGATGCCGATCAGGCTGACGAGGTAGCTGTGGCGGCGGGTCTGGGTCAGCACGCCCTTGCGCGCGTCGATCAGGATAACGGCGGCGTCGGCGGTCGAGGCGCCGGTGACCATGTTGCGCGTGTACTGCTCGTGGCCGGGCGTGTCGGCGACGATGAACTTGCGCGTTTCGGTCGAAAAGAAGCGATAGGCGACGTCGATGGTGATGCCCTGCTCGCGCTCGGCGGCGAGCCCGTCGACCAGCAGCGCGAAATCGATGTTCCCGCCCTGCGTGCCGACCCGCCGCGAGTCCGCTTCGAGAGCCGCCATCTGGTCCTCGAAGATCATCTTCGAGTCGTAGAGGAGCCGCCCGATCAGCGTCGACTTGCCGTCGTCCACCGAGCCACAGGTGATGAAGCGCAGCAGGGATTTGTGCTGATGCTGGAGGAGGTAGGCCTCGATGTCCTCGGCAATCAGCGCGCTCTGGTGGGCCATCAGAAGTAGCCCTCCTGCTTCTTCTTCTCCATCGAGGCGGCCTGGTCGTGGTCGATGACCCGGCCCTGGCGCTCGCTGGTGGTGGTCAGCAGCATTTCCTGGATGATCTGCGGCAGCGTCGCCGCCGTGCTCTCCACCGCCCCGGTCAGCGGATAGCAGCCGAGCGTCCTGAACCGCACGCTCTTCATCCGCGGCGTCTCGCCCGGCAGCAGGCGGAAGCGCTCATCGTCCACCATGATCAGCGCCCCGTCCCGCTCCACCACCGGCCGCTCGGCCGAGAAGTAGAGGGGAACGATCGGGATGTTCTCCAGGTGGATGTATTGCCAGATATCCAGCTCGGTCCAGTTGGAGATCGGAAAGACGCGGACGCTTTCGCCCCTGGCCTTGCGGGCGTTGTAGAGTTTCCACAGCTCGGGACGCTGGTTCTTGGGATCCCACCGGTGCTGGGCCGAGCGGAAGGAAAAGACCCGCTCCTTGGCCCGGCTCTTTTCCTCGTCGCGGCGGGCCCCGCCGAAGGCCGCGTCGAAGCCGTACTTGTCGAGCGCCTGCTTCAGGCCCTCGGTCTTCCAGATGTCGGTGTGCACGGCCGAGCCGTGGTCGAAGGGGTTGATGCCGCGCGCCAGCGCATCGGGGTTCTTGTGGACCAGCAGTTCGAAGCCGAGCTCGCGCGCCATCCGCTCGCGCATCTCGTACATGGCCTTGAACTTCCAGGTCGTGTCGACGTGCAGCAGCGGGAAGGGCGGCTTTGAGGGATAGAAGGCCTTGGCCGCCAGGTGCAGCATCACCGCGCTGTCCTTGCCGATGGAATAGAGCATCACCGGCCGTTCGCACTCGGCGACGACCTCGCGCATGATATGGATGCTCTCGGCCTCGAGGCGTTCGAGGTGCGTGAGGCGTTGCGGGGACAGATCGCTCATTCTGGCCGCGACTTATGCGCTATAGGCGGCGCAGACAACCGCGCACGGTCAAGCCAGGCCCGCAGTAATTCTTGGGGAGGAATCATTGGCGCTACATCCGGTGGTGCTCTGCGGCGGCTCGGGCACGCGGCTTTGGCCGGCTTCGACGTCCGCGACGCCCAAGCAATTCCTGCCGCTGACCGGCCCTTGTTCGAGCTTTCAGGAGACGCTGCTCCGGCTGAAGGGCCTGGCGGCTGAAGCGCCCATCGTGGTCACCGGGCCGGCGATGACCGAGGCCGCGTGGGCCCAGGCCGCGGCCGTGGGGGTCGAGCCGGTGGTCCTGGTCGAGCCGGTCGCCCGCAACTCCGCCGCGGCCGCCGCCGCCGCCGCGGCCTTCGTGCGGACCATCGACCCCGAAGGCATCGTCCTGATGCTGGCCGCCGACCACCACATCGGCGAGCCGGACAAGTTCGTGCAGTCGGTCCAGACCGCGGCCCGCGCGGCGCGGGCGGGCCGGATCGTCACCTTCGGGATCAAGCCTGACCGGCCGGCCACCGGCTACGGCTACATCCGACCCGCCGCTCCTCTGGGAGACGGGGCCTTCGCCGTCGAGTCCTTCGTCGAAAAGCCCGACCTGGAAACCGCCCTCCGCTACCTCGATGAAGGTCGGCTATGGAACAGCGGCAACTTCTGCTTCCGCGCCGATGTGCTGCTGGAGGAAATGGCGAGTTTCGAGCCGGCGATCTACGAAGCCGCCGAGGCCGCTGTCGGCGCCGCGACGCGCGAGGCGGCGCTGATCTACCTCGATCCGGCCGCCTTCTCCGCCGCGCCCGCCAGGTCGATCGACTACGCGGTGATGGAGCGCACCCAGCGCGCCGCCGTGGTCCCGGCCGACTTCACCTGGTCGGACCTCGGCGCCTGGAAGGCCATCCGCGAAGCCTCGGTCGCCGATCCGCGGGGAAACGTCACCAGCGGAGAGGTCAGTCTGCTGGACGTCACCAACAGCCTGGTGCGCACGGACGGGGCGCTTGTGGCGGCCATCGGTCTCGACAACGTCGCGGTCATCGTCCACGGCGGCTCGGTGCTGGTCTGTCCCCTCGACCGGGCCGAGGAGGTGAAGGCCATCGTCGAGCGGCTGCCGGCCGAGCGTCGCTAGAAGCGCACCCGCCAGTCCACCGCCGCGCCGAGGTCAAGGCCCGTATCGGCCTGGTGACCGGCGTTGACCGCCGCCACGCCGCGCAGCCGCAGCGCGCCCCAGTGCTCGAAGTCGCGCTCCCACACCCCGCGCAGGTTCAGCTGCCGGCCGGACGGGCTGGCGTCCCAGCGCCGCATCGAGAAGGTGGTCGGATCGAAGTACTCCGCGGGCACATCGGCCAGCATGGCCGAGAACTCGCCGTCCTCCAGCCGCAGAGGCTGTTCGAGTTCGACGCCGAACCGCGAGCAGCCGCTGAAGGCGCAGGCGCCGTAGGCCGAAATCCGCCATTGGCTGGAGAGCGCGTCGTTCAGCTGGAACATCCCGCTGCTCAGGCTGGTGCGGCCAAAACCGGCGTCGGCGCGAAGGGCCAGGCCCCGGAAGGGACGCTGGAGCGAAAGCGCGGTGAACCGCGTCGTGGCCGGCATGGCCAGCGGCGAGGTCGTCGTCACATCCGAGCCGAGCGGGCCCTGCGGCTCGTCCATCGAACCCGCGGTCAGGGCCGCGACCACCTCGCCCGCGCGCCACAGGGCGGTCGCCGAGACGTAGGAGGGGCCATCGACCATCCGCCCGGTCAGGAATTCGCGGCGCTCGCCCTTGGCCTGTTCGGTCGCCAGCGTCCAGGCGCCGCTGGTGTAGGTCGCCGACACCGTCTGGTTGGGCGAGGCGATGGCGCGGAAGACATCGCGCCCGCCCGGCGCCGGCGGCGGGGTCACCCCGCCCTTGCCCGACCAGGCGCCCAGGCTGAGCTTGCCGAGGTCGGCCCTCGCCGCCACCGATTGCGGCGCGTCGCCGCGCACGAACCGCAGCATGGGCTCGGGCATCTGCTCGTCGGGATAGTAGGGCGTCTCCGCCGCCAGGGAGAAGCGCGCGGTCTTGGTGACGTTCACCGCCGTTTCGGTGGTTCGCGTGGCGGGGGTCGTGCCGACCAGGCCGCCGCCGTTGGCCCTGAACTTGCCGGCGAGATCGACCCGGAAGAGGCGCTTGTACTCGTCCCGGCCAATGGTGTTCAGCGCATGGGAGACCAGCAGCGCGTCGCCGAACGCCAGCCCGGTGGCCGAGGTGGCGGTGTCGCTGGCGGTGATGACGGCCTCCCCCTCGGGGGTGGGGACCGACATCGCGCCCACCGGCGCGAACGCCTGCGCCAGGTCCATGACGCCCCGTCCCCAGACGGAGTCCGTGCCGACCGTCCCCTTGTCGGCCGCGGTCCTGAAGAGGATGTCGGCGGCCTCCCGCCCGGTCAGGTTCGGGAAGGCCTGCAGCAGCAGCGCCAGCGCGCCCGCCACCTGCGGCGATGAGAAGGAAGTGCCGCTCACGCGCCAGCAACTGGTACCGTCGCAGTCGGTGATGATGTCCTCGCCGGGCGCGGCGATATAGCCGTTGGCGCTGACCCCGGCGCGGTTGGAGAAGCTCGCCATCGCGCCGTTTTGCGAGGTGGCGCCCACCGCGATGACGTAGCCGGCGAAACGGGAGTCTGTCGCATAGCGCGCCGGCCAGCCAGGGTTCGCCTCGCTGTCGTTGCCCGAGGAGGCCACGACGATGACCCCCGCGTTCTTGGCGCGGCCCAGCGCGGCCTCGAAGGCGTTGCTCTGGGGCGTGTCGCCGCCGAGCGATAGGTTGATGACCCTGGCTCCGTGGGAGATCGCGTAGTCGATGGCCTTCACAAGGCTGGAGTCGTTGAACTGGCAGCCGTCGCTGGGGCAGTCGGTGGCCGTGCCGTCGTCGGCGCGGATGCCCAGGATGGTGGCCTCGTAGGCCACGCCGATGGTGCCCATGCCGTTGAAGTTGGCGGCGATGACGCCCGACACCTCGGTGCCGTGCCGCTCGGGCCCGTTCAGCGTGTGGCGGGTGCTGCTGATATCGACGGAGTCCGGCGAGAAGCGGCCCTGCAGGTCGGGCTGGCCGAGATCGACGCCCGTGTCGATCACCGCCACGGTGATCCCGCGGCCGGTGGCGTGCTCGTTGAAGGCGACGTCGGCGTGAACGGCGCCGAGGCCCCAGTTTCGCCGGTACTCCGAGCTCGTCGGGTCCGGCGGCGCGGCCTCGGTGCTGTCCACCGGAGGCGGCGGGGGCGGGGGCGGAGGCGGCGGAGTGGCGGGCGCGCTCGGCGGCGCCGGCGTGGTGATCCCGTCGCCAGGACCGCTCCCGCCGCCCCCGCCGCCGCCACAGGCGCTGACGAGGACCGAAGCCAGCGCGACGGACACACTGGTACGAGCCGCTAACGTGTACATGATCAGGTTTCTCGCGAGACGCCCCATCCGAACCTGCGGCAACTACGCGGATCATAAGGCTTTTTTCGGCTTTTCGCCGGGTCTAAATCGCGGCGGGCCTGTGTCGCGGGCGCGGCAGCTTGACTAGGCGAGCGCCCTGTCCAGGTCGAAAATCCCCCCGACGATGTGGTAAAACGAGCTCGCGGGAGCCGCCTCGTCGATCATCGAACCGTCCGGCGTCATCCTGTCGCACCAAAGGCCAGGGACGCCGGTTTGCAGGTACCGCGCCAGCCCACGCCCGCCGTCGGCCGCCATCGTCCAGTATCGGTCCTCACCCGTGGCCATGGCCGCGGCGGCGCCGGCCTTGATCCGCTCGCACTGGGGCCAGAGCCGGGCGCTGAGGTCGCGGGGCCGCAGATCGGCCGACAGCGCGTTGAAGGCCACGTCCCGCGCCGGATCGACGCCGTGGCGCTCGCCGATCTCGATCAGCCGCAGGGCCGCCTCGGCGGCGCCGAAGCGCAGCAGCAGCCAGCCCCACTCGAACTGGTGCCCCGGCTCCACGTCCGCCTCCTCCAGCGGCCGCCAGTCGGTGTCGAACAGCTCGCCGAGCGCGCCGGTCCCGGGCTCGATCATGCGCTCGAGGGCCAGCCGGCCGATGTCGCTCGCCATCCGCGCCCAACCGGCGTCGCGGCCCACCGCCGTCCACGCCTGCGCCGTCTCGAAGAGATGCATATGAGGATTGGCGCGCAGCGGCCCGGCCTTCGAGACGTCCTCGTAAAAGCCGCCGTCCGCCCGGCCCAGCCGCGCTTTCAGCGCCTCCCGCACCAGGGCGGCCTGGTCTTCCAGATCGCGTCCGAGCGCCTCCTGGGCGGCCAAGAGCGCCAGCATGACGAAGGCCTGCTCGTAGGGCGCGGGGGTGTCATCGAGGATCTCGCCGTCGGCGCTCATCAGCTGCGCGTAGAGCCCGTCGCTTCGCCGATAGCGGGCCAGCGCCTCCAGGCCGTGCTCCACGATCCCCCGCCAGTCCCCCCGCCAGCCGAGGCGTCCGGCCTGGGCGAAGGAATAGACCTGGCGGCTGGCCACGCGGATACGGCGCGGCGCATCGACCGGCCGCCCGTCCATCCCCACCTTCTCGAAGAAGCCGTCGGCGGGATCGACCCCGACCGCCGCCCAGCGGGGATAGGCGTCCTCGACGAGCCACCTTTTGAGTTGCTCGCAGACCTCGCGCGCATCGTCCCTGGGGCTCGACATGACAGCGGCTTCTAGGCGAGGCGCGACGCGCGGTCTAGGTTCGGCCCATGCCGGACCAGCGCCGCAAAGCCGTGATCTTCGACCGCGACGGCGTGCTCAACGTCGACCACGGCTATGTCTATGAGCCCGAGAAGCTGGAGTGGATCGCCGGCGCCCGCCGCGCCGTGCGCCGCTGCAACGAGGCCGGGGTGCTGGCGCTGGTCGCCACCAACCAGTCGGGGATCGGCCGCGGCTACTACGACGAGGCCTCGATGCACGCCCTGCATGAGCAGATGCGGGCGGACCTGGCGGCGGAGGGGGCGCATCTGGACGCCATCTACTTCTGCCCCTTCCACCCGGACGCGCCCGACGAGAGCCTGCGCCACCCCGACCATCCCGACCGCAAGCCGAACCCCGGCATGATCCTGCGCGCGCTCACCGAGTGGGGCCTGGAGCCGAGCAACGTCGTCCTCGTCGGCGACAAGGAGACCGACCTGGAGGCCGGCCGGCGGGCAGGGGTGACCACCTACCTGTTCGAGGGCGGCGATCTCGACGCCTTCCTGCGGCCAAGGCTGGCAACCCTCCTCGCCGGATAAGACTTTTCGTCAGGGCCAGCCCGCGCCTTCACGATCTGCCTCAAACAGCGTAGATCGAGGGCTGATCGTTTCATTTGTAACGGCATCGAGCGACATGACCGACCGCAGCCTGCCATCCGTGGCCACCTCTTCCCTCGACCTGATCGGCAAGACGCCGATGGTGGAGGTGACCCACATCGACACCGGCCCCTGCCGCCTGTTCCTCAAGCTGGAGAACCAGAACCCCGGCGGCTCCATCAAGGACCGCGTGGCGCGCTCCATGATCGAGTCGGCCGAGCGCGAGGGGCGTCTGAAGCCCGGCGGGACCATTATCGAGGCGACGGCGGGCAATACCGGCCTGGGCCTTGCGCAGGTCGCGGTGATGAAGGGCTACAACCTCATCCTCGTGGTGCCCGACAAGATGGCGAGGGAGAAGATCCTGCACCTGCGGGCCATGGGCGTCGACGTGCGCATCACCCGCTCGGACGTCGGCAAGGGTCATCCCGAGTATTACCAGGACATGGCCCAGACGATCGCCCAGGGCATACCGGGCGCCCTCTACGCCAACCAGTTCGAGAACCCCGCCAACCCGCTGGCCCACGAGACGACCACGGCGCCGGAGCTGTGGGAGCAGCTGGACCACGACATCGACGCGGTGGTCGTCGGCGTCGGCTCGGGCGGGACGCTCACCGGGCTTGGGCGGTTCTTCAAGGAACACTCGCCGAAAACCGAAATGGTGCTGGCCGACCCCAAGGGCTCGATCCTCTACGACTATGTGACCACCGGGACTTACGGCGAGGCGGGCAGCTGGATCGTCGAGGGCATCGGCGAGGACTTCATCCCCGCCAACGCCCAGATGGACCTGGTGTCCAAAGCCTACTCCATCCCCGACCGCGAGAGCGTCGAGACCGCGCGCCTGTTGCTGGAGAAGGAAGGCATCCTCGCCGGCTCATCGTCGGGCACGCTGCTGGCGGCGGCGCTGCGCTATTGCCGCGAGCAGACGCAAGCCAAGCGCGTCGTCAGCCTGGTCTGCGACACCGGCGGCAAGTACCTGACCAAGATGTTCAACGAGGTCTGGGTCGCCGCCCACGGCTTCGAGGACCGCCCGCGCCACGGCGACCTGCGCGACCTCATCGCCCGCGACTTTTCCGAAGGCGGGGTCATCGCGATCAGCCCCGACGATTCCCTCCTCACGGCCTACAACCGCATGCGCTCGGGCGACATCAGCCAGATGCCGGTGGTCGACCACGGCAAGCTGGTCGGCATCCTCGACGAAAGCGACATCCTCCACGCCGTCGGCACGCGCGAGGGCCGGGCCGAACGCTTCGGCGCCAGGGTCTCCAGCGCCATGACGCGCGATGTCCGCACGCTGCAGGTCCACGAAGGGCTCGACAAGCTCAAGCCGGTGTTCGACCGCGACGAGGTGGCGGTTGTGGTTGACGGCGACCAGTTGGTGGGTCTGATCACCCCCGTCGACCTGATCAACCACCTGCGCCGGACCGCCCAATGACTGAAGGCAAGAACCGCCTCGCGTTTTCCACCCGCACCATCCACGGCGGCCAGCAGCACGATCCGACGACCGGCGCGGTGATGACGCCGATCTACGCGACCTCGACCTACGCGCAGGAGAGCCCGGGCGTTCACAAGGGCTTCGAGTACGCCCGCAGCCAGAACCCGACCCGGTTCGCCTTCGAGCGTTGCATCGCCGATCTGGAGAGCGGGACGGCGGGCTTCGCCTTCGCCTCCGGGCTGGCCGCCGGTTCGACGATCATGGAGCTGCTCGACAGCGGCGACCACGTCATCGCCACCGACGACCTATACGGCGGCTCCTTCCGGCTGTTCGACAAGGTCAAGCGGCGCTCGGCGGGGCTTGAGTTCAGCTACGTCGACATGAGCGACCTCGCCGCGCTGGAAGCGGCGATCACGCCCAGGACGAAGATGCTGTGGGTCGAGACGCCCACCAACCCGACGCTGCGGCTGGTGGACCTGGCGGCCGTGGCCGAGATCGGCAAGCGGCATGGGATGATCACCGTCGCCGACAACACCTTCGCCTCGCCCTTCATCCAGCGGCCGCTGGAGCTCGGGTTCTCCATCGTGACCCACTCGGCGACCAAATACCTGAACGGCCACTCCGACGTGGTCGCGGGGGTGGCGGTGGTGGGCGACGACGCTGATCTCGCGGGCCGGGTGAAGTTCCTCCAGAACGCCTGCGGCGCCATCCTGTCGCCCTTCGACAGCTTCCTGGCGCTGCGGGGCCTCAAGACCCTGGCGCTCCGCATGCAGCGCCACTGCGACAGCGCCCTGCGCATCGCCCGCTGGCTGGAGGCGCGGTCCGACGTCGCCAAGGTCATCTACCCCGGCCTCGAGAGCCACCCGCAACATGAGCTGGCGAAGCGCCAGATGAAGGGCTTTGGCGGCATCATCACCGTGGTGCTCGACCGCGACCTCGCCGGCACGCGCCGGGTGCTGGAGCGCACGCAGCTCTTCACCCTGGCCGAAAGCCTCGGCGGCGTCGAAAGCCTGATCGAGCACCCGGCCATCATGACCCACGCCTCGATCCCGCCCGAGCAGCGCGCCGCGCTCGGCATCTCCGACGGCATGATCCGCCTCTCGGTCGGCATCGAGGACTGCGACGACCTCATCGCCGACCTGGAGCAGGCGCTGGCCTAAACTCCCTTCCCCCTCGAGGGAGGAGGGTGAAGAGAAATAAGCCGTAACGGGGATTTAGTCGCCATAGCGATCGACACAGCCTATGAGCCGCGCCGCATGAGCATCGCCTTCATCGACCTCGCCGCCCAGCAGCGGCGCATCCGTGACAAGATCGACGCGGCCATCACCCGCGTCCTGGACCACGGCGGCTATGTCATGGGCCCCGAGGTGCGCGAGTTGGAAGCCAGGCTGGCCGAGTTTGGCCAGGCGCCGCTCGCGCTTTCCTGCGCCAACGGCACCGACGCCCTGGCCCTGCCGCTGTGGGCCTGGGACATCGGGCCGGGCGATGCGGTCTTCTGCCCGTCCTTCACCTTCACCGCGACGCCCGAGATCATGCCCTGGTTCGGCGCCGAGCCGGTGTTCGTCGACATCCTGCCGGACACCTACAATATCGACCCCGCGCACCTGGAGGCCTCGATCGAGGCGATCAAGGCCGAGGGACGCCTGACGCCCAGGGTGGTGATCGCCGTCGACCTGTTCGGCCAGCCGGCCGACTATCCGGCCCTCCGCGAAATCTGCGACCGTCACGGGCTCAAGCTGATCAGCGACAGCGCGCAGGGCTTCGGCTGCACCCTGCATGGCAAGCACCCGATCCACTGGGCCGACGTGACCGCCACCAGCTTCTTTCCGGCCAAGCCGCTCGGCTGCTACGGCGACGGCGGCGCGGTGCTGGTCAAGGACCAGGCGATGTGGGACCGGATGGACAGCTACCGCGTCCACGGCAAGGCGGTGGCCGAGGACCTCCAGGGTCGCACCTTCGAGCACGAGGCCAAGTACCTCAACGCCCGCGTCGGCATGAACTCGCGGCTGGACACCATCCAGGCCGCCATCCTCCTGGAAAAGCTCGCGATCTTCGCCGAGGAGATCGAGCTTCGGCAGGCGGTGGCGGGCCGCTACGCCGAAGGGCTGAAGGACTGCGTGCTCCAGGTCCCGCCCGTGATCGACGGCGGCGTGTCCGTCTGGGCGCAGTACGTCATCGAGCACCGCAACCGCGACGGCCTGGCCGCCCACTTGCGCACCCGCGGCGTGCCCACGGCTGTCTACTACCCCGTGCCGATGCACCAGCAGCAGCCCTACGCCCACTTCCCCAAGGGCCCCGGCGGCCTTCCGGTCAGCGAGGCCAAGGCCGCGACGGTCCTGGCCCTGCCCATGCACCCCTACCTCGACGAGGCCACCCAGGACCTCATCATCACCGAAATCCGCGCCTTCAACGGCTAGGCCGGGTTGGCGCCGAGGGCGTTGACGGGAATCTTCAGGAACACGTGACCGGCGGCCGTGGCCCGCGGCAGCGCCCCGGCGCGGATGTTCACCTGCAGGGACGGAAGGATCAGCACCGGCGCCGCCAGCGTCGCGTCACGGGCCTGACGCATGGCTACGAAGTCCGCCTCGCTGACCCCCTCGCGCAGGTGGATGTTGCGGGCTTTCTGCTCGGCCACCGTGGTCTCCCAGGCGTATTCCTTGCGGCCCTCGGGCAGGTAGTCGTGGCCGATGAAGACCCGCGTGTCCGCCGGCAGGTCGTAGATCTTGCGGATGGAGCGATAGAGCGTGGCCGCATCACCGCCGGGAAAGTCCGACCGCGCCGTCCCGTAGTCGGGCATGAAGACGGTGTCGCCCACGAACGCCGCATCGCCGATCAGGTAGGTCACGTCGGCGGGCGTGTGTCCCGGCGTATGCAGCACGCCGATGGTGAGCTCGCCCAGCGGCAGCTTTGAGCTTTCATCCACCAGGATGTCGAACACCGAACCGTCGGTGGTCTCCTCGAACAGCGGCATGAAGGCCTTCTGCACCTCGACGATGCGGGCGCCGATCGCCACCTTCGCCCCGGTCTTGCCGCGAATGTAGTCGGCGGCCGACAGGTGGTCGGCGTGGGCGTGGGTTTCGAGCACGTACTTCAGCTCCAGCCCCTGCGCGCGCACCGCCTCCAGCATGGCGTCGGCCGAAGCGGTGGAAAGGCGGGCGGCCTTGGGCTCATAGTCCAGCACCGGGTCCACCACGGCCGCGGCCCCGGTCGCCGGATCGCTGACCAGATGGGTGGCGGTGAAGGTCGCCTTGTCGAAGAAGGTCTGTACGGTCGGGCCCATGGGAGGTCTCCTTTCGGACCTGTATATAAGTACTTGCTAATTTAGAAACAACGCATACATCTGCCTCATGTTCGATCTCGACACCATCGACCTTACCGCTTTCGAGTCCAGCGCCGGGCAGGCCGCCCGGCTGCTGCGCGCGCTAGCCAACGAGCGGCGGCTGATGATCCTGTGCCAGCTGGGCGAGCGCGAGCGGACGGTGAGCGAGCTCATGCCGCTCGTCGGTCTCTCGCAATCGGCCCTCTCGCAGCACCTGGCCGTGCTGCGCGAGGAGGGCGTCGTGGCCACCCGCCGCGAGGGCCAGTCCATCTGGTACCGGATCGCCGACCCCGCCGCCGTGAAGGTGGTCTCGACGTTGGCCGAGATCTTTTGTCCCCCCGACGTGAGGCATCCCCATGACTGCTCGTTTGATCCCCCTGAACCCCGCTGACGTCGCCGCCCGCCTGAAGGTCGGCAAGGCGGTCCTCGTGGATATCCGCGAGCCCGACGAGTTCGCCCGAGGCCACGTGGAAGGCGCCCTGTCGCGGCCGCTCTCCAATTTCGAGAGCGCCCACCTGACCATCGAGGCCGCGCCCGACGTCGTGTTCACCTGCAAGAGCGGCATGCGGACCGCCGCCAACTGCGACCGGCTGGCGGCCCGCATCGACGGCCAGGCCTATGTGCTCGAAGGCGGCGTCGACAACTGGGCCCGCGCCGGGCTGCCGCTGGAAGTCGGCGCCCCCCGGCGATGATCGACCCGTTCACCCTGGCGGCGGCGCTTGGCAGCGGCGCGCTGGTCGGCTTCCTGCTCGCCGTGTTCGGCGGCGGGGGGTCGGTGCTGGCCGCGCCGCTGCTGCTCTACGCCGTCGGAGTGAGCGATCCGCACGTGGCCATCGGCACCTCCGCCGCGGCCGTGGCGGTCAACGCGCTGGCCGGCCTTGCCATGAACGCCCGCGCCGGACGGGTGAAGTGGCCCTGCGCGCTCGTCTTCGGCGCGGCCGGTCTGGCGGGCGCGCTCAGCGGCTCGACGCTGGCCAAGCAGGTGGACGGCCAACAACTCCTCTTCTACTTCGCCATCGCCATGGCCGCGGTGGCCCTGTCCATGCTGCGCAAGGCCGGCGGCGAGGGCGACCCGGCCGTGAGGCTGAACGCGCGCCTTGTCATGCGCCTCGCGCCCGTCGGCCTCCTGACCGGGTTCGCCGCCGGCTTCTTCGGCATCGGCGGCGGCTTCCTGATCGCGCCTGGCCTGATGGCCGCCACCGGCATGACGCTCGCCAATGCCGCCGCCTCGTCCCTCGTCTCGGTAGCCCTGTTCGGCGCGGCCACCAGCGCCAACTATGCGGTCTCGGGCCTCGTGGACTGGATGCTGTTCGCCCTGCTGGTCACCGGCGGCGTAGCCGGGACTTTCATCGGCGCCCCCGCCGCCCGAGCCCTCGCCGGCCGCGCGGCCCTGGCGCGGCGCCTCTTCGCCTTGCTGATCCTCGCCGTCGCAGCCTACGTCGGCTGGCGCGCGGGGCTGCCCTCGATCTCGTAGGACGCTCGCCGAAGCCAGGCATCGGCTGTTGCTGGACCTCATGGCGACGGAGGTTTAGCGTCTTCGGCCTAGCTGACGCCTGATCGGGGGACGTCCAGCGGCATTGCCCGCTCATGTTGCGCACTCGCCATATGCGCGGTCGTGACCTCGATCAGCGCCAGATCGAGACTATTGATAGCCACGCCAACTGAGCGATCATGCCATGTACAATGTCGTTTCCCCGTCTTCTCGCGCCCGTGCGCGCCGCCTGTGGCTCTCCGCGGCCGTAGCGGCGTTACTGCTGCCCCTCGTTCCGCGGCCCGCCGCCGCACAATCGACGCCCACCGAGCTGCAGTTGCCTTTCACCGGCTCGGCGGGCGTGGCGACGTCGAACAATCCGATGCTGAACCTGTCGCAGACCTGGCAGGGCGCGGACTACGGCTATCCGTTCACGGCCATCAAGATCAACATCACGGACCTCGTGTCTCATGCGTCCCGGTCGAAGATCCTGGACATGCAGGTCAACGGCAGCTCCGTCTTCTCCGTTGGCAAGAACGGCGACCTGACCCTCTCAAGGCTGGGAGGAACATCACAGGGCGGCATCCAGGTTGTCGGCGCCCACGGTGAGATGTCGCTCACCTCGCAGATCGACCCCATCACCGGGAAGCCTGCGGAGGTGCTGCGCTACTACTGGGAGACGGGCCCGATCGGATCGCAGGCGGGCAGCGCCGCGGTCATCCGCGGAATGGGCAAGAACCGGCTGTCGATCGAGAGTGGCGCCGCCATCGTGCACGTCGCCGGCAATTCCCGTTACGAGTGGGAGGGCCTGGGCAGCACGACGATCAACTTTGTCGGCTACGAGGCGGGCAGCTCGAACGGTCGCACCATCAACATCAACAACGAAGGGCAGACCGCCGAGAGGGCGGTGCCGCTCTTTGTCACCAACGTCTATTCGGGCGTTCCGAGCATCCTTAAGCTGCGTGACGGCTCCAACCCCAGCAACATCATCGACCGCTTCGACTTCACGACCGGCGGCGGCCTCGTCCAGACGATGAGCGCCGGCCAGTCCGCCTTCAAGTCCAGAGGCTACTCCCTGACCGGCAGCAGTTCAGCCGCCATGTTCGACCTCGCCGGGACCTGGAACACGAGCGGGGCGCCGACGGCGTTCCTGCTCGACATCACCGACACCAGCTCGGCGGCGGAATCGCTGCTGTTCAACCTCAGGATCAACAGCGCGAGCGTCTTTAGCGTCGGCAAGAGCGGCGACGTCACCGCCTCCTCGATGACCTTGACCGCCCTGCAGACAACCGACCCCGGTATCGCCGGCCAGCTGTGGAACGACGCGGGATTCGTGCGGATCAGCGACGGCGGCATCGCCCCGTTTTCGAGCATGATGGCCTTCCAGGAGCCCATCGTGACCGAGGATGCCGGCTACGACTGGACCGTCGCCGGCTTTGTGGCTCCGCAGGATGTGGACAGCGCCCAGGCCATCGCCGCGCTCGAGTCCTCCGTCGAGGAAACCTTCGCATCGATGGGTGGCGTCGGCAACGCGACCGGCGCACAGAGCGTCGCCGTCGGCACGGGCTCAACCGCGACCGCGACCCAGACCAGCGCGATGGGCAATGGAGCGACGGCCAGCGCCGCCCAGGCGACCGCGATCGGCGCCGGCGCGAGCGCCACGGCCTACAATTCGGTGGCGCTCGGAGCGGGCTCAATCGCTTCCCAGCCGAACACCGTCTCATTGGGCGCGCCCTCGGCCGAGCGCCGCCTGACGAACATGGCGGACGGCGTGGAGGACAGCGATGGCGCGACCTACAGGCAGGTCAGGGCCGCCTATTCCGGCGTCGCGCTAAGCCTTGCCATGGCGTCGGTCAGCCTGAACCTCGCACCTGGCGAAAAGGGCCTCATCCTGGGGGTCGGCACCTTCGAAGACGCCGACGCGCTTGCGGTGAAGTACGAGGCGCGGGGCCGGGGGAATGCCTCGTTCGGCGCCGGGTTCGGCGTCTCGGACGGTCATTTCGGCGGCTCGGCGGGGGTCGGGTTCAAGTGGTGATCGCCCCCCCGCGCTGACCGGGAACATCACGGCGTTGACCTGCAACGCGGGCCTTATCGCAACGTTGGTCTCCCGCAAGGCGCTGGAGGGGCCTATATCTTCCTCTCAAGGCCGCGCTTGTCCGCGTCTAGATGAGGGAAAACCGCCGATGTCCTGGAAGTCCGTGTTCCGGCTTTTGCCGGTGCTCGCCGTCGCTAGCCTGCTATCGGCCTGCGGCGTCAACACCATCCCCACGCTCGATGAGCAGGTGAAGACCCAATGGGGCGAGGTGCAGAACCAGTACCAGCGTAGAGCCGACCTGATCCCCAACCTCGTCAACACCGTGCAGGGCTACGCCAACCAGGAGCGCGACGTGCTGACGGCCGTCACAGAGGCGCGGGCCAGCGCCACCCAGGTGAAGGTGGACGCCTCGACCATCACCGACCCGGCGCAGTTCGAGAAGTTCCAGCAGGCGCAGGACCAGCTGTCGGGCGTGCTGGGCCGTCTGATGATGATCCAGGAGCGCTACCCGGACCTGAAGTCCAACCAGAACTTCCTCGCCCTCCAGAGCCAGCTGGAAGGCACCGAGAACCGCATCGCCATCGCCCGGCGCGACTACAATGAGGCGGCGCGGAAATACAACACCGAGATCCGCACCTTCCCGGGCGCGCTCTGGGCCGGGACCGTCCACCGCTGGGCCAAGCCCGCGCAGATGTTCCAGGCGAGCGCCGGCGCGCAAAACGCCCCGACGGTCAGCTTCGAGCGCCCGGCCGCGCCGAACGTGAACGGCGCCGCCCCCGGCGCGGGACCCGCTCCCATGCCGGCGCCGACCACGACCGTTCCGGCGACGAACACGGTCCAGTAGCGGTGCTTCCCTTCTTCCGCTCATCCCGGCGAAAGCCGGGACCCAGTCCTGTCCAGACGGCGCTTCGCTGGAAATCCCTGGGCCCCGGCGTTCGCCGGGGTGAGCGGTGGTTGGGGGTTCTGCTGGCTTTTGTGCTGGCGGTTCCGGCCTTTGCGGCGCCGACCTTTCCCAAGCTGACGGGAAGGGTGGTCGATGACGCGGGCATCCTCTCGCCGGCGACTGAAGCCGAGCTGACGCAAAAGCTCGCGACCCTCGAACAGCAGACCACCCGGCAGGTCGTCGTCGTCACCCTGCCCGGCCTTCAGGGCTATGAGATCGAGGAGTACGGCTACCAGCTCGGCCGCGCCTGGGGGATCGGCCAGAAGGGCGAGAACAACGGCGTCCTGCTCATCGTCGCGCCGAACGAGCGCAAGGTGCGCATCGAGGTCGGCTATGGGCTCGAACCCCTGCTGACCGACGCGCTGTCCTCGCTGATCCTGCAGGAACAGGTGCTGCCGCGCTTTCGGGCCGGCGACATGGAAGGCGGCGTGGTGGCCGGCGCCGACGCCGTGATCGCCCAGCTGGCCCTGCCGGACGAGGAGGCCAGGGCGCGGGTGGCGCAGGCGACGCGGCGGGTTCAGCGCTCGGCCGACCCTGGCCTGCCGCCATTTGCGATCTTCATCCTGATCTTCTTCATCTTCATGATGCTGCGCGGCATGTTCGGGCGCAGGCGGCGCGGCGGGCTCGGCGGGGCGCTGCCGTGGATCATCCTGTCGGGCATGAGCAGCGGCGGCGGCCATCGCGGCGGCGGAAGCTGGGGCGGGGGCGGCGGCTTCTCCGGCGGCGGCGGCTCGTTCGGCGGCGGCGGCTCTTCGGGAGGCTGGTGATGGACGTCTCGCAAGCCGACCACGAACGCATCGCCGAGGCCATCGCCCAGGCCGAGATGACCACCGCCGGCGAAATCTACTGCATCGTCGCCGATGAGGTGTCGGACTACCGCGAGACCCCCATCGCCTGGGCGGCGGGCGCGGCGCTCGTGCTGCCCGCGCTGGCCCTGTTGCTGGGCTTCAGGCCCCAGGCGCTGTCGGACCTGTTCGGCGGCTGGACCATCGCCCATGTGGCGGCGAGCGATGCGACCGTGCTGTCGTCGCTGACCACCTACATCGTCCTCCAGGCGGTGGTGTTCGTCCTGGCGGCGCTGGTCACGTCGATCCCCGGCGTGCGGCGCTTCCTGACGCCCTCAGCCGTGCGGGCCGAGCGGGTGCACGAGGCGGCCATGCAGCAGTTCATCGCCAAGGGCCTGCACCGGACCGAGGGGCGCACGGGCGTGCTGCTGTTCGTGGCGCTCGGCGAACACCGGGCCGAGGTCATCGCCGACGAGGGCATCTACGCCGCCGCGCCGCATCAGGTGTGGGACGAGGTCATCGCCCTGCTGGTCGGCGGGCTCAAGCGCGGCTCGCTGGCCGACGGCTTCGTGGCGGCCATCGAGCGGACCGGGCAGATCCTCAGCCAGCATGTGCCGCCGGTGGGCGACAATCCCAACGAAATGCCGGACGAACTGACCATCGTCACGACCAGGAAGAAGCCGAGGAAGCCATGAGCAACATCGACCCGACGCGCGAACAGTTCGACGCCTTCAAGGCCCTGCCGCGCGACCAGCCGATCCACATGCTCAACCTCGTGCGGCTGAACGCCCAGGCCAGGTACCCGGAAGGCCACCCCAACCACGGCAAGGGCATGACCGGCCTGGACGCCTACCGCGAGTACGGCCGCACCTCGGCGGAGATCTTCCGCTCGCTCGGCGGGCGCCAGGTCTGGGCCGGACGCCCGGACGCGGTCCTCACCGGTCCGACGGACGAGAAGTGGGACCTCGCCTTCATCGCCGAATACCCCAACGCCGGCGCCTTCCTCGCCATGGTCACCAACCCCGAGTACCGCGAACACGTAAAGCACCGCCAGGCGGCGGTGGAGGACTCCCGCCTCATCCGCATGGCCCCGCTCACCCCCGGCGAAGGGTTCGGGGAGTAAAGCCCTCCCTCCCCTTCATGGGGAGGGAAGATCGCGTAGCGATCGGGTGGGGAAGTCCGGCCACATCCCCACCCGTCTCCTCGCTCCCCCCGTCATCCTCGGGCTTGTCCCGAGGACCCAGAATCGAGGCGGTGTGTGAGTGAGCAGGGAAGTGGCCAACGCAACCGATCACCCCGCCCACGCCTCGATTCTGGGTCCCAGGCACAAGGCCTGGGATGACGATGGTTTGGGAGGGAGAGATCGAAACTTATCCACCCCATCCAACTCACCCCCACAATCACCTCACCCACGGACATGGGGAGGGCGCACCGGTACCAGCCCTTTGCGGTTCGTGGCGGCGGCCGAGCGGGGACGCTTTCGTCGAAGGAGCCTGGCAGCGGTTCGTCCCGGGGCGCTCAGCGAGAGGGCGCATCGCAGCGCAGGTGACGTAAACCTGCGCAACAGGCGGAGTTGGTTCTTCCGCCTGCCCGTCCAGGGCCCTCGTGCGGTGAAAGGCAGAACACGCCTGCGCGCCGCCGGCTCTGGGAAAACGGTCGCGCGGAGCGCCGGCGATCAGCCGAAACACTCCCACTACCCCCACGGTATCCGGGCAAGTCGCCCGGCGCTCCGCTCCCTCCTCCACGGCTTCGGGACCCCGAAAGCCGCGATCGCCCGTGAGTGATTGACGTTCACGTGAACTGGCGCTGCGCTGCACAAAAGCCTATAGCGGGGGCGACTGTCGCGAATTCAAACGACTGTTCGAGCCACATTTCTGGGGAGAGCGCGCGCATGCGTGAAGCCGTCATCGTTTCCTACGCCCGTACGGGCCTGGCCAAGTCCGGGCGCGGCGGTTTCAACAACACCCACGGCGCGGCCATGACCGGCCACGCCATCCAGCACGCCGTGCAGCGCGCGGGCCTGGAAGGCCATGAGGTCGAGGACGTGGTCATCGGCTGCGGCGGCCCTGAAGGCGCCACGGGCCACAACGTCGGCCGCAACGCCGCCCTGTGGGCCGGTCTGCCGGTCACGACCTCGGGCACCACCATCAACCGCTTCTGCTCGTCGGGCCTGAACGCCATCGCGGTGGCGGCCAACTACATCATGAACGATGGCGCGGACGTCGCGGTCGGCGGCGGCGTGGAGTCGATCTCGCTGGTGCAGATGGGCGGCCACATGAACCGCCACCACATCACCGAAGAGAAGCTGATGCAGACGCATCCGGCCCTCTGGATGGCGATGATCGAGACCGCCGACATCGTGGCCAAGCGCTACAATGTTTCTCGCGAGTACCAGGACGAGTACTCCCTGCGCAGCCAGCAGCTGATCGCCAAGGCCCAACAGAGCGGCATCTTCAAGGACGAGATCGTCCCGATGGCCGTGAAGATGAAGAAGCTCGACAAGGCCACCGGGCAGGAGTCCATCGTCGACTACGTGGTCGACAAGGACGAGTGCAACCGTCCCGAAACCACGCTCGAAGGCCTGCAATCGCTGCAGCCCGTGCGCGGCGAAGGCAACTTCGTCACCGCTGGTAACGCCTCGCAGCTGTCCGACGGCGCCGCAGCGGTGGTGCTGATGGAAGCCAAGGAAGCCGAGCGCCGGGGTCTCGAGCCGCTGGGCGCCTTCCGGGGCTTCGCGGTCGCCGGTTGCGAGCCGGACGAAATGGGTATCGGCCCGGTGTTCGCCGTGCCGCGCCTCCTGGAGCGTCACGGCCTGAAGGTCGACGACATCGACCTGTGGGAGCTGAACGAAGCCTTCGCCTCGCAGTGCCTCTACAGCCGCGACAAGCTCGGCATCGACCCCGACAAGTACAACGTCAACGGCGGCTCGATCGCCATCGGCCACCCCTTCGGCATGACCGGCGCGCGTCTGGCGGGCCACGTGCTGATGGAAGGCAAGCGTCGCGGCGCCAAGAAGGCCGTGGTGACGATGTGCATCGGCGGCGGGATGGGGGCCGCGGGCCTGTTCGAAGTTTTCTAGGTTCCTGGATAGCTTCGCCACAGAAATGACGGGTTCCCGGACGACCTCCGGGAACCCGTTTCGTATTCGCCGGTTCACGCGCCCGTCGGGCGGGGCGGCCTCACTGGAGCAGGCTATGAGGACCAAGGCCGCTTTCGCCACCGCCGCCGCATTGGCGGCCGTCATCGCCGCCCTGCTGCCGATTCCGCACGATTCAGACGCCGGCTCGGCTCACGCCGCCAGCTGGCCGGCGCTGTTCCAGGGCTAGGCCGGCGGCTTGGGCGGCCACTGGCTTGCCGGGATCCCGCAGCCCTTCAGCATCTCGCCGCCGTCCACCGTCACCGTGGCCTGGTAGGGGTAGCGGTTGTCCGACATGCCGTCGGAGCACACCCCCTTCTCCAGCCGGATCGTCAGCCCGCGTGCGTTCCACACCGCCACATCGCCGTTGACCGTGGGTCCGGCGTTGGTGACCACCACCTCGGGATGGTCGGGCCGCTGCAGGGTGATCTTCTCACCGATCTGGATGCCCCAGAAGGGCTCGGTGCCGGTCAGGCGGAGCGGCCTGGCGAAGTCCTCGGCCGTGTCGCCCGCCGGCGGCTGACCGGGGGAGGGCGGCGCGCCATCGACGCTGGCGGGCGCGTCCGGAGCGACGGGCGTGGTCCCCGGTTCGGCGACGCCTTCGATGTCGAGCGTGGCGTTCGGAGCCTTCTCTGGCTGCTGATTGCAGGCGCTGAGGGCGGCGACGGCGGCTAACAGGGCTAAACGGCGCACAGCGTGTTCCTTTCGGATATCTTGGCGGCAATGAGTCGGCACGCGCCCCTGACCTTCTACGAATTCTTCGCCGGCGGCGGCATGGCGCGCATCGGCCTTGGGCAAGCTTGGCATTGCGCCTTCGCCAACGATTTCGACCCCGTGAAGGTTGCCGCCTACCGCGCCAACTTCGGCGACGAGGACATCGTTCAGGGGGACGTGTGGAACCTCTCCCCCGGCCACCTTCCCGGCCAGGCCGACCTCGCCTGGGCCTCCAGCCCCTGCCAGGACTTCAGCCTGGCCGGGGCCCGGGCGGGCCTCAAGGGCGGCCGCTCCTCGGCCTTCTTCGGATTCTGGCGCCTGATCGAGGCGCTGGGCGAACGCGCCCCCCGCGCCATTGTCATTGAGAACGTGGTCGGCCTCCTGACCTCCCACGGCGGCCAGGACTTCGAGGCGCTCTGCGCGGCGCTGGCCGCTCAGGGCTACCGCTTTGGCGCGCTGGAGATCGACGCCGCGCGCTTCACCCCCCAATCGCGGCCCCGCGTCTTCATCCTCGCCAGCCGCGAGGTGCGGGGCGACCTCACCGGCGACAGTCCCTTCCATGGCCCGGCCGTGCGCGGCGCCTTCGAGCGGCTGCCGGAGGCCCTCAAAGCGAACTGGGTGTGGTGGCGCCTGGCCGAGCCGCCGCGGCGCAACACCGACCTCGCCGCCGTGCTGGAGGATGCGCCCTGGCGGCCCACGAAGGACACCGCGCGGCTTCTGGCCCTGATGAACCCCGCCCACCGCCAGCGCCTGAGTGAAGGCGCCGTCGGAGCCGCCTTCCGCCGCACCCGGGCCGACGGCCAGCGCGCCGAGGTCCGCACCGACGGCCTTGCCGGCTGCCTGCGCACCCCGCGCGGCGGCTCCTCGCGCCAGACCATCGTGACCGTGGAGAACGGCAAGGTCCGTTCGCGCCTTCTCACGCCCCGCGAGGGCGCCAGGCTCATGGGGCTGCCGGACAGCTACGTGCTGCCGAAGAGCGCCACGGCCGCCCTGCACGTTGTCGGCGACGGCGTTTGCGTGCCCGTGGTGCGCTGGCTGTCGGAGCAGTTGCTGGAGCCGCTGCTGCGTCCCGGTGCCGCCGTCATGGCCGCCGAGTGAGTGCGTCTTCAGTTTCTCTGGCTTAACGCCGGGGGCGCCGCCCTCTAAGGTCCGCGCAAAGGACCTCAAAGGAAGGCTGCCTGATGCCGAGCACCTATGACGCCGCGCGATACCGCCGCGCCGGCCGGGGCAAGATCTACGACTCCATCCTCGACACCGTGGGCGACACGCCCCTGGTGGGGCTGCCGCGTCTGTCGGCGCAGCTCAAACCCAAGGCCGAGGTCGTCGCCAAGCTGGAGTTCTTCAACCCGCTCGCCTCGGTCAAGGACCGCATCGGCGTGGCGATGGTCGAGTGGCTGGAGTTCAACGGCCTGCTCAAGCCCGGCGGCGCCATCGTCGAGCCTACATCCGGCAACACCGGCATCGCGCTGGCCTTCGTGGCGGCGGCCAAGGGCTATCCCTGCATCCTGGTCATGCCCGACAGCATGTCGATGGAGCGGCGCAAGATGCTGCTGATCCTCGGCGCCCGGCTGGAGC